>NZ_JCALEB010000002.1:0-872193 GCF_059813155.1 Mycobacterium sp. NGS19
GCAGGCTGCAGCTCGCGTTCGGGTCGCGGTTCGAGCTTGACCGCGGTACGTAACTGGTTGACCGTGGCCACGCTGGCCAGCTGCGCATAGTGCTCATCAGAGCCCTCGGCTGCGTGTGCGGCGATCACCCCGACCTGATCCAGCGACAGCCGGCCCTCGGCCAGACCCTGCACACACCGCGGAAACTGCTCACGCCGGCCCGCCACCGTGGTGATCGTGTGCGCATTGGCCGACGACACCCCCAGCTTCCAGGCCACCAACGCTGGCACCGACCGCGCACCCGTCGCGCCCCACAGCCCGTCGCGATCGATCTCAGCGACGATCTCCACGATGCGCCCATCAATCGCATTACGCTGACCGCTCAGCTCCGCCAACTCCTCGAACAGCGCCTCAAGACGCTGCGCAGGGCTCACCGCAACAGCGCCACCAGAAGCGGAAGAAGACATGACGCCAGCATCGCACCCACCACCGACAAAGTTCCGGCACCAATTTTCTGCCGGCGCCCCGGACCAGCCAAATGTCGACGTGGAATAGCGGCCGACCGAACCGGGGTTGGAGGTGTCATGACTGAGCTGAACCTTGGCAAGTTCGGATCGTTCGGACGCGGAGTGACCCCCGAACAAGCAGCGCAGATCGAGAAACTCGGCTATGGCGCCGTCTGGGTCGGCGGCTCTCCCCCGGCCGAGCTCGAGTGGGTGGAGCCGATCCTCGAGAAGACCACCACGCTGAAGGTGGCCACCGGAATCGTCAACATCTGGACCGCCGCGCCCGGGCCCGTCGCCGAATCGTTCCACCGCATCGAAAAGGCCTATCCCGGAAGGTTTTTGCTCGGCATCGGCGTCGGACACCCCGAGGCGCACACCGAGTACCGCAAACCCATCGACGCGCTCACCGAGTACCTGGACAAGCTCGACGAGTACGGCGTGCCCAAGCAGCGCCGAGTCATCGCCGCACTCGGCCCGAAGGTCCTGAAGCTGTCTGCCGAGCGCAGCGCCGGCGCCCATCCGTACCTCACGACGCCGGAACACACCGCCAAGGCGCGTGATCTGATCGGCCCACAGGCGTTCCTGGCGCCCGAGCACAAGGTGGTTCTGACCACCGACGCCGAGAAGGCGCGTGCCATCGGCCGCAAGGCCCTCGACATCTACCTCAACCTGACGAACTACGTGAGTAACTGGAAGCGGCTGGGCTTCACCGACGACGACGTGCGCCGCCCGCCCAGCGACAGACTCGTCGACGCGCTGGTTGCGTACGGAACGCCCGACGCGATCGCCAGGCGGCTGACACAACATCTCGACGCCGGCGCCAACCATGTGCCGATCCAAATTCTGGGTAACCAAGACCGACTGATTCCGACGCTTGCCGAACTGGCCGGTCCGCTCGGACTGACCACGCGAAGCACCTAGAAAGGGACGCCATGACCGAGCCATCACTGCTCAAGCCCGACGTCGGCCGCTACGGCGTCTGGACCGGCGGACCGGTGAAGCCTGAGCAGGCGGCCGAGATCGAAAAGCTCGGCTACGGCGCGATCTGGGTGGGCGGGTCACCGGCCGCCGAGCTGAAGTTCGCCGAACCGATCCTGGATGCTACGGAGTCGATCACGCTCGCGACGGGCATTGTCAACATCTGGTCGGCGCCCGCGGACGAGGTCGCGGAGTCGTATCACCGCATCGAGAAGGCTTACCCCGGGCGGTTTTTGCTCGGCATCGGCGTCGGGCATCCCGAACACAGTCAGGACTACAGCAAGCCCTACGACGCTTTGGTGGCCTACCTCGATCGCCTCGATGCGGCCGGCGTCCCGACCAGCCGACGGGTACTTGCGGCGCTAGGCCCGAAGGTGCTCGAGCTGGCCGCCCGTCGCAGCGCCGGCGCACACCCGTACCTGACCACCCCCGAGCACACCGCCCAAGCCCACGATCTCGTCGGACCGTCGGTGTTCTTGGCGCCCGAACACAAGGTGGTGCTGACGACGGACGCTGACGAGGCGCGCGAGATCGGCCGCAAGACGGTGGAGTTCTACCTTGGCCTGAGCAACTACGTGAGCAACTGGAAGCGGCTCGGCTTCACCGACTCCGACGTCACCAAACCGGGCAGCGACAAGCTGATCGACGCCGTCGTGGCCTACGGCACGCCGGAGCAGATCGCCGCACGGCTGGGCGAACACTTGCGAGCCGGGGCGGATCACGTCGCGATCCAGGTGTTGGGCGGCTCCGAGCGGCTGATCCCCACGCTCACCGAGCTCGCCGGACCGCTGGAGCTGAAAGGCGACTGACGACCGTTACTGTTTGCCCATGCGGGTGTTGGTGACGGGCGGCGCAGGCTTCATCGGCGCCAATTTCGTCCGCGCCACCGTGCGCGAACGCCCGGACGTGTCGCTGACGGTGCTGGACGCATTCACGTATGCGGGCAGCCGCGAGTCGCTGGCCGGCGTGGAGCACGCGGTCAAGGTGGTCGAGGGCGACGTCACCGACACCGGCCTGATCTCTGCGTTGGTCGCCGACGCCGACGTGGTGGTGCACTTCGCCGCCGAGACGCACGTCGACAACGCACTGGCCGACCCGGAGCCGTTCTTGCGCAGCAACGTCATTGGCACGTTCGCGGTGCTGGAAGCGGTGCGCCGGCATGGGGTCCGGCTGCACCACGTCTCCACCGACGAGGTGTACGGCGAGCTCGCACTGGACGATCCGCATCGGTTCACCGCCGACACGCCCTACAATCCGTCGAGCCCATATTCGTCGACCAAGGCGGCCGCCGACATGCTGGTACGGGCGTGGGTGCGCTCGTACGGCGTGCGAGCCACAATCTCCAACTGCTCCAACAACTATGGGCCGTATCAGCATGTGGAGAAGTTCATTCCGCGCCAAATCACCAACGTGCTGACGGGCCGACGTCCGAAGCTCTACGGCAACGGCGCCAACGTGCGGGACTGGATCCATGTCGACGACCACAACGCTGCGGTCTGGCGGATCCTCGAGGACGGTAGCATCGGGCGGACCTACCTGATCGGCGCCGACGGCGAACGCGACAACCTGTCAGTCATGCGGTTGATCCTGACCGAAATGGGCTGCGAGCCGGACGATTTCGACTACGTGCCGGATCGTGCCGGCCACGACCTGCGCTATGCGATCGATCCGACGCCACTGCGCTCTGAATTGGGTTGGACCCCAATACATGCCGACTTCACCGAAGGTCTGCGCACCACGATCGACTGGTATCGCGACAACGAGTCGTGGTGGCGGCCACTGAAGGACGGTGTCGAGGCGCGATACGCCGAGCGCGGCCAATGACGGCGCGCGAGTTGGCGATTGCGGGCGCGTGGGAAATCAGCCACCCGTTGTATCCCGACGACCGCGGGCTGTTCTTCGAATGGTTCACGCAGCGAGAGTTCAGTGGTTTTGCGGGGCACCGCTTCGATTTCCACCAGGCCAACTGTTCGGTGTCGGCGGCCGGCGTGCTGCGCGGTCTGCACTTTGCCCAGCTGCCGCCCAGTCAAGCGAAATACGTGACGTGCGTGCGGGGGGCGGTGTTCGACGTGATCGCCGACATCCGGGTCGGCTCACCGACTTTCGGCAAGTGGGATTCCGTACTGCTCGACGACCGGGATCGCCGATCGGTGTATCTGTCGGAAGGGCTGGCGCACGGATTCCTTGCCCTGCAAGATGATTCGACGGTCATGTATCTGTGCTCGGCGCCGTACAACCCCAGCCGTGAGCACACGATCTCGGCGACGGACCCCCAGCTCGCGATCGACTGGCCTGCGGTCGACGGTGCGCAGCCGCGAATGTCGGGACGCGACGCGGCGGCGCCCAGCCTCCAGGAGGTCCGAGATGCGGGTCTGCTGCCCACTTGGGACGACACTCGTGCCTTCGTCGAGCAGCTGCGGCGACTGCATTAGGCCCGTGATGCTTCCCACCCAGAATGGCAGGCCCGCTGCACCTATCCGTTGTCGATAAATAGGCACCGTGATATAAGTTCTGCTCGTGAATCCGTCGTCCCTGCCCCGGCACGGTAGCGACACCGTCGGGGAGGTGCTCGATCAGGCAACGGATCTGACGGTGCGGTACCTGAGCGACCGGTCGGGCTTGAGCGTGTCGGCCGGGTTCCTGCTCAACAGGGTGAGCCGCGACGGTCCGACCCGGCTCACCACACTGGCTGCCAAAGAGGGAGTCAGCCAGCCGTCGATGACTCAGCTGATCCAGCGGCTCGAACGCCACGGCATCGTGACCAGGCAGCCCGACCCCGACGACGGCCGCGTGTGCCTGGTCGCGATCACCGAAGCGGGCCAGGCGCTCCTCGATCAACGCACAGCCACCCGGCGCGACCGGCTGGCCGCATTGCTGACCACATTGTCTACCGAAGAGCAGTTCGCGCTGTGGCTTTCGGCGCAGGTGGCGCTGCCGCTGCTGAATCGACTCGTCGAGAACGCCCAGTCGCTGGATCTCAAATGCGGTAAGGAGGCCTGAGCTCACAGGTGAAGGGTCGGGAGCGGGTGCGGGCGGCGGCGAGAGCGGTCGGCCGCCTGATGAAGCGTGCGTGGATACCGTTGGTTCTCGTCGTGGTGCTTGCCGTCTCGGGATTGGTGGTGTCCCGGCTGCACAAGGTCTTCGCCTCACAAGACCTCAACGCGAACGCCAACGCCGGCATCGAGATCGTGCAGTTCCATCCAAAGATCTTGGTGTACGACGTATTCGGCGCCTCGGGCAGCACCGCCAAGGTCAACTACTTCGACGCCGAGGCCAACATCCACGAACTCGATGTGACGCTGCCGTGGTCGACGACGATATCCACCACCCTTCCGGCGGTCAGCGGCAACATCATCGCCCAGAGCGACGGCGGTGAAGTCGGTTGCCGGATCACTGTGGACGGCGTGGTACGCGACGAAAGGCACACAGATGGCGTCAACCCGCAAACCTTCTGCCTGGTGAAGTCCGCATGACAGACACCAAGCACGCAGCGCCGCAACCCAAGCGGCCGTTCTTCCCACACGCCATCCGCCTGCTGGCGGTCCCGATCATCCTGTTCTGGCTGGCGATCACCATCGCGCTGAACGTGTTCGTCCCGTCCTTGGAGAAGGTCGGCGAGGCGCACTCCGCGCCCATGGCGCCCAACGACGCGCCGTCGATGGTGGCGATGAAGCTGATGGGGCACAACTTCGACGAGTTCAGGTCGAACAGCACCGTGATGATCGTGCTCGAAGGCCAGGACAAGCTCGGCGACGACGCACATCATTACTACGACAACATCATTCATCAGCTGAACCAGGATCCGGCGCACATCCAGCACATCCAGGACTTCTGGGGAGATCCGCTGACCGCGGCGGGCGCGCAGAGTTCGGATGCGAAAGCCGCCTATGTGATGGTCTATCTCGCCGGTGACCAAGGCACCACGGAAGCCAACAACTCCGTGGAGGCGGTGCGCAAGGTCATCGACCACACCCAGCCGCCGCCGGGGGTGAAGGCCTACGTCACCGGGCCGGCGGCGCTGACCGACGATCTGCACGTCATCGGCAACGCGAGCCTCGCCAAGATCACGCTGTTCACGCTGGGTGTGATCGCGATCATGCTGCTGATCGTCTACCGCTCGATCGTCACCACGCTGGTTCAGCTGTTTCTGACGTTTATCGGGCTGGCCTCCGCACGCGGCGTGGTGGCACTCATGGGCAGCCTCAACGCTTTTGGGCTGACCACGTTCGCCTCCAACATCCTCACAATGCTCGGCATCGCGGCCGCCACCGACTACGGCATCTTCATGTTCGGCCGCTACAGCGAAGCCCGCGCCGCCGGCGAGGACCGAGAAGAGGCGTACTACACCACATTCCGGTCCGTCACACCCGTGATCGTGGGCTCGGGCTTGACCATCGCCGGGGCCACCTACTGCCTGAGTTTTGCTCGGCTGCCGTACTTTTCGACGATGGGCGTGCCGGTCGCAATCGGGATGCTGGTGGTAGTGGCGGCCGCCGTGACGCTCGGGCCGGCAGTGCTCTTCCTCGGCGGACTTGCGGGCCGCTTCGAATCCAAGCGCGCTCAAGGCAAACTGTGGCGGCGCGTGGGCACGGCCGTGGTGCGCTGGCCCGCACCGATCCTGGCTGCCAGTGCCGCTGCGGTACTGATTGGCATGGTCGCTGTGCCCGGCTACCACCCCTACTACAACGACCGGTTCTACCTGCCCACCAGTGCGCCGGCCAATCTGGGCTATGCGGCTTCGGACCGGCACTTCTCGCAGGCCCGGATGAACCCGGACATCCTCATGGTGGAGGCGGACCACGACATGCGCAATCCCGCCGACATGCTCGTGTTGGACCGCGTGGCGCGCAATGTGCTCAACATCCCGGGCATCGCGATGGTGCAGGACATCACCCGCCCGCTGGGCATTCCGATCCAGCACAGCTCGATTCCGTTCCTCAGCAGCATGCAGGGTCAGACCACCATGCAGCAGTATCCGTTTCAGCAGATCAACATCGCGAACATGCGCAAGATGGCCGACGACATGGGCGTCATGGCCGACACCATGGAGCACATGTATCACGTCATGCTGCAGGTCGTCGACGCCACACACGCCACCACCGCCGACACCAAGCAGCTGCAGGCCGACGTCGACGTATTGCGCGGCCACATAGCGGACTTCGACGACTTCTGGCGTCCGATCCGCAACTACTTCTACTGGGAACCGCACTGTTACGACATCCCGATCTGCTGGTCTCTGAGGTCGCTGTTCGACACGGTCGACGGGGTCGATGCCCTCACCGACGACACCGGCAAGCTCACCGCCGACATCGAGCGCCTCGACACGCTGATGCCGCAGATGGCCGCGCTGCTGCCGCCGACGATCGCCACCATGCGCATGACCCGCGGACTGATGTTGTCGACGTACAGCACCATGTCGGCGCTGCAGGCCCAGATGGCGGCGATGAACGACACCGCGATCGTCATGGGACAGAGCTTCGACGCCGCCAAGAACGGCGACCTGTTCTACCTGCCGCCCGAAGCGTTCCAGAACCCGGAGTTCCAGCGCGGACTCAAGATGTTCCTCTCCCCCGACGGCAAGTCGGCGCGCTATTTCATTACCCATCAAGGTGATCCGATGACCCCGGAGGGCATCGACCGGGTCAACGCGGAACGCACCGCCGCTCAGGAGGGGCTCAAGCAGTCGTCGCTGTCCAGCGCCAAGGTGTATCTGGGCGGCACGGCCGCCACCTACCGGGACATGGCCGACGGCGCCAAGTACGACCTGATGATCGCGGTCGTCTCCGCGCTCACGCTGATCTTCATGATCATGCTGATCATCACCCGCAGCTTGGTGGCGGCGCTGGTGATCGTCGGGACCGCAGCCAGCTCCATCGCGGCGTCGTTCGGGCTTTCGGTGCTGATCTGGCAAGACCTTCTGGGCATCCGCGTGCACTGGATCGTCATGTTGATGTGCGTGATCATCCTGCTGGCCGTCGGTTCCGACTACAACCTGCTGCTGGTCTCCCGGTTCAAAGAAGAAATCCAGGCGGGACTCAAAACCGGCTATCTGCGCGCGATGGCGGGTTCCGGTGGGGTGGTGACCGCGGCCGGGTTGGTGTTCGCGTTCACCATGGCCGCGATGCTGGGCAGCGAGCTACGGGTGCTCGCCCAGATGGGCTCGACGATCGCGATCGGCCTGTTGCTCGACACGTTGATCGTGCGATCGCTGCTCATGCCGTCGATAGCCACGCTGCTGGGGCGGTGGTTCTGGTGGCCGCAAGTCATCCATCCGCGCGGCGATTACGGGTTGCGTCGGATCAGGACGCCGGCTCCCGACACCGATACCGACGCGATCCCGGTACGGCCGTAACTCCAAGCGCCGCAGCGTCATTCGTCGTCCGGACAGTCGACGTCGACGTACACGGTGGTCAGCGGGGCGGGCCGGGCGGTGATGGGCAGCCCGTGCACGCCGGTCACCACACAGCGCGATAGTGGCACTTGGGCCGAACCGTTCACCTGGACGCTGTAGCCGGCGTCACCGAGTTGCTGGACCACGTCGGCGGCCGACCCGCCGACGTCGGTGGATGCAGCAGCGGCTGGGTTGGCAGCAAGCATCGAGGCGGCGGCCGCAAATGCGAGTTGTGCGGTGATTCTCGTGGTGATCATGAAAACTCCAGTGCCACTTACTGATTGAGGCGTATGCCTCACCAACAGATAGCGACTGGGGTTACAGGATCCTCAGGCCGGCTGTGCCGGCGGCGCCAACACTTCGACGAGGCCGTCGCGCTCCCTGACCTCCAGCTGCGGCAGCGGCTTCGGAGCGATCGGCAGCGCGTGGGTGATCACCTGGCCCGCCGGCGAGAACGACGTGGAATGGCACGGGCAACGTAAGCGGTCGGCGCCCTGGTCGAACCACAGTTTGCAGCCTTGGTGTGTGCACACCCCCGACACCGCTTGAACCACACCGTTGCGCCGATGCACAAATCCGTTGACCGATCCCAGGCTGAAGGGGTGAACCGACCCTTCGGGCACATCGGCGCTGTCCGCGACCACCTGCCAGGTGCCGTCACTGGGCACCAATCGCGAGGCGGTGTCGGCTTGACCGGGCGGCTGGTCTCGGGTGCCCAAGACCAGCCGATCGACCGACACCGCTGCCACCGCGGCGGTCGCCGCCGCCGCGCCGCCGACCATCACCTGTCGGCGCGTCGCGCTCACAGCTGGCGGCGGCGCAGACGTCCCGGCCTCCGGTGCCGGCCCTGACATCTGTTGTGCCAGGCGATGTTTCAACGTATCGACAAACTCGGCGCGCGGCTCGTCGTTGCCTGGCCGCGCGGCGCGCAGATCGATGGCGGTGCGGATCTGTGCGGCCTCGAAATCGTCGGGCGTGAACGGCTTCGGGCGCCGGCCGGCCAGCAGGTCGTCGAGGTACCGGCGCAGTTCCCGGCGGGTCATCGGGCACCTCCCTCGCTGCTCTGAGCCTCGTTCGTCTGGCTGTCATTCATCTGTGCGGCCAATCGCAGCGCGCGATGCTGCAACACCTTCGCGTTCGCGATGCTGACACCGAGGTCGCCGGCCGCGTCGCGCACCGACTTGCCTTGCAGGAAGCGCAACTCCAGAATCCGCCGGTATTGGACGGGCAGCCGGTCCAGCACCGCTGCCGCTCGCTGCGGGGCGGTGCTGGGTTGCGCGTCAGATGCGGTCTCGGGGGCCGCGACGTCGTCGAGCGTGGTGATTTCGCGCCCCATCGTGGCTCGCCAGTGTGCCGCCAGCACGGTACGCGCGGTGGCGCGCAGATACGCGCGCACCTCGGGCACACTGGCCGTCAACCGCAACGGCCGCATCGCGGTCAAGAACACCTCGGAGGTGAGGTCCTCGGCATCGGCGCGGTTGCCGACTCGCCCGAAGATGCTGCGGTACACCCACGTCACGTTGTCTTCGTAGACCGCTTCCCAGTTCGGGTAGCAGGCGGTGGAGACCAGCCGCAGATCCCGGCCCGACTCATGTGGCACCGGCACCGCGAATCTCCCTCACTCTGGCCGGACCACCGCCTGCGATGGCGGCGCTGTCCTCGAGGAGATAGGTCACCGGGTTACACGGCGGTCGTCCGCGCGAAGTTCTTCGACTGTAGCCCCGGCTCGGTGCGCAGACAGCCCAAAGGCACCGACATCCCCAGCGATCACCCAGGTCAAACCCGCCTCGACACCCAGCGCTGCGCGTTACGGTGAAAAGCCCTGTGCTCAGCGGTATGGAACCAACGCACGACGAAGGAGTCGCCATGAAGTCATCCACCTCCGGGCGCCACGCTGTCGCCGTCTCAGTCAGCGGGGCCGCCCTCGCCGCGACCATGCTGTGGAGTGCCGCGCCGGCGGTCGCAGATCCTCCGCCGGGCTGTAGTGCAGCCGACCGCGCGCAGGTGATGTCCGACGTCTCGTCGGCGACCGCCAACTATCTCCGCACCCACCCCGACGTCAACGCGTTCTTTTCTGGCCTGGCCGGCCAGCCGCACGACGCCATGCGCAACCAGATCCACGACTACATGAACGCCAACCCCACCGTGGCGTCCGACCTTCGCGGGATCCGGCAGCCCATGAAAGACATGAAGAACCGTTGCGGCCCGTTCTTCACCAAGCCGCAGGGCGCCCAGGGCTGAGTCTTCGAGCGTGGATCAGACGACGCGCGTTTCGCGCGTCGCCTAGCTGAGCGCGCCGTCGCCGACCCGGTATTGAAGCCGAGGCCTGCCGCTTACTAGGATGTCCTAGTAATCATCTTCGCCGATTCCACGGGGCATCTCATGACGACTCAGATTCCGCATTTCATCGACGGCCGGCGCACGCTGGGTCAGTCGCAGCGCATGGCCGACGTCTACAACCCCAATACGGGACAGGTGCAGGCCCAGGTGCCGATGGGAACGGCGGCCGATGTCGACGCTGCGGTCGCCATCGCGGTCGAGGCGCAGAAACAGTGGGCGGCGTGGAACCCTCAGCGCCGGGCCCGCGTGATGATGAAGTTCATCGACTTGGTCAACCAGAACGTCGACGAGCTCGCCGAGATCCTGTCGCTCGAGCACGGCAAGACGCTCGCCGACTCGCGCGGTGACATCCAGCGCGGCATCGAGGTCATTGAATTCACCGTCGGCATCCCGCATTTGCTGAAGGGCGAGTACACCGAGGGGGCGGGCACCGGCATCGACGTGTACTCGATCCGTCAGCCACTCGGCGTCGTCGCCGGCATCACCCCGTTCAACTTCCCTGCGATGATCCCGCTGTGGAAGGCGGGGCCGGCCCTGGCATGCGGAAATGCGTTCATTCTCAAGCCATCTGAGCGTGACCCCTCGGTGCCGGTGCGGCTCGCCGAGCTGTTCGAGCAAGCCGGCCTGCCCAAGGGCGTCTTCCAGGTGGTGCAGGGCGACAAGGAGGCCGTCGACGCGATCCTCGACCATCCCGACATCAAAGCCGTCGGGTTCGTCGGCAGCTCCGACATCGCGCAGTACATCTACGCCGGTGCAGCAGCACACGGCAAGCGCGCGCAGTGCTTCGGCGGCGCCAAGAACCACATGATCGTGATGCCCGACGCCGATCTCGACCAGGCCGTCGACGCGCTGATCGGCGCCGGCTACGGCAGTGCCGGCGAGCGGTGCATGGCGATCTCGGTCGCGGTGCCGGTGGGTGAGCAGACCGCAGCACGGTTGCGCGCCAGGCTGATCGACCGGATCAACAACCTGCGCGTGGGCCACAGCCTGGACCCCAAGGCCGACTACGGACCACTGGTGACCGAGGCCGCGCTCAATCGCGTGAAGGACTACATCCAGCAGGGGGTCGACGCGGGCGCCGAAGCGGTGATCGACGGCCGTGAACGCGCCAGCGACGACCTGCAATTCGGCGACGCGAACCTCGAGGGTGGCTACTTCATCGGGCCCACGCTGTTCGACCACGTCACCCCGGACATGTCGATCTACACCGACGAGATCTTCGGACCGGTGCTGTGCATCGTGCGCGCGCATGACTACGAGGAGGCACTGCGGCTGCCGAGCGAGCATGAATACGGCAACGGTGTCGCGGTTTTCACCCGCGACGGCGACACCGCGCGCGACTTCGTGTCCCGCGTGCAGGTGGGCATGGTGGGGGTCAACGTGCCGATCCCTGTTCCGGTGGCCTACCACACGTTCGGCGGCTGGAAGCGTTCAGGTTTCGGCGACCTGAACCAGCACGGTCCGGCGTCGATCCAGTTCTACACCAAGGTCAAGACCGTCACGTCGCGCTGGCCGTCGGGGATCAAGGACGGTGCCGAGTTCGTCATCCCCACCATGAAATAGCGCCGTGTTCCGCCTCGAGGACGACGAGCGCGTCATCATCCAGACGGCCGCGGCGTTCGCCGCCAAACGCCTTGCGCCGCATGCGCTGGAGTGGGACGCCACCGACCACTTCCCGCTCGCTGAACTGCGCGAAGCCGCCGAGCTGGGGATGGCGGCAATCTACTGCAGCGAGGACGTCGGCGGCAGCGCACTGCGCCGGCTGGACACGGTGCGGATCTTCGAACAACTGGCCATGGCCGACCCCACCACCGCTGCATTCCTGTCGATCCACAACATGTGCGCGTGGATGATCGACCGCTACGGCACTCGCGAACAACGCAAGACGTGGGTGCCGCGGCTGGCGTCGATGGAGGCCGTCGCCAGCTACTGCCTCACCGAGCCGTCGGCCGGGTCCGACGCCGCGGCGCTGCGCACCAAAGCCCGCCGCGACGGATCGGACTACGTTCTCGACGGCGTCAAGCAGTTCATCTCCGGAGGCGGCAGATCCGACGTCTACGTGGTGATGGCCCGCACCGGAGGTGAAGGCCCGCGCGGCATCTCGGCGTTCATCGTCGAAAACGGCACGCCCGGACTGAGTTTCGGTGCCCAGGAGCACAAGATGGGCTGGCACGCACAGCCGACGGCGCAAGTGATCATGGACGGAGTGCGGGTGCCGGCGGACGCGATGCTCGGCGGCGCCGACGGCGAGGGCACCGGCTTCGGGATCGCGATGAACGGGCTCAACGGTGGCCGGATCAACATCGCAGCGTGCTCGTTGGGCGGCGCGCAGGCCGCCTACGACAAGGCCGCCGCCTACGTGCGCGACCGCGAGGCGTTCGGCATCAGCCTGCTCGACGAGCCCACCATCCGGTTCACGCTGGCCGACATGGCCACTGCCCTGGAGTCGTCGCGAATGTTGTTGTGGCGTGCGGCAGCAGCGCTCGACGACGACGAGCCGGACAAGGTGGCACTGTGCGCGATGGCCAAGCGCTACGTCACCGACGCGTGCTACGAGGTGGCCGACCAGGCACTGCAACTGCACGGCGGGTACGGCTACCTGCGCGAGTACGGTCTCGAGAAGATCGTCCGCGACCTGCGTGTGCACCGCATCCTCGAAGGCACCAACGAAATCATGCGAGTGGTCATCGGGCGCGCTGAGGCCGCTCGGGTAAAGGGGCAGAACTGATGACGACGATTGCGTTCCTCGGCCTGGGCAACATGGGCGGCCCGATGGCGGCGAATCTGGTGGCGGCCGGGCATACCGTGCACGGCTTCGACCCGGTGCCCGCGCTGAAATCTGCCGCCGCCGACAAGGGCGCGCAGGTGTTCGACAACGGCGCCTCTGCCGTCGCCGACGCCGAGGTGGTGATCACCTCGCTGCCCAACGGTGAGGTCGTAAAGGCTTGCTACGCAGAGGTTCTTCCCGCCGCGAAGCCGGGTGCGCTGTTGATCGACACGTCGACGATCTCGGTCGACGACGCCCGCACGATTCATGCGCAAGCCGTCGAGCGCGGGTTCGCGCAACTGGACGCCCCGGTTTCGGGCGGGGTCAAGGGCGCGACGGCGGGCACGCTGGCGTTCATGGTCGGCGGCGAGGACGACGCTGTGGCACGCGCCCGGCCGGTGCTAGAGCCGTTGGCGGGCAAGATCATTCACTGCGGACCGTCCGGCACGGGCCAGGCCGCCAAGTTGTGCAACAACATGGTCCTGGCGGTGCAGCAAATCGCGATCGGCGAGGCGTTTGTGCTCGCAGAGAAGCTGGGGCTGTCGGCGCAGTCGCTGTTCGACGTGATCACCGGTGCCACCGGGAACTGCTGGGCGGTGCATACGAATTGCCCTGTGCCAGGCCCGGTTCCGACGTCGCCGGCCAACAACGACTTCAAGCCCGGATTCGCCACCGCGCTGATGAACAAGGACTTGGGTTTGGCGATGGCCGCGGTGCGCTCGACCGGCGCGTCTGCGCCGCTGGGTAGCCATGCCGCCGAGATCTACGCCGAGTTCATCAGGTCCGCCGAGTCCAACGCCGCCAAGGACTTCAGTGCGGTGATCGAAATGCTGCGGGGCACCTAGCCCCTCGCCGAGTGTGCAGTCTCGCACGCGACACGCCGATCAACGCGTACGAGGACGCACAGTCGCGGAGGCTGCCGAGTCAGGCGGCTCGCTTTTGCGTGGTCCAGCTGCGGCGGTGAACCCGTTTGCAAGCGGCCGCACTGTCGAGCTCGTCGAAATCCGTCGACACCGCGGCGAGGCCGGCGTCGGCGGCGGCGGCGCGGCCCGATGGAGCGACCACAGCCAGCGCACTTCCGGCCTCGATGCCGAACTCCCACAGCGCCGATGCGTAGAGAGCCGATTCGACGTCGTCCGCACTGGAGTCGATGTCGTCGATCGTGACGATCGTCTCGACGAGCCCGTCCCCGATCAGATCACGCACCAGCGGCTCCACCTCGGCCCGACGCTTCATGCTGACAACTCCGACCCACACGCCCGCGACGAACAGACTCATCACCAAGTCGATCAGACCAGGACGCGGCGCCAGTTCGCCGTCTGCACCGAGTTCGGCCATCGCATCGAGGTCGAAGATCACCGCGGCCAACGGATCCACGTCGACGTCGGTGGATCGGTCCCACCAAAACGACCTCGCTGCAAGAGTCTGGCCCGGCATGTCATCAGAATCTGACGGCCGGGCCGCCGCGACATCCCCCGCAAGGGGGATTGTGCAGGCGGTTGCCACTCCCCCGGCTCTATTGTTTTCGCATGCGTGACGGCACAGAGCCTTCGGGACCGGTGCGCATCGTCCTGGTCGACGATCACGAGATGGTGATCGAGGGCCTCAAGGCGATGCTGGCCGCGTTCGCCGACCGCGTCGCAGTCGTCGGCCAGGCCGTGGGCGCCGAGCGTGCGCTGCCCGTGATCGAAGAGCTCGGCCCGGATATCGTGCTGTGCGACGTGCGCATGCAGGGCTCCAGCGGGCTGGACCTGTGCCAGACGCTGCGTGCCAAGGACCCGGATCGTAAGGTCGTGATGCTGTCGGTCTATGACGACGAGCAATACCTCTTCCAGGCGCTGCGGGTTGGGGCGTCGGGTTACCTGCTGAAGAGCATCAGCAGCGACGAGCTCGTCCGCCAACTCGAATTCGTCCACAGAGGCGAAACCGCGATCGACCCCGGCATGGCCGCGCGCGCCGTCGACACCGCCGCACGCATGCAGCGTGACGAATTCTGGCCCGGCGCGCGCCACGGCTTGACCCAGCGTGAAAGCGAGATCCTGTCGTACGTCGTCAGCGGGTTGTCCAACCGCGGCATCGCCAACAAGCTGGTGATCGGTGACGAGACCGTCAAAAGTCATCTGCGGTCGATCTACCGCAAGCTCGGCGTCAGCGACCGCACCGGCGCGGTGGCGACCGCACTGCGCGAGGGCATCTACCAATGACGCGGCCCCGGGCGGTCCGCGACCTCGGCCAGTACAAGTTAGGGGCCGACCGTGAACTGGCTCTGCTGCGGGAATTGATCCAGGCGGCATCCAGCGGCCCGGGTGTGGAACCGCTGGCTGCGGCCGCGGCCCGGATGATCACCGCCGCCACCGGCACCGACGTGTGCTTCGTGCACGTGCTCGACGACACCAACCAGTCGTTGACGCTGACCGGCGCGACGCCGCCGTTCGACAGCCAGGTCGGCAAGATCAGGCTGCCGCTGGGCTCCGGTATCTCCGGATGGGTGGCCAGCCATCGCGAACCGGTGGTGATCACCGAGAACAAAGAATCCGATCCGCGCTACCTGCCGTTCCAGTCGCTGCGCGGCCGCGACTTCACGTCGATGGTCTCGGTGCCCATGGAGACCGACCCCGGCGGGCTGGTCGGCGTGTTGAACGTGCACACGGTCGCGCGGCGTGAGTTCACCGACCGCGACGTGCAGCTGCTGCTGGTGATCGGCCGGCTCATCGCGGGCGCGCTGCACCAGGCGCGGCTGCACCGCCAGCTGGTGGCCCGCGAACGCGCGCACGAGAACTTCGTCGAGCAGGTGATCGAGGCGCAGGAGCTGGAGCGTCGCCGGCTGGCCGCGGACATCCACGACGGAATCAGCCAGCGGCTGATCACGCTGTCGTACCGCCTCGACGCCGCGCAGCGCGCCGTCGGCAACGACGCCGACGCGGTCGCCGAGCAGCTGGAGAAGGCGCGGGAGCTCGCCGATCTGACGCTGCAGGAGGCCCGAGCGGCGATCGGAGGTCTGCGACCGCCGGTGCTCGACGATCTCGGGCTGGCCGGCGGGCTGGCCAGCCTGGCCCGGTCGATCCCTCAGATCGACCTCGACGTGCACCTGGACAACACCCGGCTGCCCGACCACATCGAGCTGGCGTTGTACCGCATCGCGCAGGAGTGCCTGCAGAACGTGGTCAAGCATGCCAAGGCCAGCACCGCCAGGCTGACGTTCGCCGTGGAGGACGGGATCGCGCGGCTGGAGATCGTCGACGACGGCGTCGGGTTCGACACGTTCGAGAATCCGCTGGGCAGCGACGAGATGGGCGGCTACGGGCTGCTGTCGATGGCCGAACGGGCCGAGATCGTCGGCGGCCGGCTCAACATCCGGTCACGGCCCGGCGCCGGAACCGCAGTCACCGCGACGATCCCGCTCCCGACACCCGCCTAGAAGTCGCCGGCGTGGCGGCGCAGCGTCTCGATCGACGCGGACAGCGCCTGCGACTCCGCAGGTGACATCCCGATGTCGGCGAACACCTCTTTGTTGAGCGTGACCGTCGCCTCCTCGACGGTCGAACGGCCCAGCGCAGTGATCTGGACCAGCGTGGTGCGCCCGTCGGTGGGATGCGGGACCCGCTCGACCAGCCCGGCTGCCTCCAGCCGCCGGATCGCATGGGTCACGCTGGTGACGTGCACCTGCAGCAGGTCTGATGCCTTGCCGATCGGCAGTGCGCCGGTGCGGCTGAACGCCAGCAGACGCAGCAGCTCGAACCGCGAGAAGCTCAGATCGTAGGGGCGCAACGCGTTCTCGACACGTGCCAGCAGAATCTGGTGCGCCCGCATCACCGACGTGACGGCCACCATCCCGTCGGCGACGTCACCCCACCCGGCGCGCTGCCAGTTGGCGCGCGCCTGGGCGATCGGGTCGCGCTTCTGCGAAGGCACGCCTCTTCATACCGCACACCGGCGGTCGTCGACACGTAGCCACGGTCGCTCTGCTCGTGCGTCGCGTCACGCGACGACGGCGGACACCGCGGCCAGCACCGCGCGCGTCGACGCACGCCCCCCGACCGTCACCCGCACTCCCCCGTCGGCGTAATGCCGGGCCCGCACGCCGGCCGGTTCGAACACCTCGCGCCAGCTGCGTCCGACGCGGGCGGGCAGGAATACGAAGTTCGCATGCGCGTCATAGCTGTAGACACCCAGCGCCCGAAGCCGCCGCTGCAGATAGCACCGCTCGGCGGAGATGAACCGGATGCGTTGGCACAGTTGATTTTCCGCATCATAGGACGCTGCCACCGCGACCGCGCTGGTGATGCCGACGCCGAACGGCAGCTGTAGCGTCCACAGCCGCTTGGCCAGCTCGGGTGCGCCGAACCCGTATCCGATGCGCAGTCCGGCGAGTCCATACGCCTTCGAAAAGGTCCGCAGCACAAACACATTCGGAAACCGCCGCACGAGCGCCGGTGCGTCGAGGCGGTGTTCGGGTGCGACGAACTCGACGTAGGCCTCGTCGAGCACTACCAGGGTGTCCGACGGCACGCGCCGCAGAAACCTCACCACGTCGGCTGCCGGCTCCAGGGTCCCCGACGGGTTGTGTGGCCGGCACAGCACGACCACCTTCGCGGTGCGCGCCGCGTCGGCGAGCGCGTCGAGGTCATGATGCCCGTGCGAATCCAGCGGCACGGTCACCGACACCAGCCCCGCGATCTGCGCGAAGATCGGGTAGCCGTCGAACGTCGGTGACGTCATCACGATCTTTTCACCGGGCCGCGTCACCGCCTGCAGCAGCTGCAACACCACGCCCGTCGCCCCCGCACCGAGCACTACCTGGTCCTCCCGGACGTGCACCCGGCCCGCGATCAGGCTGCGCAGCTGCAGCGGCAGAAACTCCGGATAGCGGTTCGCAACGTCGATTGCCTTCACGAGAGCGGCACGCACGGCGGGTAGCGGCGGGAACGGATTTTCGTTGAGCGACAACGCATATGGATCGACGGCGTCCGGCAGCGCCCCGACGACCTCGGCGACGGTGGTCTCGTGCTGGGGAAACGCCATCAGTGCCGGCCGCCCCACCGCACTGCCGCAGCGCCGGCGAAGTCACCGGCGTGCGCAAACCCCGACATCATCACCACGTCGCCTTTCGCGAGCCGGCCGTCAGAGATCGCCCGGTCCAGGTTCAGCGGAATCCCGGCACCGAAGAGGTTGCCGCACTGATCAAACGTGTCCACGTGCCGTTCTCGCGGCAGCTCGAGCGCTTCGCGCCAGTTGCGCAGGAACGCCCGGTTGGGCTGGTTCGTCACCAGCACGTCGATCTCTCTGGGCTGCAAGCCGATTCGGTCGCAGACGGCGTAGGACACCTCGGGCACCAGCCGGTTGCCCCGCGCCAGCACCTTGGTGATCTTGCCTTCCGTGAAGCCGACGCTGCCCTGTCCCGGACCGGCTTCCCACCACCGGCGCGGCACGTCGAAGGAGATCGTCATGTCGGCCGAATACTCGCCGTACGTGCGGCACTCGACGTCGAGCACGGGCGACGAATCCGACACCGTCACCAACGCGACCGCCGCGCCGTCTCCGGGAACCGCTGCCTGCGCCTTCGTGCGGACCCTGTCTTGGTCGAACACCTTTCCGGCCGAATTCTGCGCGATGCACAGCAGCGCGGATCGTCCTGCGCCCGAGGTCAGCAGCTGACGCGCGAGCTTGATCATCAGCACGAACACCGCACATCCGCCGTTGTGCAGGTCGAGGACCCACTCCGGGCGCATACCGAGGCGATCGGCGACGCCGCTGCCGCAGCCGAAGACGGGGATGTCGGGCAGCTGGGTGTGCGTCAGCAAGACGTCGGCGCCGGTGACTGCGTCTTCGCCGTGGCGGGCGATCAGTCCGGCGGCGGCCCGCTCGATCATGTCGGTCGCGGTCTCGTCCTTGCCGACGTGATGACGGAACTTGGGCGCCCGGAACATCACATTGTCGCGCAAGTCGTCCGATTCGGCGAACTGCGCGTAGTAGTCGGCGGGTATCGGCGCCCCGGGAAGGTACGTCGACACGTCGACCAGGCTGACGGGAATACTGCTCATCGAATCCTCATCTCATCCAGTCCGGGGTCACCGGCAGGCCGTTGTGATGGCGATATTCGGCAATCGCCTTGAGGTTCTTGAGCTCGAGCAAATGCCCGGGGCCGAACATGTCCCAGAAATCGCCCACCCACACCGGCCGCTTCGGCGGCGCGGTCTCCGGATAGGGATTCTTGTCGTAGAACGGGTGATGGCAGTTGGTCCACAACACCACCGAGCCTGGTTTGTCGAACACCAGCTGCGCGTCGACAATGCGCATAAGGTAGATCATCCACAGGTGCTTGCCCTGGTCCCACGCGCAGTGATAGTCGACGGTGCGCGCTTGCGCGTTGGCCACGGTGCGAGTGAAAATCGCACTGCCAGGCTGTGATTCGGTGCCCGCTCCGAGTTTGTCGTGCGCGATCCACAGGCCCGGTTCCTCCGTCGGGGCGAAGCCGCGCAAGCTGTAGGTCCACTCTTCGAGGCTGCGGGTGTCGGCCATGTAGTCGAACAACTCGCCGGGCGGGCAGTCGATGTAGTCGTTGACGGTGCAGTATTGGCCGAACACCACGTCGTGCGGGTAGACCGACCGCATCTGTTCCATGATCAGCGGGGTGGCCTTCTCTTTGGGAGTGGTCTCGATCCGGATCAGGCCCTCGATCGGGCCAGCGGCACCGGTTTCGGCAAGGTGATGGGAGGTGATGTCCTCAAGTGCTGGCAACGACATCGCGTGGGTTCTCCTTCGGAATCGAATGATTGTTGACGCCTTGGGTTTTGGATGCGGCGGCGGTGAGGAACGGCGCGAACGGCGGCATCTCGTCGGCGGCGCATTCCACGCTCACCACCGACGGCCCGTCGACGCTCAGCGCGGCGCGCACAGCATCGGCGAAGTGGGCGGTGTCGGCCACGTCGACGGAAGGCAACTCGGGAAACATCGCGGCCAGCCCGGCGCCGAGGTTGGCCGGCCGAAACCTGTTGTAGCTGTAGAGGTCGTCGTAGAACAGCTGTTCGCGGGTCACGCACATCGCGTGCGCATTGTTGTTGAACAACACCAGCGTCACCGGCAGCCCGTATTGCAGGGCGGTGTGAATCTCCATGCCGTGCATGAAGAACGAGCCGTCGCCGGCGATCACCACGGTCCGGCGGCGTCGAGCGAACGCCATGCCGATACCCGCGCCGAAGCTGTAGCCCATGCCGCCCATGCCCAGCGCCACCAGGAACCGGCCGTCGCGACGGACCGGCAGATAGTGGATCGCCGCCGCACCGGTGTTGCCGGCGTCGACGACCACGTCGACGCCGGCAGGCAATGCCTTGTCCAGGACGGCCATCGCGTCGCGGTACCGAATACCGGGTCCGTCATATGGGGGCGGCGAGAGTTGGCTGCGCCCAACGGAATCGGGCACGCGGATTCCCACCGGCCTGCCGGAGCCGGCGAGCGCCAAGGTGAGCAGCGTCAGCGAGCCGCGCAAGTCGTCGGTGTGCACGTGCGTGCACGGCAGGTATGGCGGCGCCGAGCCCAGCGAGACCGTGGGAACCGACGCCAGCACGTCGTCGAGTCCCGCGCGGGAGGTGACCGACAGCCTGGTGCCCACCAGCAGGCACAGCCCGCTGCGCGCCACCGCGTCGGCGACACCCGGATGCCCCATCACGCCGGTCACCCCGAGAGCTGACGACGAGCCGAGCCCGGGAACGCCCGCCGTGTCTTTGGCGTCGGGCACCGTGGCGACCCGCGCGCGCAGCACCGCGCGCAGCTGTTCGAGTTCGGCGCGGGCGTCGTCGCGGGCCACCTGCTCGCCGGCGATGATCGTCACCGGCCCGACCGCACGGCGCAACGCGCGCGCGATCGGATGCGGATCGCCGATCTGGTGCTGCGAGCCCGGGTCGCCCGGCGGTGTGCAGTTGATCTTGGCCTGCTGAATGTCTTTGGGCAGCAACAGAACTGCCGGGCCGCCGGTGCGGGCTGCGGCGATCGCACGGGTCAACGCGGGCATGATGGCCGCGGGCGTGGTGACCCGTTCGCAGTACACCGACACCGCCGAGAACAGAGCGTGTGCGTCCAAGGCGCCGTTGCGGCCGCTGGTGTCCTGGAAGCTGCCGCGGCCGTCGAGCGCCGTGGGCGGCTGGCCGATCAGGGCCAGCACAGGAACCCGGCTGGCCAGCGCCTCTCCCAGGCCGGGCACCACGTTCAGCGAGCCGCCGCCGGAGGTGGCCGCCACCACGCCCAAGCCTGCGCCGCTGCGGCTGTAGCCGTCGGCCATGGTGGCTGCCGAGAACTCGTGCTTGGCCAGCACCGCGGTGATGTCCGGCCGGAAATGCGCGGCGTCGTAGAGGTCTTCGATGTTCGCGCCGTCGACGCCGAAGAGGTGGGTGAGCCCGATGGCGGCGAGATGTTCGACGATGTGGTCGACCACCCGGTACTGCCTTGCCATGAACCCACCTGCCTTGCGTAGCGCCTGACAAGTACACGACCCGTCATGGCGATGGGTTCACGCAGTGAACGGGATCACAGCCGGCTTTCGAGTAGAACGCGATCGTTGTCGGCCGAAACCAGTTGCACCGCAGCGATTTCGTCCTTCGGCAGCGGAGTGTTGGCACTCGGCAGCGCCGTCGCGCCGGAGAGCCCGAGCCATGTCGCGACCTGTGTGCGACTGCCGTCGCGGCCCACGACGACCATCCCCAGAGTCTGCGGCTGGGTGCTGCCGCTGTTGCCCCAGTCGCCGTAGGAGCAGGCCATGTCGATGCGGGTGCCCCAGCTGAACGAGGTCATCGTGATGCTGGCGTTGATCGTCGTGTCGGACACATGCTTCATCTCCAGGCCCTGGGCGGTGGTCTGCGGAGAGTCGTTCTGCGATCCCACCGTTTCGGGCCGGATCGCGATCATCACCGCCACCGCGAGCAGCGCGGCCGCCAGCCCCACCGCCGCGGAGGTGAGCCAGCGCGAACGCCTGCGCCGCCAGCGCACCTTGTCCAGCACCGAGTCGAGGACCTCGGGCCGCAGCGGCGGCTCGGGCTGCGCGTCGTCGAGCGCGCGGACGTCTTCGAGATCCAGCTTGGCCAGCAGAGCCGGAATGCCGCTGATTTCCGCGACGGCGGCGCGACAGCGCGCGCAGGTTTCCAGGTGCGCCTCGTATTCACGACGGTCGTTGCTGGACAGCGAACCAAGGACGTAGGCGGCATCCCACGTCACGTAGCGGTCGCCGTCGGCTACGTCGCCCTGAGGAAAACCGAATTGCGTCACCGTGTCACCCCCATTTCCTGCAGACTGAGCCGCAACGCCCGCACGGCGTAGTGAAGGCGGGATTTCACGGTGCCCTCCGCTATCTGTAAGTCCGTTGCGATCTGGGCAGTGCTCCAGCCCTGGTAATAGGCCCGCCGGATCACCGCGCGATGTTCGTCGGTGAGCTGACTCAACGCGGTGGCCAAAAGCAGCCGGTCCAGCGCGGAGTCCACCTCGTCGGGCCCGGCACGGTCGGGCAGGTTCTGGATGTCGGGGCTGCTCGACTCGCTGCGGTACCGCGCGCTGCGCCGCTCGTCGATGACGAGATTGCGCGCGACCGTGAACAGCCATGCCCGCGCCGATCGCTCGGCGTCTCCCGTCACCTCGGGATGACGCCACGCGCGCAGCAGCGTCTCTTGCACCACATCCTCCGCACGAGCCCTGTCCCCAGTAAGCCGCAAGGCGTAACGCCACAGCGCCGCGGCGTGCTCGTCGTAGAGCGCCCGCATCATGGCGGCTTCTGGGTCGTCCATTACCAACCTCCGTCTGTGACACGACGTTGGCGGTATTCCGGTTCATTCTCAGGCCCACGAACGCGCAGCTCGTAGGGTTTTCAGCGATTCGGCTCGGGGCAGCTGGTGGACGCTGCTACAGCGTGCTACAGCGCTGCTACAGCGCTGCTACAGCGTCAGGATCCGCGGCCCGTCGTCGGTGGCGGCCACGGTGTGCTCCCAGTGCGCCGCACGCGAGCCGTCGGCGGTCACGACGGTCCACTGGTCGTCGAGGATGACGGTCTTCGTGGTGCCCAGAGTCAGCATCGGCTCGATCGCCAGCACCGACCCGGACGCCAGGTACGGCCCGCGGCCGGGTGCGCCCTCGTTGGGCAGGAACGGATCCATGTGCATGCGCCGCCCGATGCCGTGGCCGCCGTACCCCTCGACGATGCCGAACGCGCGGTCGTAGCGCGCCTCGGCGGCGTGGGTGGCCTGCTCGACGGCATGCGACACGTCGGTGAGCCGGTTGCCGGGCACCATCGCGGCGATCCCCGCTTCCAGCGACTCCCGGGTGGCCTGTGAGAGCGCGGCGTCGACGGCAGTCAGCTCGCCCACGCCGAACGTCACGGCGGCGTCGCCGTGCCAGCCGTCGACGATCGCACCGCAGTCGATCGAGACCAGGTCGCCCGCGGCCAGGATCTCGGTCGGCGACGGAATGCCGTGCACCACGCGGTCGTTCACCGACGAGCAGATGGTGGCCGGATAGCCGTGGTAGCCGAGGAACGACGGGATGCCGCCGCCGTCGCGGATCACCGCTTCGGCGACCTGGTCGAGGTCGTGCGTCGACACTCCCGGCTCGGCGGCCGCCTGCACGGCACGAAGTGCGGCAGCCACCAGCGACCCGGCAGCGGCCATCGCGTCGAGTTCACCCGCGCTGCGGTGCGGGACGACCTTGCGGTTGCGCAGTCCCGGCAGCGCGATCACGTCACTTACCGAGGGCGCGCAACGCCCTGGCGAAGACCTCGTCCATGGTGCCGACCGCGTCGACGGCCTTCACGGTTCCGTCGTAGTACTCCAGCAGCGGTGCGGTCTCGTCGCGGTACACCTTCATCCGGTTGTGGATGATCTCTTCGGTGTCGTCGGCGCGGCCGCGGTCCTTGAGCCGCTTGAGCAGCTCCTCCTCGCAGACCCGGAATTCCAGCACCGCGTCCAGCTTGGTGCCGCGGTCGGCCAGCATCCGGGTGAGCGCCTCCGCCTGCTCGACGGAGCGCGGGTAGCCGTCCAGGATGAACCCCTCGGCGGCGTCGGGTTCGTCGATGCGCTTTTCCACGAGGGCGTTGGTCAGCTCCGAGGGCACCAAGTCGCCGGCGTCGAGGTACCGTTTGGCCTCCAGCCCGAGCTCGGTGCCCTCGCTGATGTTGCTGCGGAACAGGTCGCCCGTGGAGATCTGCGGGATCCCGAACTTCTCGGCCAGCTTGGCCGCCTGCGTCCCTTTACCGGCGCCCGGCGGGCCGAGCAGAACGAGTCTCACTTCAGGAATCCTTCGTAGTTGCGCTGCATCAGTTGGCTTTCGATCTGTTTGACCGTATCCAACCCGACGCCGATCAAGATCAGAACCGCAGTCCCGCCGAACGGCAGGTTCTGCGCGCCGCCGCTGTTGCCGATCTCCAGGAACAGATTGGGCAGGACCGCGATGACGCCCAGGTAGATCGATCCGGGCAGCGTGATCCGGTTGAGCACGTAGCGCAGGTAATCGGCGGTCGGACGGCCGGGTCGGATGCCGGGGATGAAGCCGCCGAACTTCTTCATCTCGTCGGCTCGCTCATCCGGGTTGAACGTGATCGACACGTAGAAGTACGTGAAGAACACGATCAGGCCGAAGTAGATCGCGATGTAGGCGGGGTTGCTGGGGTCGGCGAGATAGCTGCCGACGAACTTCTCCCACCAGCTGGTGCCCGGTGTGGCGCTGCGACTGCGCACGATCTGGGTGACCAGGTGCGGGATGTAGATCAGCGACGACGCGAAGATCACCGGGATGACGCCGGCCTGGTTGACCTTCAGCGGCAGATAGGTGGAGGTGCCGCCGTACATGCGCCGCCCGACCATGCGCTTGGCGTACTGCACCGGGATGCGGCGCTGGCCCTGCTCGACGAACACCACGCCGATGATGATCACCAGCGCGGCCACGCACACCGCGGCGAAGATGCCGGGCCCGCGCGAGTCGAGGATGCTCTTGCCTTCGGCCGGGATGCGCGCCGCGATGCCGGCGAAGATCAGCAGCGACATGCCGTTGCCGATGCCACGTTCGGTGATCAGCTCGCCCATCCACATCACCAGCGCGGCGCCGGCCGTGATCACCAGCGTGATCACCACCAGCGTGAAGATCGACTGGTCGGCGATGATCTCGTGGCCCACCGAGCAGCCTTGCAGCAGGTTGCCGCTGCCCGCGAAGGCGACGATGCCACCGGCCTGGAGCATGGCCAGCGCGATCGCCAGGTAGCGCGTGTACTGCGTCATCTTCGTCTGGCCGGACTGGCCCTCTTTGCGCAGCTCCTCGAACCGCGGAATCACCACGGTGAGCAGCTGCACGATGATGCTGGCGGTGATGTAAGGCATCACGCCCACCGCGAACACCGACAGCTGCAGCAGCGCACCGCCGGAGAACAGGTTGATCAGCGAGTAGATCTGGGCGTTGTCGCCGCCGGCCAGCTCGTTGATGCACTTGTCGACGTTTTGGTAGTTGACTCCCGGCGACGGCAGCGACGCGCCGAGCCGGTAGAGCAGCAAGATTCCCAGCGTGAACAGGATCTTGTTTCGCAGGTCGGCTGTCCGCAGTGACGAGATGAAAGCCGAAAGCACTCTTCCTCCTGCGCAGCCGAGCGTCGGCGGCATGCAATGAGCTGGTGGTCACCAGCGTCGGGTTGGTCGGGTCTGTCAGGTTTTGCGGGTCGCGCCGATTCCCACCCCAGGCGGATACCAGGCGACAAACAGTCTACGAGACTAACAGTTGCGCACTGCCTTCAGTGCGCTGAAGAGGGCGCTCAGAAAAGCGGCGTACAGTTACATCAGCTAAGTAATGAGGAGCCCGATGCCACGCACCGAGAACGACACTTGGGACCTTGCGTCCAGCGTGGGCGTCACCGCCACGATGGTCGCCGCGGCCCGTGCCGCGGCGGGCCGGGCCGAGCACCCGCTGATCAGCGACCCGTTTGCGGAGCCGTTGGTGTCCGCAGTCGGCGTCGACGTCTTCACCAAGCTGGCCACCGGCGAGGTCACATTCGCCGAGGTCGACGACGACGCGGAGACGGGCGCGCGGCGCTTCGTCGAAGGGATCGCGGTGCGCACCAAGTTCTTCGACGATTTCTTCCTTCAGGCCGGCGACGCCGGCATCCGCCAGGCCGTCATCCTCGCCTCCGGTCTGGACTCGCGCGCCTACCGGCTGCCGTGGCCGGCGGCCACCGTCGTGTTCGAGATCGACCAGCCCGCAGTCGTCGACTTCAAGACCCGCACGCTCGCCGGGCTCGGCGCCGAGCCGACGGCCGATCGCCGCGCCCTCGCGGTCGACCTGCGCAGCGACTGGCCGGGCGCGCTGCGCGACGCCGGGTTCGACCCGGACCGGCCGGCGGCCTGGATCGCCGAGGGACTGCTGGGCTACCTACCACCCGACGCGCAGAACCGGCTGCTCGACGACGTCACCGCACTCAGCGCTTCAGGCAGCCGGTTCGCCACCGAGACGGCGGCCAACCCCGGCGCCCTGGACCGAGCCGAGATCGAGGAGCGGATGCGAACGGCGTCGGAACGTTGGCAGCGGCACGGCTTCGACATCAACCTGGCCGATCTGGTGTACATCGGCGAGCGCACCCCGGCGCCGGCGTATCTGGCCGCACACGGCTGGGAGACGACGGCCGCGACCGCCTCGGAGCTGTTCGTGCGCTACGGGCTGCCGCCCAACGACTATGTACCGAGTTTTGGTGAACTGCTCTACGTCGACGCCACCCTGAAGTAGAGGACACGCAATGGCACGCACCGACAACGACACCTGGGACCTGGCGTCCAGCGTGGGCGCGACCGCGACGATGGTCGCCGCGGCGCGGGCGATGGCGAGCCGGGCGCCCGATCCGCTGATCACCGACCCGTTCGCCGAGCCGCTGGTGCGGGCGGTCGGCATCGATTTCTTCGTCAAGGCCCTCGACGGCGAGATCTCGTTGGCCGACGACCCGGATGAGCCGCAGGACACCCTGCCGATCATCGAGATGATGGCGGTGCGAACGAAGTTCTTCGACGACTTCTTCGTCGGAGCCGTTTCGGCGGCGACATCACGCCCCGACTCCGGCGACGCCGGCATCCGGCAGGCCGTGATCCTGGCCTCCGGTCTGGATTCCCGCGCCTACCGGCTGCCGTGGCCGGCTGGCACCGTCGTGTTCGAAATCGACCAGCCCGCGGTCATCGACTTCAAGACCCGCACACTGGCCGACCTGGGCGCCGAGCCGCCCATCGAGCACCGGCCCGTCGCCGTCGACCTGCGCGACGACTGGCCGGCGGCATTGCGGGCCAACGGTTTTGACCAAAATCGCCCGACGGCGTGGAGCGCCGAGGGGTTGCTGGCCTACCTGCCGCCTGACGCGCAGGACCGGCTGTTCGACAACATCACCGCGTTGAGCGCCGCAGGTAGCCGGCTGGCCACCGAGTACCACCCGGACGGCCCGTCGGCGATCGCCGAGCGGCAGAAGGAGATGGCGCGCAGATTTCGCGAGCGCGGCTTCGACCTCGACCTCTCGGAGCTGATGTATCACGAGGACCGCACCCCGGCCACCGACTACCTCGCCGGGCTGGGCTGGCGGGTGTCGACCGAAACGCGGGCCGAGGTGTTCGCCAAGTACGGCCGCCAGATGTCCACCGACGACTCGACCGCGCCTATGCGAAACAGCGTTGCCGTCACGGCGATTCGCGACTGAAGGAGCAGCCATGGCCAGAACGGACAACGACACGTGGGATTTGACCACGAGCGTGGGCGCGACCGCGACGATGGTCGCGACGCAGCGTGCGCTGGGCACCCGTGAGCGCCTGATCGACGACCCGTTCGCCGAGCCGCTGGTGCGGGCGGTCGGCCATCGCTACTTCAACCAGGTGCTCGACGGCGAGATCGACCTGTCGGAAGTGGACCCGCAGTTCAGCGTCCGGCGCTCCGCCGAGGGTATCGCCGTGCGCACGCGATTCTTCGACAACGTGTTCATGGACGCCGGCGCCGCGGGTGTGCGCCAGGCCGTGATCCTGGCCGCCGGGCTGGATGCGCGTGCATACCGGCTGCCGTGGCCGGACGGCACGGTGGTCTACGAGGTGGACCAGCCAGAGGTCATCGACTTCAAGACCAGGACGCTGGCGCAATTGGGCGCCCAGCCCACGGCCGGCCACCGCCCCGTCGCCATCGACCTGCGAGACGACTGGCGAAAAGCGTTGCTGGACAATGGCTTCGACGCCGGCACACCCACGGCGTGGAGCGCAGAGGGTCTGCTGATCTACCTGCCGCCGGACGCGCAGGACAAACTGTTCGACACGATCACCGAGCTGAGCGTGCCGGGCAGTCGGGTGGCCACCGAGCACATCCCGGACACCAACGTGTTCTCCGACGAACGCTCGCAGCGCATCAAGGAGCGGATGAAGAAGTACGGCCCGGACTTCGACTTCTCCGAGCTGATCTACGACGGCGAACGCAGCCACGTCATCGAATACCTCACGTCGCTGGGGTGGCAGGTGTCCGCCCAGACGATGCGAGAAGCCTACGCGGCCAATGGGTTCGAGTTCCCCGAAGACGAGGCGATGACGCCGTTCGCGGATCTGAGCTACGTCAGCGCGGTGCTGACGTAGCCCAACGCTCAGAAGCGGTGCTCCCCCAGCCACAGCACCTGGGCGCCGCTGACGGCGCGCCCGGCCTGGTCGACCAGCCCGGCGACCGATCGGCCCAGCACCACGGCTACGGCTTCGGGTAGCGACGCGGCGGCCGGCTGCGACGACGGCCGGGGCCGCATGAAGTCCAGCCACGAAGCGCCGGGATAACTGACGATGTGGACGTCTTCGTCGGCGTCCAAGCCGGCCAGGATCTTCGCACGCCGGATCGCTGTGCGCAGGCCGCCGAGTTCGTCGACCAGGCCGCGGTCGAGGGCATCTGCGCCTGTCCACTCCCGGCCGCGAGCCACCTTGTCGACGTCGTCGACAGAAAGGTTGCGACCGTCGGCGACTCGCTTGACGAAGTCCTCGTAAATAAGGTCGGCCTCTGCTTCGACCTGGGCGCGCTGCTCGTCGGTGAAAGGGGCGTCGATGGACCAGGCGTTGGCATTTGCGTTGGTGTGCACGGCATCTGAGCGCACCCCGAGCTTGTCGTTGAGCTCGCGGGCGACGAATTTGCCGGTGACCACACCGATCGAGCCGGTGATGGTGCCCGGGTTGGCGACGATCACGTCGGCGGCCATCGACACGTAGTACCCACCGGAGGCAGCGACCGAGCCCATCGACGCGACCACCGGCTTGCCTTGGCCGCGAAGGCGGTTGACCTCACGCCAGATGGTCTCCGAGCCGGTGACCGACCCACCCGGGCTGTCGACGCGCAGCACCACCGCGGCGACGTCGTCGGCGGCACCGGCCTCACGCAGGCCCGCGCCGATGGTGTCGCCGCCAGCGCTGTTCGATCCGAACGGCAGTGCCCGCGGGCCGCCGCGGCCACTGACGATTGCACCTGCCACCGTGACGACGGCGATGGACGGCTTGCCTTTGCGCCCAGGCACTTTCGGCGTGGGCAAGCTCGGGCGCTGCGTCCGGGCGTAGCGGGCGAGATACAGCCGCGGCGGTTCCTTCTCGGGATCGGTGGTGTCGGCGCCGACCAGCTCGGCGATGCGGGCGTATGCCTCGTCGCGGAAGCCGATCCGGTCCACCAGCCCGCCGGCGAGCGCGTCGTCACGCAGCAGGGGCGCACGGTCGGCGAGCGCGTCGACGTCGGCGACATCGAGCTTGCGCGACTCTGCGATCGCTTGCCACACCTGGCTGTGCAGGCTCTCCACCAGCCGGGTGTCGGCTTCGCGGTGCGCGTCGGTGTAGCTGTCTTCGGTGAAAAGGTTTGCCGCAGACTTGTATTCGCCGCGCGCGACGAATTGCGCGTCGATGCCGGCCTTGTCCAGTGCGCCCTTGAGGAACAGCGCGTGGGCGGCGAATCCCACCAGCCCGACGGTGCCTGAGGGCTGCATCCACACCTCGCGAAACGCCGACGCGAGGTAGTAAGCCAGTGTGCCGGGGTACGTTTCGGCCCAGGCCAGCGACGGTTTGGCCGCGCTGAACGCCGCGATCGCGTCGCGCAGTTCCTGTATCGGCCCCGCAGGTGCGGCCGGGATCTGCACGCGCGCGATCAGCCCGCTGACCCGGTTGTCCTCTGCGGCCCGATGAATAGCTGCGACGGCCTCTCGCAACAGCAACGGGCGTCCGCCGGCGGTGATCACCGCCAACGGATCGAAGCCTCCGGTCTCCGGCGGTACCGCCTGCAGATCGAGTTCCAGCACGCAGCCCTTCGGGATGCCGTGATGACGGGCCGTGTCGACCTTGCGGCTCAGGGATCTCAGGTCGTCGAGGTCGGGTACGCCGGGCAGGAAGCTGAACATACCGTCACCCTATGCGCTGGCGAGCAGGCGCAACGGGGTGGCTAGCCGCCGTACGGTGTGGCCTTCACGGCAGGCGCGGCCGACGGGGTCTCCGGAACGCTCGGCGGCGTCGACTGGGTGATCGTTGTGCCGGCGCCGCCGAACTTGTTGTCGGCGCGCGCTTGATGGCCGCTGCCGAACACGACGGTCAGAACCGTCATCGCCGCAATCCCTGCCGTGCCGAGTGCCACCAGGACCGTTTTCGTCACAGTTGCTCACCTCGCTTTCGCATCGGCAGGCACGCTAACTTCTGCAGATTGCCGTGAGGAAACGCTTCGTTACCACGACGTTTCGTCACCGCCGCGCGGGCATGCTCGGCGCGATGGGGCTAGGACAGCTCGGTGACGGATCCGCCTGCGGCGGTGATCTTCTCGCGTGCGCTGCCACTGAACTTGTGCGCGCTCACCGCAACCTTCACCGAGATCTTGCCGTCGCCCAGAACCTTCACCAGCGTGTTCTTGCGCACCGCACCCTTGGCCACCAGCTCGTCGACGCCGACGTCGCCGCCCTCGGGGAACAGCCGGTTGATGTCGCCGACGTTGACGACGGCGTACTCGGTGCGGAAGCGGTTACGGAAGCCCTTGAGCTTCGGCAGCCGCATGTGGATCGGCATCTGGCCACCCTCGAACGTCACCGGCACGTTCTTGCGTGCCTTGGTGCCCTTGGTGCCGCGGCCGGCGGTCTTGCCCTTCGAGCCTTCACCGCGGCCGACGCGGGTGCGCTTGGTTTTCGACCCGGGTGCGGGCTTGAGGTCGTGCAGCTTGATCGTCATTTGTTCGCCTCGACTGCTTCTACTTCCACGAGGTGGCGCACTACCGCGATCAGGCCACGGGTCTGCGGATTGTCCTCACGCACCACGGAATGACGGATGCGCCGCAGGCCCAATGTCCGCAGGCTCTCCCGCTGCTTCCAGCGGGCGCCGATGGTGCTGCGCACCTGGGTGATTCGAACGTCTGCCATGGTCACGCCGTTCCTTCACGCGCCGCCGACGCCGCCAGCGCTGCGTTCTCGCGCCGAGCGCGCAACATGCCGGCCGGCGCGACATCCTCGATCGGCAGGCCGCGGCGGGCCGCCACTTCCTCCGGACGCTGCAGCAGCTTCAGCGCGGCCACCGTCGCATGCACCACGTTGATCGCGTTGTCGCTGCCCAGCGACTTGGCCAAAATGTCATGCACGCCAGCACATTCCAGCACCGCCCGCGCGGCGCCGCCGGCGATCACGCCGGTACCCGGGCTGGCCGGGCGCAGCAGCACCACGCCTGCGGCGGCTTCACCCTGCACGGGATGGGTGATCGTGCCGCCGATCAGCGGCACCCGGAAGAAGTTCTTGCGCGCTTCCTCCACGCCCTTGGCGATCGCGGCCGGCACCTCTTTGGCCTTGCCGTAGCCGACACCGACCATCCCGTTGCCGTCGCCGACGATCACCAGCGCGGTGAAGCTGAACCGGCGGCCACCCTTGACCACCTTGGACACGCGGTTGATCGCGACGACGCGTTCGAGGTAGTTGCTCTTCTCGCCGCCGTCGCGGCCACGGCCCTCGCGGCGGCCGCGCCCCTCGCGGGGTCCGTCGCGCTGGTCGCGAGTTTCGGTGCGGCCCTCGGATACCGGCGGGCCACCCGCCTGCTCGGCCATCATGCTGTCCCTTCGTCGAAAGTCAAAGTCATCAGAACTTCAGCCCGCCTTCTCGTGCCGCATCGGCCAGCGCGGCGATCCGTCCGCCATAGGTGTAGCCGCCGCGGTCGAACACCACGGTGTCGATGCCAGCAGCCTTGGCGCGCTCGGCGATCAACTGCCCCACCCGCACGCTGTGGGCCTTCTTGTCGCCCTGCACTGCCCGGACATCGGCCTCGATGGACGACGCGGCGGCCAGCGTGGTGCCGGTGAGGTCGTTCACCAGCTGCACGTGAATGTGCCGCGACGACCGGTGCACCACCAAGCGGGGACGTTCGGCCGTTCCCGACAGCTTCTTGCGCAGCCTGGCGTGGCGGCGCAGCCGCCCGGCACGCCGCACAGCGGACACACTCTGGCCGACCGGCTTGTGCTTGTTTTCGGTACTCGTCATTTACTTGCCCGTCTTTCCGACCTTGCGGCGGATCTGCTCGCCCTCGTAGCGCACGCCCTTGCCCTTGTACGGGTCGGGACGGCGCAACCGGCGGATGTTCGCCGAAACCTGGCCGACCTTCTGCTTGTCGATGCCCGAGATCGAGAACTTCGTCGGGCTCTCCACCGCGAACGTGATGCCCTCAGGCGCCTCGATCACCACGGGATGGCTGTAGCCGAGCGCGAATTCGAGGTTGTTGCCCTTCAGCTGCACGCGGTAGCCGACGCCGTGGATCTCCATCTTTGTGGTGTAGCCCTGCGTCACACCGGTGACCAGGTTGCTCACCAGCGTGCGCGACAGCCCGTGCAGCGAGCGGTTGCGCCGCTCGTCGTTCGGCCGGCTGACGATGATCTCCCCGTTGTCGTTGCGTGACACGGTGATCGGCTCGGCAACCTGCAACGCGAGCTCGCCCTTGGGTCCCTTCACCGAGACGTTCTGGCCGTCGATCGTGACGTCGACGCCCGCCGGAACGGGAATCGGCTGCTTACCAATACGCGACATCTGTTCCGTTCCCCCTCACCACACGTACGCGAGGACTTCGCCACCGACGCCCTCGCGGGCCGCCTGACGGTCGGTCTTCAGACCCGACGAGGTGGAGATGATGGCCACACCGAGGCCGCCGAGCACCCGCGGCAGGTTGGTGGACTTGGCGTACACCCGCAAACCTGGCTTCGACACGCGGCGCAGTCCCGCGATGCTTCGTTCCCGGCTGGGGCCGTACTTCAGTTGCACCACAAGCGATTTGCCGACGCGGGCATCTTCGGTGCGGTAGTCCGCGATGTAGCCCTCGTTCTTGAGAATCTCGGCGATGTTGGCCTTGATCTTGCTGTGCGGCAACCGAACTTCGTCGTGGTACGCCGAATTGGCGTTGCGCAGACGCGTCAGAAAGTCTGCGATGGGATCCGTCATCGTCATCGGGCTACCTCAATGCTCTTCGCGCAAGCGCTCATCGACCTCACCAACTAGCCTTCTGCACGCCCGGCAACTGGCCGGCGTGCGCCAATTCCCGCAGGCAGATTCGGCACAACCCGAACTTGCGATACACCGCGTGCGGACGGCCACACCGGCTGCACCGCGTGTACGCGCGCACCTTGAACTTCGGCTTGCGCTGTTGCTTGTTGACCAAGGCCTTCTTCGCCATCAGTTCTCCTTGAACGGAAAGCCGAGTGCCCGCAACAGCGCCCGTCCTTCCTCGTCGGTCGTCGCCGAGGTGACGACGGTGATGTCCATGCCGCGCGGCCGGTCGATCTTGTCCACGTCGATCTCGTGGAACACCGACTGCTCGGTGAGCCCGAAGGTGTAGTTGCCGGTGCCGTCGAACTGTTTGGGGCTCAACCCGCGGAAGTCGCGGATACGCGGCAGCGCGATCGTGATCAACCGGTCCAAGAACTCCCACATCCGGTCGCCGCGCAGCGTCACTCGCGCACCGATCGGCATGCCTTCGCGCAGCTTGAACTGCGCGATCGACTTGCGGGCCCGCCGGATCTCGGGCTTCTGGCCGGTGATCAGCGCCAGGTCGTTGACTGCGCCGTTGATGAGCTTGCCGTCGCGGGCGGCGTCGCCGACGCCCATGTTGACGACGACCTTGACGATGCCCGGGATCTGCATCACGTTCGCGTAGCCGAACTGCTGCTGCAGCGCGCCACGGATCTCTTCGCGATAGCGAAGTTTGAGGCGGGGCTGGATCTTTTCGACCGTCGTCATGGGATGTCCTTGCCGTTGCGCTTGGAGACGCGGACCTTCTTGCCGGTCTCTTCGTCGATGCGGTAGCCGACGCGGGTGGGCTTGCCGTCGGAGTCGACGATCATCACGTTGCTCACGTGAATCGGCGCTTCCTGCGTGACGATGCCGCCCGAGCGGGCGCCGCGCTGGTTGGTGGAGACGGCGGTGTGCTTCTTGATCCGGTTGACGCCCTCGACGAGCACTTTGTTGTCTTTCGGGAACGCCTTGAGCACCTTGCCTTTGGCGCCCTTGTCTTTACCGGAGATGACGAGCACGGTGTCGCCCTTGTGGATTTTCATCTACAACACCTCCGGGGCCAGCGAGACGATCTTCATGAACCGCTTTTCGCGCAGCTCGCGGCCGACGGGCCCGAAGATGCGCGTGCCGCGCGGATCGTTGTCGGCCTTGATGATCACGGCCGCGTTCTCGTCGAACTTGATGTAGCTGCCGTCCGCACGCCTGCGCTCCTTGGCGGTGCGCACCACCACGGCGCGCACCACGTCACCGCGCTTGACGTTGGCGCCAGGGATGGCCTCCTTCACGGTCGCGACGATCACGTCGCCGATGCCGGCGTAGCGTCGCGACGAGCCGCCGAGCACCCGGATGCACAAGATCTCCTTGGCGCCCGTGTTGTCGGCGACCTTGAGCCGCGATTCCTGCTGGATCACAAGATCTCCTCGACAGTGGTATGTGCACGCCGAGGGAAAGCCCGAACGTGCGCGGTCTTGGCGTCACCGAAGGGCACGCGGGGCCAACCAGCGCGAACGCGGCCAGCCGAGGTCTGCCCAAGGCAACCCCTAGATTCTAGGGGACGACCCGCGAGCAGCCAAATTGCCCGCCTCACCCCGCGAGCGGGCGTGTTTGCACAGCGACACGCCGCCTCCACCCGGACGACGGCGCACGCTCGCGCTCATCTGAGCGTGCTGTCCACGCCCCTGTCCCACGTCGCGACAGCCCAGATCACGATCACGTCCAGTGCGATCACCACCAGCGACCACACCGGGTAGTAGGGCAGCCACAAGAACATCACCACGATCGACACCGACGCGATCACGATGGCCCCGACGCGCGCCCAGTCCCGGCCGGTGATGAGGCCGATGGCGATCGCCGACAGCACGACGCCCAGCACGATGTGGATCCAGCCCCACACCGTGGTGTTGAACTTGTACACGTAGTCGGCGGTGACCACCAGCAACTCGTCGTTGACCACCGCCGAGACGCCCTGGAAGAAGGTCAGCAGTCCGGTGACCAAGAGTAATGCGCCGGCGGCGATCGACGTTCCGGCTGCGACGACGTTGCGGACACGGTGGTTCTCTGTGGGGTTGCTGTGCGTCATGTGCACTTCTTTGCCCGTTGGCGGAATCGGCTAAACGGTCAGCCTGCGACGCACCGAAATCCGATGTGCGTGGTGGCGGTGTCGCGCGCCTGCGGAGACCGGGCGGCGGGGCGGTACCGGTGGCAGTACTCGGGTGCGCACAGATGCGAGCCGCCTTTCAGCGTCTGGTTGACGCTCGGATCCGCCGACGGGATGGTGTTCGACGGTGCACAGCACGCGCCGCCGACGCGGTGGTGCGGCGAGTATTCGGTGGTGGTCCACTCCCAGACATTGCCGATCATGTCGACGAGCCCGAAGCCGTTGGGGGCAAACGTGCCGACCGGTGACGTCCCCACCCAGCCGTCGGCGCCGTCGTTGCGGTAGGGGAAGCGGCCCTGCCACGTGTTGGCCATCAGCCGGCCACCGGGACGCGGCTCGTCCCCCCAGGGATATACCGACGTCGAGCCGGCCCGGGCTGCGTACTCCCACTCGGCCTCGGTGGGCAGTCGCCGGCCCGCCCATTGCGCGTACGCCCACGCGTCCGGGTAGGCGATCTGTACGACGGGGTGGTCGGGCTTGTCGACGACGTCGCTGTCGGGCCCGAACGGGTGGCGCCAGCTCGCCCCGGGCGCCCAGTCCCACCACTGCCGCCAGTCGCGCAGATCGACGGGGCCGGCGCTGGGTTTGAACACCATTGCGCCGGGCACCAGGTCGGTGACGGCCGCCCCCGGATACAGCGCAGGATCAAGCGGCTGCTCGGCGACCGTCAAATGCCCTGTGGCGCAGACGAATTCGGCGAACTGCTGATTCGTCACCGGATGCCGCTCGATCGCGAATCCCGCGACAGTGGCGGTGTGGACGGGCGCCTCTTCGGGGTAGAAGCTCGTCGACCCCATGCGGAACGACCCGCCGGGCAATTCGACCAGCTCCGTCAGCATGTGCCCAGAGTAAGGCGTGCATCCGCCGCTGACGCCCGACGCTCACGCCATCGTGAACGGTGGATGTAGTTCGGCCAACACCGGAAATGCCGGACGTTCAACGTCGCCCGCTCGAGGCCGTGAGACCCCTTCTTGTTCGGCGAGCCGGTCCAGCGTTGCTGTTCGCTCTCGCGTCGAGATAGATGTTGGTGCGCTTCATACACACAAATAGATCGCCGACAGTTTTCTAGTCCTTCGCGAACGCCAGCGCCAACTCCTTCTCGAGGTCCTCGTAGGGCTGCCCGGAGATGTCGACGACCACCTGGTCGATCGTTCCGCCTGTAAACGCATACGGCGCCTTATAGGCAGCCGAGACCGCCGACCCGCTGTTACGCCCGACCGACAGGCTCGCTCCCGCCAGGCCGAAGGTGCCCGGGTGGGCCTTGACTTCCGCCCGGGCCGCCACCGCCTGCTCGTCGACGTAAAGCGTGGCTTCTCCTACAGGTGTGTGACTGCCCTCGACGATGCCCGCTCGGCCATAGCGGACACCGAAGACGTGCCTGCCCAGCGGCACCGGGCCCGGTGCCGAGACCTTCTGTTCTTCGTCGCCCATGAAGTTGTAGACGTAGTGCAGCCTGCCGTCCTGAATGAACAGCACATGCCCGCCGTGCGCACCGCCCTGCTTGAACAGCACACCTTCGGCGCCGGTGGTGTCGACGGACACTTCGGCCAGCACGGAAAACGACTGCCCCCGAATCTCCACCGCCGCACCGATTCCCACTTCGGCGGTGTCGGGGTAGTACGTGAAGCTTTTCCTGTCGCCGGCGAGATACGGCCGCCACCGGGTCATGGTTTCAAGAAGGTTCAAGTCGGCCAACGGCAGTCCGTTGTACTTGGCCGCTTCGGCGAACCAAAGCTGTTTCATCTCCTCGAGCTTGTCCGGCTCCCGCGACGCCAAGTCGTGGCATTGGCTGCGGTCGACGTCGATGTGAAACAGCTCCCAGCGGTCCTGCTCGAAGTGCGACCAGCCCGACGGCGTGGCAGCGTGCACGGTGTCGGCGAACCAGCCTCGATGCCAAATGCCGCGGGTGCCCAGCATCGTGTAGAACTGCGTGTCCTTACCGGTGTTTGCAGACGGATCGTCAAGGGCCGCTTTGAAACTGATGCCGTCGAGTGGCTTCTGCGCAATACCTTTGACGGTGTCCGGCGGCGTGACGCCTAGAAGGTCGTACACCGTAGGTGTGATGTCGCAGACGTTGATGTAGTTGTCCCGCACCTCGCCACGCGCCCGAATACCCCTGGGCCAGCTGATGATTGCGGTATCGGCGATACCGCCCTCGTGGGAGGCGTAGCGCTTGAACAGCTTGTACGGCGTGTTGAACGCCATCGCCCACCCGATCGGATAGTGGTTGTAGGTGTCCGGCCCGCCGAGGTTGTCGTAGAACCGCAGGCTTTCCTCGACCGTGTCGATGTACCCGTTGAAGAACTTCACCTCGTTCACCGAACCGTTCGGGCCGCCCTCGCCACTGGCGCCGTTGTCGGAGATCACCACGATGATCGTGTTGTCGAGCTGGCCGGACTCTTCGAGGTAGTCCAGGATGCGGCCGAGCTGGGCGTCGGTGTATGACAGGAAACCGGCGAACACCTCCGCCATCCGGCAGAACAGCTTCTTTTCTTCGTCGGCCAGGCTGTCCCAGGGCCGCACGGTGTCCTGCAGCGGCCACGGTTCGCCGTTGGGCCCCTTGACATCTGAGTACGGGTTGAGCGGCGACAGCTCGGTGTCGGGCGGGACGATGCCCAGCCTTTTCTGGTTTTCCAGGACGATGTCGCGATAACGCTCGTAACCCATATCGAAGGTGCCCGCGTACTTGTCGGCCCATTCCTTGAACACGTGGTGCGGCGCATGACCGGCGCCCGGGCAGACGTAGGAGAACCATGGCTTGTCCACAGCGATCGTCTTCGCGTCGCGGATGAACTCGATTGTCTTGTCGGCCAGGTCTTTCGACAGGTGGTAGCCCTCCTCGGGCGTGGCCGGCGGGGCGACGGGATGGTTGTCGTAGACGAGGTCGGGATACCACTGGTCGGTTTCCCCGCCCATGAAACCGTAGAACCGCTCGAAGCCGCGTGACAACGGCCAGTGGCGTTTGGTGGCAGCCAGGTTCGATTCCTCGAGCGGGGTCAGGTGCCACTTGCCCAGACAGTAGGTGTTCCAGCCGCGCTCGGCGAGCACCTCGGAGATCAGTGCGGTGTCGAACGGAATGCGTCCGTTGCTATTCGGGAATCCGTCGGTGAACTCCTCGATGGTTGCCATGCCGACGGTGGTCGCGTTGCGTCCGGTCAACAGTGACGCACGCGTCGGCGAACACAGTGCCGTGGTGTGAAACTGCGAAAGCCGCACGCCCTGTGCGGCGATACGGCTCATGGTGGGCATCTCGACGAGTCCGCCGAAACAGTCCCACGTGGCGATGCCGTTGTCGTCCCAGACGATGTAGAGAATGTTGGGTGCCCCCGCAGGGGCGGTCGGCGCCGCGTACGGCCCCCAGTCCGGCTCGGAATCTCGAATATCCAGCTCGATCTTGCCCGCAAACTCAGCCGCCATCATCGGCTCCGTCCTGCTGTTTCTGATCCCGACGTGGCCCGGACACTACACCGGCAACGTCGACGTCAGCTGAGAAATCGACGAGCCGCCCACCGACGGCATCGGAGTTCCAGACCACCCGAAACAGGCTGCGGTGAGCCTCAACTCGCGGGCACAGGCTTGTTCACCCGGTAGAGCCGCCAGGTCGGCTGGCTGTCGCCGTTGTTGGGAACCTCCAGTTCCAGCGTGGCGACGTCGGCGCCGGTGTCGTACAGCGTCGGGTAACGCAGGTTCAACGCATCCGAGGCGCCGCGGCCGGTCGGCGGAACGACCAGCATGTACTGGATATTGCCGCCGACCGGATCGTTGAGCAGCGCGACGAAGTCGGGATCGGACGGCACGACGAAGGTCTTGGGCCGCTGCGATGCGGCGACGATCGCGAATCCGTAGACGGTGTCGGTGAGAATCGAGCTGTCCGGCAGGTTGAGCCGGTCCAGGTATGCCGCGATCTGGCGCTCGGTGGAGAACGACGCGGCGATGCGATGCTCGATGGCTTTGCGGGTCGTCACGCTGTCCGGTTGTGGAGACAGCACAGCGCCCAGCGCGTATTCCTGCGGCGCGTATCTCGGTTGGCTCATCCCCCATGCGGTCACCGGGATGCTGACGGCCAAGGCCGCCACCACGCCGGCTGACGCCCACCGCAACCGCCGGGTGACTGGCACGGGCGGCGGCTGGGCCGGTGCATACCGCCCACGCCGCTTCGCGGGCATCACCACACCTTCGGGTGCGGCCAGCAGTGCCAGTGTGGCCGCGAACGGCACCGCCACGATGTAGAACCGCAGGAATCCGAACGTGGAGCCGGTCGCGTAGCTCAGCGCCTGAAAGCTCAGCGCCGCACCGTACATCACCAGCGGCACCAGCAACACCGGCCAGTTGCGCCACCGCCATCGCGCGACGCCGGCCCAGACCGCGATCGGCACCAAGGTCGGCGCCAGCAGCGCGGTGCAGACAAGCGCGAACCGCAGTCCACCGGTCACATCATCCGTCGCACCGCCCGACTGCTGCAGAATCGCGGAATTGCCGTATTGCGAACTGAATTGGGCGAACGCCTGGCCGGTGATCAGCCAGCTGGTCACCGCCCATCCGACGAATGCGGCGAAGCCGGGTCCGCTGACCAGGATCGTGTCCAGCAAGGCACGGCGAATTCGCGGCGCAGGGCGCGCACGCAGATACGTGGTGACACCCACCAGCAGACCGGTCGCAGCGATGCACGCGACCGCGTCGTAGCGGGTGAGGTAAGCCAGTCCCATCGCGACACCGCCGGCGGCAACGAGGTGGTGCACGTCGTCGTCGGTCATCCACATGATCAACCGGCGCACCGCCCACACCAGGAAGAAAAGGAACGGGGCTTCGCTCATGCCGTTGGACCCGTAGAAGACGATCATCGGGTTGAGCGCAAACAGCGCAGCGATGGCCAGCGAGTACCGTCGCGGTAGGCCGCGGTCCAGCCCGATCGACAGGATCTGAATCACGGCACCCGCCATGAAGATCGACGACATGATCGTCCCCGAGAAGGCCCGTTCGGTCATCGCCGGCCACAACGGGCTGAGCAAGATTGCGGGCAGCTGCACCATCGCAGTCAGCGGCGTGAAGATGAAGCCGATCGCCGCCAAGTGCGGTTCACGGCTGAAGAGCACGCTCTGCGCCGCCGAGACCCGCGACAGCGCGTCGCCGAGGATGAACCCGTGGCACACCTGCAGCCAGTAGCCCACCGTCAGATAAGTCACGGAAGCGGCAGAGAAGACGACGATCTTGAGCCGGCGGCCGGAAAGCCAGCCGATTCTCACTGTTGCGCGTCCTCGTCGTCGCGGCGATCGAGCCCGTGAAAAGTCTTCTCCCAGTAGGAGGGATTGCGGATCAACTGGTACAGGCCCTTGGCGGCGGCGACGCTCATCATCAACCAGAACAGGGGGACCGTCAGCGCGGGCACGATCAGGTCAGCGCGATCGTCTTCGCGCAGCGCGATGAAGTTCATGTACAACGTGGCTGCGTTGCCCAGCACCAACGCACACAACGCAGGGAAGTAGATGTATGCGGGAAAGACGGCGCCGACGGCCGCGGGCTGGCCCAAGAACCACAACACCGTGATCAACCAGAAGGCGAGGTTGAGCACCGCGACAATGGGGGTGCCGCCGACCACGAGATTGAACCGGATGAAACTGCGCCAGCCGATGGTCCGCAGCAACTCCCTAGGCTGGCGCATGTGCACCAGCCAGGTCTGCAAATAGCCCTTGTACCAACGGGATCGCTGCCTTACCCAGTTGATGGGGTCGCTGTTGGCCTCTTCCAGGGTGACCGAGTCGACGACGGCCGTCTGGTAACCGGAGGCCGCGATGCGCAGCCCCAGGTCCGCGTCTTCGGTGACGTTGAACGGGTCCCATGCACCGATCTTGTCGAGCACCGGTGACAGGATGTGGTTGGACGTACCCCCCAGCGGGATAGGGGAATTCGTTCGCATGAGGCCCGGCAGCAAGTACCCGAACCACAGCCCGTATTCGGCGGTGAACCAGCCGGTCAGCAGATTCTGGTGGCCGTTGTGATAAGCCAGCTTCGCCTGCACACACGCGACGTTGTCCGGTAGAGCGTTGTAGGCGGCCACCACCCGTCGCAACTGCAGCGGCTCGGGATGGTCCTCGGCGTCGTAGATCGTGACGATCTCACCTGTCGCGAAGTGCAGCCCGTAGTTGCATGCCTTCGGCTTGGTGCGCGGCTCGGCGGGTGGCACGAGGATGATCGTGATCGCTTGGGATTCACCGCAATCCTTTGCCGCCGCGATCGTGACGTGGTCGTCGGCTTCCAGCAGCAGCAGCACTTGCAGCTTCTCGCGCGGATACTCCAGTGCCCCGATCGCCCCGATCAGGTTGCCCACCACTTCGGGTTCGTTGTAGGCCGGCACCAGGATCGTGTAGGGCGGCAGGTCCGCGTCCGGGATGGCCCGCGCCTCTTCGTCGGTCACCACGATGGGCCGTGACGCCAAGCCGCGCCGGAAAATCGCAACCCGGTCGACCATCGTGCACACATAGGCCAACGTGCACAGCCCCACCACAACGACCGCGGTCTGCATCGGTTTCCAGACCACGCAACCGATGACGGTCACCAGAAGGATGATGAGGGCCGGCCGCTGCCACCCTGAAATCGCCTCGGCGGCCGAATGGATCGGGTCGTCTTCGCGCAGCCCGTTGATCGCCCGGTGCAGCGCGTGTTCCCGCTCGGCACTGGAGAAGGTGTCGTAATGGCTATGAGAATCGACGGTCATAAGGTTTGGGCTCGCAGCTTGTCTTTCACCAGCGCCCGACCGAACGCGGTCAGCATGTCAGCGTCCTTGAACACGGGGTTGCGGTCACTGACCGCCGAGTTGCCGCGGAACAGAATCGTGAACATCGAGTTCAACGTCGAGGCGGTTCCGCCGGTGGGAGTGGGAAACGGCGCGTCGGGCTCGTGGTTGTCCACTGACAGCACGACGATGCGCTGCGCTTCACGGGGATTACGCCATGTCCACGACAACGAGTTCCAGCTCACCAAGAGTTTGTCGTCGACAACCGACACCAGCTGCCCGGTGACGCCGTAGCCGAGATCCACGGTGTGCGGCGGACTGAGCCGGGTGTCGGTGAGGTCGTAGAGCAAGGTGGTGGGGTACACCTCGAACGACATCGGGCGCCGGGTCACGACGCTGTCCACCACGACCGTCCGGGGTCGTCCGAACTTGTCCCACTTCGGATTTCCCGAGGTGGCCTGCATCCACTGCCGGGTGACGTTCGCCGACTTGCCGTACAGCCGCCGAATCCAGGTGAAGTGCTCCTGCTCGGTGAGCTTCCATCCGGTGGGCACGAGCGGGGCGTTGGCGAACGTCATCGAGCTGATCTCGGTGGTCGGGGGCGCCGGTGAGGTGGGCAACTTCATGGTGGACACCGCCAGCGCCACCGCGAACAGCACCGGCAGGCCGACCCACACCTGACCCGCTGCCAGGGGTTCGATTTTGCGCTCCAAGAAGCGCTTCTCTTTGCCGCGCCGGCGATGCAGGAACAGCACCACGCCGACGAGCGAGATCGCCGTCACCACCGGAATCAGTTGGTACGCAAGTAATGGCGCGTCGGGGAAGAACACCGCCATGACGATGAGCACCGCGAAGCCCACACCCCATGCAAGGGTCGAGCCGATCACCGCTCGCCGAACGGTGCGGCCGACCCCGATCGCGGTGGCGAACGCGGCGATGATCAGCGTCGCGGCTCCGCCGGCGACATGAGAGCCGCCCAGCACGATGACGGTCAAATAGTAGGGCAGCGGGAAGATCATCAGCAGCAGCAGCCACACCCACACGAACCGCGTCACCGGACGAAGGCCGAACAGCACCACCGCCGAGCTCACCAAGAACAGCCACAACGCCACCAGGTCTAGCCGCAGCAGGTGGAAATAAAGCGCATAGCGCGCCAGCAGCACGCCTTGGATCATCATGGCGAGCACCAAACCCATTGTCCCGACGATGATGTCGGTTTGGCGGTCATGGATCGGCAGCTCGGTGCGATCGCGCCGCGCGACGCTGACGGCGGCGAGGATTGCCGCGAGTGGAACTGTCCATACGTAGCCGCCCATGCCGCCGTCGAACGTGACCTCGACGACGTTCGCCAGCGACCTGTGGAACGCCATGACCGTCACCGCACCGATGTAGAGCCACCGCAACGCAACCCGGAACGCCGGATGCAACAGGTGCATCCAGGGTGTTCGCTTGGATGCGGTATCCGCCGGACTCGGCTGCAGCGTCGTCGTCACGTCAGCCGCCCGGTTCTCGACGCCTCTTTCGCAGGACGGCCCAGCCCGCGCCGACTGCACCCGCCGCAACCGCCACGCCGGCCGCCCACCACACCCACGCCCTGTCGTCTCCCGACGACGCCTGGGCGGCGGCCGGCGCCGGCGGCACTTGGACCGGATCGCGCCCCTCCGGCTGCAGAACCGCTTCGCCGGACAGCCGCTCCCATCGGCGCACGTCGGCGTCCAGCCAGCCGAGCAACGTATCCAGTTGCGCGGGAACGGCAGCCGAGGTCGCAATGATCAGAGGGCGGTTGCCGTCGTATACGGTCTGCAACGAAGCGAATCGCAGAGACGGATCGAGCGTGAGGGTCGTGGCACCTCCTGTACCGTCCAGTCCGGCCACGCCGATCTCGTTGCCTTTGCCCGCGCTGACGGGCAGCTTGAGGTGTTCGTCGTCCCAACCGTTGGCGGTTACCAGCAGCGCCGGCAGAGCGGAGTTGCGGGCTTCGGACAGCGACGTCACGTGCGTGTCCATCGGCAGCGAGCTCAGCCGTTGCAGCCCTTCGACGATCTGCGCCGCACGCACCGTGTCGGCGAACGAATCGTCACCGATGCCGATTTCCACCCGCGGCAGCAGTGCCTGCGGCAGTGACTGGAAGCCGCGCGGAGCCGGCGGCACCGCGGCCTGAGTGGTCACCGTCGTCGCGCCGTCGATGGTCAGGGTGATCGGCTGGAACTCACCGCAGCGGCCGGTGTTTCCGGCGATGTCGATCGCCACGCCCAGATTCGTGTAGCGCAGCAGCAGGTTGTCGGGGACGTTCACCCAGCGGTCGATCACGCCCTTGGCCTCGGCGGGCCACCGATCGATCGTCTGGCCGCCGATCGCCACGATGATGCTGCCGGCCACGCTCGAAGGCAACGGAGTGTACGAACCCTGAAGGTGCACACGGACATTGCGCACCGAACGGCCGAGCCGGGTCTGGTCGAGCGCAATGGAGACTTGCGGCGCCAGTGCCGTGCTGTTGACGCCGGGTTGGCCAAGATCCCGGATCGTCACCGAGTCGGGCGGCAGCTGCGGGCTCGAACGAAGCGGTCCGACAACGGCTTTCGACGACAGCGCCAACCGGGAGATGTCTCGGGACAGCAGCCTGGTCTGGTTGGTCAGCTCGTTGGCCGGGCCCGAGATCAACAACGACGGCACGCCGGTGCCGCCCTGGAGGCTCAGCCCACTGGTCGGGTCCTCCTTGATCACCACTTGACGCTCCAGCGGCTGCGACGGTGCGGGCGGCCTCGGGGCGTCCCCCGGCAACGGCAGCACACTGACATCGGTGGGCTGCTTGCCGTAGTGGGCCACAGTGGCGGCGGTCAATCGCACCGCGGCGTCGGACTCGGCTCGGGTGGGCTTGGCCGGTAAGAAGATCGTGAGCTTCTGCAGCACCGGAGGCAAGAAGTCGGCGACGGTCGCCGGCGCGGCCTCCACCCCGGCGTAGGTCAACGACAGGTCGACGAGCCGCAGCGGAATCGTCGGGTCGTAGAGGCAGAACCCTTCGACGGGAAACAATGTGCTGCGCAGGACCACGGTGACCGCGTTGTCGACGATCTCCGCACCGGCGAGCGGAATCACAATCGGCGCCCGGTCGGTGTTCGGCACGTCGACCCGCGAGATCGTGCGGTCGTCCTGCGACACGGTGATCGTGCCGCTACGCAGGTTCGGCGGCAGCTCGACCGTCGCGTTCACCGACGCGGGCACCAACCCCCGCGGAACCGGAACGGTCAGGTTCTGGGTGCCCTGGGTTCCGTAGAACGACAGGCTCGGGTCCAGTCCCAGCGTCCGGTACGCGAGAGTCGGCGAATCAGCGGGAAGCCCGTCGTCAGCTGACGCGATCACCGGCGGCCAGCCGGCGGCCAACCCGAGCGTCATCAACCATGCGGCACCCAGCAACCACCTCTTAGCTGATTTCATTAGCGCTGATGGTAACCAGCCGAATGCTTCGCCAGTGCCGATCAGCGCAAAAGTTATCAACGGGGGCGTTACTGATTGCTGTCAGTTTGTTCAGCCGAACCCCGGCTGATGCCGTAGCGGATGCGTCAGCCGGCGCCCGGCAAACCGATCCTGGGCACGTTGGGTGTGCCGAGCTTGCCGGCCAGCCACGGCAGCGCCGCGGCGAATCCGGTACCGGCGGATTGGAAATCGTGCCCACCCCGATAGCCGACGACCGCGCATTCGACTCCATGTGCGCTGAGCAACGCGCACATCTTGTTCGCGTTGTCGGCGTGCCGTTCCGAGTACGGGTCCCAGCCCGCCGTCGCCTGCTCAGGAACAGGTCCGCTCCCCGCCGGCCGGTGTACGGTCGGGACCTGGCCGGAGACGCCGAGCCATGCCGACATGTTGGCGTACGAGCCGCGTCTTTCGATCACGGTCTTCGGGTCGAAGGCAGCCCACGCGTCGCTGTCACCCCCGAACAGCCGGGCAATCGTCTGCCGCTGTGTGCCGGCGTTGGGACCCAGTTGACCATCGAGGTCGACGAAGGCGCTGAACAACTCGGGATGCATCACCGCGGTCATCAACGCGCAGGTGCCGCCTGACGACCAGCCGACCAGTCCCCAGTTCGACGGATCGGCTCTCACGCCGAACCGCGACACCATGAACGGGACAACGTCTTTGGTCAGATGATCGGCCGCGTTACCGCGGGGGCCATTCACACATTCGGTGTCGTTGTCGAACGTGCCGGTCGAGTCCGGAAACACCACGACAGGGGCGTAACCGCCATGCTGCGCGGCGAACTTCGGCAAAATGGCCGCGGCGCCTGCGGATTGCGGCCAATCCGACGGGTGGCTGAACTCCGCGCCGACCATCATGACGGCCGGTAACCGCGGCGGCGGATTGGACCGGAACCATGCCGCGGGCAGGTAGACCAGCTCGGTGCGGTGGCGGAATCCTGAACTCTGCGAGGGGATCTCGACCCATACGAATGCTCCTGCCGCGGGTTTCGCTCCGCTGCGCACCATCGCGGCCAGAGTGGGCTGGTCGATCCAGTCGGCCGGGTGGCTTCCGCTCACGCGTTGCCACAGGGACTCAACGGTCGGGAAGTAACCCGTAGCGGTGTTGAGCGCGGACGCCGCGCAGACCACACACAGCGGAACCGCCGCGACCGCGGCCACCCGCCGCCGCCAGCCGGCGCCGCGCCAACCTAGCACCAGAATTGTGACGGCGAAACCAACCATGGCCACCCAAAACACGGTCGCCCATGACGGAAGCTTCCCGGTCCAGCCCTGGTATCTGACGAACAACTGGACAACCGCCGCCACCGCGACCCCAACCATGACGGCGGCCAGCAGGTGCAGTGCCGTGCGGCGCGAATACCGCCAGCCGAGCGAGACCGCCAGCACCGCGACGGTCACAACCTGGATCGCGATGGGCAGCCAGCCGCTGGTCAGCGTCATCGTCGCTCACGAAATGAGAAGGCGCGCTGAATGTTTCGCGTCACCACGGACCTGGTCATGGGTTTCCGGCGCTCGGGGTGGATTGCAGGACCGACTGACAGTCGTCTGGCGCCGGCCGGCCTCGGAAGCGGTCGTCGATCCATGCCAGTGCATCGCCGGTCGCCGCATCTTCACCGCCGCGCCGGATCGTTATCACGTCACCCATCGCGCACGCCCCCTGCAGTGCGCGCTTCGTCCAGACTGCCGGCGTCGAAGGATCCTGGTCGCTGTACACCACCAGCATCGGCGCCTGGGCAGGCCCCTGAGGAAGATTGGTCTTCCGGAGGTAGCCGCGCAGGGTCTCGGCGGCCGCCGTGTCGTCAGGCCGCAGCTCCTCAGGCCCCACCTGCGCCAGTTTCGGCGGCCGGCCCGACGCCGGGTCGGTGCAGCCGAGCGCGTCGTCCCACAGCTGCACGGCCTGACCGCGTCGGTAACTGTCGAGCTTGACGTCGTGGGGGAACTCCGCCTTCAGCGCGGCGAGGTAGCGGATCAGCGTCAGCTTCTGGAGGTCGCTAAGCTGCCCCGCCTGGGCGGCGTCGACGAGTCCCATCACATCGGCGATCGGCGAGATACTCGCTGTACCAACGAGTTTCAGGCCATACCCGTAGTTTTCGGCCAGCTCGTTGGCGGCCCATGCGGCCTGTCCGCCTTCCTCCATTCCCACCGCGGCCCACGACGCCGAGGTGTGCGCGACCACGTTGCGCACGGCCCGGACCGCGTCGATCAGGTTGTATCCGGCCGTCGTGGAATCGAGATACGGGTGGTACACGTGCTCGTCGACCGCGGGCTTGCCCAGGCCTTGGTAGTCGGAGACGGTGACGACGTACCCCTGACCCAACAACGCCTGCACGACTGCGGCCGAGCCCTGCAGATCGGCGGACAGCGACGGCGCGCACTCGGGCTTGGTGCCGGCGGTGGCATGACCGAGTGCGACGATCGGGAACCCGCCTGGCGGTGCGTCGCCTCTGGGCACGAAGATCGATGCGCTGACGCGGGTAGTCGAGTCGTTGACCCCCGACCGTGACGTGTAGGTGACCAGGCGTGCCGAGGCCGCCGCGTCCCGCAGACCCGAGTCGAGATTCGTCAGCGGGCTGTCCGCGACCACACCGCCGGGTTGATCGGCCTTCGCCTGTGGGCCCGTGGTTGGCGACGGATCCGAGCGCGATCCGCTGCAGCCGGTCAGGGCGACGACGACGGCCGCCATCACTGCGAGAGTTCGGACCATGGACCTACCCGGCTTGCGTCATCCGCTACGGCGAAGCGGCGGCCCCGATCATACAAATGAGGACCGCACGCAGCGCGTCATCGGCACGCCGCGGGTGGGACTACTTGGCGCGCTCCAACACCTCGACGAGCCGCCAGCGCTTGGTTGCGGACAGCGGACGCGTTTCCATCAGCGAAACGCGGTCACCGATGCCGGCGTCGCCGTTCTCGTCGTGCGCCTTGACCTTCTTGGTGGTGCGGATGATCTTGCCGTACAGCGGGTGCTTCACCCGGTCTTCCAGCTCGACGACGATGGTCTTTTGCATCTTGTCCGACACCACATAACCGATCGCGGTCTTACGACGACCGCGCGGCTTCTCCTTGCGCGGAGTGTACTTGGGGCCCTTCGGCTTTGCGGTTCCAGTGCCGCCCGTGGCGGAAGCCTGCTCTGCCATTACGATTCCTCACTGCCGGGGCCGGAGGCCAGCCCCAACTCACGTTCACGCAATATCGTGTACACGCGTGCGATTTCGCGGCGCACAGTGCGCAGCCGACGGTTGTTGGACAGCTGGCCGGTGGCCGACTGGAAACGAAGGTTGAACAGCTCTTCCTTCGACTCCCGCAGCCGCTCGACCAACTCCTCGTCGGTGAGCTCGCGCAGTTCGCCAGCGGAGGTTCCCACTGCCATCAGAACTGCTCCTCTCGGGTCACGATGCGTGCCTTGATCGGCAACTTGTGGATCGCCCGGGTCAGCGCGGCCCTGGCGGTCTCCTCGTTGGGGTAGCTCAGCTCGAACAGAATGCGGCCGGGCTTGACGTTGGCGACCCACCATTCCGGCGAGCCCTTGCCCGAACCCATGCGGGTTTCGGCCGGCTTCTTGGTCAGCGGGCGGTCCGGGAAGATGTTGATCCACACCTTGCCGCCACGCTTGATGTGCCGGTTGATCGCGATACGCGCCGACTCGATCTGTCGGTTGGTGATGTACGCGTGTTCCAAGGCCTGGATGCCGTAGTCGCCGAAGCTGACCGTGGTGCCGCCGCTGGCCATGCCGCGCTGACGCGGGTGATGTTGCTTGCGGTGCTTGACCTTACGGGGAATCAACATGGCTCAGCTCCCTGACTCATTCGAGGTGCCACTCGTCTGAACATCGGGCGCAGAACCGGTTTCGACTGCCGCCGCAGCCTCCTGCGCCGGCGAGCCCTCCTCCGCAGCGGCTCGGCTCACGTCGGTGCCGGTCGCGGTGGTGCCCGACGCGCCGCTGCGGCGCGGCCGGGTGCCCGACGGACGCTCCCGGCGCGGACGGTCCGCCGCTGGTGCCGCGGCCGCGAGTTCGCGCTTGCCGCCGACGATGTCGCCCTTGTAGATCCACACCTTCACGCCGATCCGGCCGAACGTCGTCTTCGCCTCGTAGAGGCCGTAGTCGATGTCGGCGCGCAGCGTGTGCAACGGAACGCGGCCCTCGCGGTAGAACTCCGAGCGGCTCATCTCTGCGCCGCCGAGCCGGCCTGAGCACTGCACCCGGATGCCCTTGACGTTGGGCTGACGCATCGCCGATTGGATTGCCTTGCGCATCGCGCGGCGGAACGCCACCCGGTTCGACAGCTGCTCGGCGACGCCCTGTGCGACCAACTGTGCTTGCGACTCAGGGTTTTTCACCTCGAGGATGTTCAGCTGCACCTGCTTGCCGGTGAGCTTTTCCAGGTCTGCGCGGATACGGTCAGCCTCGGTGCCGCGCCGGCCGATCACGATGCCGGGACGTGCGGTGTGAATGTCGACGCGGACGCGGTCGCGGGTGCGCTCGATCTCCACGTCGGCGATGCCGGCGCGCTCCAGACCGGTGGCCAGCAGCCGCCGGATCGCCACATCCTCTTTGATGTAGTCGGCGTACTGCTTGTCGGCATACCAGCGGGACTTCCAGTCGGTGGTGATACCGAGCCGGAAGCCGTGCGGGTTGATCTTCTGGCCCACTACTGCGAGCCTCCCTTCGCTTCCTGTGAAGCCTCTTGCGCCTTCGCCGTCGCCTTCTTCGCGGGCTCCGCCTTCTTCGCGGGCGCCTTCTTCGCGGGCGCCTGCTTCGCGGGCGCCGCCTTCGCGGCTGCCTTGCTGGCCTCGGCCCGCTTCGCGCGCGTCGACCGCCCCGATCGTTCGTCGCGGCGCGGACGGCTCTCCACCACCGCGGTGATATGGCTTGTGCGCCTGCGGATCCGGAACGCACGGCCCTGAGCGCGCGGACGGATGCGCTTGGCGGTCGGACCCTCGTCGGCGGTCAGCGTGGCGACGACGAGCGTCGACGGGTCCAGCCCGTTGTTGTTCTGCGCGTTGGCCGCCGCACTGGCGATCACCTTCGCCACCGGGCCGCTGGCCTGCTGCGGAGCCCAGCGCAGGATGTCCAGCGCCTCCGCGACCGGCTTGCCGCGCACCAGGTCGATCACGCGGCGGGCCTTGGTCGCCGACACTCGCACGAAGCGCGCCTTGGCTGTCGCACTCGGGTACGTCTCAACAGAAGTCATCGCCTCTTGCTCTTCCGGTCGTCCTTGATGTGGCCCTTGAACGTCCGGGTCGGCGCAAACTCACCGAGTTTGTGGCCCACCATCGCCTCGGTGACGAACACCGGGACGTGCTTGCGGCCGTCGTGCACCGCAAACGTGTGCCCGATGAAGTCGGGGATGATCGTGGACCGGCGCGACCAGGTCTTGATGACCTGCTTCGTGTTCTTCTCGTTCTGCGCGTCGACCTTCTTGAGCAGATGGTCGTCGACGAACGGGCCCTTCTTGAGGCTGCGTGGCATTACCTATCGCTCCTACCGGTGATGCTTCTTGCCGGTGCGCCGGCGTCGGACGATGAGCTTGTTGCTCGCCTTGTTCGGTTTGCGGGTGCGGCCCTCGGGCTTGCCCCACGGGCTGACCGGGTGGCGGCCACCGGAGGTCTTCCCCTCGCCGCCGCCGTGCGGGTGGTCCACCGGGTTCATCACGACACCACGGACCGTGGGGCGCTTGCCTTTCCAGCGCATGCGGCCGGCCTTGCCCCAGTTGATGTTGGCCTGCTCGGCGTTGCCTACCTCGCCGACCGTGGCGCGGCACCGCACGTCGACGCGCCGGATCTCGCCGGACGGCATGCGCAGCGACGCGTAGCTGCCTTCCTTGCCGAGCAGCTGGATGCTCGACCCAGCCGAGCGGGCCAGCTTCGCACCGCCGCCGGGACGCAGCTCCACCGCGTGGATCAGGGTGCCGGCCGGGATGTTGCGCAGCGGCAGGTTATTGCCGGGCTTGATGTCTGCGTTCGGGCCGGACTCCACCACATCGCCCTGCGAAAGACCCTGCGGCGCAATGATGTAGCGCTTCTCGCCGTCCAAGTAGTGCAGCAACGCAATGCGGGCGGTGCGGTTCGGGTCGTATTCGATGTGGGCGACCTTCGCGTTCACGCCGTCTTTGTCGTTGCGGCGGAAGTCGATGACGCGATACGCACGCTTGTGGCCGCCGCCCTTGTGCCGGGTGGTGATGCGCCCGTGTGAGTTTCGCCCGCCATGCCCGTGCAGCGGACGCACCAGCGACTTCTCCGGGGTGGAGCGGGTGATCTCAGCGAAATCGGAGACGCTGGCACCGCGACGGCCGGGCGTCGTGGGCTTGTACTTGCGAATTGCCATCTCTGCTAACTCTTTCCCTTACGCGGGCGCGCCGAACAGGTCGATCGGCTTGCTGCCGGGGGCCAGGGTCACGATCGCGCGCTTGGTGTCCTTGCGCTTGCCGAATCCGGTGCGGGTGCGCTTACGCTTGCCCGGCCGGTTGGCGGTGTTCACCGACGCCACCTTGACGTTGAAGATCTTCTCGATCGCGATCTTGATCTGCGTCTTGTTGGAGTCGGGGTGCACGATGAACGTGTACACATTGTCCTCGGTCAGCCCATAGGACTTCTCTGAGATCACCGGGGACAAGATGATGTCGCGGGGGTCGGTCACGGTCGCCATCAGGCCGACACCTCCTGAGTCTTCGCATTCGCCGCGATGAATGCATTCAGCGCCTCTACCGAGAACACCACGTCGTCGGACAGCAGCACGTCGTAGGTGTTCAGTTGATCCGGCGAAAGCACATGCACCCCAGGCAGATTGCGAACGCTCTTGGCGCCGGTCTCGTCGGTACGGCCGATGACCACCAGCACGCGCTTGCGGTCGGTGAGCTCGGCGAGGAACGACTTGGCGCTCTTCGTCGACGGGGTCTGGCCTGAGACGATCTCGGTGACCGCGTGGATCCGCCCGTTGCGGGCACGGTCCGACAATGCGCCACGCAGTGCCGCGGCGATCATCTTCTTCGGGGTGCGCTGGCTGTAGTCCCGGGGCTTCGGACCGTGCACGGTGCCACCGCCGGTGAACTGCGGCGCACGCGTCGAACCCTGGCGGGCGCGGCCAGTGCCCTTCTGACGGTACGGCTTGCGGCCGCCGCCGCTGACCTCGCCGCGGGTCTTCGTGGAGTGCGTGCCCTGGCGGGCCGCCGCACGCTGGGCCGTCACCACCTGGTGCATCAGCGCGATGTTGGCCGGGGCGTCGAACAGCTCGGCGGGCAGCTCGACGGTGCCGTCGGTCTTGCCGCCCGGGCTGCGGACGTCGATCTTGAGGGTGTCAGCCATTACTTCTCACCTCGTTTGACGGCGCTGCGCACCATGACCAGCCCTCCGCGGCGGCCGGGGATCGCGCCTTTGATCAACAGCACGCCGTTTTCGGCATCGACCTTGTGCACCAACAGGTTCTGGGTGGTGACGCGCTCGTTGCCCATCCGCCCGGCCATCCGGGTGCCCTTGAATACGCGAGCCGGAGTGGCACAGCCGCCGATCGAGCCCGGCCGCCGGTGCACGGCCTGCGCACCGTGGCTGGCACCCTGGCCCCGGAAGCCATGGCGCTTCATGGTGCCCGCGGTGCCCTTGCCCTTGGAGGTGCCGGTCACGTCGACATAGCTGCCGTCGGTGAAGATGTCGGCGGTCACTTCCTGGCCGACCTCGTACTCCGCGACAGCCGCCGGATCGTCGAGCCGCAGCTCGGCCAGATGCCGGCGCGGGTTCACGCCGGCGGCCGCGTACTGCCCGCCTAGCGGCTTGTTCACCTTGCGCGGGCTGATCTCGCCGTAGGCCAGCTGCACAGCGCTGTAGCCGTCGCGCTCCGGCGTGCGGATGCGGGTGACCACGTTCGGTCCCGCTTTGACGACCGTCACCGGGACCACGCGGTTGTTCTCGTCGAACACCTGCGTCATGCCCAGCTTGGTGCCCAGAATGCCCTTCCTAGCCATGGTGTCTGCCAGCTCCTACTGAATGTTCACGTCGACGCTGGCCGGCAGGTCGATACGCATCAGCGCGTCGACCGTTTTCGGCGTGGGGTCGAGGATGTCGATGAGCCGCTTGTGGGTGCGCATCTCGAAGTGCTCCCGGCTGTCCTTGTACTTGTGCGGAGAGCGGATGACGCAATAGACGTTCTTCTCGGTAGGCAGCGGCACCGGGCCGACCACGCTGGCGCCCGTGCGGGTGACCGTCTCGACGATCTTGCGCGCCGAGGCGTCGATCGCCTCGTGGTCGTAGGCCTTGAGCCTGATGCGGATCTTCTGTCCCGCCACGCTTCTTCCTCACTCCTGTCGCGCCGCCACTGTCGCGGTGCCGCCACTGTTCACCTGTCCTGGTGCACCGGCCCCCGCGGTCGGGTGTGTCGCCCGCACGCAGCCTCAGACGCGGCCGGAAATCCGTCGCGATCGAGGGTGGGACCGGACGCGCCCGTGTGGGCGCCGGTCGTATGCCCTGGCCGGGCAGTCCGCGAAGGCACCGCCCCTGCGCAAGGCAACCTGAACAGTATGCCCTACATCGGGTGCGCCGCCAAATTCCCCCGGGAGCTGACGCCGAGCCCCGCGAACGTGAACCAGCTGCGGCGACACGCCGACTCAGCGCGCACTGAGTTCACGTTCGCGGCCGTTGCGTCACGCGCTCAGTGCACCGTCGCCCAGAACCCGCACTGGTGCTCGTCGTTGAACGAGGTGAACGTGCGCACCTCCGGCGTCTGCAGAGACATCCACGGGCCCTGCTCGCCCTGAAGCGCCGGCCATTCCGGTGCCCCGTCGGCGCGCGGTGTGCCCGTGGCCACGAAGCTGCTCCAGTATCGGATCATTTGGTCTGACAGCTTCTGTTGGGCCGGGGTCAATGACGGCGCTCCCCCGACGTCGAAGAGGTAGCGCAGCTCCAGGGAGTGGCTGGCCCCGACCGGAAACGGCAGCGTCCGCAGTAGATCCGGCGCGGGTGCGTCACGGTCGTTGAATTCGTAACCGTACACCTTCGCGCTGCGCTGCAATCCGACGGCTAATTCGGTTGCCGGACAGGCGAATACAGCGTCAGTGGCGACAGTCGAGTACGCCAGCGCCGGGTCCGGGAAGCGGCTCAGCGGATACTGTTGCAGGATCCGGCCGGCGTCGGCTCCGAAAGCATCGGCCAGCACGGCAGGATAGTCCGGCATCCGGCCCTGCTTCAGATACTGCGTCGCGGCGAACAGCGTGAACTCGTCGCGATTGGTGCCGACCAGCACCGGAACACGCGCCGCCTCTCCCCCGGCGATCGCAGCCATCGGGTCGCGCGGGAGCACCGACGTCCCGGTGACGGGACCGGTGATGCCGTCGCCGGCCAGGCGGTAGTACACCGGCGGCCCGATCAGCTTCTCCACCGGCAGCGCCCGCAGGCACGACGCGGCCTGCCCCGGATCGGGACATCCCGCCGCCGCGGCGTAGTCGAGGCTGATGCGTTCGGCGGTGGCCCGATCGGTTTGCGCCTGGCACGGACCGCTTTGGATGATCGCGGCCCGAAACAGGCCCGCGGACCCGGGGGCGACGAGGTGGTCGCACACCGACATCGCGCCCGCTGATTCGCCGGCGACGGTCACTTTGGCCGGATCGCCTCCGAACGCGGCGATGTTGTCGCGCACCCAGCGCAGCGCCGCTTGCTGGTCGGCCAGCCCGTAGTTGCCGACGTCGCCGGCGTCGGCCAGTGCCGGATGGGCGAGAAAGCCCAGCGCGCCGAGGCGATAGTTCAACGTGACGACGATCATGTCGCCGCGTGCCGCCAGCCAGCGCGCGTCGTAGATGTCGCCACTGCCGTTGACGAAGCCGCCGCCGTGAATCCAGACAATCACCGGAAGACCCTGCGCGCTACGAGGTTTCGGCACCCACACGTTGAGCGTCAGGCAGTCCTCACTGACGGCTCGGCCGAAGTCGCGGTCGCTCGCCTGGTCTTGAACGCAGCGCGCGCCGTACTTCGACGCGTCACGCACTCCCGGCCACGACGGCGCCGGCTGCGGCGGTTTCCAGCGCAGTGCTCCAACCGGCGGCGCCGCGTACGGAATGCCGGCGAACAGCACGTGGTCGTCGCTGAACGCGCCCCGCAGAGCGCCGGAGAGCGTGTGCACCAGCGTGGAATCGGCGGTGGTCGTCGCGTCGTGGCCGCACGCCGTCACCATGAGAGCCGCGACAAGCAGGGCCGACGCCCAGCCGCGTCGGCGTCCAGAACGCACGTCGCCGAAGCCTACAGACCGGCTCTTCCCCTGACCGCCCGCCATGGTCGAGACTCGTGACCACCGACTCAACGAGGAGAAGGCCATGGGCGCGCCGATTGTCGATGACGCCGCGAGGGTGTTCGCGGATCCCACCTCTTACGCGGACGAGGAGCGGCTGCACGCCGCCATGGCACACCTTCGCGCTCATGCGCCCGTCGCGTACGTCGACGTGCCGCCGTACCGGCCGTTCTGGGCGATCACCAAGCATGCCGACATCATGGCGATCGAGCGCGACAACAACCTGTGGATCAACGAGCCCCGACCGCTGCTGCAGACGGCGGAGGCCGACGACTTGGCGCGCGCTCAACTGGAGGCCGGCATGGGACTGCGCACGCTGATCCACATGGACGACCCCTACCACCGCGACGTACGAGCGATCGGCGCCGACTGGTTTCGTCCAAAAGCCATGAGGGACTTGAAGGTTCGTGTCGACGAACTGGCCCGCCAAACCGTCGACAAGATGCGCGACATCGGGCCGGAATGCGACTTCGTCACCGACATCGCGATGAACTACCCGCTTCAGGTCATCATGTCGCTGCTGGGCATCCCCGAAGAGGACTTCCCTCGCATGCTGACGCTCACCCAGGAACTGTTCGGCGGCGACGACGACGAATACAAGCGCGGAACCACACCGGAGGAGCAGCTGCAGGTGCTGCTGGACTTCTTCGCCTATTTCAACGCGCTGACGGCGTCGCGGCGCGCCCATCCGACCGAGGACCTGGCGTCGGCAATCGCCAACGCCAAGGTCAATGGTGAGCCGCTGTCGGACCTCGACACGGCGTCGTACTACGTCATCGTCGCGACCGCCGGCCATGACACCACCAAGGACGCGATCTCCGGCGGCATGCGTGCGCTGATCGAGAACCCTGACCAGTTGGCGCGGCTGCGCGAGCACCCCGAGCTCATGCCCACGGCGGTCGAGGAAATGATCCGCTGGACCACACCCGTCAAGGAATTCATGCGCACCGCAACGCGAGACACCGAAGTGCGCGGCGTGCCGATCGCCAAAGGCGAGTCGGTGTACCTGGCATACACCTCCGCGAACCGCGACGAGGATGTCTTCGACGAACCGTTCCGCTTCGACGTGAGCCGCGATCCGAACAAGCACCTCGCGTTCGGTTACGGCGTGCATTTCTGCCTCGGTGCAGCGCTGGCCCGGATGGAGATGAGGAGCTTGTTCACCGAGCTCATCCCGCGCTTGGACGCGGTGGAGCTGGCAGGTCGTCCGGAGCTGTCCGCCACCGTGTTCGTCGGCGGCCTCAAGCACCTGCCTGTTCGCTATTCGCTGCGGTAACCGTCGGTGCGGCGGATGTTTGACCGCAAGACTTTCGGTCTATGAACTAGACGACTAGTCTCGAAAAATCCACCGCCCTCGACCGGAAGGACCACCGTGGCCGGTCTGACGACCATGGTCGACACCCTCATGCGGCCCGATGCCAGCACACCCGATGTGACCGACGTTTCCCGGCGCCGACGGACATGGACGCTGGTGGTGGCGTGCAGCGGCGTGGCTTTGGTGATCGCCTCGATGATCGCGTTGAACACCGCTCTAGGCGACATCGCCGTCGCCACCGCGGCCACGCAGACCCAGCTGACCTGGGTGGTCGACGGTTACACGCTGGTTCTCGCCTGCCTGCTGCTGCCCGCCGGCGCGATCGGCGATCGCTACGGACGCCGCAAAGCCTTGCTGGTGGGACTGGCCATCTTCTTTCTCGCGTCGCTGGCGCCGTTGTTGTTCGACAGCCCAATGCAGATCATCGTTTCGCGGGCTGTCGCCGGCGCGGGCGCGGCGTTCGTCATGCCGGCCACGCTGTCGCTACTCACCGTCGTCTACCCGAAAGACCAGCGCATTAAGGCCGTCGGCATCTGGGCAGGCGTCGCAGGCATGGCCGCCGTGGTGGGTCTGCTGGTGCCGGGGTTCCTGCTGAACTTCTGGGAGTGGAAGGCGATCTTCTGGGCGCTGGCCGCCGCGGCGGCGCTGCTGTTCGCGCTGACACTGACTGTGGCGGAATCCCGAGAAGACGACGCGCCGCCGGTCGACTGGCTGGGCGCAACACTGATCGCACTGTCGGTCGCGGTGTTCGTGTTCGGCGTCATCGAAGCACCGACGCGCGGGTGGACCGATCCTGTGGTGACCGTGTCTCTGGTGGCCGGGATAGTTCTCGCCGCGGTGTTCGGCTTCGTGGAGTTGCGCCGTCGCCGTCCGCTACTGGACGTGCGGCTGTTCAAGCGACCCGAATTCGCCACTGGCGCTTTGGCTGTCACGATCTTCTTCTTCGCCAATTTCGGTTTCTTCTACCTGATCATGCAGTATTGCCAAGAGGTGCTTGGCTATTCGGCTTTACACACCGCGCTCGCGCTGACACCGCTGTTCGTGCCCATCTTCATCCTGTGCCTGCTGTCCTTCTGGTATCTGCCGAAACTCGGCCTGCGGCTCGTGCTGTTCACCGGCCTTCTTCTCGTGGCGGTGGGGATCTTCTTCATGCGCACCATGGAGCTCGGCGCTACCTACTTGGAAATGGCGTGGCCGATCACGGTGATGTCGATCGGCATCGGACTGTGCACCGCGTCGGCGACATCGGCGATCATGAACGCCGCGCCCGACGAAAAGCAAGGCGTCGCATCGGCGATCAACGATGCCACCCGCGAAATCGGTGCGGCGCTGGGCATTGCGGTCGCCGGTTCCATTCTCGCCGCGAACTACGCAAACGTGTTGCGCCCCAAGCTCTCGACATTTCCCGAAGCTCTGCGCGGCCCGGCGTCACACTCCCTCGCTGAGGCCATCAAAGCGTCCGAACACCTTGGTCCGCAAGGACATCAGCTGGCAGACGTGGCGAAGGCATCGTTCGTCGAGGCCATGCACTCGTCGTCACTGGCTCTGGCGATCAGCATCGCGATCGGCGCCTGCCTCGTCGGGCTGTGGGCACCGGGACGCGACGGCCAACAGCTGCGGGTCGTGCGTTACTTGTCGGCCCGGTGGCGACGCTCACCCCGCGGTGACGAACTCGGCGGCGCGGTGGGCCAGCATCACGATTGTGGCGTGCGGGCCCCGGCTGGGTATCGCGGGTAGCGCAGCACCGTCGATCACCCACAGTCCCTCGATCCCGCGCACGCGGCACGTCGGGTCGAGCACCGCACGCTCGTCGTGGTCGGCGCCCATCGGCGCCGTCGCGCACAAATGCTGCGACGTCGACCACAGCGGTTCGGCCTCCGGATGGCTGAGCGGGCACAGGTGACTCGCGAGCTGGGCACCCTCGCGCAGGGCCGCGACGTCGGCCGGCTCACTGTCGTAGCGGTGCTCGATGCGTGGCGCCACATCCGGACGGGCCGACCGCACGGTGACCGTTCCACGCGACCGCGGCTGCATCAGCGCCACCCCGACGTGCGGCCAGTCCGGCCGCCCGGCCGTGCCGTCGCCGACCATGGCGATGAAACCGCCTGTGTAGGGCCGAATTTCGAGTCCCGAGCCGGTGTGCAGGACAGCCTCCAGCACCGGACGGCCGGGGCTGCTTCGCCAGCTGGTGGGCATCACCCACTCCGGATGGTCGACACAGTGCATGCCGACCGGTGCGGGTTGTACCACCTCTATTCCGTGGGCGCGCAGACCTTTCTCGTCGCCGATACCCGACAGCATCAGCAGGTGCGCCGTCGCGATCGCTCCGGCGCACAGCACGATGCGGTCCGCCGTCAACGACACGGACCCGTCAGCCCCGACGGCCTCAGCGCTGGTCACCCGGCCGGCCGAGATCCTGAGTCGGCGCACTGTCGTGCGGGTGAGCAGTGTCAGGTTAGGCCGGTCCAGAGCAGGTGCCAGGATGGCTGAACCCGGCTGGACCCGGGTGCCGTCGTCGACATTGAGCGGTACCGCGCCCACCCCGGTTGCCGCGTCCGCCGGGTGCACGGCACCGTTGAGGTCCGGTATCCAGTCGAAGCCGGCATCACGCGCCTTCTCGACGAATTCTGCTGTGCTGTCGGACATTTCGTTGACCCGCTGCACGGTGATCGGTCCCGAGCTGCCGTGCGCCGGGCCGTCGAAGTCCAGGTCGGTTTCCGTGTCGCGGAAGTGACGCAGCACATCTGACCAGCTCCAGCCGGGAAGTCCCCACGCGTCGAAGTCGCCCGGCAGACCGCGGCAGAAGTAGCCACCGTTGACCGCACCGGAGCCGCCGACCACCGCACCCCGGACGACCAGCGTCGGGCGGCGCGGATGCTGTGTCAGCAGAGTCTCGAACCGGTGCACCAGACGGCTTCCGGCACCCACCGGCAGCACCGAACCGTCCGCCACCACCGCCGCGACATCCGGATCGGTCGCCGCCGGTCCGGCCTCCACCACGGTGACCCGGCACCGTTCGTCGGCGGAGAGGCGCTCGGCGACAACACATCCTGCGCTACCGGCGCCGATGACCAAGACGTCGCTGTGCAACGGCTGGCTATGTCCGAATCTGCGGCTTCAACGGTCCGGGATGACGCTCCTGGACCATTCCCATCCACATTCCGGTGCCGTAGGCGAGATCGTCGAGACGCTTGAGCGCCAGGTAGGTCAGAACGCCGAGCTGCTTCGTCTGCCGGTCGACGTTGTTGTGCCGGCTCAGCCAGTCCGCCACCCCGTCGACCACTGCAGCCATCAGCACAATGTGCCGGCAGCGCCGGAAAAGTATCGCGGCCACCAGCGCGATCGGCCAGTAGTGGCGGCAGATCGCCGAGGCCAGTTGTAACGCTGCGCCTCCTAGGCCGCGCGCGGCGAGCACAGCGACATCGCGCGGTTTGGAGTCCACCCCGTCGAGCGTGTTGGCGATCCTGCGCGCCATCAGCACTGTGATGACCATCGACACCAGATAGCTCATGCACGACCCCATGGCCAGCAGCAGCCACAACACCAGGCTCCAGCCGGAGATGACCAGCGGAGCGGTCTTGTCGGGATGGCGGACCGACAGCGGCGCCGCAGAACTACCATAGAAGGCTTTGCGGGACAACCATTCTCGAACACCGACCCGATGGTCGTGGGCCACCAGCGCGATCGGCTCGTAGCGCAGCCGGGCGCCGGACTCGACCAGCCGCCAGCACAGGTCGACGTCTTCGCCGCAGCGCAACGTCTCGTCGAAACCGCCGGCGGCCAGCAGCGCCGAGCGTCGGCAGATGACCGCCGCGCTGGGCACATAGGACACGGTTCCGTACGGGACCACCGGCGCCTCGCGCCGCCCCAGATCCAGCGACGAGCGCACCGCCTCGTAGCGGGCGATCATGTTGTCGCTCTGGGTGAGCCCGATGATCCGCGGTGCCACCAGCGCCACGGCTGGGTCCACGAAGTGCCCTAGCAGCGCCTCCAGCCAGCCGCGGCGAGGCACGACGTCGGAGTCCAAGAACGCGACGAAGTCGGTGGTGCAGGCCGCCAGCCCGGTGTTGCGGGCCGCTGCGGGTCCCTTGCTCCGGGAGTGCCTGATCACCTGAACCTGGCAGCTGAAGCGCTCGAAGTCGGACTCCCTCACCGGTATCGCGGAGCCGTCGTCGACCACTACCACCCGCAACCCGCGCAGCGTCGACAACAGGCGGCGAAGACCAAACATGTTGTCTCGCACCGGAATAACGACGGTCACGTCGCGATGGGACGGGCCACCGGACGGCCGCGGGTGGGCCACCGTGGCGTCCAGCAGCGCCCGCGCCAGCTGTGCGGTGACAGCGTCGTGCACCTCCAGCCGGCCATTGTCCAGCAGGCTGCGGGCCGACGGCGCCAGCCGCAGCAGGCGGGTGGGCGACCCACCGAGAAGGGCGGCGTTTGCGCCGAGAACACGCACACGCCGGTCGACCTGGACGGCGAATCCGTCCGGCAGCCGCGGCTGGGTCATGTCAGCATTCCGTCGCCGCCTGGGGCCCAGCGCCGGACCCGGGCGACGCAGACGTCGGCCATCTGCCGAAAGAGACGCGCGCCAGCCTCGGCCGTCGCCGTGGTGGGGTCCCCCAGCACTCCTACCTCGCTCACTGCGGCTACTCCGCCGCGGCGCATGCTCGACATCAAGTCCGCTAGCGGAGACACGTTACCTGCACGACGCTCGTCGAGTCGCACAGTTGAGGGTGAAATGTGCAGCAATATCGACGTTTCTGTATGTCCGGCGTGCGCGTCGCAGCCCGGCACGGCACACGGGCACCACGCGACGTCGCGTTCTTCGCTCCTCAGCAGTCGCACCGCCGCGACCAGCGCGTCGAGGTTTCCGCCGTGACCGTTGACGAACACGATCCGCGGCGCCCACGCGCACGCCGAGCGTCCGAACTCGACCAGCAGCTGCTCGAGCACCGCCGTTCCGATCGAAATCGTCCCGGCGAAACCCTGATGCTCTCCGCTGGACCCGTAGGCGACCGCGGGTGCGGCGAGGGCCGGCTGACCAGCAGCGGCGAGGGCCGCGACGATGGCGTGCGTGACTGCGGCAGCGATGCGGGTGTCGGTGTCCAGCGGCAGGTGGGGTCCATGCTGCTCGGTGGAGCCCACCGGCACCACCACGATTGGCGACGCACCTTCGACCTGCTTCGACGTCGACTTCCCCAACTCCGTCGGGAAGGTCACGTGGCGATCGTAGGCCGAATTCATCTGGGATACATCAGATGTTGGGGGATGAGAAATCTTGCTTCGTCAAATGCCTAGCCTCTGACCCTCATCGTTCACGGCAGCACCGTCAGTCCCGTCGGCACCACCGCGGGCCGCCGGATCGTCGTCAACTCCGGTCGCGCGGCTCTCCCAATGCCCGGGTGAAGCCGGGCGGCACGACGACGTCGTCGGGACGCAGGTCGTGGATCGACGACCGGCCGAGCCCGCGCAGCGCCGAGTCGATGCCGCCGCGAAGGATGTCGAGCACGTTCTCCACGCCGGCCTGTCCGGCGGCGGCGAGACCCCACAGGTAGGCACGACCGATCATCACGGCGCGGGCGCCCAAGGCCACCGCCTTGACCACGTCGCTACCCCGGCGGATGCCGCCGTCCAGCAGCACCTCGACGTCGCCGCCCACCGCGTCGACGATCGCGGGCAGGGCCCGGATCGGAGCGGGTGTGGAATCGAGGTTGTTTCCTCCGTGGTTGGACACCGAGATCGCCGAAACACCCGCATCCACAGCGCGTTTCGCATCGTCGACCCGCATCACGCCCTTGAGCATGAAGGGCCCGCCCCACAGTTCCCGCAGCCAGGCGACGTCGTCCCAGGTGGGCGGTGGGGTGTTCATCCATTCCCCGTACGCGGTGAAAAACGGTGGGCCTTGTTCGCCGCGGCGCGCCTGATTGGGCACGCGCAGGTCGGGCGGTCGCATGGTCTTCGCCCACTCCCACAGCCAGGCGGGCCTGGTGAGGCCGGTCGGCAGCATCCGCACGGTGGTGCGCAGGTTCATCGCCTCAGGGATCTTCGGGCTGCCCCAGTCGCGACCGTGCGAGAAGCTCCAGTCCGTGGTGAGAATGAGCCCCGCGGCCCCGGCGTCGCGGGCACGCTGGACCCGCTGTGCGATCGCGTCGCGATCGCCGAGCCAGTAGATCTGGAAGAACAGCTTGGGGTTGGCGGCGATCACCTCTTCGATGGGCTTGCTCGCGAACGACGACAACCCCATCGCGGTGCCGCGAGCGGCGGCTGCCCGCGCGACGGCTACTTCGCCGTCTGGGTGAACCGCCTGCACCCCGGTCGGCGAGATGACCACAGGAAGCGAAATATCTTGTCCCAGAACGGTTGTCGCCATATCACGCTTCTCGGTGGCGCCGATGACGTGGGGCGCGAAGCCCAGTTCGCTGAAGGCCTCGACGTTGTCAGAGGCGGTCACGCCCTTTTCGCTGGCGGCCACCAATGCCGAGTACACCGGCTTGGGCAGCCGCTTTCTGGCCTTCTGCTGCGCGAACGCCACCGTTTCGAACCACTGAGCCATCGCTACACCGGGCTTTCGTTGCACAGGCGCGCCGGCGGGCGGGGCGCCAGGGTCAGCGGGACAGGACCACGACGCGAATGGTCGCCGCTGGGCCGGGGCACATGTCGAGGGTGCGCCAGCGCGCGCGCTCCGTAGCCTTGAACGCATTCCGGGTCCGGGCCGTCCATCGGCAGGCCGGTGAAGAACTTGGCAGCCATGCAACCGCCGCGGCAGCTGTCGTAATGCCCGCAGCTGTTGCACGCTCCGGCTGATTGTGGCTCACGCAGTTCCCGGAACAGCGGAGCGGTCTTCCACACGTGGTCAAATCCGCCGTCGCGCAAGACGTTTCCGGCCAGGAAGCGGTCGTGGATAGCGAACGGGCAGGCGTACACGTCGCCGACGGGGTCGATCAGGCACACCACCCGACCGGCGCCGCACAGGTTCAGGCCGGCGAGCGCTCCGGGCGCACCCAGCGGCGACAGGTGAAAGAACGAGTCGCCGGTGAGCACACGCTCACCGCGGTCCACCAGCCAGTGGTAGAGCTGCACCTGCTGCTCTGCGGTCGGATGCAGCTCATCCCACACGTCGGCGCCACGGCCGGAGGGGCGAAGTCTGGTGATGCGCAGCGTCGCGCCGTAACGGGTTGCCAGCGCGGCGAATTCGTCGAGCTGGCCGATGTTGTGGCGGGTGACCACCACCGAGATCTTGGCGTCTTCGAACCCCGCAGCCTGCAGATGATCGAGCGCCCGCATTGCCATGTCATACGAGCCGGGGCCGCGCACCGCGTCGTTGACCGCAGCGGTGGCGCCGTCGAGCGAAATCTGGACGTCGACGTAATCGCTGGCGGCGAGTTGCTCGGCTCGCGCCCGGGTGATCCGGACACCGTTGGTGGAGAACTTCACACCGACGTGATGCGCGGTGGCATAGTCGACGAGCTCCCAAAAGTCTTGGCGCACAGTCGGTTCGCCACCGCCGATGTTGACGTAGAAGACCTGCATACGCTCGAGCTCGTCGATCACGTCCATGCACTGGCGCGTGGTCAGCTCGCGGGGATCGCGGCGGCCCGACGACGACAGGCAGTGCACGCAGGCGAGGTTGCACGCGTAGGTCAATTCCCACGTCAGGCAGATCGGCGCGTCGAGGCCGCGTTCGAACTGCTCGACCAGACGAGGCACGGCCGTCATCACGCCTCCTGACCGATCAGCATGTCGGAAGCCGCCAGGGTTTCCAACGCGCGAAGGTAAGGCCGCTCGGCACCGTCCTGCACTCCGGCCGCGCGGCACGCGGCGCGAGCATCCGGGTGGTCACCGAGCGACTGCACGATCATCAGGATCGTGCGGTCCTTCAGAAACGACAGCTTGCGTGTGCCGAAGTGATAGAGCAGCGCACCGAACGGCTCGGGCCGCACCGCGACCTGAGGGTGCAGCCGCCAGCGTCGGGCGGGGTCGAACATGCCTAGTAGACGCCGCACATGCCGTCGATGGAGACCTCTTCGACGAGCGTCTCGGTGACCAAGTCCTCTTCGGTGTGCACCTGTGCGTTGGGTTCCATCGGGCTGCCTTCCTGCTGGTGGGGTCTCGACAGACTGCGGTTGAGTCGACAGAATATGGCATCGAGTGCCGTAATGGAAGGGCAGGTCTGGTGCAATCCAGAGTCGGCCGGCGCAGGTCGACCACACGCCACCACATCACCGATGTGGCCATCGACCTGTTCGCCCGCCGCGGGTTTGCCGAAGTCAGCGTCGACGACGTCGCCGAGGCGGCCGGGATCGCCCGCCGGACACTGTTCCGGTACTACCCGTCGAAGAACGCGATTCCGTGGGGCGACTTCGACGCACATCTGCAGCATTTGCGCGAACTGCTGGCTGCCGTCGATCCCGGTGTGCCCGTCGAGCAAGCGCTGCGCGATGCGCTGTTGGCGTTCAACACATTTGACGAATCCGAGACCACACGACACCGACTGCGCATGCAAGTGATCTTGCGAACCACGGAGCTGCAGGCGTACTCGATGACCATGTACGCGGGCTGGCGGGAAGTCATCGCAGAGTTCGTCGCCGCGCGGGCCGGCACCAAGCCCGATGACCTCGCACCGCAGACCGTCGCGTGGGCGTTGCTGGCGGTGTCGCTGGCGGCCTACGAGCATTGGCTTGCCGACGAGTCGGTGTCGCTGACCGACGCCCTGGGCGACGCGTTCGACGTGATCCGCCCGGGTGGCGAACTCCCACTCCCCCCGCGAGCGGGCGTGTCTGTACGGCGACACGCCGCGAGTAGCCGTACAGGACCGCACGCTCGCGCAGAAAAAGTCGCGCATGAAGCGTCGGAGTTCGGCGGCCGGCGGCGACGATAAGGGTGTGAGCGCCGAACCTCGCCCGCCCGACGCTCCGCGTGCGCTGCTTGCGCTCTACGACCAGGCGCTGCCCGCGGTGTACGGCTACTTCGTGCGCCGCTGCGGCGATCGGCGCGCCGCGGAGGATCTCACGTCGGAGACCTTCCTCGCGGCGATGGACAGCGCACGCAAGGCCGAACCGCCCGACATCAGTGTGCCGTGGCTGATCGGCGTCGCCAGACACAAACTGGCAGACCACTTTCGGCGTGGGCACGACCGCCATGCGATCTCTGTCGCCGATGTTCCGGAGGCCGCGGACCCTACCGACACGTGGGACGCGCAGCTGGACCGGTTGGTCGCCGAGGCCACGCTGCGACGATTGCCCGAGCCGCAGCGCACGGTGCTGGTACTGCGCTACATGGACGACTGCTCGGTGCCCGAATGCGCGCAACTGATCGGCCGCACCGTCCATGCCACCGAAGCGTTGCTCGTGCGGGCACGCCGGGCTTTTCGCAACCACTACGAGGAAGGAGGTGCGCAATGACGGATCCGCTCGACGTGCTGCGCGCCGACGACCTTCCGGTGCACCCCGATCCCGAGTTCGCGGCCCGGCTGCGGGCCCGGCTCGAATTTGCACTGTCCCTACCCGCCGGCACAGAAGGAGTTGAGATGAGCGGCACTGCGCAGGCCATCGCCGAGCTGACCGAACCCGCTGACACGTATGCGGCGCCGCCGCGTCCGGCCGCCCTGCCGTACCTCGCTGTCGCCGACGCGCGCGCTGCCATTGCCTGGTACACCGACGCGCTGGGCGCCGTCGTGGTCGGCGAGCCGATCGTGATGGAGGACGGGCGCATCGGTCACGCCGAGCTCGCCTTGGCCGACGGCGTGCTCTACCTCGCCGACGAATATCCCGAGCTCGGCCTCAGAGCCCCTGCGCCGCAAGCTGTTTCGGTGAGCCTGATGCTGCACGTCGCGGACATCGATGCCGCGTTGGCCCGGGCCCGCGCGCAGGGAGCGCAGGTGCAGCGCGATATCTACGAAGGCCATGGTGGCCGCAACGCCACCATCATCGACCCGTTCGGGCATCGCTGGATGCTCACCAGCCCGCTGGCCGCGCCTGTCGAGACGATTCGGCACGGCGACCTCGGCTACGTCTCGGTATGGACGCCGGATGCCGACCGGGCCGCGGCGTTCTACGGCCACGTGCTGGGATGGACCTACGACGCCGCCAGGCACATGGTGATCAGCACCGAGCAGCCGGTCGGAATTTTTCCGGTCGACTCCGCACCGACGCTGTTCTGCTGCTACGCGGTCGACGACCTGCAGGCCGCCGCGCAGGCGATCCGCGATGCGGGTGGCCAGCTCGGCGACCAGCGGACGTTCGACGTCGGCACCGTGCTCGACGCCACCGATCCCAGCGGCACCAGGTTCGCGGTTTATCAACCCGTCGGCCAGCCTCCACGGCCCCAGCTCAACGGTGCGGGGCCAGGCGAATTGTCTTATGTCACTTATGAAGTCGAGGACTCGGCGGCGTTCCGCGAGTTCTACGGGCGGGTGCTCGGTTGGAGCTTCGAGCCGGGCCGCATCGACGACGGCTGGCAGATCACCGGCACGCACCCGATGGCCGGCGTCGCGGGAGGCAGCGCCGCAGCCACCACCGTGCCGATGTGGTCGGTGGCCGACATCGCCGAAGCGGTGGCGCGGGTGCGCGAAGCCGGCGGGACGGTGCTTCAGGAGCCGACGAGGCAGCCATATGGCCTCATGGCGGAATGTCGTGACGACCAGGGCGGCCGGTTCTACCTCGGCCAGTTCTGAGCGTCACTAGCGTCCACGGGCGCGGGCACGGGCACGGGCACGGGCACGAGCACGGGCGGGGGCACGGGCACGAGCACGAGCGCGAGCGTGCGCCGTCGTACGTCTCGCGTCGGCGTGTCGGTGTACAGACGCGCACACTCGCGGCAACAGGCCAACAGGCCAACAGGCCAACAGGCCAACAGGCCGCTAGGCGCGCGCTCAGTTCAGCACTTCGGAGATCGGCGCGCCGGCGGCGATCTTGGCCCGCGTCTTCATCACCGCACCCGGCATGCCGCCACCGACCACGCCGGCCACCACGCCGTCGCGTTCGTAGTACGCCAGGAACTTGCGGCCGTCGTCGCGGACCAGATGCACGATGTCGTCGGCCTCCGGCTCGCCGAGGCACTGGATCTTGACGTCATACTGGTCGCTCCAAAAGTACGGCACCACAACGATATTCGACGGCACCTCCTGGCCGAGCAGTGAGGGCACCAGCACCCTGGCCTGCTCGGTGACGTTGCTCCAGTGCTCCACGCGCGCTTGGTGTCCGGTGGCATCCTCCCAGGATGCGACGTCGCCGAGCGCCCACACATGCGGTGCGCTGGTGCGACCGACGTGGTCGCACACCACCCCGTTGTCCACCTTGACGCCGCTGCCTTCGAGCCAGTCGGTGGCCGGCCGGGAGCCGATCCCGACGACCACGAGGTCGGTCTGCAGCTCGGACCCGTCAGTCAGCACGACCTTGTCGACCCGGTCGCCCCCGGTGACGGACTCGACGCCCAGACCCGTGCGCACGCCGACACCCTCGGCACGGTGCAGCCGCGACACCAGCGCCCCGATCTGCTCGCCCAGCACCGACGCCAGCGGTTCAGGTTGCGGTTCCACCATCACGACCTCGATGCCGAGTCCACGCAGGCTCGCCGCCACCTCACAGCCGATGAACCCGGCACCCACCACCACCGCGCGCTTGGCCGCCGCGGCCTCTGCCCGCAGCGCCATGCTTTCGTCGAACGACCGCAGGACATGGATGCCGGCCAAGTCAGGGAAGGACGGAATACGTCGCGGCACAAGGCCAGTCGCGATCACCGCTTCGTCGTACTCCAGCTGCGACCCGTCCTCCAGCGTCACCGTCTGATTTGCCGTGTCCAACCTGCGCGCGGCCGATCCGAGGAGCAGCGTGATGTCGTTCTCGTCGTAGAACTCTCGCGGCTTGAGGGCCGTGTCGTCCATCTCGCTGCGCAGCACCTGCTTGGACAGCGGCGGACGGTCATAGGGCAGGTGGACCTCGTCGCTGACGATCGTGATGGGCCCGTCGAAGTCACACCGCCGCAGTTGTTCGGCGGTACGGGCGGCCGCCAATCCGCCACCGACGATGACTATCCGTTTGCTCACGTAACGGTTCATACACGATCACCCGGCGCGGGAGTAGCGCTCCCCTGCCCTACTCGCCGGTAGCCGGCGCCGACGGGTCAGTACTTCAGCACGCCGCGGTCGACGGGAATCTGGACACCCGATAGCGTCGCTGAGCCGTCGCCGGCTAGCCATGCGACGACGTCGGAAACCTCTTCGGGCGTCATGAATTCATTGCGATGCCGCTTGCCGCCAACATCTTTGGGGTTCAGCGGCATCGGCGCGAAGCTGTGCAGGAAGCTCGGGTGGTTTTTGAAGAGCTCCATCATGGCCTCGCGCTCGATCATCGGGGTGTCGATCGAATACGGGTGAATGGAGTTCACCCGGATGCCGAACTCACCGACTTCCAGCGCCAGCGAGTTGGTCAGCGCCACCAGACCATGCTTGGACGCCGCATAGTGACCATTGCCCGGCGTGGCCTTCAGCCCGGCCGACGAGCTGACGATGATGATCGAGCCGCCGTTGCCGGCCTCGATCATGGCCGGAACCGCGGCGCGCAGAGTGCGCCAGGTGCCCGACAGGTTCACGTCGATGACTGTGTCCCACTGCTCTTCGGTCAACTCCCATATCCGGCCCCAACTGAGCACGCCCGCGTTGGCAACGAGGATGTCGAGCCGGGCGAACTGCTCGACGCCGTCGGCGACCACCTGCCGCAGGGCGGCGGCGTCGCGGATGTCGACATGTCGAGCGAGGATCTTGCGGCCCGCCGCCTCGACGCCCTGTACCGTCTCGTCGAGATCTTCGGGGGTCGCGAGCGGATAGGTGATCGACGGTGACACCGGCCCGCAGATGTCGATGGCGATGATGTCGGCGCCCTCGTGGGCCAGCCGTATCGCGTGGGCGCGGCCCTGACCCCGCGCGGCACCGGTGACGAACGCGACCCGTCCCTCGAGTGATCCAGCCATTCGGTCAGGCTAGCAGCGAAACTGGAACGTGTTCTAGTGGGGCTTGACGGCGATCACCGCGAGAGCGGCGATGTTGTCGCGGTGCGTCCGGGAAGGTACGCCTAACTTGCGGTCAATTGCGAGTCCCGGCTGAAGCGCTCCGCGAATGTCAGATCTCGGAGATGATCTGAGACCGCTTGGATTTGTACTCCTCCTCTGTCACTGCACCGGTCGCACGCAGCGTCTCGAGCTCTTGGAGCCGCTGCGAGATCGAGACCTGCGGCGGCGCGAAACTCGGCGACGCCACCGACGGCGGCGCTGCGACCGAAGGCGTTGCGACGGGGGCCGCGGCGGGCGCGGGCGGAGCCTGCTGGGCTACCGCGCGCCGCACAATCGCCTGAATCTGCTGCAGCAGAACAGGGTTGGACCGGATATCGACCATGCGGTTCAACGGTATGCCATTGGCCTTGAGCAATTGCAGAATCTCCATCAACGGGCCGGCTTGCCCGGACAGGTCGTACGTCTTGTTGTCTTCCGCGACGGTGAACTGAGCGGGCACCAGGCCATTGACCAAAGCGCTTCGCTCCCAGTCGATTTGGAAGTCATTAGTGGCAGGGTCGACGAGTACGACGAGTTTGCGGGCGTTGAAGTTGCCCAACCGTGTGACGGATGCGATGACGCGATCGTGCGCGTCGAACGCAGCGATACCAGGGCCTTCGATGTGCAGGTCGAGCTTCACCAGCGGTTGATCGTTGATGCGCGTACCGGTTTCGCCGATGCCGGTGATGTGAGCCAACGCGAGCACACCGCTCTGCTCCAAAGCTGCTGTCTTGGCAGCGGACTTCGCGCTGAAGTTGGCCAACGCCAATGCGATCAACACGTCCGCGGCCGTGATCAGTAGACCCACGAAGAACATCCACCGAAGGAGACTTGATTGGCCGGTGGCGAAGTACACCGCCAGGAAGATCGGCCCGACCAGGCCGCCGCACAGCAGGACGATTACTTGGGACTTCAGGTACCGCGCGAACATCGGGCGTGCTCCTCACCGCCCCCCTTGCATGTCAGATTAGCTGTAGGACCCGCTTTTCGCGGTGATTGTTGACGGGTCAGCCCGAAATCCTGCGCATGGACAACCCGCGTGGCTGCCAATCCTTCGAATAGTCAGACGGTGCCAGCCGGTGGGCGGATTGCTGTGCGGTGTGAATTTGCCTACGCGCCAACGGCATTACCATTCAGGTGAAAATCCGCGTAGGCCATCAGCTGGTCGATGATCCGTGCAGCTTGCAGCATCGCCTCTAGTCTGCCGCGTGGCGTATCGGGATATGTCCGCAAAAGCAAAACGGCGCCCACCCGTTCGGATGAGCGCCGTTTGGCGTGATGCTTGAACTACTTGATGATCTTCGTGACCCGGCCGGCGCCGACGGTGCGGCCGCCCTCGCGGATCGCGAAGCGCAGGCCCTCGTCCATCGCGACGGGCTGGATCAGCTTGACGTGAATGTTGGTGTTGTCGCCCGGCATCACCATCTCGGTGCCCTCGGGAAGAGTCACCACACCGGTCACGTCGGTGGTGCGGAAGTAGAACTGCGGACGGTAGTTGTTGAAGAACGGCGTGTGCCGGCCGCCCTCGTCCTTGGACAGGATGTACACCTGGCCCTCGAACTCGGTGTGCGGGGTAGTGGTGCCGGGCTTCACGACAACCTGGCCGCGCTCGACGTCCTCACGCTTCACGCCACGCAGCAGCAGACCGACGTTGTCGCCGGCCTGGCCCTGGTCGAGCAGCTTGCGGAACATCTCCACACCGGTGACCGTGGTCTTGGTGGTGTTCGGACGGATGCCGACGATCTCGACTTCCTCGTTCACGTTGATCACGCCGCGCTCCACACGACCGGTGACCACGGTGCCGCGGCCAGTGATCGTGAAGACGTCCTCCACGGGCATCAGGAACGGCTTGTCGGTCTCGCGGACCGGGTCAGGGATCGACTCGTCGACGGCCTCCATGAGCTCCTCGACGCTCTTCACCCACTTCTCGTCACCCTCGAGCGCCTTGAGCGCCGAGACCCGCACGACCGGAGCCTCCTCGTCGAACTCTTGGGCGGCCAGCAACTCGCGGACCTCCATCTCGACGAGCTCCAGCAGCTCCTCGTCGTCGACCGCGTCGGCCTTGTTCAGCGCCACGAGGATGTAAGGCACACCCACCTGGCGGGCGAGCAGCACATGCTCGCGGGTCTGCGGCATCGGACCGTCGGTGGCGGCGACCACCAGGATCGCGCCGTCCATCTGGGCGGCGCCGGTGATCATGTTCTTGATGTAGTCGGCGTGGCCCGGAGCGTCGACGTGCGCATAATGACGCTTCTCGGTCTGGTACTCCACGTGGGAGATGTTGATCGTGATGCCGCGCTGACGTTCCTCAGGCGCGTTGTCGATCTGGTCGAATGCGCGCGACTCGTTCAAATCGGGATACTTGTCGTGCAGAACCTTGGTGATTGCTGCGGTCAGCGTGGTCTTGCCGTGGTCAACGTGACCGATGGTCCCGATGTTGACGTGCGGCTTCGTCCGCTCGAACTTCGCCTTCGCCACTGTGTTGTCCTCCTGGACTTCTGTTGGTGCTTGCTAATGAAGCAGGGTTGATCTTTGCAGTTGTTGTTCGCCGCCCGACAACCGGGTTACTGACCCGTCGCCTTCGCGATGATTTCCTTCGACACCTGCGCCGGCACTTCGGCGTAGCTGTCGAACACCATGGAGTAGTTCGCCCGGCCCTGGGTCTTCGACCGAAGGTCGCCCACGTAGCCGAACATCTCCGACAGCGGCACATGTGCCTTGACGACGCGAGCACCGCCGCGCTCCTCCATGGCCTGGATCTGACCACGGCGCGAGTTCAGGTCGCCGATCACGTCGCCCATGTAGTCCTCGGGCGTGGTGACCTCGACGGCCATGATCGGCTCGAGGATCACCGGATTCGCTTGTTGCGCAGCCTTCTTCAGCGCCTGCGACCCGGCGATCTTGAACGCCATTTCCGACGAGTCGACCTCGTGGAACGCACCGTCGAGCAACGTGACCTTCAGATTCACCAGCGGATAGCCGGCCAGCACGCCGTACTGCATCGCGTCCTGCGCGCCGGCGTCCACCGACGGGATGTACTCCCGCGGGATCCGGCCACCGGTCACCTTGTTCTCGAACTCGTAGGTGGCACCGTCCTCGCCGACGAACGGCTCGACGCTGATGATCACCTTCGCAAACTGGCCGGAGCCACCCGTCTGCTTCTTGTGCGTGTACTCGACGTTCTCCACCTTGCGGCGGATGGTCTCCTTGTACGCCACCTGGGGCTTACCGACGTTGGCCTCGACCTTGAACTCGCGGCGCATGCGGTCCACCAGGATGTCGAGGTGCAACTCGCCCATGCCGCCGATCACGGTCTGACCGGTCTCCTGATCCAGATGCACCTTGAAGGTCGGATCTTCCTCGGCCAGCTTCTGGATCGAGGTCGACAGCTTCTCCTGGTCGCTCTTGGTCTTGGGTTCGATGGCCACCTCGATCACCGGATCGGGGAACGTCATCGACTCGAGCACCACCTGGTCATTCGGGTCGGAAAGCGTGTCACCGGTGGTGGTGTCCTTCAGCCCGATCACCGCGTAAATGTGGCCGGCACTTGCCCTTTCGACTGGGTTCTCCTTATTGGAGTGCATCTGGAACAGCTTGCCCAGCCGCTCTTTCTTGCCCTTGGTCGCATTGATCACCTGCGAGCCCGAGTCGACGGTGCCCGAGTACACGCGGATGTAGGTCAGCTTGCCGAAGAACGGATGCGTGGCGATCTTGAATGCCAGCGCGGCGAACGGCTCGTCGACGCTCGCGGTGCGGACGACCTCTTCGTCTTCCTTGCCGGGGCGGTGCCCGATCGCCGGCGGCACGTCCAGCGGCGACGGCAAGTAGTCGACGACCGCGTCGAGCATCGGCTGCACGCCCTTGTTCTTGAACGCGCTGCCGCACAGCACCGGGTAGATCTCCGAATTGATGGTCAGCTTGCGGATCGCACCCTTGATCTCGGCGACGGTCAATTCCTCGCCGCCGAGGTACTTCTCCAGCAGCTCTTCATCGGACTCTGCAACGATCTCCAGCAGCTTGGTGCGGTACTCCTCAGCCTTCTCCGCGAGACCGGCCGGGATGTCGACGACGTCGTACTTCTCGCCGAGCTTCGTCTCGGCGCTCCACACCTTGGCGTTCATCTCGACCAGGTCGACGACGCCCTCGAACTCGCTTTCCGAGCCGATCGGCAGCTGAATGGGCACCGCATTGGCGCCGAGGCGCTCCTCCATGGTGCGCACAGAGAAGTAGAAATCGGCGCCGATCTTGTCCATCTTGTTGACGAAGCAGATGCGGGGCACGTCGTACTTGTCGGCCTGGCGCCACACCTGCTCGGACTGCGGCTCCACGCCTTCCTTGCCGTCAAACACGGCGACGGCGCCGTCGAGCACCCGCAGGTTGCGCTCCACCTCGACGGTGAAGTCGACGTGCCCGGGGGTGTCGATGATGTTGAGCTGGTTGTCTTTCCAGAACGTGGTGGTGGCAGCCGAGGTGATCGTGATCCCTCGCTCCTGCTCCTGCTCCATCCAGTCCATGGTGGCGGCGCCGTCGTGCACCTCACCGATCTTGTAGTTGATGCCGGTGTAGTAGAGGATGCGCTCAGTCGTCGTGGTCTTACCGGCATCGATGTGCGCCATGATGCCGAAGTTGCGTACCTTGCTCAGGTCGGTCAGCACATCTTTCTGTGCCACAGAAGTCTCACTCTTTCGGTTGCGTTGTTGGCTTGGTTGGCGGTGCGCTCGCTACGGGCCGAGGACCCGGCGAACATCACCAGCGGTAGTGCGCGAAGGCCCGGTTCGCTTCGGCCATCTTGTGGGTGTCTTCGCGTCTCTTCACAGAGGCACCCAGCCCGTTGCTGGCGTCGAGAATCTCGTTGGCCAGCCGTTCGACCATCGTCTTCTCCCGACGCTGCCGCGAGTACCCCACCAGCCAGCGCAGAGCGAGCGTGGTGGAGCGGTCGGGACGCACCTCGACGGGAACCTGGTAGGTCGCACCACCGACGCGGCGGCTGCGGACCTCAAGCGCGGGCTTGACGTTGTCGAGGGCGCGCTTGAGCGTGACCACCGGATCGGTACCGGTCTTTTCGCGTGCCTGCTCGAGCGCACCATAAACAATGCGTTCGGCCAGCGATTTCTTCCCGCGCATCAGGACTTTGTTCACCAGTTGGGTGACCAGTTGCGACCCGTAGACCGGATCGTTGACCAGCGGACGCTTTGGCGCGGGCCCCTTGCGCGGCATCAGCTCTTCTCCTTCTTGGCCCCGTAACGGCTGCGCGCTTGCTTGCGGTTCTTCACACCCTGGGTGTCCAGCGAGCCGCGGATGATCTTGTAGCGCACGCCGGGGAGGTCCTTCACACGACCACCACGCACCAGCACCATCGAGTGCTCCTGCAAGTTGTGGCCCTCGCCGGGGATGTAGGCGGTGACCTCGACCTGGCTGGTCAGCTTCACGCGCGCGACCTTGCGAAGGGCCGAGTTCGGCTTCTTCGGCGTGGTGGTGTACACGCGGGTGCACACGCCGCGGCGCTGCGGGCTGCCCTTGAGCGCCGCGGTCTTCACCTTGGCGATCTTGTCCTGGCGCCCTTTGCGGACCAGCTGCTGGATGGTTGGCATCTACCGGCTTTCTCTGTTGCGTCTTTACGTCTGTACTGCGGTTTCGCCTGGCTCGGTCACCCCGAGGCCGGGCGTGTCGCATGCGTCCGCCGCGGTCTCGACCTGTCATCGGGGACATGCGAATTGGCCCGGCGTGCGGGCATGCGATACCGCAGGCGCCTTATCTGCCAGGCACGGACGACTACGATACCAGGGCCGGCACAGTCGAAACAAACTCGTCGGCCGCCCCTATGCGCAGGTCACCGGGCGTCTGCGTGCGTCGCCTACCGCTTCTCCATCCCAGTCGCGAGCCGCAAGACCATGTCGGAGAACACCGCGTCGACGTCGACGTCGGCCATCACGCCGGTCATCTCCAGCAGCACGAATCCGTGCAGGGCCGCCCAGAACTCCAGTGCCGCATGGAACGCCTCGTCGCCGTCGAGCCCGTAGGACGCCAGCACTGCGATGACGGGTTCGGCCGCGGCGCGGGCCACTGCGGTGAACTCCGGGTCGTCGCCGCCGTCCAGCGGCATCCGCGTGAACGCCGAGTACCGGCCCGGGTGATGGTGGGCGTAGCTGCGGTAAGCGCCGGCCATCACGAGCACGGCGTCGTCGCGGGTTCTGCCCTGCCCGACCGTCCCGAGCATCTCGATGATGTCGCCCACGACGCGCTTGCGCACCGATCGCCGCAAGTCGTCGAGGCTGGCGACGTGGTTGTACAACGACGGACCCTTGGTGCCCAGCTGGGCGGCCAGCGCATTGATGGTCAGCGCATCCCAGCCTTCACGGTCGAGGAAGGTCAGTGCGGCGTTGACGATCACGTCGCGGCTCAGCTTGGTCGACCGGCCCCCCGATTTCTGCTGGGCGCGCGCCGCTCCCCTGGCTCGGCCCGCCGGCCGCGGCTGCGGCTCAGCTGCCACGTCGTCCTTTCTCTTTGCGCTCGCGCGAGCGCTCTTCGGCAAAGAACTCTAGTCCTAGCCGTCGTGGCAGCGGTCAGCTGACGCCGTCGCAGCTGCGATGACGGACTTCTACCGCAGCGGGCGGCTACGTGGGTACGCTTTGCCGGTCGGGACGTGCGCAAAGGGGGCGACGATGACGCGAACCGTTGCATGTTGCACTGCCGCGGTGTGCTTGACGCTCTCGCTGGCCGCAATGCCGACGGCGCATGCTCGCGGCGAAGGCGACACGCACATCACCGGCGTGAGCATCCAGACGACCATCGACTGCAACAACGGCACGCTGTTCGTCAACGGATCGTGGAACACGATCACCGCGTCGGGAGTGTGCTACGCGGTCACCATGCAAGGCTCCGGCAATGTCGTGATCGCCGACACCATTACCGACGACATCACCGTCTACGGCTCCGATCAGACCGTGATGTTCCACAACGGCGACCCCTACATCCTCGACCGCGGCCGCGAACTCGGGATGACCAACCGGATCGACAAAGTCCCCTAACCCCCGTGCCGCGACCGTGCGTGTCGCGCCAGCGACACGCCGCATCGGATGGCATTCGGCGCACGGTCGCGCCGGCTGAGCGCTACGCCGGTGCGCCGTGGCGGCCCGCCCCGGCGGCGAACCGCCCCGCGCCTTCGAGCGCTTCGGCCGCCACCCGCGACAAACTGCCGAACTCGAAGTCCAGCGCCTCCTTCTCCGACAGGCCCCATTGGTTGAGCATCGACAGTCGGTCCGAGCGCATGCACTGTTGCGGCAACGTGGCGAGCTCGGCAGCCAACTGCTCGGCGGCTTGGCGTGCTTGTCCTCTCGGCACCACGCGATTGGCCAGTCCTATCTGATGGGCCTCCGCGGCATCGACCGGCCGGCCGGTGAGAATCATGTCCATCGCCCGGCTGTGGCCGATCAGCCGCGGCAGCCGAATCGTGCCGCCGTCGATCAACGGCACGCCCCAGCGGCGGCAGAAGACCCCGAACACGGCGTCTTCCTCCGCGACCCGCAGGTCACACCACAGCGCCAGCTCCAGCCCACCGGCGACCGCGTACCCGCTGACGGCGGCAATCACCGGCTTGGACAAGACCATTCGCGTCGGGCCCATCGGCCCCGGCCCGGTGCGGTGGGTGGCGTTGGCCTCCGGTGTGCCGAACGCCTTGAGATCGGCACCCGCACAGAATGTTCCGTGGTCGCCCCACAGCACAGCTACCGATGCGCCGTCGTCGGCATCGAACGCTTCGAACGCGGCCACCAGCTGTGCGGCCGTCGGGCCGTTGACGGCGTTGCGCGCAGCGGGCCGATTGATGATCACCGTCGTCACCGGCCCCTGACGTTCCACGCGAACTTCGTCGGTCATGACGATGCCTCCATGAGGTGTTGGGCCGGGTGACGACGGGCGGCCAGCTCGTCGGCAAAGCGAGAGTAGCTGTCCCGCAACGAGTTCGCGGGCCAGTCCGGCGGCAGGAGTTGCTCCGGTAGCACCGGGTCGGTGAGCAGGTGGCGCACCATGCCGGCGGCGGCCACGAACCGGCCGGGCGTGTCGGTCGCCGCGGCCATGTCGTCGAGCAGCTGGGTCGCGGTCTGCGCCCACCGCGACAGGTCCCACAGCTGGCTTGCCAGGTCGGCCGGATCGTCGTCGCGGGAATGCAGCACCCGAACTCTATTGGTGATGTCACTGGGAAGCGTGATGTCGAGATTGTCGGGCCGCAGCCACACCCCTTCGCGAAGCTCGCCAAACCGGCTCTGCTGCAACGTTGTTCGCAGCGACGCGCGGGTTCGGGGATCGGTGCCGATGCTGGTGATCACGAGCGTGGTCCAGGTACCGTCCCAGGGTTTGACGTGGGGGCGCATCGCCTCGTCCTGTCGCCGCTGGCGGGCCAGCAACCGATCCGACAAGCGATAGCCGTCGGCGGAGCGCACCAAATCGCCCGTCGCGACCAGCCTGGTCAGCGCGACCCGCACCGTCGATTCCTTCAAGCCGAAATCTGATGTCAGCGTGAGCAATTCGGCGGCGGTGGCCCACGCCGGATGCGCTCCCAGCAGTACGCTCAGGACCACCGAGCGTGCGGTCATCCGGTTGAGGGTCTTGGGTCGCGACGAGCGGCTCGCGCGAAGCGTATCGGACACGGTCAGACTTGCGACGCTCGTCGACCGTAGTCGCCGAATGGTTCGTCGCGCCGTCGCACCGCCTCGCGGAACCCGTGCTCTCGTGCCTCGGCGACGAACGCATGTCCTTCGGGGGTGTGCCGGGCAATGCCGTCGAACACCGTCGAGATCATCGCGCTGTTGGCGACGCCCTGGTTGTACAGCGCGCTGTTCATCGCCAGCTTGACCATGATGAGCTGGTTTACCGGAACGGCGGCGATGCGCTGCACCAGCCGTTCGGTGCGCTCGTCGAGGTCCTTCGGATCTGGAGCTTCGACCGCCAAACCCCATTCCGCGGCCTGGGCGCCGGTGATGCAATCACCGGTCAGCAGAAGGCGTTTCGCGCGTTGATCACCGAGCCGGTGGGCCCACATGCCGGCCGCCGGCACCCCCCACACGCGGGTGGGCGGGTAGCCGATCTTGGCGTCGGCCGCGGCGATCACCTGATCGGCATGCAGCGCGATGTCGGTGCCGCCGGCGACGCAATAGCCGTGAATCTTCACGACCGTCGGCTTGTCGGCATGCATCAGACTCGAGAAGCCGCGGACGAAGCGGCTCATCATCTGGTAGTCAATCATCGGATCCCACGGCTGATTCGGCAGATGGTTGACCGCCTGGGTCTTGCCGTCGAGCACCGTGCCCTTGTACGCACTTCCCCCTCCGGCCGAGGAGGACCCCTCCGCGTACGCGCTCAAATCAAAACCTGCGCAGAACCCTTCGCCGCGGCCGGACACCAGGATCACGTGCACGTTCGGATCGAGATCCGCACGCTCGACCAAGGCCGAGAGTTCCAACGGCGTGTCGGCGACGATCGCGTTGCCTTTTTCGGGGCGGTTGAACGTAATTCGGGCGACGCGGTCGGTGACCTCGTAGGTCATGGTTTTCAGGTTGTCGAAGTCGACGGGACGAATCGCGTGAGTCATCCCTTGACCAACGCGCGTTCGATGATCGGCGCGACGTCCACCCCGGTGGGCATGGTTCCGAACGCACCACCCCAAGCCCCGCCGAGCCGCGTCGCCAGGAACGCCTCTGCCACGGCGGGATGGCCGTGCCGCACCAACAGGGAGCCTTGCATCGCCAAGCAGATGTCCTCGGCCACCTTGCGAGCGCGGTACTGGATCGTGTCGAGGTCTTGCAGTTGCGGCTTGAGCTGCTCGACGTGCTCGTCCAGGCGTCGGTCGTGGCCGGTCGTGTTGGCCAGCTCGTCGAACAGCACGTCGACGCACTCGGGGTGAGTTGCCATGGCGCGCAACGTGTCCAACGCGCTGACGTTGCCTGAGCCCTCCCAGATGCCCATCAGCGGAGCTTCGCGGTACAGCCGCGCCATGCCGAAGTCCTCGACATAGCCGTTGCCGCCCAAGCATTCCATCGCCTCGGCAGCATGCGGGGTGGCGCGCTTGCACACCCAGTACTTGGCCGCCGCCAACCCGATGCGGCGCAAAAACTTCTCGCGTTCGTCGCCGCGCACTGCGTTGTCGGTGGCACCCGCCATCCGCATCGCGATCATGGTCGCCGCTTCCGCCTCGACCGCCAGATCGGCAAGCACGTTGCGCATCAGTGGCTGGTCAATCAAATAGGCGCCGAACGCTTTTCGATGCTGTGCGTGGTGGATGGCACGGGCCAGTCCGTTGCGCATGCTGGTGGCGCTGCCCAGTGTGCAGTCGAGCCGGGTGAGGTTGACCATCTCGATGATCGTCGGGACACCGCGACCCTCCTCGCCGACCAACCATGCGGTGGCGCCGTCGTATTCGACCTCGCTGGAGGCGTTCGCGTGGTTACCGAGCTTGTTCTTGAGGCGCTGCAACAGCATTCGGTTGCGGGTGCCGTCGGGAAGAATCCTCGGCAGGAAGAAACAGCTCAGACCGCGGGGAGCCTGGGCCAGCACGAGGAAGATGTCGCACATCGGCGCGGAGGTGAACCACTTGTGCCCGGTAAGGGTGTAGCTGCCGTCGGCGTTGCGGGTGGCCTGGGTGGTGCCGGCGCGGACGTCGGAGCCGCCTTGCTTCTCGGTCATCGACATGCCCGCCGTGATCCCGGCCTTGGTGGTGGGCACCTTGAGCTCGGGATCGTATTCGCGACTGGTCAGCAGCGGCTCGTAGACGGCGGCCAGCTCCGGGTTGCAGCGCAGCGCCGGCACCACCGCATACGTCATCGAGATCGGGCAGATGTGCCCCGGTTCGGGCGTCCACACGGAGGTCTTGGCCGCGCGCACGACGTGCGCACCCGGCCGGTCGTCGGCCCACGGGGCGGCATGCAGGCCGTGCCCAACGGCGACCCGCATCAACTCGTGGTAAGCGGGGTCGTATTCGACCTCGTCGATGCGGTGCCCGTACTTGTCGTGGGTGTGCAGGATCGGGCGGTTGCGGTCGGCCAGCTCGCCCCACCGCTGTGCCTGTGCGGAGCCGGCGAGCGCGCCGAGCTCGGCGACTTCGTCGAGACCCCATTGCCCGCCCTCGCGGATCAGCGCCTCGACGAGTACGGGCGACGAGGCGGGGTTGTAGTTCTCCAGCGGCGGGACCTGGTTGGTGACGAGGTGCGTGTCGGGCATGCCGCAATGTTACATTTTTCCGACGGCCGCACAAGATGCGTAACAGCCTGGCGGCGATCACGCCGCCCGCGGATGCGCGGCGAAGAACTCCCACAGCCGCTGCGTCGCAAACGGCGGCCATTCATGACGCCCGCCATCGACCGTGATCAGCGTGACGCCGCGGTTGTCAGGGCAGGCCGCGCTTGACGTGGTGACCGCCCCGTCAGTGGTGACGACGGGCTCGCCGCACCCGTCGACGCGCCGCCAGAAGGCGTTGACGTCAGGCACGGGCGGTCCGTTGATCCGGGCCACGCCTTCGCCCTGCCCACCGTCGAACCGAATATTGCGGTCGGCGGTGCCGTGGATGTGCATCACCGATGTGGGGTGGGGCGAGTCGCAGGGGTCGAGCTGGGTGGCGGAATCAGGGCCGATCGCGGCGAAGACGTCGGTGTTGCAGGCGAGCGCGTAGCTCATCATGCCGCCGTTGCTGATGCCGGTGGCATAGATGCGGTTCTGGTCGACGCCGACGTCTGCGCTCACTTCGCGGACCATCGCGGTGATGAAGCCCACGTCGTCAATGCCGTCGCGGCTGGGTTTGCCGCAGCAGCCGTGCACGTTCCATGCCCGCGCGATGCCGTCCGGGTACGCCACCACGAATTTCGCGCTGTCGGCCAATTCGTCCCAGCCGTAAGCTCTTTCGGCTTGCTCAGCGCTGCCGAACCCGCCGTGAAGCATCACCACCAGCGATGCGGAGCCGGGCAGTCCCGACGGTTTGTGGACTCGGTACGAGCGTTTCAGGCCGCCGACGTTGATGGTGTGCACGCTCGTGCCGTCCGGGAAGCCGGTTGCCGGCTCGGCTGAGCCGTGCGGGGCAGCCGAGCATCCGGCGACCACAGCGACCGCGGCCATGATGCTGAGCGCTCGCACAAGCATGCTCACCACGGTACGTGGAGAAGCGTTCGAGACTGGCGCACGCGGCCGATCCACCACGCGCCGAGCGTGAGCTGGCTGCGAGATTTCCAGCGAAATTTCGCAGCCAGCTCACGCTCGGGACGAGAGAAGAGGCCCCGGGATCACGGATGCCCGACGCGCCTACAGTGTGGCTGAACCAGTATTTGGTGCAGAGTGCCTGTCTAAGCGGTCATTGGGCTCATATCCATGAGCGCGGGGCGGATTGTCGCCGATTCTGCAGGGCTGCTGGGCTTCTCGGCCGCGTGCGAGCGTCACGCTGCCGACGTGGCCGATGTAAGTACGGCGACTCCGACTGTGCTGGCCCCTGGGCAGGCCACCGCCGCGGTGGTCAATGAAATCCACACAACTGTGGCTGGCATCGGCGCGGTTTTCGGGCAGTGTGTCCGCTACATCGGTGCCAGCGCCGCGCAAGCCGCACGTCTCTACGCCGCACAGGAGCGGATCAGCGTCGAGAATATCGACGCGCCGCGGGGCACACCCCGCCGGGATTCCGGATTACGCCCGGCCAGGCGGTGACGGCACCGTGCGATGCGGGGCCCGCGGCAACCAGCATCTATCAGCTGGGCGACCTGCGCGACACCGCGAAACATCACGGGGGCGCCATGGTAGGCAAAGCGGGATTTCACGAGTTCGTGCTGATCGACCGTGACGCTCACTCGGTGGCGTTGGTGGTCGCCAGCGACGATTGATTCAGGGGTCGACTAATGAATGACACCAGCGAGAGCCTCGGCGCTTCGAGGGATCACTCGGGGGAAGGTGGCCAATCGGCGGCCGAAGCCGTGCCGGTCGAGCAGCAGCTGGTTTATCAAGAGTCGGTGTTCATCAACTTCCTCAATGACACCTACCAGTGGGTGGATATCAAGCTGTTTGCCTTGCCACGCGGCGACGTCGACGACCGCGGCATGCTGGAGATGCTGACGCGCCATGTGCGCTACCGCGACAGCTACGCCGGCACAGGCGACAAAGACATGGAAATCATCCACGGCCCGTACTGGCTGAAAGCCATTACGCCCGTATCATTTACGCGAGTCGATGCCGCCGACGCCGAGGCGCTGTTGCGCACCTGGGCCGAATACAACGCACCGTTGCCCGATTCGGTTCGCACGCAGATGGAAACCGAACTGTATCCGCGCCTGCGCTCGGCAACCAGCATCTATCAGTTGGCCGACCTGCGCGCCACCGCCGAACACGACTGGGGCAACGTGGTGGGATTGACTGGGTTCTACGAGTTCGTACTGATCGACCGCGGCGCTCAAAATCGGTGGCGTTGGTCGTCGCCAGCGACGACTGATCATCCAGGCTGCCGAGAAAACCCTGATACACCGCATCCGAAAGCGCGACGACGTCGTCGGCGAAGCGGGACCGGTGACCGTCGTCCACGAAGACGTTATGGATGATCAGCCGAGCGGCGTGCGTGTGATCCGAGCCCGCGACATAGTTGCTTTGTTGCGCCCACACCGCCCGCCCACCTAGGAGAAACGTGCCGCTGCTACGGACCGCGGCTGTCCAGGTCCGCGCCAGCACCGGCAAGACGCGTGTACTGATGTCGGCAGCGTGCAGGTCGCGTAGCGTGCCCGCGGCATTGCTCATCACGTCCCCGAAACCGGGCCAACCGGTGAACGCGAACAGGCTGACCGTTTCGCTCGCATCCCAGCCACCGTCCGCGCGCTGCCCACTGACTGCTATTCGAGCTAATGCCCTTCCGCGATCACCGATTTGGGCCAGGTGCCAGCCCGCCGGCACCGGCAGCCGCCGCACCCACGCTGGCGCCGCGAAAGCATCCAGTGCGGCCAGGTCGACGATCTCCTCGTCGGACTCAAGCACCCGCACCAACGAGGAGGCCGTCATCAACCGAGACCACTCGTCACCACCCTGATCCTCGCCGGCCATGCGCCGACACTAACCACTGATGCCGGCCGACCCATGCGCCGAGCGTGAGCGCACGGCGACATCTCGGCGGAAATTTCGCAGCCAGCTCACACTCGGCGCAAAGAAAGAGCCCCCGGGATACCCCGGGGGCTCTTCTCAGGCGGACTAGCGGTAGTCGCTGTACCCGTAGTCGTCCAAAGGCACCGCGGCACCGGTGCTCTGGCCGAAGTCCGGGCTGTAGTACTGATCCTCGTAGCTGGGGATCGTGTACGCAGCGGCCCGGGCCTCTTCGGTGGGCTGCACCTGGATGTTGCGGTACCGGTTGATGCCCGTACCGGCCGGGATCAGCTTGCCGATGATCACGTTCTCCTTCAGACCATTCAGCTTGTCGCTGCGGCAGTTGATCGCCGCATCGGTGAGCACCCGAGTGGTCTCCTGGAACGACGCCGCCGACAGCCACGAGTCCGTGGCCAATGAGGCCTTCGTGATGCCCATCAGCACCGGACGGCCGGCTGCGGGCTCGCCGCCCTCGGCCACCACCCGACGGTTCTCGGCCTCGAACTCCGAACGCTCCGTCAACGACCCCGGCAGGAACTCCGTCGAACCCGAGTCGATGATGGTCACGCGCCGCAGCATCTGCCGCACGATCACCTCGATGTGCTTGTCGTGGATCGACACGCCCTGCGCCCGGTACACCTCCTGAACCTCGTGGGTCAGGTGCAGCTGCACCTCGCGCGGGCCCTGCACACGCAGCACCTCGTGCGGGTCGGCCGAGCCTTCCATCAGCTGGTCGCCGACCTCGACGTGGTCGCCGTCGCGCAGCAGGCCCTCGGTGCCGTCCTCGTGGACGACGGCCTTGAGCCGGCGATTACGCACCGGAATCTTGTCGTAGACGACTTCCTCGCTGCCGTCGTCAGGAACGATCGTGATCTTGTAGAACTTCTCGTCCTGCTCGACGCGCACCCGGCCCGACACCTCGGCGATGGGGGCCTTGTCCCGCGGCACGCGGGCCTCGAACAGCTCCTGCACGCGCGGCAGACCACCGGTTATGTCTTGGCCGCCGGTGACGCCACCCTGGTGGAACGTCCGCATGGTCAGCTGCGTGCCGGGCTCGCCGATCGACTGCGCGGCCACGATGCCCACCGCCTCGCCGATGTCGACGAGCTTGCCGGTGGCCATGGAACGGCCGTAGCACATCGCACAGACGCCGTTGGCAGACCCGCACGTCAGCACCGAGCGCACTCGCACCGACGAGATGCCGTGTGCCAGAAGCAGATCGATCGCCGGGTCCCCTAGGTCGTGGCCCTTCTCGACGAGCACGTTGCCGTTGGCGTCGACGGCGTCTTCGGCCAACGTCCGCGCGTACGCCGACGTCTCGACGTACTGATCCTTGACCAGCGAGCCGTCGGGCTGGACCTCGGCAAGCCGCACGGTGATGCCACGCTCGGTGCCGCAGTCGTGCTCGCGCACGATCACGTCCTGCGACACGTCCACCAGACGACGGGTCAGGTAACCCGAGTCGGCGGTACGAAGAGCGGTGTCGGCCAAGCCCTTTCGGGCACCGTGGGTGTTGATGAAGTACTCCAGCACCGTCAGGCCCTCGCGGAACGAGGACTTGATCGGACGCGGGATGTATTCGCCCTTCGGGTTGGTCACCAGGCCCTTCATGCCGGCCAGCGTCCGCGTCTGGGTGAAGTTACCGGTCGCACCGGACTCGACGATCGTGATGATCGGGTTGTCCTCGGGGTAGTGCGACCGCAGCGCCTCACCCACCTCTTCGGTGGCGTCCTGCCAGATCTTGACCAGTGCATCGTGACGCTCGTCTTTGTTCAAAGCGCCGCGCTGGTACTGCTTTTCGATCCGGTCGGCTTCCTTCTCGTAGCGCTCCAGGATCTCCTGCTTCTCCGGCGGCACCAGCACGTCGGCCATCGACACGGTGACACCCGAGCGGGTGGCCCAGTAGAAGCCGGCGTCCTTGAGCTTGTCGACGGTCTGCGCGACGACGATCATCGGGTACCGCTCCGCCAGGTCGTTGATGATCCGAGCCTGCACCTTCTTGTGCATCTGCTCGTTGACGAACGGATACCCATGCGGCAGCAGCTCGTTGAACATCACCCGGCCCAGCGTGGTGTGGATAGTCCACGCATCGCCCGGCTTCCAGCCTTCGTCACCGAACAGCTGAGCCTCCAGCTCCGCCGGCGGGCGCAGCTGGGTGAGACGAACCTTGATGGGTGCGCGCACGGACAGCGCGCCGCGGTCCATCGCCATGATCGCCTCGGCCGGCGAGCTGAATACGCCCTGCTCCGGCGAATCCTTTGTCGCAGGCTGGTATTCGCCCTTGTCGCCCGGAACCTCGGTGGTCAGGTAGTACAGCCCCGTGACCATGTCCAGTCGCGGCATGGCCAACGGCTTGCCGGAGGCCGGCGACAGGATGTTGTTCGACGACAGCATCAGGATGCGCGCCTCAGCCTGCGCCTCCGCCGACAGCGGAAGGTGCACGGCCATCTGGTCGCCGTCGAAGTCGGCGTTAAACGCCTCGCACACCAGCGGGTGCAGCTGAATTGCCTTGCCTTCCACCAGCATCGGCTCGAAGGCCTGGATGCCGAGGCGGTGCAGCGTCGGGGCACGGTTCAGCAGCACCGGGTGCTCGCTGATGACCTCTTCGAGCACGTCCCACACCTGCGGGCGCTGCCGCTCGACCATCCGCTTGGCGCTCTTGATGTTCTGCGCGTGGTTCAGGTCGACCAGCCGCTTCATCACGAACGGCTTGAACAGCTCGAGTGCCATCAGCTTGGGCAGGCCGCACTGGTGCAGCTTGAGCTGCGGGCCGACGACGATCACCGAGCGGCCCGAGTAGTCGACGCGCTTGCCGAGCAGGTTCTGACGGAACCGGCCCTGCTTGCCCTTGAGCAGATCCGACAGCGACTTCAGCGGGCGGTTGCCCGGCCCGGTGACCGGGCGGCCGCGGCGACCGTTGTCGAACAGCGCGTCCACCGACTCCTGAAGCATCCGCTTCTCGTTGTTGACGATGATCTCGGGCGCGCCGAGATCGATGAGTCGCTTCAACCGGTTGTTGCGGTTGATCACGCGCCGATACAAATCGTTCAGGTCGGAGGTCGCGAACCGGCCACCGTCCAGCTGGACCATCGGGCGCAGTTCCGGCGGGATCACCGGCACCGCATCCAGCACCATGCCCATCGGCGAGTTGCCCGACTGCTGGAACGCCGCAACCACCTTGAGGCGCTTCAACGCACGAAGCTTCTTCTGCCCCTTGCCGCTTCGGATGACCTCGCGCAGCGAATCCGCCTCGGCGTCGATGTCGAAATTCTCGATGAGCTTCTGAATGGCTTCCGCGCCCATCGAGCCGGTGAAGTACTCGCCGTAGCGGTCGACGAGCTCGCGGTAGAGCACCTCGTCGACGATCAGCTGCTTGGGGGCCAGCTTGGTGAACGTCGTCCAGATCTCTTCCAGCCGGGCCAGCTCACGCTGCGCGCGGTCACGGATCTGACGCATCTCGCGCTCGCCGCCGTCGCGCACCTTGCGTCGCACGTCGGACTTGGCGCCCTCCTCCTCGAGCTCCTTGAGGTCGGCTTCGAGCTTTTGGGCGCGGGCCTCCAGGTCGGCGTCGCGCTGATCCTCGATGGCCTTCTTCTCGACCTCCATCTCGGCTTCCAGCGTCGACAGCTCGTTGTGGCGCATCTCGTCGTCGACGGCTGTGATCACGTACGCCGCGAAGTAGATGATCTTCTCGAGGTCCTTAGGCGCCAGGTCGAGCAGGTACCCCAGACGCGACGGGACGCCCTTGAAGTACCAGATGTGCGTGACGGGGGCGGCCAACTCGATGTGGCCCATCCGCTCACGGCGCACCTTGGCGCGGGTCACCTCGACGCCGCAGCGCTCACAGATGATGCCCTTGAACCGGACGCGCTTGTACTTGCCGCAGTAGCACTCCCAGTCGCGAGTCGGCCCGAAGATCTTCTCGCAGAACAGGCCGTCCTTCTCCGGCTTGAGCGTGCGGTAGTTGATGGTCTCCGGCTTCTTGACCTCGCCGTAGGACCACTGACGAATGTCGTCGGCGGTGGCCAGGCCGATCCGGAGCTCATCGAAGAAGTTGACGTCTAACACGTAACTCCCTTTCCCCTTTCGGGATTAGAAATTTGTAAAGGAAAGATCCGCTATGCCAGATCTTCTACGGACGCAGATTCGTTGCGCGACAAGTTGATTCCGAGGTTGGCAGCAGCGCGCTCCAAGTCCTCGTCCTCGCCCTCGCGCAGCTCGATCGCCGCGCCGTCGGAAGACAGCACCTCGACGTTCAGGCACAGCGACTGCAGCTCTTTGAGCAGCACCTTGAACGACTCCGGAATGCCCGGCTCGGGGATGTTCTCGCCCTTGACGATCGCCTCGTACACCTTGACCCGACCGACGGTGTCGTCGGACTTGATGGTCAACAGCTCCTGCAGCGTGTACGCCGCGCCATAGGCCTGCATGGCCCAGCATTCCATCTCACCGAACCGCTGACCGCCGAACTGCGCCTTACCGCCCAGCGGCTGCTGGGTGATCATCGAGTACGGGCCAGTGGACCGGGCGTGGATCTTGTCGTCCACCAGGTGGTGCAGCTTCATGATGTACATGAAGCCGACCGTCACCGGATACGGGAACGGCTCACCGGAGCGGCCGTCGTAGAGCACCGCCTTGCCGTCGGCGTTGACGAGCACGTCGCCGTCGCGGTTTGGCTGCACCGACGACAGCAGGCCCTGTAACTCCTCCTCGCGGGCACCGTCGAACACCGGCGTGGCGACGATCGTGCCCGGGTCGGCTTCCAGCAGCTCCTCGGGCAGCTTGTTCGCCCAGTCGGGCGAGCCCTCGACCTTCCAGCCGCTGTGCGCACACCACCCCAGGTGGGTCTCCAAGATCTGCCCGATGTTCATGCGTCGCGGCACACCGTGGGTGTTCAGGATGATGTCCACCGGCGTCCCGTCCGGCAGGAACGGCATGTCCTCGACGGGCAGGATCTTGCCGATCACGCCCTTGTTGCCGTGGCGGCCGGCCAGCTTGTCGCCGTCGGAGATCTTGCGCTTCTGCGCGACGTACACGCGGACCAGCTCGTTGACGCCCGCGGGCAGCTCGTCGTCCTCCTCGCGGGAGAACATGCGCACGCCGATCACCTTTCCGGATTCGCCGTGCGGCACCTTCAGCGAGGTGTCGCGGACTTCGCGGGCCTTCTCGCCGAAGATCGCACGCAGCAGCCGCTCCTCCGGCGTCAGCTCGGTCTCACCCTTCGGGGTGACCTTGCCGACCAGGATGTCGCCGTCGCGGACCTCTGCGCCGATGCGCACGATGCCGCGTTCGTCGAGGTCGGCCAGCACCTCGTCGGACACGTTCGGGATGTCGCGGGTGATCTCCTCGGCGCCCAGCTTGGTGTCACGGGCGTCGATCTCGTGCTCCTCGATGTGGATCGAGGTGAGCACGTCCTCCTCGACGAGACGATTGGACAGGATGATCGCGTCCTCGTAGTTGTGGCCTTCCCACGGCATGATTGCGACGAGCAGGTTCTTGCCCAGCGCCATCTCGCCCTGGTCGGTGCACGGCCCGTCGGCGATCACCTGGCCCGACTCCACCCGCTGGCCGGCGTCGACGATCGGGCGCTGGTTGGCGCAGGTGCCGTGGTTGGACCGGGCGAACTTGCGCAGCTGGTAGCTACGCCGGGTGCCGTCGTCGGCCATCACGGTGATGTAGTCGGCTGAGACCTCCTCGACGACGCCGCTCTTCTCCGCGACGACCACGTCGCCGGCGTCGATCGCGGCACGCAACTCCATGCCGGTGCCCACCAGCGGCGCCTCGCTGCGCACCAGCGGCACGGCCTGACGCTGCATGTTCGCGCCCATCAGCGCGCGGTTGGCGTCGTCGTGCTCCAGGAACGGAATCATCGCCGTGGCCACCGACACCATCTGGCGCGGCGACACGTCCATGTAGTCGACCTCGTCGGAGCTGACGTACTCCACCTCGCCGCCCTTGCGGCGCACCAGGACGCGCGGCTCGGTGAACCGGCCCTGGTCGTCGATCGGCGAGTTGGCCTGCGCCACCACGTGGCGGTCCTCCTCGTCGGCCGTCAGGTAGTGGATCTCGTCGGTGACCACACCGTCGACGACCTTGCGGTACGGCGTCTCGATGAAGCCGAACGGGTTCACCCGGGCATACACCGACAGCGAGCCGATCAGGCCGATGTTCGGACCTTCCGGGGTCTCGATCGGGCACATGCGGCCGTAGTGGCTCGAGTGCACGTCGCGGACCTCGAGGCCGGCGCGCTCGCGGGACAGACCGCCCGGGCCCAGTGCCGAGAGGCGGCGCTTGTGGGTCAGCCCCGACAGCGGGTTGTTCTGGTCCATGAACTGCGACAGCTGGCTGGTGCCGAAGAACTCCTTGATCGCCGCCACAACCGGTCGGATGTTGATCAGGGTCTGCGGCGTAATCGCCTCGACGTCCTGGGTGGTCATCCGCTCCCGCACGACGCGCTCCATGCGGGACAGGCCGACGCGGATCTGGTTCTGGATCAGCTCGCCGACCGTGCGCAGGCGCCGGTTGCCGAAGTGGTCGATGTCGTCGGTCTCCACCGGCACCTCGACGCCGCCCGGAGCCGTCATCGTCGGCTGGCCCTCGTGCAGCCGCACCAGGTACTCGATGGTGGCGGCGATGTCTTCCGGGGTCAGCGTGGTGGTTTGCGAGGCGACCGGCTTGTCGGTGTTCAGGCCCAGCTTCTTGTTGACCTTGTAGCGGCCCACGCGGGCCAGGTCGTAGCGCTTCTCCTTGAAGAACAGGTTCTCCAGCAGGGTCTGCGCGGACTCCTTGGTGGGCGGCTCGCCCGGACGCAGCTTGCGGTAGATGTCGAGCAGCGCCTCGTCCTGGTTGGCGGTGTTGTCCTTCTCCAGGGTGGACATCATGATCTCGGAGAACCCGAACCGCTCGCGGATCTCCTCGGCGGTCCAGCCCAGCGCCTTCAGCAACACGGTGACGGGCTGACGACGCTTGCGGTCGATGCGCACCCCGACGGTGTCGCGCTTGTCGACGTCGAATTCCAGCCACGCGCCACGGCCGGGGATCACCTTGACCGAGTGCAGTGTCTTCTCGGTGGACTTGTCGATGGTCTCGTCGAAGTACACACCTGGCGAGCGCACCAGCTGCGAGACGACGACGCGCTCGGTGCCGTTGATGATGAAGGTGCCCTTCTCCGTCATCATCGGGAAGTCACCCATGAACACCGTCTGGCTCTTGATCTCGCCGGTGTTGTTGTTGATGAACTCGGCCGTCACGAACAGCGGGGCCGCGTAGGTCTGATCCTTCTCCTTGCACTCGTTGACCGGTGCCTTGACCTCGTCGAAGCGAGGATCGGAGAACGACAGCGACATCTGCCCCGAGAAGTCCTCGATCGGGGAGAGTTCCAAGAGCACCTCTTGGAGCCCGCCGACCGGGTTCACGTCGCCGCGGGCGACGGCCTTCTCGCGCCACTCGTCGGATCCGATCAGCCACTGGAACGACTCGGTCTGCACCTCGAGCAGACCAGGAACCTCGAGCGGTTCACGCAACTTTGCGAAAGAAATTCGATTGGGGGCTCCGGGAACGGAGCTATTAGCGGTAGCTACTGCTGATTTGCTCTGGCGAGAGACTGCCAAGATGCACCCTTCCAGCACCTCATGCGACCACAGTCACCGGATTACCGGCTTCTTCGTCGCTCTTCTGCGTCGGTTCGGCCGGCCGACAACCTGTCCGGTTCTCAGAGCACGCATATGAACCCCGACAGGGGCTCAAGCGTGGACCACGGTGTCAAATTCAGGTGAGGTGGGCAGGAGGCAGCCAGCGCAACGTCCAACAGTACCGCAGGACGCGGCATTCCTCAACCACGGCATGCTGACAGTAAAGGCGCTGGCTGGCGACCTGTACTGCGACATTTGTACATGCTGCCCAACAGACTGACGCCTTCACGCGCTCTCGTCAAGGGTTTACGCGGCGTTTGGCGTAGCCAATTGCGTGCCGGCACCACTTCGCAGAGGGGTCGGCGGATGCGCGGCGCCGGGGTCATTTCCAAGGAAACCGAAGAACAGGTCGCTGCCGACGCGGAACAGATCCCGCAGCAGATTTGTGACCGGGGTCAGTGCAGTCGGCGGTGCCGGTAACGCGATCGCGGTAGCGGTCCCCGCTGCCGTGGGAATGGAGATCGTCGCACCGGGCGTGCCATAGACACCGTTGGACGTCCCGGCCAACATGTCGTTGATCCATCCGCCGGCCAGCGTCTGAACGGCCGCGATGTTTCGCGGCTGCGAAACACCTGCGACAAGGTATGCCGCGCCTTGGATCAGCGGGTTGCCGCCCTGCATCGCGTCGATGTGGCGTCCACCGACCAACTGGACACCCACGAATCTTGCGGGCCGCGCCTCGGTGAGCTCGGCGCTGGCGATGCCGAACGAGTTCCATATGTAGGGCGGAGAGGAGATCATCAAGACGGGTATGTCGTCGGGAAGCTTGGCGAGCGCGGTAGGGATCGCGCCTTGCAGCCCTACGCCGTCGAGTAGCACTACGCCCTTCAGATCGGCCACTGCGCCGTTGTCGGCGGTGTATCCGGCGACGGCAGTGACGAACCCGCCGCCGAGTGAGTGCCCGACGAGCACGACGTCTTGTGGCAGCGACACCGGATGTCCAAGAGCCGCGCTGGCGCTGGCGGTCAGCGCTGCCCGATCGCCGACGAACAGGCCGGCGGCTGCCTGCTGCAGCGTCGAACCCCCGAGCCAATTGCCGTCGGTGGTGAAGAAGTTCGACGACAACGTCGGGACGACGACCACACTGTGCGTCTGCTCGGCGAGTCGGGCTGCGGTGTAGCTGTACATCGGGCCGGTCGCAAAGAAGCCATGCTGGAAGTAGATGACACTCTTCGCCGGGGCCGGGCCGGCCGGGACATACCAGTCGGCCGGGGCGGTGACGTCGCCGATCTGCAGGGTGGACTGGCGCACCGTCACAGTGCTTCCCGGCGGGAGCACCGGCGGACCTACCAGGCTTCTCTCCACCAACGAAATCGTGTTGACCACCAACGATCCGATGGCGTTGAGCAGCGGGGGCGCGCGCGGCATGGCAGGTCGCGTGGTCACGGCCTGCGGCTTGGCGGGCGATGGTGCAGGCGCCGGTGCGCCGACGGTCGCGAGGGCAACAGGTGTCGTCGTCGTCGTTTCTGCGGTCGTCGCGGACCGTTGAGCCACATCGGCTGTCGTCACTGCGCGGTGGATTCGCGCACTAGGCGCTTCATCTTTGGGCTGGGGCCGCGACAGTGGGCCAGCATCGGTGTCGGTCTGCGGCAGTCGCGTCTTGGTCAGCCGTGACGCGCCGATGGAGAGCGGCGGTTTGGTGGTGTCTCGGGACGCCTCCGACCGCTCTTCTGCGGGCGCTGCGTTCTCTGGCTGCGGTGGCCCTACGCGCTGCCCCGACCGGGTCTTCGACGGTGCGGTCGTCGGCGCCGTCTTGGAAGGCGACGACGACCCCGTCTCTGGACGTGGGGCACCTGCCGCGACCGAGTCGAGCCGCCCTGTTGGATGCCTCGTCGGCAGCGGCGTCCGAGTCGACGCCGGCGTCCGAGTCGACGGCTTGCTCGCCGTCTTACCCGCGGATGTCGGCGTCGAGGCTGCAGAGTTGGTGCTGTCGCTTTGGGCAGAGTCTGCCGATGCAAGTCCGCACCCCAAGCCCAGCGCCACCATCCCGGCGGCTGCGCCTGCAGCAACCCACAGCGCCAGTCGCCAGCGCTCGATGGTCACCGGCAGACTCCCTCGTGAGATCGGAGCTTCGGGCGACCCGACCTATCGGAGCACGACGATGTCGGGCTGCTCGGACGCCTGTTTAACGCTGGTCGCCGGAGACCGGAATCCGCCCGGTCGGCGCCTCGTCGCTGTAGCGGTCGCGATCCCCGTCGCTGGAGTCGGGGAAGTCGTGCGACTTGTACTTGTGCGTGCCCTCGAGGTCGTCGCGAATGGCCTCCTGGGCCGCCGGCGGCAGCGTGTCCAGGATTTCGCGCACCCGCGCCCGGCGGCGTGCCACCGCCTTGCGCTCCGGCATGCCCGGCGTGGCGCTGATCTGCGGCGGCACGCCCTCGATCTCCTCCACGCCACCGTGATGGTGGCCGGCTTCGACCATGGCCTGCTCTTCGGCCATCGTCGCCTCGTCCTTTTCCTCCGACATGCCGATCGGGCCGATCCGGCGGCCGTTGAGGAATTGACGGACCACGGGCTCGTCGCTGGTGAGCAGCACTTCGCGCGGTCCGAACATCACCAGCTTGCGGCGGAACAGCATGCCGATGTTGTCGGGCACCGTGCGGGCGATGTTGATGTTGTGCGTGACGATCAGGATCGTCGCGTCGATCTGGGCGTTGATGTCGATCAGCAGCTGGCTCAGGTACGCGGTACGCACCGGGTCCAAACCGGAGTCGGGCTCGTCGCAGAGGATGATTTCCGGGTCCAGCACCAGCGAACGGGCCAGGCCGGCACGCTTGCGCATACCGCCGGAGATCTCGCCGGGGAACTTCTTCTCGTCGCCTTCCAGACCGACCATTGCGAGCTTCTCCATGACGATGTCACGGATCTCGCTTTCCTTCTTCTTGGTGTGCTCGCGCAGCGGGAAGGCGGTGTTGTCGTAAAGGTTCATCGACCCGAACAGCGCGCCGTCCTGGAACATGACGCCGAACAGCTTCCGGATCTCGTAGAGCTCCTTGGCCGAGCTCTCGATGATGTTGGTTCCGTCGATGATGATCTTGCCGCGCTCGGGACGCAGCAGGCCGATCAGCGACTTCAAGAACACTGATTTGCCGGTACCCGAAGGGCCGAGCAACACGCTGACCTCGCCCGGCGGCAGGTCGAACGTGACGTCCTCCCAGATTCGCTGGGAGCCGAAGGACTTGGTCAGCCCCTCGATCTGAATGCCGATGCCCACGCGTAGTCCTTCCGCCAGTGCTTTCCCGCCACACACGCCCCGCTTGTGGTTGCGGTCACTCTAGCCTACGTCAGCAGGTGTCGTGAGCTATAGAGCCAGGTTGTGACATGCGAAAGGGGCCGCCCGGTCGACGCGGCGGCCCCTTTGCGTGGAACTGCGTGAACTACTTGACGGTGACGGTGGCGCCGGCGGCCTCGAGCTTGCTCTTGGCTTCCTCGGCGGCCTCCTTGGCAACCTTCTCGAGCAGCGGCTTCGGGGCGCTGTCGACGAGGTCCTTGGCCTCCTTGAGGCCCAGACCCGAGACGATCTCGCGGACGACCTTGATCACGCCGATCTTCTTGTCGCCGGCCGACTCGAGGATCACGTCGAACTCGCTCTGCTCCTCGGCCGCCTCGGCGGGGGCACCGCCCGCGGCAGCGCCAGGAGCGGCGGCCACTGCGACCGGTGCGGCGGCGGTGACGTCGAAGGTCTCCTCGAACGCCTTCACGAAGTCGGAGAGCTCCAGCAGCGTCATTTCCTTGAACGCGTCGAGCAGCTCGTCGGTGGACAGCTTGGCCATGGTGGGTTCCTTCCTGATTACGGGGTTTATTCGGCGGCAGCCGGTTCGGGGTTCGCGGTTTCCTGGCCGCCTTCTTGGCTCTTCTTCTCTTGCAGCGCGGCGGCCAGCCGTGCCACCTGCGATGCGGGTGCGTTGAACAGGCCGGCGGCCTTGGTCAAGTTGCCCTTCATCGCGCCGGCGAGCTTGGCCAGCAGCACCTCGCGCGACTCGAGGTCGGCGATGCGCTCGACCTCCGCAACGGTCAGCGGGCGACCGTCCATGTAGCCGCCCTTGATCACCAGCGCCTTGTGTTCGCGCGCGAACGTCTTCAGCGCCTTCGCGGCGTCGACCGGCTCGCCCTTGACGAACGCGATCGCCGTCGGGCCGGTGAACAGTTCGTCGAGTCCATCGATGCCGGCCTCGGTGGCCGCCCGCTTGGCGAGCGTGTTCTTGGCGACCGAATAGGTGGCGGACTCCCCGAGTGACCGGCGCAGCTGGGCAAGGTTGGCCACCGTGAGGCCGCGGTACTCGGTGACCAGCGCGGCGGTGGCTTCCTTGAACTGTTCGGCGATGTCGGCGACGGCGGCGGCTTTGTCAGCCTTGGCCATGCATGCCTCCTTGCGTGGGTGTGGGTCGCCCCGCAGAAGATCGTCGGTCGCCGGAAATGACGAACGCCCCGACGCAGGGATCGGGGCGCGCAATTGCAGATGCCTCGTCCGCCTGCGTGGGCCGCCGGGAGTTTCCCGGACCTTCGACCGGATTTCTCCGGTGACCGACGGTCTTCGGTGGAGCCGTCCCAGGTTAGCAGTTACCGCCCATGAACGCCGAATCGCGGCGCGACCACCCACGATCCGCCCTTCTTCTGACGCTCAGCGCATTAGCTAGCCAGCCTCTCGAACCTTCTGAAATATGTATGCTGGCAATCCGCGTGTTTGCGGTACAGCCAGCGCATTTTCGTTTACGATAAATTTGCTGTCGCCTCGGCAGCAGGTCGGGGAAGGGAAACCGCTATGTTGCTCGCAGTCATCATTTCGGTTTTCGGGTTGGCCACTGTGTGGCTCGTCAGCGAACTGCAGTCCTACGCCGAACGCAGGGTCGCACAAAAGCACGAGAACGACTGACCGCCGCTCAACTTTCGACGAGTGCTGCCGCGCCGATCAGCCCCGCATCCGCACCGAGCGCGGCAGGCACCATCCGCACTTTCCGGAGAAAGTCGAGTCCCGCGTAGCCGCTGAGCGCCTCGCGCAACGGGTCGAACAGCAGCGGGCCGGACCTCGCCACTCCCCCGCCGATCACCACCAAGTCCAGGTCGCAGACCGCCGCGACCGAAGCGATCATCGCGGCAATGGCTGTGGCCCCTCGACGAAAGGCCTTCAGCGCCGACGCGTCACCGGCGTTGGCGGCATCCGCAAGATCTTTCGCGTCGGCGTCTGGGGCACCGGACCATCCGTTGGTGCGCGCCCAGCGCACCAATTGCGGCCCCGACGCGATGGTTTCCACGCACCCGCGCCCGCCGCACGCGCACGGCTGGCCGTCGAGGTCGACGACGACGTGGCCGACGTGGCCCGCGTTGCCGCTGGCGCCGCCGTACGGTGCACCGTCGAGCACGAGCCCGCCGCCGACTCCGGTGGACACGACGATGCCGAGCAGAAACTGCACGCCGCGGCCAGCGCCGCGCCGGTGCTCGCCGAGTGCCATGCACAGCCCGTCGCCGGCAAGTCGCACCGGCACCCCGGGCAGCAGCGCCGCGACCTCAGCCACGATCGGGAAGTCGCGCCATGCAGCGATGTTGATCGGGCTCACGGTGCCGGCCGGGACGTTGATCGGCCCGGCCGAGCAGATGCCGACGCCCCGCACGCCGGAGTCCGAAACAAGCCGTCTCACAAGCTCTTTCACTGCCGACCACATAGCGTCGGCATCACCGCACGGTGTCGGGCGCCTCACCGTGCGGGTCAGCGCTCCAGCTGAATTCACCAGTCCGGCAGACAGTTTCGTGCCGCCGATGTCGACCGCCAGGACAGGTGATGCCATCAGTGCTGAGGCCGCGAGACGTCGACGACGAGCGCGCGGTGGTCTGAAACCGACATCAGCGGCGCCGAGAACGCATCGACTCCCAGGGTGTGGTCGTCGGTGAGAATGTGGTCGAGCTGACGCTCAGGCTCGGGGGCCGGGAACGTCAACGCCTCGGCGAGCGACCGCAGTCCGGTCCAGCGACTCGGCCTGGGCGGGCTCATGTTGAGATCGCCCATCAGCACGCGGGGCCCTGGGAAGCCGCGCAGATCGCGGATCAATCGCCGCAACTGCACGCGGTTCCAGCCCGGCACAAACGACAGATGCGTGTTCGCGACGGTGATCGGCCCGAGCGGTGAATCGATGCGTGCCACCACCGCCGCGCGGGGCTCCTCGTCGACAATCGTCACGCGGTTCGGCGCGGGCAGATACATCGGGAAGCGCATCGGAATGCGAGGCAGCCGCAGGACCTGCCAGCTCTCGACCGGGAACCGCGACAGCAGCGCAATGCCGTAGGCGGCCGTGCCCGGTTGTTCTTCGCCGGTCGCCGCCATCCAGGTCGCTCCCGGGGTGCCGGAGATGGCGGCGACGAAGCGGTGGCTGACAGCGCCCATCGCCTCGGCGGCGACGGCGGTCAGATCGGCCATCTGCGAGCGCGGCTGGTCACAGTCGACCTCTTGCAGCGCGAGCACGTCGGCGTCGAGTTGGCGCACGGACGCGGCGAGCCGGTCGGGTTCCACGTTGCCGTCATGCACGCTGCGGCCGTGCAGGATGTTGAAAGTCGCCATCCGCATGGGTACTACCTACCCAACGATCCCTTGGAAGAGACGTGCCTGACCGAAATGACGAGTTGCGCGACGCGCTCAAGCGCGCGGCGTCGGCGCTGAAGGCGAACGGACCTGAGTTCGCCCTCGCCGGCAGCTATGCGCTGTGGGTCTACGGTGGGCCGGAACCGGTGCACGACGTCGACTTCGTCGTCGCCGAATCCGACGTCGAGGCGGCCGTGGCGGCGCTCGAAGACGCGGGCTTCTCGATCGAGCGGACACCCGAGGACTGGCTGTTCAAGGCCTGTGTCGCCGAGGAATTCGTGATCGACGTGCTGCACCGGCTCAACGGCGTTCCGGTGGACAAGGAGCTGATCCGCTCGGCCGATGTACGCGAGGTGCTGGCGATCGCGATGCCGGTGTTGTCGCCGACGGTGGTGGTCACCGAAAAGCTGGCTTCGCTCCACGAACATCACTGCGACTTCGCCTCGTTGCTGCCCGGCGTGCGCGCGGTCCGCGAGCAGGTGGACTGGGATCGAGTGCGCGCCGACACCGCCGACAACGACTTCGCGGCGGCGTTCCTGGTGCTCACCGACCGGCTGGGCATCACGTCTTGACCGCTGCCCGCCGCAGCCGTTCGGCGAGCACACCCACTGCGTCGGCCACCTCCGGAGGCTCGAGCACTTCGAACTCCGCGTCCACCGTCGCCACGTACAGCGCGAGTAACTCGGCGTCGTCGGCGCCGGCCGTCACGATGCAGGCGTGTGGACCATCAGGCTCCACAGTCGCCGCTGCAGGCGAAAAGCGCTGTGCCACAACGCTTTCTGGCGCATAATACCGAACCCGTGCGACGTACCGGTACGGCGAGGCGGTGATCGAACGCGCCACAAACGCGGCCGCATCGGGAGCATCGCGGGGAGTGAACATGGTGCCCGCCGCGCGCGCCTCGGCGATTCGGTCCAGCCGCAGGCTGCGCCAGTCCTGCCGGTCGCGGTCGTAGGCCATCAGATACCAGCGCCGGCCGGTGGTCACCAAGTGGTAGGGCTCCAGCCGCCGGCGAGTGGTTCGGCCGGCGCGGTCGACGTATTCGGCGGTGACGTGTTCATGGTCGCGGCAGGCGCGCGCCAGCGTCGTCAGCGTGTCGGGTGCCACCGCTTCGGGCGGGTCGCGGGTCAGCGTCACGGTCGCGTCGTGCACGGCCCCGACCTGCGAGCGCAGTCGGGCAGGCAGCACCTGGTCGAGTTTGGTGAGCGCACGCAACGCGGCCTCACCCACTCCGGCGACCGTGCCGCCGGCGGCCAGCCGCAGGCACACGGCAACAGCCACCGCCTCGTCGGGATCCAGCAGCAGCGGAGGTAATGCGGCGCCTGCGCCGAGCCGGTAGCCGCCGCCGTGGCCCTTACTCGCGTGGACGGGGTAGCCGAGGTCGCGCAGCCGCTCGACGTCGCGGCGCACACTGCGGGTGGTCACGCCGAGCCGCTCTGCGAGCTCCTCACCGCTCCACACCCGCCGTGACTGCAGCAGTCCGAGCAGTTGCAGCACCCGCGCCGTCGTCTCGGCCATAAGTTGAGCGTGCCAGAGTCAGCGGACAGAAACTGTCCGGTGGTTCCGGCAAGCTGGTGCGCATGGAGATCACCGCGCAACTTGCCGACCAGCTCGACGTGCACTGGCGTGACCAACTGCGCCCGCGTCTCGACGGGTTGACCGACGACGAGTACTTCTGGGAGCCGGTGCCGGGCTGCTGGACGGTGCATCGCGACGGCGCGATCGACTTCGCCTATCCGCCGCCACGCCCCGAACCGTTCACGACGATCGCGTGGCGGATGGCGCACGTGATCGTCGGCGTGCTGGCGATGCGCAACCACTTCCATTTCGGCGGTCCACCCGCGGATTACCAGTCGTGGCAGTACGCCACCGATGCGGCGACAGCACTGGGCCAGCTCGACGACGCCTACGCACGGTGGAACGCCGGCGTGCGCGGGCTCGATGCGGCGGCGTTGGCGCGCCCGTGCGGACCGGCCGAAGGGCCGTACGCCGAGCTGCCGATGTCTGCGCTGATCCTCCACATCAACCGCGAGGTCATTCACCACGGTGCCGAAATCGCTTGTCTGCGCGACCTTTACGTCCATTCCCACCGAACAGGAGAACACTGATGCCCGCACTGGCTCGCCCTGTCGCCGACGAGCGCCACGCGCTTCGCGAATTCATCGCCTACCACCAGAACGCGTACTTCGCCATTGCCCATGGGTTGACCGACGAGCAAGCCCGGTTATCGCCGTCGGCGAGCGCCCTGTCGATCGGCGGCTTGGTCAAACATGCGACCGGCATGCAGCGGACGTGGATGCAGCGGGTCGCGGCCGCACCTGAATCTCCGCAGCCCGACACTCGGTCCTTCGAGGAACGCCGGGCCGCGTTCGAGGACGAGTTCGTGATGCGCGAGGACGAGACGCTGCACGACGTGCTGGCCGCGCTCGCCGCGCAGAACGCTGAGACGTTGCGGCTGCTGGACGCTGCCGACCTCGATGCACCGGTTCCCGTGCCGACGGACGCACCGTGGTTCCCGAAGGACATCACACAGTGGTCCGTGCGCTGGGTCTTCCACCATGTGATCAATGAGCTGGCCCGTCACTCCGGCCACGCGGACATCATCCGCGAGTCGCTCGACGGCGCGACGATGTACGAGCTGATCGCGGCGCACGAGGGCTGGCCGGAAACGGACTGGCTCAAGCCGTGGCGGCCGCCTGCGTCCCGCTGACCTCAGCAGTCACATTGCTCACTCTTGTCTTGCGCGGGCGGCGGGAAACCGTTGTGCCCGGCTCTTGGCGACAACTGCGAAAGCCCAGCGCAGCATCCCTAGATAGCACGCCAAACCAATCCGGCCTCTGCTCCGAACCCGCTGGTCAAACCGTGTCGCTAAGAGGCGGGCACAACGGACTCCAAACCGCCGAGTGACTCATGTGGCGCAAGTGGCGACGCAAACCCGCCCCCACGAGAAAAGCGCATGATGGACCGGGTGGAGCCGCCACCCGCAGATTATGAGAACCCTAAGAACGTTTGGCACACTGCGTCTATGAGCTCATTATCACGCTCTTCGCGCGAGCGCTCATCGCTATCTCTCTCTTCGCGCGAGCGCTCATCGACCAAGCATCGCGAGGTCGCCAAGCTCGACAGTGTGCCGCTTTTCACCGAGGCCGCCCGCATCGGGGCGACCGGCTGGCACGTAACCAGAGCCGCGGGCCGGGTAGCCGGAAAGCTGTTCGACGGAGGGCCCTGGCAACAGAAGGTCATCAAGGAGGTTCCGAACGTCTTCGCGGACCTCGGCCCCACCTACGTCAAGTTCGGCCAGATCATCGCGTCGAGTCCCGGTGCGTTCGGCGAACCGCTGTCGCGGGAATTCCGCAGCCTGCTCGACGCGGTGCCTCCTGCCGACCCCGATGAGGTACACAAGATCTTCGTCGAAGATCTTGGCGAGGACCCCAACACGCTGTTCGCCAAATGGGACGACCGGCCGTTCGCGTCCGCGTCGATCGCGCAGGTGCATTACGCCACGTTGCACACCGGCGAGGAAGTGGTGGTCAAGATCCAGCGGCCCGGCATCCGCCGACGGGTCGCCGCCGACTTGCAGATCCTCAAGCGCGGCGCACAGCTCGTCGAGCTCGCAAAGCTCGGCCGGCGGCTGTCCGCCCAGGACGTCGTCGCCGACTTCGCCGACAACCTGGCCGAAGAGCTCGACTTCCGGCTCGAGGCGCAGTCGATGGACGCCTGGGTAGCGCACATGCACGCCAGCCCGCTGGGCAAGAACATCCGCGTGCCGCAGGTGTATTGGGACTACACCACCAGCCGCGTGCTGACCATGGAGCGCGTACACGGCATCCGCATCGACGACGCCGCCGCGATTCGCAAGGCCGGCTTCGACGGCACCGAACTGGTCAAGTCGCTGTTGTTCAGCGTGTTCGAGGGCGGCCTGCGGCACGGCCTCTTCCACGGCGACCTGCACGCCGGGAACCTCTACGTCGACCCCAACGGCAAGATCGTGTTCCTGGACTTCGGGATCATGGGCCGCATCGACCCCCGAACCCGTTGGCTGTTAAGGGAATTGGTGTACGCCCTGCTGGTGAAGAAGGACCATGCCGCGGCAGGCAAGATCGTCGTGCTGATGGGTGCGGTCGGCACTACGAAGCCAGAGGCGCAGGCGGCCAAGGACCTGGAGAAGTTCGCAACGCCGCTGACCATGAAGAGCCTTGGCGACATGAGCTACGCGGAGATCGGCCGGCAGCTCTCCGCGCTGGCCGACGCCTACGACGTGAAGCTTCCCCGCGAGCTGGTGCTGATCGGCAAGCAGTTCCTCTACGTCGAGCGCTACATGAAGCTGCTGGCGCCCAAGTGGCAGATGATGTCCGATCCAGAGCTGACAGGCTACTTCGCGAACTTCATGGTCGAGGTCAGCCGCGAACACAAGGAAGTCGAGGTCTAGTGCAAATCCGAACCGGCACCGCCCGCTCGGGTGACCTGGACATCTACTACGAGGACATGGGCGACCCGGACGACCCGGCCGTGTTGCTGATCATGGGCCTGGGTGCGCAACTTCTCTTGTGGCGCAAGGCTTTTTGCGAGAAGCTGGTCAACCAGGGATTGCGGGTGATCCGCTACGACAACCGTGACGTCGGGCTGTCCTCCAAGCTGCACGGCCGTCGTCACCCGGGATCGCTGCCCGTGAAAATGGTGCGGCACTTCTTCGGCCTGCGTAACCCGGCCATCTACACCCTCGAGGACATGGCGGGCGACGCGGCCGCGGTTCTCGACCATCTCGGCATCGACCGGGCGCACGTGGTGGGCGCGTCGATGGGCGGCATGATCGCGCAGGTCTTCGCCGCCGAGTACAAGCACCGCACGAAGACGCTGGCCGTGATCTTCTCCAGCAACAACCAGCCGCTGTTGCCGCCACCCGGACCACAGCAGCTGCTCGCGATCCTGCAGAAGCCCAAGGGCTCAGACCGCGAGGCGATCATCGCCAACGCGATCCGGGTCAGCAAGATCATCGGCAGCCCCGGCTATCCCCGCAGCGACGACGTGATCCGCGCCGAGGCCATCGAGGGGTTCGACCGGTCCTACTACCCGGCCGGTATCGCGCGGCATTTCGGGGCGATCCTCGGTACCGGCAGCTTGCTGCGCTACAACCGGCAAACCGAGGCGCCGACAGTCGTCATCCACGGGAAAGCCGACAAGCTGATGCGTCCGACAGGTGGTCGTGCGGTGGCTCGGGCGATCCCGCACGCCCGGTTGGTGCTCTACGACGGGATGGGTCACGAGTTGCCCGAGCAATTGTGGGACGACATCGTGGGCGAGCTGAAAACAAACTTCAGCGAGGCCACGCCCGCGTGAGTTTCAGAGCAGTCCTGCACATCGGATAGCATTTCCAGTCAAGTCTTGGGGCGTCAGCCGCCTCGGAAAAACCACGAAAGGCAAGCTAGACACATGCCTAACAAGACCAAGCAAGCCGACGACATGCGGCCGCACTTCGAGGACATCCAGGCTCACTACGACCTGTCCAACGACTTTTTCGGCCTGTTCCAGGACCCCACTCGCAAGTACAGCTGCGCGTACTTCACGGGGCCGGACGTAACGTTGGAAGAGGCACAGCTCGCCGACGTCGACCTCAACCTCGACAAGCTCGACCTCAAGCCGGGCATGACGCTGCTGGACATCGGCTGCGGCTGGGGCGTCACCATGAAGCGGGCGCTGGAGAAGTACGACGTCAACGTCATCGGCCTGACACTGTCGAAGGAACAGCTGTCGTACTGCAAAGAGCTGCTGGGCAAGGTCGACACCGAACGCACCTACGACGTGCGTCTGGAGGGCTGGGAGCAGTTCCACGAGCCGGTCGACCGCATCGTGTCGATCGAGGCGTTCGAGCACTTCGGCTTCGAGCGCTACGACGACTTCTTCAAGAACTGCTTCGACATCCTGCCCGACGACGGCCGGATGACCATTCAAAGCAGCGTCGGCTACCACCCGTTCGACCTGGCCGCGCAGGGCAAGAAGCTGACCTTCGAGCTCGCCCGGTTCATCAAGTTCATGATCACGGAGATCTTCCCGGGCGGTCGGCTGCCCACCACGCAGATGATGATCGAGCACGGCGAGAAGGCCGGGTTCGTGGTGCCGGAGGCCAAGTCGCTGCGCACCCACTACATCAAGACGCTGGGTCTGTGGGCCGAGGCGCTGGAGCGCAACAAAGAGAAGGCCATCGAGGTCACCGACGAGGAGAACTACCACCGTTACATGCGGTACCTCAAGGGCTGCCAGTACTACTTCATCGACGAGAGCATCGACGTCAGCCTGGTGACCTACCTCAAGCCGGGCGCGGCGGCCTGATCACGCCGCCGCGCGCTGCCCGGAATCGGGCGACGTCGCGGCGTTCTGCTTGCCACCCGGCTTCGTGCCGTCCGTACCCGTCTGCCCGCTCTGGCCGGTCCTGTGCTTGCCGAACAGATCGCTGACGCGCGGTAGCGGGTTGTCGACCTTGGCAACGTCCCCCGGCTTCGGCAGCTTCGGCGCGGCCGGCTTGGGCGTCTTCGCAATCGGCGTCGTCTGATCTCCCGCGACCGACGACCTGCCCAACCTGAGCTTGAACGGGTTCTGATTCTGTTCGTTGGCGTTGCTGGAACCCTGCGCGGTGGCCGACTTTGTGGCATCGGGTTCGGTTGACGTCGTCCGCGCCAGATCGAGCGTCGGAACGGCATCCGCACTGGTCTGCTGCTGCTGGGTCTTCTGCACTTGAAGTGCTGGGTTCGATTGTTGCGCAGCAAATGTCGAGAACAGCGAGATCGTCGTCGTCGACGACGAGGACGGCGGCGTCACCGTCGGAACAATCGGCACGCCGTCGGTCGCGTCGTGAATGCCCTGCCCGATCGCCGCAATCAGATCGGTCGCGAGCTTCACCGGGTTGATGTTCGGGATCAGACGGAACGTCACGGGATCTCCCGGACTGGCCGTGCGGTCATAGCCGGTGTCGATCAGCACCTTCAGAGCCGGCTGGACCAGTTCCAGGAGCGGGTCGACGATCGCCGACGTGCCAGTCGCGTTGCCCAAGTCGATGAACGGCTGCAGGATCGGCAGCGACTTCGCCGGAATGGTGACGTACGTGGTGTCACCCTTCGTCGGATTGCCGGCCGCCTCGATGAAGTTCTGGATGTCTGCGGGCGTGTACCCCCACGGCAGCTGATCCGTCGGGCCGTTGCCGTTGGGCACCAGGTAGTAGCCGTGGACGAACTGGAAGCCGGCGATCGCATTGGCGACGGCGAGCAGGTTGAGCGGATACGCCGGGAAGTCGGACACCCCGTCGTACTCGAACGAGATGTCAGTGGTCTTGATGTCGGAGTTCGTCGGGGTGGGATTGCCAAACGACACGTCGAGGATCGGGATCGTCGGCAGGAAGCTCAGCCGCGACCAGAGCCCGCCGTTCGGGCGGCTGATGTTGCCGATCATGACCATTTCGACCTGCTTCTTCTGGTCGGGGGTCAGCGTGGCGGCCAGGCGCTCCTTTTCGATGCTGACCACGCGCGCGCCTTGCGAGTATCCGAAGATGACGAGCTTGTCGCCAGGCTGGAGGTTGCCGACTACTGGCTGAACCTCGTCGTCGAGGTGCTGCACGCCCTCGCCCACCGACTCGTTCCATTTGGCGCAGTTAGCCCCCGGGCACCAGTTGGGGATGAAGAAGATCGGCCAGAACGACGCCGGATAGTTGATGCCGCTGAGCGCGCAGTTGGTGGCTGCGGTGCACGTCGAGGGCACGCCTGTGGGGTCCGACGCGTAGATGTAGCGGTTGTAGGCGTTCTTCAGGTAGTCGGTGACCACATTCGCGTTGGGGGTACCGGTGCCCGGAACGACGAACGCCGTGACCGCGCCCCACGTCAGGGCCGCGCTGAACACCGACACGACGCCGAAGGCGACCGCCGACAACAGCGCTACGACAGCAAACAACGCCTTGCGGTATGTGGCACGCACCTTCAGCCTCCTGCATGACCCGTGGACCGCTTCCCCCGGACGGGGCGCGGCTGATTCAGGCGGTTTGAACGGCATCGTCCCACAGACGACCGACCGGTTTTACAGAACCGTCAAATCGGCCGTGGAAACTTTGCTGGGAGGCCGCGCATAGCATGACGACATGCTTCAAGGCCGCCTCGCAAATCCCGACTGCACCCTCGGCACAGACCCGCGCTCCGACCCCCGAATGGTCGCCGCGCTCGCGCCGTTCGGCCTCGACGGGCTGGCGCCCACTCCGCCGCTCACACCGGACGCGCCGCTGGCCGACCGGCTGGCCTACATCGCCAAAGCGGAGGAGGTGACGGTCGCATTCCTCACGGCGTTGGCCCAGAAGGCGCCGGCGGCTGAGGGCGTGTCGACCGAGACGGTGACCATCGACGGCGACGGCGGCGACATCACGCTCTACGTCAGCCGGCCGAGCGCATCGTCGTCGACGCTGCCGTGCCTCTTCCACATCCACGGCGGCGGCATGGCATTCGGAAGCGCCACCGACCTCGGTTACGTCCGCTGGCGCGACAACCTCGCGGCCACCGGGCTGCTGGTCGTCGGCGTCGAATTCCGCAACAGCGCAGGCAAATTGGGCCCGCACCCCTACCCCGCGGGCATCAACGACTGCGCGGCCGGAATCTGTTGGACTGCAGCGCATCTCGACGAATTGGGCGGATCGCACATCGTGGTGTCCGGCGAGTCCGGTGGCGGCAACCTGACGCTGGCGGTCACGCACAAGGCCAAGCGCGAGGGCTGGCTGCATGAGATCGCGGGCGTGTACGCACAATGCCCGTACATCTCCAACCGGTTCCTGGAGCAGCCCGACGAACTGCCCTCGCTCAAAGAGAACGACGGATACGTCTTCAGCTGCATGGAGCTGGCGGTCAACGGCTCGGTCTACGATCCCGACGGCGAGCACGCCAACGATCCGGCGTGCTGGCCCGGCAACGCGACCGAAGACGACCTCGAGGGCATGCCGCCGCACGTGATCGCCGTCAACGAACTCGACCCGCTGCGCGACGAGGGCCTGCTCTATTACCGACGGCTCGTGCGCGCCGGAGTGCCGGCGGTCGGCCGGATCATCGCCGGCACCGGGCATGCCGGCGACATGATGTGCGCGGGTGCGCTACCCGACGTCTACGGCGCGAGCCTGCGCGACGTCAGTGGCTTCACGAAATCGCTTGCGGCTCAGGGCGTTTAGACCTCCGACCTTATGGTCGGTTCCGGCTCCAACTACACCTCGGCAAAATTCCGCGTCACTGACGGGTCCACCGGGATGCCCGGGCCCGTCGTCGTCGACATGGTGATCTTCTTCAGGTAGCGGCCCTTCGACGCGGTCGGCTTGGCTCGCAGCACCTCGTCGATCGCGGCGCCGTAGTTCTCGACGAGCTTGTTCTCGTCGAACGACGCTTTGCCGATCACCAGATGAAGGTTGGCCTGCTTGTCGACGCGGAAGTTGATCTTGCCGCCTTTGATGTCGCTGACGGCCTTGGCGACGTCGGGGGTGACGGTGCCGGTCTTGGGGTTGGGCATCAGGCCACGCGGACCGAGGATGCGTGCGATCCGACCGACCTTGGCCATCTGGTCCGGCGTCGCGATGGCGGCGTCGAAGTCGAGGAAGCCACCCTGGATCCGCTCGATCAGATCGTCGCTTCCGACGATGTCGGCGCCGGCGGCCAGCGCCTCCTCAGCCTTGTCACCGACGGCGAACACCGCGACGCGAGCGGTCTTGCCGGTGCCGTTGGGCAGATTGACGGTGCCGCGCACCATCTGGTCGGCCTTACGCGGGTCGACGCCGAGCCGGATCGCAACCTCCACGGTGGCGTCCTGATTCTTCGACGACGTCTCCTTGGCCAGCTTGACCGCCTCGAGAGGCGAGTACAGGTGAGTGCGATCCACCTTCTCAGCGGCCGCGCGATATGCCTTGCTCTTCTTGCTCATTCGTTCATCCAATCGTGGTGTTGGAGCCGTGGTGCGGGCCGATGCCAGCCCTCCCACAGATGGTTGTTCCGCTATTCGACGGTGATGCCCATTGACCGGGCAGTCCCGGCGATGATCTTCGCCGCGGCGTCGATGTCGTTGGCGTTGAGGTCTTCCTTCTTGGTCTCGGCGATCTCACGGACCTGGTCCCACGACACCTTCGCGACCTTGTTGCGGTGTGGCTCAGCCGAACCCTTGTCCACGCGGGCAGCCTTGAGCAGCAGCTTGGCCGCAGGCGGCGTCTTCAGCTTGAAGTCGAAGCTGCGGTCCTCGTAGACGGTGATCTCCACCGGCACGACATTGCCGCGCTGGTTCTCGGTCGCGGCGTTGTAGGCCTTGCAAAACTCCATGATGTTGACGCCGTGCTGGCCGAGCGCCGGGCCGACGGGCGGCGCAGGGTTGGCCTGGCCGGCTTGGATCTGCAGCTTGATCAGCCCGGCGACCTTTTTTCTCGGGGGCATGCTCTTCCTTTCCTTTGCGATTTCGGTGCGTTTTCATGCGCTCAGCGCCGGTTAGCGCACCGAAATCAAAGCTTTGCGACCTGGTTGAAGGTCAGTTCGACGGGTGTTTCGCGGCCGAAGATCGACACAAGCACCTTGAGCTTCTGCTGTTCGGCGTTGACCTCGCTGATCGAGGCGGGCAGCGTCGCGAACGGGCCGTCCATGACGGTCACCGATTCGCCGACCTCGAAATCGACCTCGACCGGCGTCCGTTCGATTCCGCCGGTTTCAGCGGCAGCGCCGGCGGTCGCGGCCTTCGCGGTCTTCTTGCCCGCACCCTGCGGCAGCAGGAACTTCACCACTTCGTCGAGCGACAGCGGCGACGGCTTCGACGTCGCGCCGACGAAGCCGGTGACGCCCGGCGTGTTGCGCACGGCCGACCAGGACTCGTCGGTGAGGTCCATGCGGACCAGGATGTAGCCGGGCAGCACCTTGCGGTTGACCTGCTTGCGCTGGCCGTTCTTGATCTCGGTGACCTCTTCGGTGGGCACTTCGACCTGGAAGATGTAGTCGCCCACGTCGAGGTTCTGCACGCGGGTCTCGAGGTTGGCCTTCACCTTGTTCTCGTAGCCGGCGTAGCTGTGGATGACGTACCACTCGCCGGGCTTGGAACGCAGCTCGGCCTTGAGCGCCTCGGCCGGGTCGAGCTCTTCGGCAGGGGCCTCGTCGGCAGGAGCCTCTTCGGCCGAACGCTCGTCGACATCCACGGACGCACCCGCGGACAGCTCGGCGTCAGGCTGCTCCTCGGAGTAGCCCTCGACGCCGTCAGGGGTTGTCACGGTCCTTGTCCTTCCCTACTTAAATTTCAATGCCCAGTCGCCGGCGAACACGCCACGCACGATTGCCGCATAGCCGATGTCGACGACGAAGATCAACGCCACCATGAAGACCAGGAAAGCCAGCACCACGGAGGTGTAGCTGACCATCTGCTTGCGGTTCGGCCAGATGACCTTGCGCATCTCGGCAACGACTTGCCGCAGGTAGTTGATGACGAACGCGATCGGGTTGCCGCGACCCTTGTCCGGGCCGGTCTTCTTTGCGGCTTTGGCCTTGCCCTTGCCGCCATCCTTTGTTTCGCCGGCCTTTTCGATCGGCTCGGCCTCGACGGCCTCGGTCAGTTGCCGGGACCGCTTGCCGGTGGGGCGCAGCGGCCGAGTGGCGACCGCGGTCCGACCGCTGGCGGTGGTGTCTTCGCCGTCGCCTGCGGCGCCGGCAGCCTCGCGCTCGTCGCTCACCGCATGCCCTTCCGTTCGTGCCTTCGCCGTGTCCACCCTCCAGTGTCCACGATCACTTCGTGTTCGGTTCTGCAGGGGCGACAGGACTTGAACCTGCAACCTGCGGTTTTGGAGACCGCTGCTCTGCCAGTTGAGCTACGCCCCTAGAGGTTGGCAGGCCAACCTGTACGCGTTCAGGGGCCCACACAATTCGCGCGCTCCCCGTGCGGTCGATCCAATTACCGACGGACAGCGCGCTGACGTGGGGAAACCCCGAGGTCCGAGTGTACATCGGCCCGCGTCGGAGTTACCAATCCGATTACCGCCTACGCGCCGACGGCGGTCCGCACCACCTGCCCGGTTTCCGGATCCCATTTCGCCGAGATCGAGTTGTCGCCCTCGTGGCCCATCATCGTGGTGAAGGCCTCCATGATCACCTCGCCGTTCTCGTCTTGGACGACGTTGCGGGTGGTCACGATGTCGGCACCGAACCGCTCGTCCACGGACTCGACGTACATGGTCCCGAACAGCTTGTCCCCCGCCATGATCGGCCGGTGGAACTTGAACTTCTGGTCGACCTGGACGATCTGCAACGTCTCGAAGCCGATGTCGACGTGCTGGAAGAAGTGCCGCTGGATCATCACCGCAAAGATGGCCGCGAAAGTCAGCGGTGCCACCAGGCTGTCGTAACCGAGTTCGCGGGCAGCCTCTTCGTTGTGGCTGGCCGGATCGTATGCCTTGACCGCTGCGGCGTATTGGCGGACCTGTTCGCGGCTGACCTCGAAGTAGTCGGGATATTTCCAGACCATTCCGCGGATATCGGTTTTGAGCGCCATGGTTACGCCAGCTTCGCGGTCGCGACGGCGCGACCGAAGATCTTCTTCCCACCCGTGGTGGCCGACAGCGCGATCGTCACCGACTTCGTCTCGGGATCAACCGACTTCACGCGGCCGGTGAACACGATGTCGGCACCCTTGCCGTCGTTGGGAACCGGGACGACGGCAGTGAACCGGACGTTGTATTCGGTGACCGCGCCCGGGTCGCCGACCCAGGACGTCACGTAGCCGCCGCCCAGACCCATGGTCAGCATGCCGTGGGCGATCGCGGTGTCGAGGCCCACCTGCTTGGCGATGTCGTCGTCCCAGTGAATCGGGTTGAGGTCACCGGACACGCCGGCGTAGTTGACCAGGTCCTGGCGGGTCAGCGTGATGACCTTCTCGGGCAGCTGATCCCCGACCTTCACCGAACTGAATTCACGCAATGGCATCTTTGAAGCCCTCATCTCCCTCTTCGTCACTGCGACCGACGAGCGTCGTATAGCACTCCAGGACTTCTTCGCCCTTGTCATTCGTGACGACGTTCTTGGTGACCACCGTGTCGGTGCCGAACGACTGCCTGACCGAATCCACGTAGACGTCGCAGTACAGCCGATCGCCGGTCTTGAGCGGCTTGTGGAACTTGAGCACCTGGTCGACCTGCACGATCTTGGCGTCCTTGATGGCGACGTTCGCATTCTCGAAGAACGCGGACTGCGCTTGGTAACCGAACACCGAAATGAAGGTCAACGGCGCCACCAGCCCGTCATGGCCGAGCTCCGCCGCCGCTTTCTCGTCGAAATGCGCGGGATGGTCGTTCTTGACGGCCTCGGCGTACTCGCGGATTTTTTCCCGGCCGACTTCGTAGTAGTCGGGATAGCGAAAGTGCATCCCGACGATCCTGTCGGACAAAGACACGGCTGGCGAACCTACCTCAGCGGGTCTCTTTGTGTGCTTGGTGCTTGCCGCAGTTGGGGCAGAACTTCTTGAGTTCGAGCCGGTCGGGATCGTTGCGGCGGTTCTTCTTGGTGATGTAGTTGCGGTGTTTACACACCTCGCACGCCAACGTGATCTTCGGCCGAATGTCCGTGCTGGAGGCCACTTCTGCTGCCCTTCTTGTTCTTCCTGTCCTGTAGCGATGGCCGGACTCGAACCGGCGACCTAACGATTATGAGTCGTTCGCTCTAACCGACTGAGCTACATCGCCTTGTGCTGAGGCACCGCCAGTCCACCCGGCGTCCGCCGAGCCCCCTAACGGAATCGAACCGTTGACCTTTTCCTTACCATGGAAACGCTCTGCCGACTGAGCTAAGGGGGCCTTGACCCGCGCATTGGGCCTTGTAGAGGGTACAGCGTGGCTAGCTGGCCCGCCAAACAGGAGGTCAGTGCGGTTTGCGGTCTGCCCGGTGCCGCAACGGCCGCGCCGGGTCGGGATACACGTCGTTGTTGCCGCCTGTTGTGGACAATTCCGCGGCCTCGTCGCGCAGAGCCAGCACCCGCGTGTGAATGCGGTACTCCGTCGACCGCGGCATCGAGGCCGCGCTGTAGAGGCTGCGCCGACGTCTCCACACCCGCCCGAGCCGGATTTCCCACCGCAATGCATCAGAAATTGCTTTCGACGGCCGCCCGTCTGTGACGAAGTTCCACCTGGCCAGCATCACCGCGAGCTCCGCGACCGTTGCAGGGCCGTGAACATGCAGATGGTCAGTCAGCACGTAGCGCAATTCCGTTCCGCGCAGTAACCGCTTCGTCATGACCGGACCCTGACATGCGGGTCCGACACCGCGGATTGTCGCTTAGAGGCGGGCACGACGGGTCTCCCCCGACTTCCTCCGGCGAATAGCTCCCATCGGGCACGGGGACGTCACTGCCGGTAAAGGCCGACATGCCCGCCTCTAAGCGACAAACCTCGGAAGCCGCACCGGGGGGACCCTAGATTGAGCCCATGGCTGACGGCGGTGCGACCCGCGTTGCGGTGTACCTCGACTTCGACAACATCGTGATATCGCGGTACGACCAAATCCACGGCCGCAACTCGTTTCAGAAAGACAAGGCGCGCGGGCTGACGGCCGAGCGGCTCGCGGAGGCCACCGTGGACGTCGGGGCGATCATCGACTTCGCCTCGTCGTTCGGCACCTTGGTGCTCACCCGCGCCTATGCCGATTGGTCGGCCGACGTCAACGCGGGTTACAGCGGTCAGTTGGTGGCGCGCGCAGTGGATCTGGTGCAGCTGTTCCCCGCGGCGGCATACGGGAAGAACGGCGCGGACATCCGGCTTGCGGTCGACGCGGTCGAAGACATGTTCCGGCTTCCCGACCTCACGCACGTCGTCATCGTCGGCGGTGACTCCGACTACATCGCGCTGGCCCAGCGCTGCAAGCGCCTTGGTCGCTACGTCGTCGGAATCGGCGTGGCAGGAGCGAGCAGTGGCTCGCTGGCGGCCGCGTGCGACGAGTTCGTCACCTACGACGCTCTTCCTGGCGTCCCTTCGATAGAGGCACCGAAGAAGCGTGCCCGGCGCAAGGCGGCACCTGCGGTGGAGGGGGAACCGTCGCCTCCGGACGCGCAGCAGGTCGCCACCGACCTTCTGGAGCGGGCACTGCGAATCGGCCTGCAACGCGACGACACCGAATGGCTGCACAATTCCGCGGTCAAGGCCCAGATGAAGCGTATGGACCCGTCGTTCAGCGAGAAGGCCCTGGGCTTCCGCTCATTCAGCGACTTCCTGCGATCCCGTGCCCAGCTGGTGGACCTCGACGAGAGCAGCACGACGCGGATGGTGCGGCTGCACAGCGATTGACAAGCGGAGGCACCCTGGCGGATCAGCGCTCGCCGGAGTCGATCTCGGCGATGTAGCGGTCGTACACAGCTTCTGGATCGCCGCTGGCCATCGCCTCGGCGCGCACTTCCGGAGGGATCCGGTACACCCCGGGAATCGGATCATCCAGATGACGTGTGGCAGCGCGGAGAACCGCGACGATATAGCCCTTTTCGGTGGACGCACGACGTTGGTCCTCGGTACGCAGTTCCTCGATCGCTGCCTCACGCGTTTCACCGGACACCGTCCAGTCCCGGCAGGGATAACGCGCCTCCCATGTGCCGTCTGGGCGCTGCCATGCCTGAGGCACGAAGTAGAACGATGACCCATCGTTGGGAGGCAAGCCCTCTACCGGGGTTGTTGGTCCCATCACCATCCCATCGTTCCGGATTCGTCGGTGGGCGAGTAGAAAACCTCGTGCTTGCCGTTCGGGTAGTGAATCACGCAGGCGAACCCATACGCCGTATGCCCTGTGTCATCGCACCAGATGAGGAGTGGAGTATCAGGCGGCGGACCGCCCATCGCCTGGATGGCCTCGCCACAACATCCGCGGCGGTCGGGCAGCGACTCAAACCCGAAGCGGTCCAGTTCCGTTCGCACGGCGGTCAGCTTTGCCGCGACACTCCGGTCGACCGCATCCAATGCGGCCGCCCGCTGGTGAACAGCCGCGGCGAGGCGTTGCATCTCGGCAGCCTGGGCCCTTGTGGGCGGTGCTTGTGATGTCACGGTCAAGTCCTCATTGACGACGAGGCCCGCGGCCTGCGCCTGATGGACAGCGGCAATGGCGCGCTGCTGGGCGGCGGCAATCTCCGTTGCACCCGAACGCGCCATGGCGGCAGCCCCGTGCAATGCATCGGCGACGTCGACGACCTTGGCCCGGTCAGCCCGCGTCCTGTCTTGTGCAGCAGCCGCCGCCGATCCATGCCATACCGTTCCGCCAGGATCCTGCACGATGCCGTCAGCGGTTCTGAACGCGTTGTCCCAAGCGTTGGCGGCATCAGCCCATTGCACTGCCGCGATCTCGAGATGCTCAGTGCTCCAACGGCGCACTTGTGACAGCGTCGGGTTAGCCGGCATAAGCGGATTGCCCCACTGCGCGGATTGTCCTGCCGGAGTCGCTTTCTGTTCGCGAGTAATCACCCGCTGCTGAAGAAATCCTGGATGCCAGCGCCTCGATCCGGCGTTTGACCATCCCTGATGTTGTCGAGACTCCGGCATGAACGTCGCGCACCGCAGCAACCGTCGCTTGGTGCGACGGTCCAAGTGGCGCCGCGCCTACCACAAGCTGCGTGGCGTGCTGTCGAAGCAACGCTGCGGCAGCCTCGAGCCCACTCAAATCAGCCTCTGTCGCCCACATGCGATTCAGCCTATGGCCGCCTGCGGTGTCGCACCCGCACCAATTTCGTCTGCCAGAGGCCGAATACCCTGAACCCATGGCCAGCGACGATCGCCTGTATTTCCGCCAGCTGCTGTCCGGCCGCGATTTCGGGAAGACCGACATGATCGCCCAGCAGATGCGCAACTTCGCCTACCTCATCGGCGACCGGGAGACCAAGGACGCCGTGGTCGTCGACCCGGCCTACGCCGCCCAGGATCTGGTCGACGTGCTCGAACAAGACGGCATGCGCCTGTCCGGTGTGCTTGTCACGCACCATCATCCAGACCACGTCGGCGGCACCATGATGGGCTTCACGCTCAAGGGCCTGGCCGAACTGATGGAACACACGGAAGTTCCGGTCCACGTCAACTCCCACGAGGCGCTGTGGGTGTCGCGGGTGACGGGCATCCCGCTCGCCGAGCTCACCACCCACGAGCACGGCGACAAGGTCAACATCGGCGACGTCGAGATCGAACTGCTGCACACCCCAGGCCACACACCGGGCAGTCAGTGCTTCCTGCTCGACGGGCGCCTGGTGGCGGGCGACACGTTGTTCCTGGAAGGCTGCGGCCGCACCGACTTCCCAGGCGGCGACGTCGACGCCATGTACCGCAGCCTGCATCAGCTGGCGAAGCTGCCGGGCGACCCGACCGTCTACCCCGGCCACTGGTACTCAGCTGAGCCGAGCGCGTCGTTGTCGGAGGTGCGTCGCACCAACTACGTGTTCCGCCCGACCAGCCTGGAGCAGTGGCGGATGCTGATGGGCGTCTGAGTAACGTCGGTGGCCATGGGAGAACGGGTTCACTACAGCGTCGACGACTCGGTCGCGACGATCACCATGGACGACGGCAAGGTCAACGCGCTGTCGCCGGACATGCAGCTCGAGATCAACGAGGCGCTCGACCACGCTGAACTCGAAGGCGTGCAGGCGGTGGTGATAGCCGGCAACAACCGCGTGTTCTCCGGCGGCTTCGACCTCAAGGTGCTGACGGGCGGCGGCGATGCCGCTCTCGACATGCTCGTCGGCGGATTCGAGCTCGCCGCAAGGGTTCTCGCGTTCTCCAAGCCGGTGGTGATGGCGTGTACCGGCCATTGCATCGCGATGGGATCGTTTTTGATGCTCTGCGGTGACTACCTGATCGGCGCGCCGTCGCACCGCATCCAGGCCAACGAGGTAGCGATTGGGCTCACGATGCCGGGCCCGGCTCTCGCGATCATGCGAAATCGATTGACGCCTGGGGCGATTCAGCGTGCCGTCAACCTCGCCTACGAGTTCAAGGGCGAAAACGCTCTTGCCGCAGGATATCTCGACGAGTTGGTCGAGGCGGACATGGTGCGTCCGCGCGCACAGGAAGTCGCCAAGGGCTTCGCTGCGCTGGACGCGCGGGCGCACAAGGAAAGCAAGCTGAAGGTACGGGCGGCTGTGCTGGACGAGATCCGCACGACAATCGCCGCCGAGTTCCCTAGACCTTCCGATTCTCGGACTTGATCGTGCACGCCGGGCGTCGGGCGTTGCGGGCAGTCATCCCGCCGTCGACGACCACCATCGCACCGGTGATGTAAGAGGCTGCCGGCAGGCACAGGCTCAGGATCATGTGCGCTATTTCCGCCGGCTCGCCGTAACGGCCGAGGGCAGTCCGACGTTTCGCGAAGATCGTCTTGTGCTCGACCGGGATTCGCTCGGTGAGTGCGGTGTTGATCGGTCCGGGACAGACACAGTTGACGGTGATGCCCTCGCGCCCAAGGTCGACCGCGAGCGCACGCGTCAGGCCCACCACGCCGTGCTTGGCGACGGCGTAGATGCCGTTGCCGCGGGTGGCGCCCATCGCCTCGGTTGAGGCCAGGTTGACGATCCGCGGGCACGACGACTGCCGCAGATACGGCAGCGCCGCCCGGGCGATCCGCTGGTGTGCGGTCAGCATCACGTCCAGCTGCCACCGCCAGATGTCGTCGTACTGTTTGTCGTCCAACGCGGTCGGGCGCACAACTCCGGCGTTGTTGACGACGAAATCCAAGCCGCCGAGCGCGTCGGCGGCTTCGGGCACAGTCGTGGCGACCGCCGCCGCGTCGGCGACATCCAGGCGGTAAGCCGTTGCGTGCCCGCCTCGTTGGCGGATGGCGTCGGCCACCTGGTGCACCGCGTCGGACTGGATGTCGGCGAGCGCCACCCGCACGCCCTCGGCGGCGAAGACTTCTGCGGTCGCGCGGCCGATTCCACTGCCGGCGCCTGTGATGAAGGCCGTCCGGCCGGCGACGGAGCGGCTGAGGTTCGGGGTCGTCATCGCGTCAGCATTCCATGGCGCCGGGCCCTGCCGTCGTGCGCGTGACCGTCGGCGCGGGATAGCCGGCGCGGTGCGTGACGTTGCGCACGGATTCCGCCACGTCGTCGAGCCGGTTGAGGGGAACGAGTGCGATGACGCAGCCACCGAAGCCGCCGCCGGTCATCCGCGCACCCAGCGCTCCGGCTCGTACCGCAGCGTCGGCGATCAGATCGATGTGGTCGCTGGTGATGTCGAAGTCGTCGCGCATTGATCGGTGCGATTCGGTGAGGATGGCGCCAGCGCCTTGGAAGTCCCGATTGCCCAGCGCCGCAACGAAATCCAGCACCCTTCGGTTTTCGGTGAGAACGTGGCGTGCGCGACGTGCGTCGACGCCGGTGACCGTCTCGAGCGCTGCGAGGTCTTGCACGGCACGCAGGGTCGAGACGCCGAGGGTCGCGGCAGCGCGTTCGCATGAAGCGCGGCGGGCTGCATACTCGCCGTCGGCGTGGCGGTGCCGGGAGCGTGAGTCGATGAGCAGCAGCGCAACGTCGGATGCATCGGGATCGAACGGGACGGGCTGCACCGAAAGCGATTGGAAGTCAATGAGAATCGCGGTGCGCGGTGCGCCGAAGAGACTTGCCAATTGGTCGAGCAGTCCGGTGGGGGCGCCGACGTAGTGGTTCTCGGCCGCTTGCGCGATCTGCGCCTGCTCGACGGGATTCAGGCGTAGGCCTTTGGCAGTGATCAGTGCACCCAGCACTGCGCACTCCAGCGCCGCTGACGACGCCAGACCCGCGCCGATCGGGAGATCACTCGAGATCGACATGTCGCCGCCAAGCACCGGATAGCCGGCACGGCGCAGTGCCCATAGCACGCCGGCGACGTAAGCCGCCCAGCCGCTGACATCGCCGGGGGCAGTGCCGAGTGCGATCTGAGCAAGACCGTCTGCTGCGTCGCTGCGTACGGCCAGCGTGGCGGAACCGCTTGGCGCATAGGTGACGACGGTCCGTTGGGGCAGTGCGATCGGCAGCGCGAAGCCGAGGTTGTAGTCGGTGTGCTCGCCGATCAGGTTGACCCGCCCAGGTGCGGCATAGCGGATCACGTCAAGCCTCACGCAGACGCTGCGCGGTGCCTTCGGGTGTCACGTCGCTGATGAACGCGTCCATGGCCGATTCCGAGGCGGCGAGGTACTTCAGTTTGGTGGCGCTGCGGCGGATCGACATCAATTCGACGTGGAAGTAACCCTCACGCTGGACGTCGGTGTCGGCGTACTGATGCAGCGCGGACATGTAGGGCAGGGGCGCTGAATACAGGCGGTCGAAGCGGCGCAGGATGTCGAGGTAGATCTCGGTGAACTCGTCGAGTTCGTCGTCGTGGAGGTCGGTCAGGTTGTGTACGAACCGGTTCGGGTAGATGTGGACTTCGACCGGCCAGCGGGCGGCGAAGGGGACGAACGCGGTGAAGTGCCCGGTCTGCCGGACCACGCGTCGGCCGTCGGAACGCTCGGCCTGCAGGAGATCTTCAAACAGGTTTGTGCCATGACGTTTTCGGTGACGGCGTGCTTGGATCAGCATCACCTCGGTGCGGGGCGTGAGGAACGGGTAGCCGTAGATCTGGCCGTGTGGGTGGGTCAGGGTCACACCGACTTCCTCGCCGCGGTTCTCGAAGCAGAAGACTTGAGCGATGCCAGGTCGAGCCATCAGATCAGCGGTGCGGTGACACCATGCGTCGACGACGAGGCGGGCGTGCGGCTGGTCGAGCGCGGCAAACGAGCCAGTGTGGTCGCTGCAGAAGCAGATGACCTCGCAGCGGCCGCGGCTGGGCGCGGCGGTGAAGAGGTTGCCGTCGGGTGCGGCGAGATGGTCGGTCGCGTGGCCGGTGAAGCTCGGGAAGCGATTCTCGAAGACCACGACGTCGTAGTCGTCGGCAGGAATTTCACTGGTCAGGCCGGAAGGGCTTGGGCAAAGCGGACATTCGTCGGAGGGCGGCTTGTAGGTGCGGTCTTGGCGGGCCGTGGCGATCGTGATCCACTGGCCGGTCTGCCGGTCAAAGCGCAACTCGGCCAAGGCATGTTCGTGTTCGGGCAGGGACCGTCGGTCGGTGACCGGCATCGGGGTATGGCCGGGTAACGCGAAGAACAAGAGCTCGCGGCCGTCGGTAAGGGTCCAGGCCAGCGGCTCGGTCATATGTTGGCGGCTGCCTACGGGATAGGCCAATCCTGGCGGGGCGGGATGGGATCGGCCATGACGGCACGGGCGCCGTCCCAGTAGTAGCGGACCGGAGTGACCTTGCCGTCAGTGCAGGTTCCGCAGGTGCGGCCGGACACGTAGTCGACGATCAGGGTGTCCTTCGTGGATGCAGCCACGTCGATGGTGGTGAAAGGTTGGCCGCGAGTGAGCGCGTTACCGACGTAGTTGCCGCGGTTGAACAGGAAAACCTGGCGGGGGGACGACGGCTTGGCCATGTCGATGGTCAGGACGACGCCGGAGAGGTTCGCGCACGGGTCGAAATTGCTCATGACCGGGTTGGGGTTCCAGGGTCCTTGCGTCATGGACTCGTGGCGATCGTGGGCGGTTGCGATGGCGATGGCGGTGGCTTGATCGGGGCCGCATGCCGGTGGGGGGTCTGCGGTTGCAGTGGGCAGGCCGCCCAGGATGCCCGCAAAGGCGCACACCGCTGTTAAACTCGCCACTGCTCGGCTGATCGCCATGGTCACCTCCGCGTCGACTGTCGCCCTTGCGAAAGTATCGTGCCCGCGAGCGTTGATCGAGGGTTTTTGAGCGCATTGTCCACTTCGGCCACAGCGGCCACAGCTCTCGCTCATGAGGCAAATGCACAAGCGGTATCACGGGCTTGTCGCATCGCTTCTCGGGTCGATCAGGATCTTTGCGTGCTTGTCGGGATCGGCAAGCATGTCGAACGCAGATTCAACACCCGGCAGCCCGACCGTCCCAGTAATCAGCGGTGAGGCGTTGACCTTTCCGTCCGCGAGCATGTGCAGCGTGTCGCGGAATTCCAATGGCGTGTAGCCCAACACGAATCGTAGGTCGACCTGTTTGTTGATCGCCATCGCCGGACGGATGCGATCTGCACCCATGCACACGCCGGCCACCACGATCCGGGAGAATAGGGGTGCATCGGCGATGATGCGGTCGATCATGCCCGGCACGCCGACGCATTCGAAGATCACCGGACGCTTGGGCGCCGCCGCCCCCACCACTTCCGCGGCCCGCAACAAATGCCACCATGGCACGCGCAGCTTGTGCAGCGTTTCGAGCGCGCTGATGCGTCCGAAGGCGTCGGACACGGTGTCGAGGTGGCCGCGGCCGGCGGCCGCCTCGTACGGCGACTCCTGTGCGGGATCGACTACTGCGTCCGCTCCGCACGCGGTCGCGAGAGTACGTCGAGCAGACGACAAGTCGCTGGCGATCACGGTGCGGACACCGACGGCCTTGAGCATGCAGATCACCGCCAAACCGATCGGCCCGCAGCCGATGACGATCGCGACGTCGCCCTTGCCCACGTCGCTGATGCGCACAGCGTGCAAGCCGACGGCCATCGGCTCGGTGAGAGCGGCTACCTCAGGTGCCAACCCGTTCGGCACCGGGAACGCCAACATCTGCTCGATGAGAAGCTGCTCGGCGTAGGCCCCCGGCGCTTTTGTGGTCAGCCCGATCGCATGCACCTCCTTGCCGCGGCGCAACAGCGGCATCGCGACGACGACCGTGCCGGGGCGTGGCGACTTCCTGGTACCTGGGCCGTAATCGACTATCTCCCCGCAGAATTCGTGCCCGAACACGACTTGCTGATCCGAGCGCATGAAGTCGTCGTACCCGGACTCGGTCATCACGTCGGCGAGTTCGTCGCAGTGGTGTCGGGCGTGCAGGTCCGAACCACAGATACCGCACCGGAGGACGTCGATGAGCAGCTGGCCCTTCGCGGGTGTCGGGACCGGCAGTTCGACGACCTCGAGCGTGGCCTTGGTACAGGCGACGGCTTTCATCCGTCGAGCGTACGACCGATACGCGTGCGCTCGACAGACCAATGCGGGAGGCTTGAACCATGCGCACCGTGTTGTGGGCTGGGGCTGCGTCGATGTTCGTCGTCATAATGCCCACAGCGGCGAGCGCCGTCGCGGATCCGACTGCCACCGAGGTGATCAATGTGGTGGCAGTCGACGTGAACGGCCTACCGCTCAACGGCTATCACGTGGTGGCCCGGCAGAGCTCCCCCGACCTGGCAAGCTGCAATGCCCCGTCACCGGCCGCCACCGCCGCCGACATCTACGCCTGCGAACCGAGCGAAGCCGCCGCCCAAGTGTGCTGGCCGGCCCCGGGCTCGCTGTTGTGCGCGACGGATCCTTAGAGCAAGACACTGCGCCGGTTCCCCTCCCCTGGACCCCTTCCCACCGTCCAACCGCCCGCGACGCCGATACCGTTCGCGATGCTTCTCGACGACGGCACCCGCTGCATCCTTCCCAACGGCATCGACTTCGGCGGCCGCGCCGACGGCACCGTTCCGATCTACGGATGTGAACGCAACCTCGGCGTGCTGGCGCCGCCGAATTGGAATCCGGCCGACGCGATCGACCGGACCCGACCCCTGTGGGCCGTCTTCGTCGGCCAGTTGGGTCCGCGGGACACGCCGTTCCAGCCGCCGATACGCCACACGGTGACGACGGCGTGGTTCGCCACCAACGCCTGACGATATTGCGTTCGCCCCATTCCTTTAAGGACCTTTGCCCCTTTGCTGTGGGACGGCTCGCCCATACTCTGACGACGAAGACCGGCAGCTGACGTCACCGCGTCAGGTTTGCCGGAGATTACAGAATCGTCCACATCGACGGTGCATGTCTTCTACGCTCATGCAACCGAGGGGGTCTCTGATGCTCGTCATCGCCGGCCGGGAGGAGTCCCGGTGAGCTATGTATCGCGGCGCCGTGTTCTGCAGCAGCCGGAATCTCGCCTCGTCATGCCCACAAACGTGACCGCCACGACTGCGCCAGCCAACAAGATCGTGGTCGACCGGCAGCAAGTCACCAATCGAGTACGGCCGCGCTCCGCTGACCTGATGTCGGCGATCGCGAGTCTGGACACGACGGTCGATGCAGCCGCCCGTACACAAATCATGGACTGGGTTCGCCAGCAGTACGACGCCCGCCAGGGCGGCATGCTCATCGGCCTGTTTTCGAAGTGCTACCTCGGTCCCCCGTTCGTCGACCACAAGCTGAGCCTGACCCACACAATTCTCGAGCACTACTCTCCCGGCGACGATCCCGGATTCCCTTATAACCAGGCCCGCGGCTTGGCCTGCAGCGGCGCCTATGCCTACGTCGAGATTTACTCCGACGGCGCAATCGTTCCGGTCCGCACCGACGGCACCTCTGTGGATTTCACGCCCGCGACCTAGAAACCAGCACAAACCTGAAGAGAGCACTACCTGTATGAGCAACGGATACGTCAACCTCGCCCCGGTCATCAGCGCGATCAACAGCGTCGGCCGCGACATCTCCGTCCTGAGCAGTCAAGTCAGCGCCGTCGACGCCAATGTCGGGCGCGTCTCCGCAGACCTCACCTCTGCCAGAAGCGAACTCAACCAGTTGCGCGCGGACTTCGAGGCGTTCGTGCGGCAGGCGGAGCGCACTGCAGCAGTCCAGCGCTCCGAGACCGTGATCGGCAATATCGAGGCGCAGCTGGAACGTGAGTACGGCCATTACAAGATTGTTAGGCGCACCTCGATCGGCACGTTGCAAGCCTTCGACATCGGCAACGTCAGCAACCGCACGGTTCAGCAGATCTCAGAGGAGCTGATGCTGCAGACGCCGCAGTACTGGCTGGCCCCGGCTCTCGTGGCGCTGGCCGCATGGTCACGCGATAACCAAGACCTCGCCACCAGGTCTATCGACGCAGCCTTCAGCCGCGACCCGCAGAAGACCAGCCTGTTCTTTGCACTGGTCCTGCGCCGTCAGGCGCGATTGGAGGCAGCTGGCCGGTGGCTGCGTCACTACCTCGCCTCGCTCGATCCGCGCGCTCTCACAAGGGAATTCGTCGTCATTTTGGAAGCCGCCTCCCAGGACGCGTTCGGTCCACACGGCAAGGCGATCATCAGTGAGCAACTCGACGCATGGAACGCAAAGTTCCGCAATGACCCAGGAGTCTTGCGCGCTCAGGTGGATACCTGGGTCAAAGAGATCGCCATCCATCGCGCCACTGTCGACGAGTCGCTGTACCCATACCTGTCGAAAGTGTCGCCGCAGTGGCCGCAGTGGAAAGAACTGTTAGAGCGCGCATCCGCACTGCAGTTCGTCGCCGACAAGTATGCGAGGATCCGCGATACGTCGACACCTCTGGCACATTCGGTTCAGGAGCGTCTGGACGACATCCTCGAGGTGCTCGTCACCGAATTCGACGCGGAGGAGTTGCCGTTTCAGCGCGAAGTGGTCTTCCACCGCGAAGTAATCAACAGCGGCGGTGACCTCGACAGGGCAAGAGAGAAAGCGGACGCACTCAACCAAGCTCTCGATGAGAAGTTCGACGTGGTGTCGCTACAGACACAAGCGGCCATCCGTCCGAGCATGTTTGGAGTCTCCGTGTCGGCGCAGAAAATCGCGATCGACGGAGGCCGCGGCGACTTCAAGAAAGCCATCGGCACCTACACCGCCAACTACCGCGCCGGCTATCGCGATGCCGTCGACATTCAGCTGGATCGCAACCACTCGAACTATGCAGCGGCACTGGGTTTCCCAGGGTGGAAGGCAAGTACCGGGGTCACCCAACGGGAGGCCGAAGAGTCGCTCGCCGCAACATGGCGCAAAGCAGTCGAAGCCTACCTCGAGCGGGTGCGATTTAAGGAATACAACTACGTCATCGCCGGCGGGATCGCCTTGATCGGATTGCTGTTCATGATTCTGGCCTTCCCTGTGGGGATATTCTTGTTCCTTCTAGCAGCGGGGGGTGCGGCAATCTGGCTCTGGCGCACCAAGAGCACCGCTGATCAGAAATATCGTGAAGCGCGAAACATGGCACAACAGGCACTACAGCATTCGGTAGACATCTATCGAGCCGCGATCGCCGAATTCGTCGACGCCAAACTCGCCTATGCGTCAGCCGACCAGAAAGAAGGCGCGCTACTCGCCGTCGTGGACTCATGGCCGAGATACACCACGTCCCAGGAGCAGGCATCATGACATCCCCATCTTCAGGCGCGCCGCGCGGTAAAGCCGTACGCGCCAACCGCTCTGTGCATGCGCAGGTGCAACCCGGTGTTGTGGTGCGACGTACGCGCCGAAACCCGTTCATCGCGCCGACCGCTGGTGACGACGGACCGCCGGTCTCCCGTGAGTCGCTGAGCCGCGGCAGCATCGCCAAGCCGCAACTGTCGCGCAACCGTAAGATCGCGGGCGACCTTCCAAGCTGGGACCCCCTGCCGCCGGGCGAAATCACCGTTGTGCGACCGCCTGCGTCCGCCGGGCCGCGGACGCAGTGACCGCGCCCGGCAATAGCGCCTACGAGGCTTGGGTTCTCGCGCTGAAAGCATGGGCGAAGGACCCTAACCATGACCTCAGCGGCCTCCCCCGGCTCGAAGCCGACTCGCTACCCCCGTCCGCGTATGAACGGCTGGTCGCGCACATCGCCGCCGTACAGCAGGAAGTGATGAACACCTGGCAGCGACGGCTCGAGCGCAACATCGCTCGAGCCACTACCGAACACGACTACGCCCGCACGTTCGTCGAACTTCGGGCGCTGCTTGGGCGGCGCGTACAACTCGCACAGCACCGCTCTCTTCCATCCGAAATCCAGAAGCCGCTGCTGGAAAGCGTCGAGCGAGACGTTCGACGCATTCAGCATGACCTCGAATACGCCGTCACACAGCCCGCGCGGGGCGGAGCCGTGCAGATCGCCACGCGTGAACGGCTCCTGCGGTTGGTGCGGTCGAACAGCTTCACGGTCATCTTGCAGCCCGACTACCCATTGAACTCGCTGTATGTCAACGCGAAAGCAGCCGCACCGACTGCTTCCGAAACAGCATCGCGGCCTGCCGCACCGCCTTCACTCGGACCTGTCAGGGTCACGCGGCGCCGTGTCGTCATCAACGACGGTTGACGTACGAATAGGAAGGTTTTTCCGTTGCCTAACATGGTCGGCACCGCCGAAATACTCAACCGGTACCTCAAAGCCCGAGTCCCCGTCATCATCGTGCGCAGCGCGGAGAATGCGCGAGCCCTGGAGCTGATCCGAGGTGTCGCCGGACAGTTCAAATCGATGGCTTTCTACCGACATTCGATGGCGCAGGGACTTTTCGAGTTGTCCGGGCAGGTGCAGGTCATCGACGACCGCTCGTTCGTCGGCGCCCTGGAGTACGCGTCCGCGACGTTCAATTCCCGAAGCAATGCCAACTTCGTGTTCATGGACGTCGACGAGATCGACGGTGACAATTCGACGACGCGCTACCTCGCCGAGGTCGCTCGGATAGCGGACGAACGCCAAGGGTCGTTGATCCTGATCTCGTCAAAACCGGTGTGGACAGGGCTGACTCGGCTGGGGATGACCGTAACACTCGATTTGCCCGACCTCGACGAAATGCAGGAACTGGTGACCGCGCTTGTCGAGGATCACCGCAGTGTCATGCCGATCGAGTGGGGACCGGAGGACATTCGGCACGCCGCCGAGATCCTGCTCGGTGTCAGCGAGGCGCAGGCAGTCAACGCGATGACGACACTGCTGGCGAAGGGGTTTCTGAGAACCGACGACACCGTCGAATTGTCCGAGTTCAAAGACCAGATGTTCGGCGAGACAAGCGGTATCGAAAAGGTCAAAGTTCGCGAGGAGGACAGCCGCATAGGCGGACTCACCACATTGCGGCAATGGCTGGCCGAACAAGGCGAGCTACTGCGGGCGGACCTGACCAAGACCTCACTGCACCCACCCAAGGGAGTCCTACTGGTCGGCGTACCAGGCTGCGGGAAGTCGTTGAGCGCCAAGGCTATTGCCAGTGAATGGCGACTCCCGCTGTACCGGCTCGACATGGCGTCGATCCTCGGAATGTATGTCGGCGTTTCCGAAAGCCGCCTGAAGGAGGCCCTCGAGATGGCCGACCGGGTCGCGCCCTGCGTGCTGTGGGTCGACGAGATCGAGAAGGCGCTCGCAGGGTCAGGTGACGGCGACTCGGGCGTAACGCGCCGGTTGATCGGTCAATTCCTGTACTGGTTGCAGGAATCTCGGTCCAAGGTGTTCATGGTCGCGACATCAAACGACGTGACGTCGCTGCCTCCAGAACTGCTACGCAAGGGCCGCTTCGACGAGTTGTTTTTCGTGGATCTGCCCGACGACCAAGACCGCGCGGAGATCATCCGGCTGTACTTCGACAAATACCTGCACTATGAGCCGGCGCCAGACCTTATCGACGAATTAGTAAGCATTTCAGAGGGTTTCGCCGGGTCAGACCTGGAGTGGGTGGTGCACCAGATTGCGTCGGCCGCGTTCCGCGCTGGTGAGGCGAAGCCGTCCGAGGAGTTCATCAAGGCAAAATTCACGACGGTCATGCCGTTCAGCCGGACCAACCCCGAGCAAGTCGCGGCCATTCGCGCGTGGGGCAGGGAACGGGCAATGCCCGCAGGCCGCACCGGCCATATCGATGTGCACGACGTCGGCGGAAGCCCTCGGCGGGTGGTGCTGACGAGTTGAGGAATGTTCGCGTGGCGCAGATATTCGATGCGGCTAGCTCTCGACTTCAGTTGGACGACGAACATCCACGAGGTCGCTGATGATGCGAAAGTCGCCAACGTTGAACGAAAGTAGCGGGACACCGAGGACGTTTGCGGTTGCGGCGATTGCGAGGTCGACCGCACGCCGACGCGGCTGGCCGCCACGGTTCATTACGGCGGCTGACAGCCGGCCCCATTCGCGGGCCACATCATCTGTGATCGGGTGCGGGTCGAACGTGGCTTCAATCGCTCCAAGCCGGACCGCACGGCGGGCGCGTTCGTCGTCATCAATAGCGACCAACACACCGAAATACAGCTCTGCGATAGAAGCGACGCTGATCGCCGCCTCGACACCATTCGGCGCTGCCTCACCGACGAGCACGGAGGTGTCGAGAAGCGCACGCATCGCTACTCGAACGGATCGACCAGCGAGGCAGGAAGTCGCTCGAGATCATGCTCCAGTGTCTGCGGAGGGGCTGTGCGCCAGATGGCCTGCAGCGCCGGGCCGGTAACCCATCGCCGGTGCCGAGTGGGCCCGAGCCGAGCCACCGGTCTGCCGGCAACCGTTATCGTCAGCTCCTCGCCAGCCTCGGCGCGACGCAGCACCTCGGCGACGTTGTTGCGGAGTTCCTTCTGCGGGATCGTGGCCACAGCGCCGAGGGTAGCAGAATTGCTACCACCGCGATGTCGGTGCCGCAGCATATCGTGACCGTCAATGCTTCATCTCCACCGTGCCGAGCGCACCGACCTCCTAGCTGACGGCCTCGGCAAGCTGCTGTCCGACCCGCTCCCCGACCCGTTCGCCGAGGAGCTCGTCATCGTCCCCGCCAAGGGCGTCGAACGCTGGCTCAGCCAGCGCCTGTCCCACATCCTCGGCCGCGCCCACGAATCCGACGGTGTCTGCGCCGGCATCGCGTTCCGCAACCCGCAGTCGCTGATCGCGGAGATCACCAACACCGTCGACGACGACCCCTGGTCCCCCGACGCGACGGTGTGGCCCCTGCTCGACGTTGTCGACCGAAGCCTCGACGAGCCGTGGTGCACGACGCTCGCCACCCACCTCGGCCACTTCGCCTGCGGCGAAGAAAAGGAACTCAGACAGGGCCGGCGCTACGCCGTCGCCCGACGCCTCGCGGGGCTTTTCGCCTCTTACGCCCGCCAACGCCCACACCTGCTCGAAGCGTGGCTCCGCGGCACCACCGAAGGCCTCGACCGAGACCTCAGCTGGCAACCCGAACTGTGGCGCGCACTCGTCCACCGCATCGACGCCGACCCACCGCACATCAGGCACGCCAAAACCGTTGCGCGGCTGCAGGAGTCGCCTACTGACCTTCCGCAAAGACTCTCACTGTTCGGCCACACCCGGCTGGCGATCACCGATGTCGAGCTGCTGCAAGCGCTAGCCACCCATCACGACCTTCACCTGTGGCTGCCGCACCCCAGCGACGACCTCTGGCACAAGCTCCAAGACCACCACGGCCCCATCCTGAGAAAAGACGACACCAGCCACCGCCACGTCGAGCACCCGCTGCTGGCCACACTCGGCCGCGACCTCCGTGAGCTCCAACGCAACCTGCCGGAGCCTCACACCGACGAATATCTGGGCGGCACAACCAAACCCGACACGCTGCTCGGCTGGCTGCAGCAAGACATCACCGCCAACGCCATCAGGCCCGAAGGGCGCAGACACACCACACACGACCGCAGCATCCAGGTCCACAGCTGCCATGGGGCGGCCCGCCAAATCGACGTGCTCCGCGAAGTCTTACTCGGCCTGCTCCAAGACGACAAGACGCTGGAGCCGCGGGACATCCTCGTGATGTGCCCGGACATCGAGACCTACGCACCGCTGATCGTCGCGGGCTTCGGCCTCGGCGACATGATCAAGGGCGTCCATCCCGCACACCAGCTGCGCGTCAAGCTCGCCGACCGCGCGCTGACGCAAACCAACCCGCTGCTCGGCGTCGCGTCCCAACTCCTGGAACTCGCCGGCGGCAGGGCCACCGCCACCGAAGTGCTCAACCTCGCACAAGCCGCGCCGGTAAGAGCCAGGTTCGGCTTTACCGACGACAGCCTCGAAGACATCACTCGCTGGGTGCGCCAGGCCAACATCCGGTGGGGCTTCGACCGCGTGCATCGCCAGCCGTTCGGCGTCGACTTCGTCCAGAACACATGGCAATTCGGCATCGACCGCGTGCTCGCCGGTGTCGCCATGTCCGACGACTCACGCGCCTGGCTCGAGGCCACCCTGCCGCTCGACGACGTCAGCAGCAACCGCGTCGAACTCGCCGGCCAGCTGGCCGAATACATCGACCGCCTCAGGCATGCCGTCGAAAATCTCAGCGGCACAAAGCCATTGAACGAGTGGTTGACCGATCTCACGGAAGCCATCGAACTGCTCACCCGAGTCGGCGACGACGATGTCTGGCAGACCAGCCAGCTGCAGCGCGAATTCGGCGGCGTGCTGACCCACGCCGGAGATCGCACGGACACACCGATGCGACTGCCGGACGTCAAAGCAATCCTGCAACGCCACCTCGCCGGACGCCCCACACGCGCGAACTTCCGCACCGGCACGCTGACCGTCTGCACGATGGTGCCAATGCGCTCAGTGCCCCACCGGGTCGTGTGCCTCGTCGGACTGGACGACGGCGTGTTTCCGCGCCAAGGTGTGGTCGACGGCGACGACGCGCTCGCCCGCAACCCGATGACCGGCGAGCGGGACATCCGTTCGGAAGACCGCCAACTGCTGCTCGACGCAATCGGCGCGGCCACCGAGAAGCTGGTCATCACCTACACCGGCGCCAACGAATACTCGGGGCAGGAGCGGCCGCCCGCAGTGCCACTGGCCGAACTGCTCGACACCCTCGACATGACGACGGAACGCCACGTGCGCCACGACGTCGTCGTCAAGCATCCGTTGCAGCCCTTCGACACTCGCAACGTGATCCCTGGCAGATTGATCCCCGACGAACCGTTCACCTTCGACCCCACCGTCCTCAACGCCGCCCACGCCCGCGCGGCGGACCGGCACCCACGTCCACCGTTCATCGACGGCCCCCTTCCCGAGCCAGTACCCGACTACGTCGTGCTCGCCGACCTCGTCGCCTTCTTCAAAGATCCGGTGAAGGGATTCTTCAGGGCACTCGACTTCACGCTGCCGTGGGAGGTCGACGGCGTCGAGGACGCCATGCCCGTCGACATCAACGCGCTCGAGGAGTGGACGGTCGGCGACCGGATGCTGCACGACATGCTCAACGGCATGGACCCCGACCAGGCCCGGCATGCCGAATGGCGCCGCGGCACCCTGCCGCCAGGTCGGCTGGGTTGGCGTAAGGCCACCGAGATTCGCGACCAGGCCGCGCTGTTGGCTGAGACCGCCCGGCCATATCGACACGCAGAGCCCAGCGCGGTCGACGTCGACATCCATCTCGACGACGGCCGGCGCCTGACGGGCACGGTCTCACCCGTCTACGGGAATCGGCTCGTGTCGGTGACGTACTCGAAGCTCGACGGCCGCCACCTGATGCAGTCGTGGATCCCGTTGCTGGCGCTCGTCGCTCACGCTCCGCAGTCAGAGTGGGCGGCAATCTGCGTCGGTCGCCCGAAGCGGGGCACCACACCGAAAACCGATGAGCTGACCGGGCCGGCCGACACCGCCTTGAAACTGCTGAAAGACCTCGTCGCCATGTACGACGAGGGCCGCCGTAAACCGCTGCCGCTGCCGGTCAAAACGTCTTACGCCTGGGCAGCGGCCGTGCACAGCCACGACGACCCGCAGCGCGCAGCCGGCTATCGGTGGCGCTCCGACCGCTATCCCGGTGAGTATGCCGACCCGGCGCACGTCCGCGCGTTCGGTGAGGACGCCTGGCTCAGGGACCTCCTCGCGAGAGGCCTCGACGAGTACGCGCAACGACTGTGGCTGCCACTGTTGAGAGCGCTTGTCTGATGGATCCTTTCGACCTGCTGGGTCCGCTGCCCGCACCGTGTTCGACTACGGTGCTGGAAGCCAGCGCGGGTACGGGCAAGACGTTCGCGCTGGCCGGTCTGGTCACGCGGTACATCGCCGAGGGTGTAGCGACGCTCGACCAGATGCTGTTGATCACCTTCGGGCGCGCTGCCACCCAGGAGCTGCGCGACCGCGTGCGGTGCCAAATCGTCGACGCCGTAGCCGCTTTCGACGATCCGACCCGTATCGGTGACAACCAAGTGATCGAGCACCTGGTCACTGGAACTGACGAAGAGCGAAACCAGCGGAAAGGACGGCTGCGCGACGCGCTGGCTGCCTTCGACGCAGCGACCATCGCCACCACGCACCAGTTCTGTCAGATGGTGCTCAGGTCGCTGGGCGTGGCCGGCGACACGGACTCCGGCGTCACGCTGGTGGAAAGCCTCGACGAGCTGGTCACCGAGATCGTCGACGATCTGTATTTGCGCCACTTCGGCAACGAGCGCGACGACCCGCTGCTCAGCCACGCCGACGCCCTGGAGCTCGCACGTGAGGTGGTGAAGAACCACGCTACCGAGCTAAGGCCCGCAGACCCCGATCCCGATTCGCGCGCCGCGGTGTGTATTAGGTTCGCCAAGGACGTTCTGGAGGAACTCGAAATCCGCAAGCGCCGCAAGGCAATTCTGGGCTACGACGACCTGCTGAGCCGGCTCGCTGACGCCCTGTACGCCGACGATTCGCCGGCTCGAGCGCGGATGCATCACCGCTGGCCGATCGTGATGGTCGACGAGTTCCAGGACACCGACCCGGTGCAATGGAAGGTGATCGACCGCGCATTCACAGGACGCTCCACGCTGATCCTCATCGGCGACCCGAAGCAGGCAATCTACGCGTTTCGCGGCGGAGACATCGTCACGTATCTGAAGGCGGCCGAGACAGCGGGCACCAGGATGACGCTCGGCAAGAACTGGCGCAGCGACGGCGCGCTGGTGCAGCGGCTGCAAGCCGTGCTGGGTGGCGCGCAGCTCGGTGACCCGCGGATCGTCGTGCACAAGGTCGACGCTCATCACCAAGGATCACGTTTGAACGGCGCCGGTAACCCGTTCCGGCTCCGCGTCGTGCGCCGAGAAACGTTGGGCCGCAGCGGAATCAAGGTACTGCCGATCGCCGAACTGCGCGACCACATCCCCCGCGACCTTGCCGCTGACGTCGGCCATCTGCTGGCCAGTGGTGCCACGTTCGACGGCCGCCCGATCGAGGCGCGCGACATCGCGGTGATCGTCGAGAACCACAAAGACGCTCGCGCTTGCTACCGGGCCCTGTGCGACGCGGGCATCGCGGCGGTCTACACCGGTGACACCGACATCTTCACCTCCGAAGCCGCCGAGGACTGGCTGTGTCTACTAGAGGCTTTCGATCAGCCGCACCGCTCGGGCATGGTTCGCGCCGCCGCGGCGACCATGTTCTTCGGCAAGACCGCCGACGAGCTCGCCGACGGCGGTGACCACCTCACCGACGAGGTCGCAGAGACGTTGCGGGAGTGGGCCGGTCATGCCCGCGAACGCGGTGTCGCCGCGATCTTCGAAGCGGCCCAGCGCAACGGGATGAGCGACCGGGTGCTGTCCTGGCAGCGCGGCGAACGGCTGATGACCGACCTCGCACACATGACCCAGTTGCTGCAGGAGGCGGCGCACCGCGAGCACTTCAGCCTGCCCGCGCTGCGCGATTGGCTGCGCAGCCAACGCGAGGAGAGAAGCGGCGCAAAAGAACGCTCGCGTCGGCTCGACAATGACGCCGCCGCGGTGCAGATCATGACCGTATGGGTGGCCAAGGGTTTGCAGTTCCCGGTGGTGTATCTGCCGTTCGCGTTCAACCGCAACGTGCGGACCCGCGAAATCGTGCTCTACCACGACGGCGACACCCGCTGCCTGCACATCGGCGGCAGCGACAGCCCAGACTTCACCGCGGTGTCGCGGCTGGGTCGCGCTGAAGACGCCAGCGACGACAGCCGGTTGACGTATGTGGCGATGACGCGCGCGCAGGCTCAGGTGGTCGCGTGGTGGGCGCCGTCGAAAGACGAGCCGAACGGCGGGCTGTCGCGGCTGCTGCGAGGTCGCAATCCAGGCGAGCCACTGGTGCCGAATCGCTGCGTGCCTGACAAACTTTCGGACGACGACGCACTCGTGCGGTTCAAGGAGTGGGAGGCGGCCGGAGGTCCGGTCGTCGAGGAGTCGGTAGTGCGGCCGGTGCCTGCGTTGCCACCACAGAAGGCGCCGTCCCACCTCGGGGTGCGGCACTTCCACCGGTCCATCGACACGTCGTGGCGGCGGACGTCGTATTCGGGGTTGATCCGCGCCGCCGAGTCGTCTCCGGTGAGCAGTGAGCCGGAAGTGGTCGAACTCGACGACGAGGTCGCGGAGATTCCGTTGGTGTCGGCGGCCGCTGGCGCGGACGTGCCGTCGCCCATGGCGGAGCTGCCGACGGGCGCGAAGTTCGGCACGTCGGTGCACGCTGTGCTGGAGACGGCCGACCCGTTCGCAGCTGACCTGGCCGCTGAATTGGAGGCACGGATTCAAGAGCACGCGGTGTGGTGGCCGGTCGACGTGCCGGCATCCGAGATGGCGGCCGCGATGGTCCCCTTGCACGACACTCCGCTCGGCCCGCTGGTGGACGGGTCGACGCTGCGGCAGATCGGCCTGAAGGACCGGATGAGGGAGATGGAATTCGAATTCCCTTTGGCCGGCGGCGATTTGCGCACTGCCGCACCGGAGATCCGGCTTCGCGACGTCGGCGAGCTGCTGCGGGCGTATCTGCCCACCGATGATCCGCTGGCCTCGTATGCCGACCGGTTGGCCGAAGCGGCACTGGGCAGTCAGCCGCTGAGGGGCTACCTGTCGGGTTCGGTGGACGCGGTGCTGCGCGTCGCCGGCCGGTTCGTGGTCGTCGACTACAAGACCAACTGGCTGGGTGACCCGAGCCGGCCGTTGACGGCCGCCGACTACACCCGCCCGCGGCTGGTCGAGGCGATGCTGCATTCCGACTATCCGCTGCAGGCGCTGCTGTACAGCGTTGTGCTGCACCGGTTTCTGCGCTGGCGACTGCCCCGGTATGCGCCCGAACAGCATCTGGGCGGAGTCCTCTACCTCTTCCTGCGAGGCATGTGCGGGCCGGACACGCCTGTGGTGGACGGCCACACCGCAGGAGTGTTCAGCTGGCAGCCGCCCGCGGCGCTGGTCACGGCGCTGTCCGATCTGCTTGATTCGGGTGAGGTGGCGGCATGACGAGCGTGGAGTGGCGGCGTGCCCGCAGCGCCACGGGGCTGCTGCGGGTGTTCAGCGATGCCGAGGTGATCGAATCGTCGGATATCCATGTCGCGCAGCGTCTTTGCGTCTTGACATCCGAACACGACGAAACGGTGGCATTGGCAGTGGCGTTGACGGTGCGGGCTTTGCGCAACGGCTCGGTATGCCTGGATCTGCGGTCAGCCGAGCAGCAGGTCGGGGTCGAGGGCTTGCCGTGGCCGGACGTCGAAGCGTGGCTTGCGGCGGTGAGGGCCAGCCCGCTGGCCGGGTCGCCACCGGTCCTGCGCGTCGACGGTGATCTGATCTATCTCGACCGCTACTGGCTCGAGGAGCAGCAGGTCTGCCGCGACGTGCTCACGATGACGTCGACCGAACTGAAGCCGGTGTCGGCCGCCATCGAGCGCTTGTTCCCGGCGGGCTTCGAAGAGCAGCGTGCCGCCGCGGAAGTGGCGCTCTCGCAAGGCTTGACGGTGCTCACGGGCGGCCCAGGGACCGGCAAGACGACGACGGTGGCGCGGTTGTTGGCGTTGCTTGCCGCCGGCACGCGGTTGCGGATCGCTTTGGCCGCACCGACAGGCAAGGCAGCGGCACGGCTACAAGAGGCCGTGCAACTCCAGGTGGCCGAGCTCGAGCCGGCCGACCAGCAGGCGCTGTCGGGCCTGCACGCAACCACACTGCACCGGCTGTTGGGCAGCCGTCCGGACACGTCGGCGCGATTTCGCCACCACCGCGGAAACCGCCTGCCGCACGAGGTGATCGTGGTCGACGAGACGTCGATGGTGTCGTTGACCATGATGGCTCGGCTGCTGGAGGCGGTGCGTCCGGATGCGCGCCTGATCCTGGTGGGCGATCCCGACCAGTTGGCGTCGGTGGAAGCGGGCGCGGTGCTTGCCGACTTGGTCGACGGTCTCGGCGAGGCCAAGGTTGCGGCGCTCACGAGGTCGCACCGGTTCGGTAAGTCGATCGGCAGGCTGGCGTCGGCGATCCGCGCCGGAGATGCGGACGACGTCGTCGAGGTGTTGCGCGCGGGCGGCAAGCACGTCGAGTGGATCGAGACCGACGAACCGGCGGAGCCGTTACGCGAAGTGGTTGTCCCGCAAGCGATTCGGCTTCGTCAGGCGGCGATCCTGGGTGATGCCAACGAGGCGCTGCGTGCGCTGGACGAGCATCGGCTGCTGTGCGCGCACCGGCGCGGCCCGTTCGGGGTTCGGTACTGGAACCGTCAGGTGGAGCGGTGGCTGGCGGAGGCGACGGGCGAGCCGATCTGGTCGGCGTGGTACGCGGGCCGGCCGGTACTGGTGACGGCCAACGACTACGGGCTCGGGCTGTACAACGGCGACACGGGCGTCACCGTGGTGCGTGACGGCGTGCTGCGCGCGGTGATCGCGGGCGCGGAGCGGCTCGAGTTCGCGACGGGCAGGCTGTCAGATGTCGACACGATGCACGCGATGACCATCCACAAGAGCCAGGGCAGTCAGGCCGATGAGGTGACGGTGCTTCTGCCGCAAGAGGATTCGCGGTTGTTGTCGCGCGAGCTGCTGTACACCGCGGTCACGCGCGCGAAGAACCGGGTTCGGGTGATCGGCTCCGAGTCGGCGGTGCGGGCTGCGGTGCAGCGGCGTGTGGTGCGGGCGTCCGGGCTGGCGGAGCGCTTGCGGTCGGCTTAGGGCGGCTTACGGAACCCAGCCCAGCAGGTCTTCGAAGCCGTTGTTGTAGACGACGCTGTTGGGCGGGGCGCCGACGACGTCGAAGTAGATCTTGCCCGTCGTGCTGGCCCCCGGCGGCAAGGGGCCGCCGCCGATACCGTCGGGTGTCCAGACTTCGGCGAGCGCGCGGTAGTTGTCGCCGTTTTCCGCGCGGGCGTTGAAGAACGCGATCATCGGGGTGACCGTGCCGGCTAGCGATTCGGCGGTCACCGTCGCTTCGTACAGCTGGCCGGCGACCGGGTACGGGATGGCGTCGGCGCTGTGGGTAAGCGCCGTGACCGTGTAGCCGATCTCCGTGCCGTTCGGGTCTTTGAGCGTCTCGCGCACGCCGAACCGCTGAATGTTGCTGGTCGCCGAGGCCGGCGCCGTCGCACTGGCGCTGATCAGCATGGCCGCCGCGACCACGCTTCCCACGATCTTCGAGATCTTCACGGTGACTCACCCCCTCGTCTCCCTGCGCGACCAGTACCCCTGGCGTCGCGCCTGCGAAACCCCCGCCCGAGCGTATTGTTCCACCGTGCAGGTCGACGCGATGACGATTCCGCAGCCGTTGAACCAGATCGGCGGGCTTGCCCGACGGACGCAGCAGGCAGGATTCTCGGGTCTGCTGTTCACCGAGACCGGTCGGACGCCTTATCTGAACGCGGCCGTGGCGTCGCAGGCGGCGCCGGGCCTGGAGCTGTCGACCGGTGTCGCGGTCGCGTTTCCACGCAGTCCGTTCGTGACGGCGGCGGCGGCATGGGAGCTGCAGGAGGCGACGGGCGGCAAGTTCCGGCTCGGCATCGGCACGCAGGTGCGCACGCATGTGGTGCGGCGCTATGGCGTGGAGTTCGAGCATCCGGGTCCGCGGCTGCGCGACTACGTGCTGGCGGTGAAGGCGTGCTTCAGCGCGTTCCGGACCGGCAAGCTCGATCACCACGGCGAGTTCTACAACCTCGACTTCATCACGCCGCAGTGGAGTGCGGGGCCGATAGACGAACCGGACCCGAAAGTCGATGTGGCAGCGGTAAATCCGTGGATGCTGCGGATGGCGGGTGAGGTCGCGGATGGGGTGCATGTGCATCCGCTGGGCGAGCCGGGGTACATCGCGCGGCATGTGGTGCCGAATGTGGCTGCGGGAGCGGCGAAGTCGGGGCGCTTGCCGTCGGAGATCGCGGTGATCGTGCCGGTGATGACGATCGTCGGCGACACCGACGAGGAACGGCACCGGGAGCGTGAGGCGGTGCGGGCCAGCATGAGCTTCTATGGCAGCACGCCGAACTATGCGTTCATCTGGGACGAGGCAGGCTTCGAGGGGACGACGGCGCGCATCCGCGAGAAGCAGAAGGCGGGCGACTTCGCGGGGATGGCAGCGCAGGTCAGTGACGAGCACATCGCGACGTTCGCGACCGAGTCGACGTGGGATCGACTGGCAGATGCACTGATTCAGAAGTACGGGGATGTCGCGACGCGGCTGGTGTTGTACAACGCGCTAGGCGATGCTGAGCGGTTCGAGCGGTATGGTGAGGTGGCGAAGTCGATCGCGTTGCGTCGCGAGTAGTCTCGGTCAGACGCGAAAACGGCGTCGGAGGAGAACACCGTTGTGCCCGACTCTTAGCGACAATTGCGTGGTGCAGTGCGCGCTTGTCGCTAAGAGCCGGGCACACGCGCACTCAGCAATCCGCGATGGCGTCACCGGCGGAACAGTTCTGCCGGACGCCCCCGGCCCCCGGTGGCCGCGGAACACCTCAGGCTAGCGCTGGACGCCGCGGTGCGCGCGGGGAATGACACCGACACCGTGGCCGCGATCGCGGACGGTGAGGTTTATCGACGGGTCTCGGCACTCGATGAAGGCATGGTTCGTGTAAACGAGCCGGCGACAATGGAATTCGCCCTCGATGAGTTGACTGGCCGCTGAGGCGCGTCGGGTCGACTGGCCGTTACCAGTCGCAATAAATCAGTTGACGGCGTGGCGGTCGGGTGCAGTTCTGTTCGACTTGCCCTTTCCCGACGACCACCCCACCGATGACTCTCACCGACGAAGAATTGAACGATCCAGCCGCTCCGCCGACCGATCACCGACGTCAAATCGTGGCTCGAGGGCCTGGACTCCGATGTGCGCCCTGCGCTGCAAGCGCTCGGCGAGCTGTTGGTGGGTGTCGTCGAACGGGAAATCGCGGAAAGCGCAGACAGGTTCACCGCCCGCTGCTTGAGCGTCCCGGACTCTAGCCACCTCCTGGATGAGGAACGCGAGTTGAATTCCGTATCCCGGTTGACCGTTCCGCTGGCCCTGGCCGAGTGGATCGACAGGCACGCTGACCTCTGCGAGATCGGTCCGGGCGAGTACACGTCTCCACCGACGTGGACGCAGACCGAGATCGGCGGCCGGCAGCATCGGCACCCGCTCTGCTTGCGGGTGCATTTCCCCGCGGGGACGCTTGACGACACCGGATGCGTCATTCACGTCGATGCGCGCGAAAGCGTTATCCACACCGCCGAAGTGAGCGCGTACGTGGCGCCCGACAACCAGGTGCACGCCCGCGCTGTGCTGGACCGGCTGGCCGCGCGTGCCAATGTGCTGAACCCGTACCGTGGCCAGGCGGTGCGCGCCACCCTCGAGCACGGACTGCGGTTCGACGTGGTCGACCTACCGTCGACCGCGACCCGCGAGACCGTCATCGTCCCCGACGAGGTGTGGACTGAGGTCGACCTAGGTGTCACCGCCGTGCGCGACCGTCACGACGTACTCAACGCACACGGTCTCGGCGCACGACGCGGTGTGCTTTTGTGCGGTCCACCGGGCACCGGAAAGTCAGCGGTCAGTTCGGTCGTCGCTCGCGAGGTCGTCGGCCATTTCACCGTCATCTATGTGGAAGCCAAGGCACTACCGCTTCCAGCGCAGGCTCAGGCGTACCGGTGGTTGTGTCGTCGACGGCGACGCGTCCGGTGTCGAGCGCGGCTAGTCCGGTTGCGACCATGTGCTTGCAGAAGTTGCCGTCGGCATGGTGGGGGCAGGTACAGGATCCGTCGGGTAGCGGACCGGACCAGTCGAGTTCCACGGTGTAGACATTGTTGGCTTGGATCGACGCGTAGGCCTTAGCGTCGGTCACCCGGAGTCCTCGGACATAACGGACGTAGTCTTCGCCCCTGGCGTAGACCAGATCACCGGCCACGTTGAGCAGCGCTGTCTCGGAAAGCGGCACGTCATCATGGTGCCCGACGCGAGGGCAGACTAGCCGCGGAACTCCCCTTGCGACGTCTCGTGCCGTTTCGCCCGCTCGTAGGGCGCATGGCCGCTGGGATCGAACCATTGGCAACCCAGGCAGGCCGCACGGTCTATGGAAGAAACTGCGTCGAGCACCACACCGGGGTGCCGTGACGGCCATGCGTCTGGGTCGTTGCCGTACACGGATTCATATGTGCGCCGAAGGTATTCGCGTTGGGCCCAGAAGCGGCGGGCGACCTCCACGCCAGTGGAACCACGCTTCCAGTCGACCCAGGCTGTCACCATGGCCGGACGGTACATCGCATCCCAGTAGGGCCCCCAGCCACTGGAATACGGAGCCGACCATTGCGTTGACGGCTTCAACGGCCCACCGTACGGGTTATTCATGGCTGCTCCTCGCGAATGCGTTCTGATGCGGTCTCAGTCGGCGCAACGCCGACCAGAGCTCCGGGTTCGGATTAGCGCCGGGTAACACCGCACGAATGTCCTGCAGCGCTTCGAAGATGTCGATGTTCCGGCGTCGTGAGCCGTACAACGTGGCGACCGCGGGCGCACGATTCTGCACTGTCATGTCGTGCACGAACACCTCGTGGCCGTCGGCGCGAAGTCGCTCAATAGCCCGCACAGTGTCGAGGAGGACGAAGTCCACGTTGGCGTTCGCGCCCCTTTCACTAGCCAGCCGCACATCGAGATGTGTTACGTCGGCCGGAATGTGCCCGTCGGCGACCGGACACAACGAGACGACGGCGTCGACTCCTTTGGGGAGCTTCGGCAGCGAAGCGGCAGCTCCGATCCACACGAAGTCGTCGCGCGGGTGACGCATCGGCCGCGGATGTTCGCGGTACACACCGTGGCTGTAGTCGAACCTCCGGATGACTTCGGGATCGACGATCTTCGTGGCGAGGTGAGCGAGGCAGTGGGTGTTGAGGCCGGGCCAGCCCTTCAACGCCAGCCGCCACTGCCACGGCACGGCCGACACCCCGTAGACGGCGCCGAGCAACGCGCCTGCGGCAGAGCCGACGGTGTCGGTGTCACCGCCGGCACGGACCGCTGCTTCAAGGGCCAGCCGCAGATGATCGGCGCGGAACACTTGGGCGGCTGGGTGCTCAGTCGGTACCGGCGTTGCGACGATGGCCGACCACACGCACTGCAGCGCAGGCACCACAAGGCTGTTGGCGTCGGCGAAATCCGAAGGTTGTGCCCGTTCCGCATCCTCGATGCGTGAACGCCACAGGTCTTGGCGACCAAATCGATGTGGCGCAGGCCTATTCGGACATCCTGCTGTCCGGTCATCACGGCGTGGCGAATCGCAGCCGACCACAGCACACAGGCGTCAGCGGAGTCCGGGTCGGGATGGGTGAGTCCGCTGATTGCACGGGCTCCGGCCGCGAGCCCACGTTCATCGTCGAGATAGCCCAGCGCGATAGGCGCCGCGCGGGTCAGCACCGCACTGCTGGCGGCGTGACGTGCCCCGAACGCGGCGGCCGCTTGACGGACTGCGTTGGCAGTAGCGCCGCTCTGGCCCAGGGCACGGAAGATTGCCCACGTTTGGGGGTCGACGTCCATGGCGTTGCGCGCCCACCAGTGCCACCGTTTGACAACGGCGTCGAGCGAACGTTCGTCGCGCAGATCGGCTCCAGCGGCCAATGATTCGGCGATTGCGACCGTCATCGACGTGTCGTCGGTCCATTCGCCGGGCCGAAAAGGGCCACGGCCTCCTCCGATCATCTCGACCGAGTGATCGGGCGGCACGAGCCCACCGAATTCATACCCAGCGCCCAATGCGTCGCCGGCGGCAGTACCGACCAGTGCGCCGACCGCCCGGTCATGTTGGGCAGCAGTCAGATTCGACGAGGACGAGTTCACGGTCACTCCCGGACATACCGGGCCTTCGGTGAGGAAGGCGCTCTTGCCGGCACCGGTTGGTGCAGGCCGCTTCGTCATCCGAGCCACCCACGAGCGTGGGGTTGGCGCACCGTCAAGTCGGAGCTTGGCGACGGTGTCTCGTGAAGCAGGGCCAGTCTATACCGCCGGGCCGACAAGTCGAGAAAAAGTTACGGCCGCGAAGTTCACTGTGCAATGTTGAGCCGGCGAGCGAGATCGGGACCGCCGACGTCTCGGATGAAGTCGGGGTCGCCGCAGACGACGAGTTGATCGCGGGCACGGGACAATCCGACGTAGAGGCGTTCGCGGGAGCGCTCGAAGCGCGACTCCTCGTTGACGATGAGCACGATGGCGCGCCGCTCCAGGCCCTTGAAGCCGAGGACATGGCCGTAGAACACCTGATCGGTGTCCCAGAATGTGTCCCAGTACGCCGTGTTGCCGCTGGCTTGGCGGGCGACTTGCTCGGGATGGCGGCTGCCGGTGGTCAGCAACGCGAGATCCTCGGGGCGCCAACCTTGTTCGAGGAGCGCGTCGATCTGGTCGTCGCCTACGTTCATGGCTTCGTCGCGGCTGCATGCGATGAAGGTGACGGCCGGCCCGTCGCCGCCGAGGAATCGCATCGGGTGATCGACCAGGGGCTGGAACGTGGTGGCGATCTGGCGGGTGTTGCGCAGGTTGTGGTCGAGGATCAGCGGCGTGAGTGGCACCGGTGGTGAGCCGTGCCGGTTGAAGACGCGCTGGCCTTCGTCGGTGAAGACGTACAGGCCGCCGGTCTCTTCGTCTTTGAGCGCGGCGAGCAACGGATCCCACCAGGCGTCGGCGAAGTCCTGCGCCTCGTCGACGACGATCGCGTCGAACCGGTGGCCGGCCTCGAGTTGTGTTGCCAGCTCGACCATCTGAAGCGGCAAGTCGTGTTCCCAGAACTGCACCGTCTCGTCGGTGCGCACTGCCTCGTCGGGACCTTCGGGTGCACCCCACAGCATGCCGAGGGCGTGGAACTCGCCGACGTACCCGGGCTTTTGACGCCGCGGCCAGGCTTCGGTGACGCGCCGCAGGTACGAGGCCAGTCCGTGGGAGTAGCAGACGAGGGCGACGCGCTGGCCGCGTTGGGACAGCCGGCGGGCCTGCTCCATCGCCAGGAAGGTCTTGCCGCTGCCGGCGCCGCCGCGGACTTCGACGCGGTTCAGCAGCCGGATGGCGTCGAGGATGACGGCCTGGTGTTCGGTCAGTGCATCGGCGGCATCTTCGTTGGCGAGAGCACGCGCGACGACATCACGTTGCGGTAATCCCTTGCCGCTCAGAACAACTCGCAGCTGAGCAATGGCGTCGGATGTGAGCAGCGGCCGGTCGAGCTCCTGGCGGATGAGGACGTGGCGCAACTGGTGCGCGATCGCGGGCATACTGCGTCGGTCGACGATCTTCCATCGAGGACATTCGGGTAACGCGAAGTCCTCGGGAAGTTCGGTGTCGGGCAGGACGACGACGTGGTCCCAACGCAGCCGTCCCTGTGTCCAGCGCGGGTCGCTCTCGACGTAGTCGCGCAAGGCGTAGCAGGCTTCGCGAGCCTGACGGACGGGTTCGATGTCGACCGGCTTGTCGCCCCGGAATTGACGCCACCCGGTGCCGTCGTGCCAGACCTCGCCGCCCTTGACCTCGAGACAGACGATGCCGGCGCCTTCGATTGCGACGACGAAGTCGATCTCGTGGTCCTTGAGGTGATCGGTGACGCGCTGGCTGGGAACGATGAAGTCGCCTGGTTGAAGTTGCTCGAGCAGAGCTTGGTAGACGCGCCGCTCAGCGCGGTTGGCGAGCCGAGGGATCTCGGTCGACGTGATCGTCACCTTCGCTGCTCCCCCATTGCTTTCCGAGGTCTCCCAGAGACTGGAACGGCTTATTTTCGGCAAGCTTCATGGTGGCATTGGGGCGATTCTTTGCGTGCGGTTTTTGTCGGCCGTCCGGAGTAGCTTGCGGCCATGATGGCAAGGGGTCGATCGCGCTACGACAGCAGCGGCGCTGGTGTCGCGTTCTTCGCTCTGGTCGTAATCATCGCGTTCATCGTGGAGTTTTTCTGGTGGATCGTCGCCGGGGCAGCGCTTGCCGGGGTGATCTTTGCCGGGTACGTGATCGTGCGGAGGGTTCTAGCTCAGCGGGCCGAGGCAGCGCTTCGGGCTGACGAACTCGCCTACCGAGCGGAGTTGGCGAGTCGCAGAGCGCAACGTAGGCAGAGCAGCGATTTGTTCGGCGAATCGATCACACACGAGCTCGCTGGTGGTGCTTTGGACGACGAACACGCCGCGGTCGAGCTGCCGGCGCTGGCACGGACGCCAGCGGAATTGGAAAGGCTGCTGAGCGAGAAGGAGCCGGGCTGGCGGTGGGTGGCGTTCGGCTCGGTTCTGGTCCAGCGGCAGGCCGCTGTGCAGTCGCGGTTGCGGGATTGCCGGCTCGGCTACTCGCCCGGTGCCGTACTGCGCCTTCGCACGGGAAGCGAAGTCGCCAACTTCGTCATGGCGCGGATGGAGGAGCTGCAGCGACTGACGGGCCTGGTCGAAGCCTTGATGTCAGCGCCTGCGTTCAAGGAGGTATTCGGCGTAGCCGAGGATGAGAGCACTGCCGATGCGGACGGCATCGTTCAGGTGGCCAACAGGTTGATGGACTACCACGAGCGGTTCCTCGAGCTCGCGGAGCAGTGCCGCGACGTGGAGGTGCCGACGGAGTGCTCTGACTTGATGCGTAATTGCATGGATCTGATGAGCATTCCGCTCGACGGCTACGAAGACTTCATCGATGATTATTTGAAGCGGCTGAAGGACATTGACGAGTTGGCGCCGTATGCGCGCGGGCCGTTCGAGGTTGAGCCAGTGCTGCTCAATTTCGACGTGGACGATCGCCTTATCGACGTGATAGTGAAGCGGGTGAAGGCGGCGAGGAATGGGTAGTTGGGACAACTCCCCAGGGCTGGTTGGGGGCTGCGCTCCCACGCCGCGGTGAGGATTTGTGACATGGCGCCCTCATACTTGCTGTGCTAGCTGGAGGCAGTGGTGCGGCGACTGTCACTCGTATAGCTGAACGAACCGGCGGCTATTGGGGTAAGTCGATCGCAAACGCGGTTCCACTTCAGACCATCCGGACTCTCAATAAGGTTCTCGGACGGAATTTCGTCACGCTGTATGGGTCCAAGACTGGCATTCTTGTGCTAGGAAAGCCGCTCCGTTCGGAGTCGGCGCCGCGATTGGGGCCTGCGGCAATCTCGCGATAGCGCGGATGATCATCAAGACCACCAAGGCCCGCCTATGCGCCTATAGCCGCTAGCCCGCAGTCCCGGCAGTGATCAACTCGCACATGCCGATGTCTTCAGCCCGCCTTACCGATCATGCGTTCGGGCGACACAACATCGCGTCGAATCCTCTGCCGAAACCATGTCTGCATGCAAAGCTTCGATTATGGAAAGTTCGGTCGAGCTGCATCTCCGCGAGCTGCATCTCCGCGAGATTATCTTCAACAGGCTTGCCGAGCTTGTCGCTGAGCAAGGAGTCGTCACCCGAGCCCAGCTTGAATCATTCCAGATCGGTGATCAAACCCGACGCCTCATCGACCAGAGCCGGGGCATCTGGAATCCAAGAGATCTGCTCGCCACCCTTTCTATTGTCTCCAGCCCTGATGGGCCATATGCAGATGCCAATGTCTCTGAATCCCTTCTGGCTTACGACTATCGGAAGGGAAGCACCGACGGGGACAATCTGAAATTGCGTCGAGCCTACGAGCTAGGCCTTCCGATCATCCTCCTGCGAAAGATCAAAGCCGGCATCTATGTACCGGTTTTCCCTGCCTATGTCATCGCAGATGACATAGGCAACCGCCGCTTCATGATCGCCCTGGATGAGAGCCTTCGGACTGTTTCTGATCCCCTCCACCTGAAACCAATTGAACGCGCATACGCCGAAAGAGCTATGAAACAAAGGCTGCACCAGCCGGAGTTCCGCGGGCGCATCATGCTCGCGTACGAGCATCGATGCACGGTCTGTGCGCTCAAGCACGGGAAGCTTCTTGATGCCGCTCACATCATCGGTGACCACAAGCCCCATGGGGTTCCTGCAATCGACAACGGTCTAAGCCTCTGTAAAATTCATCACGCGGCCTACGACACGAACCTCCTTGGCATCTCACCGGATTACGTGGTCCGAATCAATGGCGAGCTGATGTCCGAAACCGACGGCCCAATGCTCCAACACGGACTGCAGGAGATGGATGGCCGTAAGTTGACGTTACCCAAGCGACCGGCCGACCGACCGTCGAAAGAACGTCTCGCAGAACGATTCAATGAGTTCAAGGCGGCAAGCTAGGCTGACTGCACCTTCAATAGTGCCTGCCTAATTCGCGCCGAGGCCTTGTCCGGCTTTTCGTGCTCCCACACGCGAACCACTGTCCACCCGAGATTCACGAGGGCCTGGGTGTTTCGCCGGTCTCTTTCGACGTTCGCACTCAGTTTCTTTCGCCACCACTCAGCATTGTTGGTCGGCGAGGTCGCGTGGATAGGACATCCGTGCCAGAAGCAGCCGTCCACGAAGACGATGACCTTCCACCGGGTAAAGACGATATCCCCTCGACACCGCAACGACTTCTCTGGCCGATAGTCGACTCGAAAACGAAATCCGTCCCGGTGCAATACTTTTCGGATTTGAACCTCAAGGGCGGTATCTCGTCGACGTTGGCGCTGCATTCGGCGACGAATTGAGTCATCAAGCGGCTCAGGAGGACTCGAGCGCATGAATGTGCGCATCCAACGCGTCGATGAATCCTGGTCGGCACCGGAGGCTGCTTGCCTTGAGGCGTGTAGTGAACCCCCTCGTTGCCCCCAGACTCAATGGCGAATCACCGTACTTCGCCAGCAGCCACTGAAGGGATCTCGTGGCAGCAACATGCCTAGGCCTCTCGCTCAACCGCCACGCCTCGCGACTTCTCCCAACGGCGGCAGCCGCCGTTGGCCACCGCTGTAATTCGGACAGACACTGACGCGGTACGTCGACAGGCTGACCTGGATGAACCAAACGACGCCCAACCCACCTCACGACGGGGACGGTCACGGCGTTCCCAACCAGCTTCCATCGCACGCCTTCTGCGCCCGATCCGGCTGTCCAGCCGCTGGGAAATCCCTGCAGCCGTTCCCCGGCTTCAATGCTCGGACGTGTAATCGCAGTGCCTTCGGGCCGGCCGTGGAGCCACACTCCGGGGGGCGACGCGATACCCAGCTTCGAACCACCTTTCAGTGTCGGAGTCACACCGTCACCCCACCCGAGACCTCGGTTCCCCTCAGTCCAATAGAAGCCGTAGGCGCCAAAACGCTTTCCAGCCGTCTGCCGTGGCGCATCATCCGCAAACAAGACCGTGCGCGGGTCTTCCGTGCGAGACGCCACAATGAAGACACGGCGTCGCCGTTGCCGAACACCAAAGTACTGTGAATCGACTGTTCTGTACGCCCAATTCCAGCCGTGATGATCAAGCCACTGTGCGATGTGCTCTATCGGCGCGCCGCCATGCAGACTGAGCATGTTCGGCACATTCTCCAGAACGAGCCACCGAGGTGGCACTTTCTCGATCAACCTGAAAACCTCACGGATCAAGCCTGATTCAGCACCGTGAATGCCTTCCTTACGGCCTACTTGACTGAGGTCAGTACAGGGAAATCCCGCAGTTACTATGTCGCACTTCGGTAATGCGCGAAGCTGACAGATATCCCCGACCACATCAGCCTCAAAACGGCTGCCCAAGGTTTGCACGGCCGGACCCCAAGATTCGCACAGAAGATCAACAGCAATCCCGACGTGGGCGAGTCCCAGCTCGAAGCCTCCTATGCCGGAGAATAGACCCACCGCGCGCACATCACGATCCTCGAGCATCCTGGTCGGAATGTCCACTCATCCAGCGAAATCGACGAGTACGCCATGTCTGCGAAGGTTTTGAAGATGCTCACGGATACTCACTGCTACGAGCGGATCCCGGCTCAGCATCCCGCATTCGAGGCTGCGTCTCGCTGCCGCAGAAGAGAAGTTGGCACTCGTTACGAATGCGGCCGCGTCATCTACCGTGATCAGTTTGGCGTGCTGAATCGCCCAGTCCCCGTCTTCGGGTTCCGTAAGCGTCCACACGCGGGCGCCTACTAGCGCTTTGCAGAGCATGGTTGCGTGATCCGAGCGATCCTTGACGTCAACCACGACGGTAACAGTCACCCCACGGTCAAGTGCGTTCCTCAGCGCAAACAGCTGCGGGGAATCCTTGCCTGCGGAGTATGTCGCGGCATACACGAATGCCGTTGCGCCGTTGATCATATCGAGCGCTGCAAGAGTGGTGTGTCCACCGGAGCCCGGTACCGACGGCGATGTCCACACCGGCACTGGCCTGTCCACCTGCGGCACCGCCGCGATTCCATCGAGAACCGCGGCGACTCTGAACAAGTCGCAGTCGCGACGGAGCAGCCGCCTCAACAACTGCTGGACCTCCGACCGATGGGAGGGGTATGCCCGCTTGGCCGCGAGATGAGGCAGCTTGAGCTGGCGGAGTGCGGCGGCGACCGACCTTGCTTCGTCGGCGCTGAGTAGTTCGCCCAGTCGCGCAACCTCTGCGCTGCTCATCAGAGAATCGAAAGCCCTTCGAGGAGAGCCGGTGTCTGGACATCCTGGTCGGTCATCAGGCCAAGCAGCAAGCGCCGATCGAGGAAGCGGTTCGTTCGTTCGCAGCTGGTCTCGCTGAGGAAGAGGCAGAAATGGCATGCTGCGCCGTGAAGGAACTCCTCCTTGTCCTTGGGTATGCGATGCGAACATATCGGGTCTGACGAGCATCGTTGTCCGCGGCGAATCGCCTCCACGAACAGCCGTTCCAACTTGGCCGGCTTGGCGAGCTCAACCAGGCCTCCAAGCGTGCCTTCTCCATCGGAGGCCGTCGTGCTGATGAGCAGCCCTGCAGCCGCCGGATGCTCAGCATCTGCCGGCCAGGCATAGATCCGCTCAGTCAAGCTGGCGCTGCCGTATCCGCTCGACATCGCTGCCTGGCGAATGAGTAGGTGCGACAAGGTATGTATTGCCCAATAGCGCGGGGCAGGGAACCGCGAATCGGGATCAATGTCGCCAGCCGTTCTGCTCGTCCGGCGTTGAAAGTTGCGTCTATGTGCTAGGCGAAAAGCCTCCCAGACCGGCAGTGCAAGAACTTGCTGCTCCCACGATGCAACGACTGACTCATCGAACTGCAGGAAGACACCTTCACCCCTGTCTTCTGTGGCGGGAACCCACGTCGGCTTGCCGCTGGTGCAGAGCGGGCCGACACGGTCCGCCGCGTCGTCGATGCGATCGAGGGCATCAATCCTCGTGAACCCTATGAAGGCATTGACCTTCTTCAGCTTCTCGACCGCGACTACCGCAGAAACCACCGGCTGCAGCGGCACAGGCACGTCGCGGCGGACTGCCCGGAAATCGCGCGAGCCACTCAACTGGGTGTACTTCGGTTCGTCGGTGAGCACGGCCCACTCAGGCGCAAGAATGATACGAGGATCTGTCTGTTGTCCCGATGAATCCTCGCCCTTCGGAATCATGGTTCCGCGCGCGATCTGTACTGCCTCCCAGAGCAATTCATCAGCGACATCATCGAAAGCATCGCTCTTCAGTGCCATTGCGGCGTACTTCCGAAACATCTTCATCTCGGCGACGCCCTGCAGGTCATCGAGATCCGACTTCGGCAGAGTCCGCAAAAGCATGGCAAGGTCTGACGCCGACGCCGATTCTTCTCGGGGTAAGGCGAGCAGGCCTAGGGTTGACGCAAACCACTGGTTGGCTGCTCCGAGCATCAACAGTCGCCCTCGCTGGTCGCACTTGTAGAAGGCGTCGAGGTGGGGATGCCGACCCCGGCACATCGGAAGCTTCTCGGCTGCTTTCGGGCCGACAGCCTCGAGCATTCCTCGGCTCTGTTGGCAGGAGCGACATTGGATCTGCACATCGGGACCGATGTTGCTCTTCCATTCCCGCATCCGGAGCTCAGGGAATGGGCTACCGGAGGAACATGCGCCGCCACGGTGAACCCATGCGTCATATGGGAACTCGTCGAGATGCGCGTTGACGCATGCGATCAAGTAGCGCGCTGGAAGCGCGACGGCTTTGAATGCCTTTTTCTTGCCCTCGAAGCCTTTGCAATTCTCGTGCAAGAACTCGGCGCGGTCGGGCCGATACTTCACGACATTGCGATAGGTGAAGCGCTCATGTGAGATCGGCGCCAGTAGGCCGCATCCCGTGCAGCGCAGCCATTGCGGGAATATTCTGCAAGGAATTCCGAGATCGATGGCCGACCCCGCCGCCCAACCCTTCTCTTCTGGTGCCCACGGCGGCTTGCGGAGCTCAGTCACCTGACTACCGAGGTGGCCACGGGTTAGCTCCAGCAGACGAGGTTCGGTGATCGTATCCGCTCCGCCGGGCCGGCGCGCGTAAACCCGCTCCCACGCATCAAGACCTGACGGCATCACTGCGAAATGCGGCAGGTCGACGGTCGCTCCGATGCCATTGGTGTAGAGCATCGCGGATGGTCGTATTGATCCCACCCTGGCGCAGTTCTTGGACGTCTTGGCTTCGACATCCGCGATGGGGTCCAGGGCCTCCACACCCACGGCAATGGGTTCGGCGTCCTCGAGTATGCCGGCTTCGGCGAGCGATTCGGTCACTTCTTGCTTTCGGCTGGAACATTCCACTTGGGGTAGTTGGGCTTCTCTCTGAACGCGAGGTTCTCCGTCGTGGGGCTGACTAGAAGGTTCAACTCCGGCTGCACCTCCCGCATCGAATTCGCGACAACGAACACCTGGTCGGCTGGCTTCATCAACGACGATTCCGGGCTGATCAACAATGGCCACGCCGTGACGTTCTTCGGAACCCGCTCGTAGAACAAGGCGCCCTGGGTCTCCTCCGCCTTGCCGTACCAACGGTCCTGTCGTTGAATCAGTTTCAGCCGCAGCCTCTCCGCAGCGGCCGCATCCTCGACTGCCGGTACAGCTCGCGCCGTGAGCTTCTCGATGAGTTCGGCGACCGTCGACATCGAATGCAGAATCGCGCCCGCTCCGCCTTCGGGTGAGAGCCCATTGTCGATCCGAGCCTGGGTGACCCGAGCAACGCTGACGAGGACGCCCATGAGACCGCGTTCCATCGCGGTATCCGAATAGGGCGTAACACTCAAGGCCTCGACCTGAGCGTAGAAGGTCTCGTGGTAGTGGCGGAACTGTTCGAAATGCGCCATGTCGCGCGGTCTGGACCAATTGGCAAGTGACAGAACAAGTCCGGGCTTTGACGGGTCACGACCGACTCGCGAGGAGGCCTGAATGTATTCGGCCGTGTTCTTCGGCTGCCCGACGACGACCATGAGTCCAAGCCTGGGAACGTCGACTCCTACTTGAAGCATCGATGTCGCGAGAACGAAGTCAAAAGGCTTGACGCCCCACTCGTGCTCCGGCTTGCCGGCCTTTCGAGCTGCGTCGCGGTCCTCGAAAAACTTCTTGCGCCCTTGGGTGCTCCATCGCTCCGTGAACGGCAGCGATAGTTTGTCGAGGTTCACCGAGATGTCTTCCGACGAGATCCGTGAAGTCAGTTCGCCGATCTCGAGCCGTTCGAAGTCGTTGGTTCGACGTGGGAACGGCTCGGTATTGCCGGTAACACGTGTCGTGACGTCGTCATCGAGGTAGCGCCGCATACCTGCGAGCTCCCGGGTAGCTGAGAAGTATGCGACGGTCGTCATGTATGGGTCGGCAGCCGCGCCAGCCTCGTCGAGCAACTTCTGTCCGGCGAGAAGTAGCACTTCGGCGATCCGAATTTCAGCTAGTGTCAACCTGATTCCGTGGGCACACACGCCGAGATACTTGCGGCCGGGTGCGTCGTCGCTGACGGGAACTTCTTTCGAGAAGTACGTGTCCCGCACGTCGAGCACTTGCGGTGGGAACATGTCGACACCCCGACCATAGAGCGCCTGTACTTGCTGTTCTGCGTTACGGACGGTGGCGGTAGACGCGACGATCAATGGACGGATCATCGTGCCGTCGCGCCGATACGAGCACAGCACATCGATGGCGTTCTCGAAGACGCCCACCGACGTTCCCAGAGCGCCTGTGATGAGATGAAGCTCGTCTTGGATGATCAGATCCGGCGGGCGCAGCCGATCAACGTGTTGCACCGCGACCTTCGGGTAGTCCCGACGACCACCCTTCACGGCGTTGTGCGACGAACCCTTTCCGCACAGTCCGCCACTGTCCGGGTGCCGGTATCCGTGTCGGGGGCACAACTCATGCACATACCCGAAAAGGCTCGCGGCCTGGCCTTCGCGTGCCAGACGCGCAAACTTGTCCACTGTTGCAAGAAGGAATGTGGGTGGATGCCGATAGATCTCGTCGTCGACAGTGAGAATGGGTAGCGGTCCATCGGCATCACCCTCACTACCAAACGGGCATTCGCCGCGACGCTCGCCGCAATAGACTTCGATGCGTTCAGCAGTTCGGTCGACTTGAAGGTCCCGCTTCGGATCGATCTTGGTGCCGCACCAGGGGCACCGTTGCAGCTGGAGCACCGTCAGGCCGAACGGCTTGCTGTTGCCCGACTTCACTTCTTCTACTTGAGTTTTCGCATCGTCGAAGCGCTTGGGGCTGACGGCGGTCCCGACCCACAGCCCAATGGTGAAGGGCGTCTCACCCCAGGTCGACGGATCTTCCTGCCGAATGAGCTCGGCCGCGCAGACGAGCGCGGTTGCACGCTGAAACTGTTGAGACGTGAGGAGGCGCAAGGTATATCGCATCAGAACGGCGACGCCGTCACCGCCATCGAGCGCGCCGTCGTCGGTGTCGATCTTGCCCTGCAAACGACGGATCGCGAATGTGTATGCAGCGAGGCCAAGGTAGGCCTCAGTCTTACCGCCGCCGGTAGGGAAGAACAGAAGCTCAACGTTGGCCGCGTCACCGCTGCGGAATGGCTGTGCCGGATCAGTGAGGGCTGGGAGCTGTAGCAGGATGAACGCGAGCTGGAATGGCCGCCAAGACGCTGCCTCATCGCCTTTGGCTTCGATCACGCTCAGCGCTTTATCGATAGTTTCCGACTCATTGGCGGCGCGTCGCATAGCTACCTGGCTGCGGATGCGCTGATCGCGCATCGCTCGATTCATGAAGCGGAAAGCTCTTATTGCTTGGGGCTGGGAACTCAGATACTCCACCCCTTCGCGCAACCGAGCAGCCGCGAGCTCTGCTTCAGCGATGGCGTTCCCTGCTGTGTCCTGCAGATGGTCAGGCAGCTGCTCGGCGATGGCTCGTTGCTCGTCTAGCCAATCGGTATAGCCGTCGATCAACGGCGCGAAGGCGTCGACTACCTGTTCCGGTGAGAGCTCCGCTAGCTCACGCATTGAGGTGACGGCCGTCCCGGCCGAACCGGTTTTGGTTTGCGGGACGTCCGCCGTCGGAAGCCATGTTGTCTCAACGCTCACAGCACGTCGAATACCGTTGCCGTCGACATCCGTTGGCTCATTCCAGGTAACGGATGTGGTGCGGCCGACGGCGAACTCAAGCCGATGCCGATATTGAAGATCGAGGCGCTGGCGCTCTTCATCGGTTTCGTCATAGCCCGGCTGCAGCACATCACGGGTAGGCAGAAACACAGGTTCACCGCTATTCGCCTCGACCCTTAGCTTGGTCTGGAAGAGCCAGTCGCCGGGCGGTGCATTCATGTCCGTGACTCTGTCGTTCGACAGCGCTAATTCGATGATCACCCGGTCAGGACGTGGGAAGAGTTCCACCCGCAACGAAACGAATTTATCAAGCGGGATTGGCGGTAATGATGTGTGGCTGCTGCAGCCGCGGGCATCGATCTCTGCGGCCTTCTCAACCGGGATGCGACGTGACCACTCAACTTTTCGACCGTCTTTGTCCTCTTGCCGGAAGGTTTCGTAACGGCCCCACGATGCTTTGACTGCGAGTAGACCACAGTCTCGCGGCACCTGGCACCGCAATCCCATTGAAGAGGGGTGGGTCAGTGCTCCTTTCGGCCCTTCATCTCGCTCTTCCTCGTCTTTGGAGTCCCCAGGATCCTCGTCGGTGTTGACCGGCACACCGCGTTGCTCGTTTTGGGTGACATCGGTGTCGTTCACCGCAACGCCGCTTTCACTCGGGTCACTCGACTCGACATCAGTAGTCACTGCCGCCGACGGGTCAACAGTTACTGGCGCCAGAGCGCCAACGGCGTATGCGGCGCGGGGAGTGCCTCTAATCTCTTCTTGCTCTCCGGCGCGCGGTCCCAAGAGCTCTCGTTCGACAAGCTTCACCAGGTCGGCGCGGATGATGGTTGATGGGCTCACCCTCATGAAAACAACACGTCTCGTTCGTCCACTGCGGCTCCTTCGAGACCGTCAGCCCGGCTATGGTTTTCCTCAAGCAGCCTGTCGAGAATCTCTACTCGCGCAGCAGGCGACACAGTAAACCTCTCCATCTGCCGGTATGTATGAAAGCCATGTTCAAGCTGCACATCGTCCCATCCGTACGCAGTCAAAACGGCATCGTCCAGATCGACGTGAATGGCGCGCATATGAAGTACATCAGGGTCATCGTCTACTAAAGGGTTATTGATCAGACTGTAGAGATCTGTGAGGCCGATCTTTCGCCGCAGCATGATTTCTCTTCGATCGGAATCGAGACGTCTTCCGACTTCGTCTAAGACTGGATTCGAAGTCGGTCGTGGAAAGGTCTCAAACACATCGGACGACGTATACCTGGGATCGCTGCGCATGCCGGAGCCATACTTAATTGCCCATAATTGATGAAGGCTTGATGACAGTACCGCCTGGTCACTGAACCTAGATGTAGCGAAAATCACCAATGCGTGGCTAAAGACCTGGCCGGTCGGAACACGTACGGGCATGACTGTTTTACTCACCACGGTAATCGTCAGTACTTCTTGAAGTGTCGCGATCGCTCTCTGAAGTGCTGGCCGCTTGTCGCCGTACTGCCACCAACGTTCGGGTAGCGGACGCCGCAGCACGTAGGTTCCGTCTTGGCGGGTCCGCTGTCGCTCAGGTTTGACCTCGGCAAGCGCTCTAGCGTAGGGCAACGCGTACGTAGCTGATTCCTCCTCGCTACGGTCGTAGAAATTTATTACCCATCTAGACGCAGAGCAGTCGGGGCGCGAATTCAAATCCTCCCCATTGAGATATGGAAACAATACTTCCGCGTTCCTGCAGTCGGCGGCAATCCATTCGCGCGCTTCGTCTTTCGATATCACAAAGCCTTGTCCGTACGGCTTGCATCCTTCGAACGAAATGCCTCGGTTTTCGTTCAGTCGCCGCGGATGGCCGTTTACACGGCCGACTGGTTCCAGCTGGGTCGAGATCTTCCTTACAAGAGCTCCGTCACAAAGTACTCGAACCCCGTTGTCAACCGGAGCGACTGTGCCCCAGACCGCGGCGTACTCCAGATTCACGCCAGCAGCCGGCCATTTTCTGCTTTGGATTGCTCGAATAATCGTGAACCCCGCCCGCGACATACTGTCGAGGCCGACCTCACGTGTATCGCCCTGTGCAACGGTGTTTGTAGCAATCAGCCCCAGCGCGCCGCGGCCGTTCAGCAAAGATAAGCTTCGCAAGAAGAAGTAAGCGACAAGATCAGAGCGTCCGCCACTGCGAGTCCGTGAGACACGATTCGCCAGCCAATCTCTTAAGTTAGATCCCATCGCTCCAGAGATCTTGGTTCCGCCCAAGAACGGCGGATTACCGACTATCGCGTCGAAGCCTCCCCGGTCCATCACATCTGGCACTGCTAGGGTCCAATGTAACGGCTGCCATCTCTCGTAGTCGGTGTCGATAGCGGGCGTTAACCCATTACTGACGATGGCATCAAGTTTGACACGGTTGCCTGGTGATCCGTCGGTTGGGAGTGCTTCGGCAAGTGCCCACTCCAGCGCCTTGTAGGCGTCTTCGAGTTGAGCGCCTGGCTTGCCGCCGAGGGCGAGACCCGCTCCGATGATCCCGTCCGCCATCAACCTCAGTCGCGCGGTGACTTCCTCGGCTCGCCGGAGGAGGCGTAGCTTGCCGGATGTCGAGCGTTGTGGGTCGTCCTCGTCGACCGGCGATGCCAGCTCCCGCCGCAGCCGTGTCGCTTCGGCGAGTACAGCGTCGACATCCACAAAGGGCTGCAGGAACTTTCGCTTCCGGTCCGGGTCAATGTGCAGATGCCTCAGCTGATCGAGTGTCGTCACGCCGAGTAGTGAATTACCGCAAAGGATCTTGTCATCGACAAACGAGAATGGCTTCGTTTTGTCCAGCGATACCAACCACAGCGACAGCTTGCACATTTCTACGGCCATCGGATTGATGTCCGCGCCATACAGGCACCGCGCCACCACCTCGCGGATCGCCCTCTCCTCCGCCAGCAGCGGACTGGAAACCTCGGCCTCGCTGAGCATCCCCTCCTGCGTCCACGCCTCGGTCACGCGTCTCGCAATAAACCTCGCCGCGGCAACCAGGAACGCTCCGGAACCCGCGGCGATATCTGCGACCTTGAGATCGAGAATTGCCGTGCTGGACTTCAGCTTCCATTCATCGACGTCATTTGTCTGCAACGGCCCGGGCTCATACACCACCGGTTCGAGCGCGTACTTGACAACTTCCTCGGCCAACGACCGGGGTGTGTAGTGCGCACCCGCGTTGCGCCGCGACGGAGTCTCCATCACCACCAAGCCGCCCGGCGGAACCACCAGCGGAATACCCCGCAGGTCACGACGAATCAGATTTCCCCACCGAATCAGATCGGCGAGCAGCTCAGGATCGTGCCCGGCCACCGGCGTGAGGAGACGACTTAGTTCCGCCTCATCGACCGGATCCTCAGTAAGCTTCTTCAGCTTCGCGGCCGTCTTCGTGCTTGCGGCGGGTTGGTCTTTCTTCACCCACTCGATCAGCTTGTCAACGAAAGCCTTGGTAGTGCTTGTACTTTCACGCAGCTCGTTCAGCTTGCGGAGCGTGATCTCGGGTTCCTCACCTTCCTTGCCGACCAAGCCGACCACAACATCGTCGGTGACGGTGGCGCAGGTGTAGCCCAACAGGCCTTCGTAAATGTACCCGATCTGTTCGACGTCGATGTCTCGGAACGAAATTCGTCGCGCTTCACCCCGGACTGTGGCCTCCTGCACCGATTGGAGTACGTGCAGCATCACTCGATCGGATACCTGCACCCGCAAGCCATGCTGATCGGTTGCCGTCAGCCAAGGAAATCGGTTCGGGTCCAACAGGGAGCCCCCGTAGGCGGGCATGCGCATCTCGTCGTAATTCACACCGAAGTACAACGCGTCACTGACCGCGAGGAGCCGATGCCAGACATCGTGGGTTTCGTCGAGGTGTTCCTCGCCGTTGGCCAACGCCCGGCCCTTGAGATCGTCGAGAAGCTCGCGGATGGCATAGGAATCCCAATACAACCGCTCGGTCGGCAGCATTCCTCGTTCCTCAGCGAACAGTAGGAACACCACACGCATCATCACGGTGACCGCGGCCTGGTAAACATCGTCAGGTTTCTCAGTCAGCGGATCAGGCTCATCATTCTCGGCTGCAAGCAGTCGTGTCTCCGAAAACGCTTGCACCAGAAGCTCGATCGACTTGCGAACCTGCGTGCCGAGGGCTTCGGTGATCTCCTCGGCCTCGAGTTCGCTGCGCTGCAACAATCGCGGTAGCCGGTGCTCGGGATTCTTCGCCCGTAGCAGCTGCTGATCGATCAACGTCAGGAACGCATCACGCAGCAGCGGTTCTTCAGCCCACGTGACCGCATCAACGATGCCCGACCCGGTAGCCGTGCCTTCCTCGGCCCACACGATCCCCCACCATCGGCCATCCGTGACCAGGCCGATCGGGACCCCCGCTTGCCGCAAAAGCGCTGCCATTCGGTCGATTTCGGTCGCCGCCCAGCCATCCAAACCAGGCCCGCGAAGATCCTCAGTCGGCGAGACCACCCGCAACAACGCCGCGACCTCATCGCTTTCCCGGCCGCGCAGCCCGCCATGGGCACGAATCCTTACCTGCTCACCCGGCGAATGAATCTCGAACGCCGCGGGCAATTCGTCGGCGCCAATACGTAGGCCGTCCCACCCGGCGAGCTCGTCGAGCACCGTGTCGACCCAGGCCCGCGCGGTTTCCGCGTACTGTTCCCGCTTCTCGAGCGATTGTTGGTCATAGGCGCGCAGCCAGACCGTGAAGCCCTGTTTGAACGTCACCAATCGGTCATCGGCGTCCCCCAACCGATCAACCCCACTGGGCCAAAACCCCTTCACCACAGGCAACGACAAAAACGGGCCATCGACATCAAACTGCTCGAGCCAACTGAAATCTGGACCTGAGTTGCGACGGGGCTTCCTCATCTGATGCTCATCTCCCCGCGCTCGATGTCCTTCGGAGACAATGCAAACAGGACCGCGGCGTGGAACGTGCGGGCCTGCACATTGGTGTAGCGGGTGTCCACCGCCGCCAACTCCGCGTCACGCTCATCAGCCAACGCGTCCATGCGCGCGCGGATCTGGCGCAGGTCCCGTTCACTCTGGCGACGCTCGTCATCGAACAGTGTCAGCTCGGATTCGATTGCCTCGGCTTCTGCCAAAGCGGATTTGAGCGTCGCACGGAATCGATCGAACGTGACGATGACGCGCTCACGATCCGCTGCCCGGCGTTCTTCCAGCTGAGCCGTGACCGCGTGCTGTCGACGTTCCACCCGCTCGGCGACAGCCTTGGCCACACGCGCCCGGAGACCGTCATCCCTGTCGTTACCCCACGCTCTCGCCAATTGTTCCGCGATGGATGTCGGCACGGGTTGGAGGTTCTCGGCATCGAGGGCCTTCTCGAGTAACTCCTCGGCGCGGTGTTCGCCGACTGCTCGGCGACGGCCCAACCGTGTGCCGGCGAGAAACACCTCTTCATGGAGTCGAAGCCCCGCCCTCCCGATGAGGACCAGGCGCGTGACCGCGGCAGCGAAGGACTCCTCCAGGCCAGGAACGACGACTGCGGTCACCCGTTCGAGCGATCGTTCACCCCCCCACAGGGCAGACCGCAATCTGCGAGTGGCGCGCTGGAGCAGTGGGCTGCCGAGATGCATGTACACAACTTCGGGATCCTCCGCGAGCACCGCAGGGTCGAACGCAATTGGGCGAAGGTTTTCCCGGTCGAGGGCAGTCGTCAATCCGCGCGTCACCTGCTCCCAGGAGCTGCCAAGCGCGGGCAGGCGAAAGACCGGGACGTCCGTGCGGTCCGAGCCGATTTCCTCTATGGGAGGTAGGCGGTCGAGCTCGAACGCGACGTCGACGACACGCTGTAGGTTCGCCGGCCGCAAGTGGAGGGTCTCACGGCTTTCGGCGATGTCCTGCGCCAGCTTGGTGAGCTCCGCACCGACGTCCCGACCGCCAGCGAGCATCTGCCCGATCGGGCTCTTCTCGGCCTTCCCCTTGCGAGGTGCTGCGTCGATCCCACCGAGCTGCCGTTGCAGGTCTGGCGCGATGATTTCGTTGGCCGAACCGAGGTCGGCCATGATCTGCGCGATCTTCTTCGCAACTCGTGCAAGCAGATCGACGTCCTCCCCTAGTTGAGTGCTCTTGTCATCCGTCGCGAAGTGTCGGACCTCTGGGTCGTGACTCTGGCCGTAACGGTCGATGCGGCCGATCCGCTGTTCGAGTCGGTTGGGATTGAAAGGTATGTCGAAGTTCACGAGTCGATGGCAGTAGTCCTGCAGGTCGATACCTTCCCCAGCTGCGTCGGTTGCAAGCAGGACCCGCAGCTTCTCCCGCGAGGGGTCGGTGTTGAATCGGGCACGGATCACCTCACGTTCGTCGCCGTCGGTGCCGCCGTCGATCACGGCGACGCGGTCATTCTCATATCCGCGCTGACGAAGGATGCCGTGGATCCATCCGAGCGTATCGACGTATTCGGTGAAGACGACGACTCGTTCGTTGAGCCACTCGCCGTTGGCTTTGGTGTTGGCTTCGAGGTAGTCGATGAGGGCCTTGAGCTTCGAGTCTGGGCGAGCTTCGTAGCTGTGGCCCCAATCGCTCAGCCAATCGAGGTCCTCCTTGTCCTCTGCCGTCAGGGGCGGGAGAGCGTTCTTGGTCTGTTGGAGTGTCTGCGTTTCAGTCTGTTCGACGCGACCTTCCTCGAGGTCGTCGGCATCGAGGCCGAGAATCTCGTCGTATTCAGCGTCGAAGTCGACCGCAAGGCCACGCTGTCGGGTGTCTTTGTAGACGTCGATGGTGCGGGCGAAGGCAACCGGTGAGGAGAAGAACCGTTTCTTCAGCAGCAGCGTGGCCATGTCCTTCGCGCCGCGGTCGTCGCCCTTAGCGGCCTTGTCGCGCCGCTTCGTGAAGGCGATCAGCCGATCGTAGGCCTCAGCTTCGTCCGACGATGGGGTGAACGTCAGCGACTTGACCTCGCGGTTCCGGAACTGACCAGGGAGGTCTTTCTTGAGGCGCCGCACTGCAACATCCTTCAGCGCTTGCTCGTCAAAGACCTTGCCGCGGACAAAGCGTTGGGGGTCGATCATTTCCAGCAGTGCCGTGAAGGATTCGGTGTAGCCGTTGTGTGGAGTCGCCGACAGGAAGAGCCGATGTTCCGAGCGCTCGGCGAGGTCGCGTACGGCCCGAGTGCGCTGCGAATCAACGGCGTAACCCTTTCGCAGGCCCGCCTTATCTGTCCGTATCGGGGTGGCCGGCGCGACATGGTGCGCCTCGTCGACGACAAGAATGTCGAAGGCGAAACGAGATGCCGCCCCGCGTGACTTGGTGATCAGCGCGTCGCGAAGCTGTCTCTGGGCACGGGGGCCCGGTAGCCACGCCATCGACACGATGATGCGGGGGAACAGTGTGAATGGGTTGGCGTGCACACCGTGAGTACGTCGAACCTCTTTCATCGCTTCGGAGTTGACGATGCGGAAGTCGAGGCCGAACTTGTCGCGCATCTCGTCCTGCCACTTCACGCACAAGCCAGCGGGGCAGACGATGATGACGGTGCGTGCACGGTGACGCAGCAGCAGCTCTTGAATCACCATGCCGGCTTCGATCGTCTTGCCCAGCCCGACGTCATCGGCGAGTAGCAAGTTGGCGCGCGGTGCGCTCAATGCTCGGCGGAGCGGCTCCAACTGATATGGCTCAACTTTGGCCCCCGAACGGAACGGAGCCTGAACGGTTTTCACGTCCGCGCTTGTGACTGCACCCCATCTGAGTGCGTCGATGAAAGCGGCGAGTCGCTCGGGCGGATCGAACCTCTGGGGATCGATATGGGCAGGCAGATCTTGTGGTGGTTTCAAGCCGCGTCCGGGCTCGAGCTCCCACACGACGCGCAGCTCTTCGCCAAGTCTGTCGTCCTCGACGGACTGGAGGGTCACAGCGTGCTGTAGCTGTCGGACAGCATCGTCATGGGCACTCCGCGGCAAGCTCTGCTGCTGAACGTCGGTGACCGCCCAATTCGACCCGCGGACGGTAACAATCTGACCGACTTCTGGGACAGCAGAGGACAGTTCGAGCGCGGTCGCGGATGCTACGGGTGGCGCTAGTGGCTTACTCATTGCCGACATTGTGCTGACAGACACTGCACCTCCATTACGCGCTGACAATGGTTTCTCAATCTGAGCGGCGGTCGTCGAAGCGTGGCGCGTGGTTCGGCCGGCTTCAGACTCATGTGATATCTCGCCGAAGGCTATGAACTCTCGAAGCACCACGGCCCTCAAGGTCTTCGCGTTTCTCAAACCACGCAGGTAATCCAGTTGCGCTTTGCGGTTGGTGATAGCTCCATCTTCTCCCCGAGCTTCTCGCACGGCCATGACAACCGAGTCTCTGGACGCTTTGCAATGTGCGAGCCAGGAGTCGAGCAGCGTCGGCCAGGCTTCCTTTACGAAGTCTTCTCTGGGCCGGGCGCCATAAATCTCAGCCAGCAGCTCGGCCGAGTCTCCGTCGCCGTCAATCAGGACTCCGCGCAATTCGTCGAGCAATTGAGGCGGGAGGTGAGACCACCGGAACTTGTACCTAGGCATTTCGCGGACGCCGTAGCGAATAGTCGTTGGGAAATCGCCTCATGTCCGCCGGACGACCTTGCTGCCTCTGCGAAGCTGACCCGGAGCCGAACCCGTACCAATGACCGTACGCGCCATCTCCGTCCACGCCGGTGTATCAACACCTTTGGCATCATCGGTCCACACGAGTATGCCGTTCGGCCCATCCTTGATCTCGTCTAGCGGACTGCCATCAGAGTCAAGCGCCGGGAGTATGCCATTCGAGCGATACCACTCGAGCTTTTCTTGCCACCGCTTCGCGTACGAGGGTTGATTCATCTTGCCGAGGTGCTCCCAGTAGACGGGCACACCGGATGGCCGGGTGACGGTGAAGTCGGGACGACACCATGAGCCATCGTCGCCTTTGAGCAGGACCTCGTACCGCCATCGTCCGGGCGCCACTCTATCCAGAATGTCTGCGACGATCACTTCGTTCTTGCTCCGCACCATTTCGCCATTGACAGCAACATGAACCAGGTTGCCGTCGAAAGGCTGTGGCACCCCGTCGACTTCGATCACACGCGGCTTGGAAGCAACGAAGAGATCGGTAAGCCGACGGGCAGTTTCCGAATAACGCGGATGTGCGAGCTCCACCAGTTCGTCGACCGAACCATCATGGAGGAGAATTACTCGCTCCTTCTGACGCGTAAGTGCGGTGTAGAGAAGCTCGCGAGAAACCTTGACGCGCTTGGGCAATACGAGAATCGTCGTGCCGAACTCGGAACCTTGCGACTTGTGGACGGTCACTGCCCATGCGAGTTCAAGCGGCTGGTCTTCCTGAGAGTTGGGCCAGTACCTGTAGGTTGCACCGAGCTGAGAAGAGAATTCGACATCTGCGGGAGGCCGAGGCTTGTTGTCCCATCGTCCGACGACCACGCCGATTTCACCGTTCGCGACATAGTCAAGACCCGATCCCCTCGGCCAGGCCTTCGCGCGCGAGTCGTTTTGCGTCTGCATCACCTTGTCGCCACGAACGATCTGCTCTGGACCCATCGGTCTCGGGTTTCGCCACCCTCTGTACTTGAACGCATCGGCGAGATCCCGCGTTCTAAATGTTCGCTTGATATGCCGATTGATTTCGACGGTCCCGAAGGCGCGGGATCTGAACGGACTCAAGATCTGCCACCGCTCGACTCCGTTGCCAGCGCCGCCTTGGCCCGTTTTCCAGTTCAGGTACTTGCCGTCGTCCGACAGCGTGCCGCCATAGCTGAGCTTGAAGGCGATTTCGCGGTCAGCATGCTTACTCCAGTCGATCACCTCCCCGAGTACCTCGTCTACCGACTTCAGGACGTCGCCGTCGCGCCACTGTCGATGCTCTACATGGCGCGATGTCGTCCCGTTGCGTAGGCGCTCCCAGACCGAATCAGCGCCCGCACCGACTTCGGTATCCCCGAACCACTGAGCAAGCATGACGTCGTCGCGGCTGCTTCCACCCTGACGGCGAGACACCGTCAGCTCGACATATGACTGCGCAATACGCGTAGCGGTGTTGCAGGAGTCTGGATGGAGGTGGTTTACGAGGTCGACGAATGGTCGGCCGGCCCCGATCGGGGGCAGCTGCCGCGGATCGCCGACCAAGATGAGCCTGCGAACATTTCCCAGCGCTGACAGCGTGGCAGCGAGCATCTCCTCGGTAAGCATCGAGGCCTCGTCTATCACGACCAATCCGGCATCCTCGGCGAACTTCGGGTTCACTTGCCGGTACAAATCCCTGTCCGGGTCATAACCGCCTTTCTTCACGAGGAAAGAAGCCAAGGTTCGCGCCTGGACACCGACTTTCATGCTCATCTGAACGCTCGCCTTGCCCGTCGGGGCAAGTAACAAGACGCCCTTGCTCGAGACCTCTGTGAGACCGGCCAACGCTTTCAATAGGGTTGTCTTCCCGGTCCCTGCTGGACCCACTAAGACTGAGACTCTGGACCGGAAAAGCTCTTCCAATCCGGCCGCCTTCTCCGATCGCGCAGCTTCCTCGTCCTCGTCTAGTGGATCTCCATGACCACTGACGCTAAGTGTCGCGTCGATTTCTTTCCGTGCGTCGAGATTCACCTCGTACGGTGCTACTTCCAGCCGTGGCTCAATCCATTCGAGGATCTTGCGCTTGGCGTCTACCAGTTCGAGGAGCTTGAATGCAGGCAGCTCATCACCAAGCGTAGCCCCGTAGAATGGCGACCAATAGTCAGCTCCAGTAAGGCTTTTCGCATCCAGTTTCAACCCTTGCAGCAGCGCAGGTGAAAGAACCACTTGCTCAACCATTTCCATGCTGTTGACGCGCTCGATCACCGCAGCCTCGGAGACAATCGTGTCACCGTTTCGAGCGGCGGCCCACAAGACATCGGTGATCAGGGCCCTGACGCGGCGCCAATCGCGATGGTCGGACATGCGGCACTGTTCGGGAACCTGCGAACTCCAACGCGCGTGTGCAGCTGGGAAGAGCGCGCGGTCGACTGTCCGGAGATCTATGCGTTCCGGGTCCGAATAGCTGCAAATCGCCGCGAGATATGGGTCCTCCAGCAGTTCACCAGGTTCGAGGTTGCCGGCTGTCTTCCCCGACATCACCAATGCAATCTGTTCAGGTCGAACGTCCATCGTCGAAAGCAATTTCAAAACCGTTCGATGCTCTTGCTCAAGGTGAGTCCACTCAACTCCTACTGACGGCGGAATCATGCCGCGTATCTGGTCCGGCCACATTTGACCGTCGGCAAAGCCCTTTTCCAGCAGCTGCCACGGGTCCGTCGTCGCGCGATTTAGCTCGCGTGCGACAACGTGTGCATGCTTGACCTGAAGGTGCGCTAGGACCGCAGCAAGACCGGGCGTCGCGCCCCGCTCATCCCACAGCCGGTGAATCTCGCTGTCGATCCAGCTGAGGGCTGCCTGTGGCACCTCTATGCCTAGATCTTGCATGCCTTCGGCAGCACAGCGCAATGAATTCAGAGCGTCGATTGCCAGGTCGCTACTGACATGTTCAGTGACATAAGAGAATTCGACGTTTCTGCCGTCAGGTACCCAAGCCAACGCTCCCGACACGTCCGTACCATCATCCATCAACTGCAGGAGCCGTTGGTACGGCAGTAGCACCCCCCGCTGTTGGTCGGATCGCAAGGAATGCACGATTTTCGTTTCCCACATCGAGGAGTCGAACGGCTGCCCTCCAGATTGATTCCAGAACCCCGGGAAGGCGATTGAGTCGATCATTGCTGCTCCGACCAGAAGCCGATCGGTTCTCTCGTCTTGGAATGGCGAGTGCTTGAGGTAGATGAAGACCAAGCTGGCCCCGGCGACAACAGGCTCGAAGAAGGAGCGGATGACGGCTTGCTGGTTCTGGCCGTCCATGATCCATGTGGGCCTCTTGATTCCTAGGATTTGCCCAACTCGTGCCTCGGCGTCAGGGTCGTAATCGCTGTGCCAGTTCTGCCAGAGAGTCGATTCGAACGTCTCGCGTGCCATCCACCGGAAAGGGACGGCTTCGAACGAATACGGCGGCATACTGAGCACCGTTGGCTCGAGGTGACCCTTGAGTGCGTCGTATGTCGCGTATGGATGGGTCTTCGTCACTTGGTATCCGCTTGTTGCCATGAACGTCCCGCGCTCACTGAGGCAGGGGATTTCACGGAGCTGTCCCATGTCTTTCAGCGCGTGCGCGACTTCATATTCGTCGTCACGTTTTCCGCCGATGTTCCTGAGAAGAATGCAGGAGGAGTTGTCGAGGGGACGAGCGCAGACACGGTTATCCCACGGCTGATCGCGCCACGGTACTCGCATAGAAAGGTGCGTGCTCATTCCTGCTCTACTTCCGCCGCAGCCCGTCCGGAAGGGGATGCGAGTGGACAATGGCGAGTTCACGATTCGGTCGTGTCAAGGCTGTATACAGTGGCCCGTGCCGACCGAAGTTCTTCGGAAATTCGGCAGGCTCAACGACCACCACCGCATCGAATTCGAGGCCTCGCGCTGCATCTGGCACGGCCACAGTTACTTCCTTGCCGTCCTTCTCCCATAGCTGCGGCTCACGAGCAGATGACATCCACCCCCTCAGCCTCAAGGCTCCGGTGACGAGAGCAGGCGAGGGACATATAGCCGCCACGGTCCCCGCGGGGTATGACGCGATAAGGCGATCGATTTCGCGAACGACCATGTCGCCCAATTCTTTCCGCCGTGCCTTGTGCACTGTCGGCTCTGGTCCGACCTCTTGAAATGCATGTAGTCTTCGCTGGTTGCGCGGCAGGAGGCGGTTCGCGAACTCGAGGATCGGCTTGGTGGATCGATATCCGCGCTTGATACTCCGGACCGGTGTTTCAGGGTCGATGGCAATGACATCCAATACCTGCGACCAGCTGGCCAGTGTGTGGTCGGAACGGCGTTGATTCAAGTCTCCTAGAATCGTCCATGCATCCGCTTCATTGATTTCATCGAGCAGGAGCCACTCCAATGGAGTTACGTCCTGCGCTTCATCCACGATGACGTGTTCGACGAACGCCAGGTCTCGCGGTCGCGCCACCTCCCATTTGATAAACGCCATCAGCGGAGCGTGAACTCGGTACGTCAGTGCTTCTTTGTATGGAGGGAGCTGCCTCAGGTATCGGGACCAATCAGGCTCCCGGGTAACCTTCTCAGGTCGTGTACGCAAGTACTCATACGTCTGTTCGGCAGTCGGCGTAACCCCCCTTGCCGTCTTCCACTTGCTGATAGCAGACCTTGCGAACTTGGCAAGTTCCCAGCTCACGTCTTGGTACGTCCGCGACACGCCCGCATGTGGTGACTTCTGGCCACCTATCAGATGATCGGCAAGCTCAGGCAGGGAGAGCACCTTTATCCGGTCATTCGAACCTGCCAACCGTGCGACCACTTCACGCACATGCCTCGAGTACCCGACCGTTGGTCCAACCAATAGGACGTTGCCATCAAGCCCGTTTTCAGGCGGGGTTTCTTCGTTGACGAGGTAGGCGGCACGGTGGGACGCGATGATTGTCTTGCCCGTTCCCGGTTGACCCTCGATGATGATGCTGTCCATAGCCGGAGCAGTGACCAAATCGTACTGATCGGGCTGCAACGTCGACAGCACGGGCGCAAGGCTTTTGGTCCGCGGAGCGTGGAGCTGCGCCCTCAACAACGGCTCCGCGCGCAGCGGGGGCAAGTTGCCGTTCGCCTCATCAGACCTCGATCCGGGCGCCGGTGTTGCATCAGAGGACTCGCCCGGATTTGAGCCCTGCAAGCCGTTGACCGAAGAAGACGTCGGTTCTCGTTTGTTCCTCGACAACGCCGACTCCGCTACATCCCGGCGGCCCGGCGGCGTCGGAATCGTCAAGCCACGCTTCCTGAATGGCTCGGCAGGCGCGTCGTCACGAACTCTTTCGTCGACGAAGTCGATTATTTGTCCGTTGTAGCGCCGAAACGAACGCACTACTCCGACGTCGTCACACAGCTCGTGGTGATCGGTCCCCCCAAAAAAGGTGCAGGCGATCGGCGCTGTCCACCCAAACACTTTTATCCCGTTGACATTCGCGTAGGTTTCGCCAATGTAGAAGTCAGAGCCACCATCCAGGAGGTCCTCATCGGGACGCACCAGAGCGACTCGCCCGACGAGTTCACCAGCCGAGACTCTTCGCTGCTTGGGCAGGCCAGTGCCTGTCCACAAGCTATTACGGGGGCCCTGGTACGCGGACGGCCGACTTGCCCTTTCTTGCAGTACCTTTGCGTAATGCTTCTGGGCAGTCCGCTCGTCTTCGAGTTCCAAGTCTTTGCGCTGCGCGCTCATGCCGACTGGCCCCTGCCGACAATCTTCAGGACACAGGCAGTCAACGGTTCTAGACGGATTTCTGGCTGCGATTGGTTCGAGACTTCATCTCTCAACCTTGCGAATCGCTCGTCGGCCTTCCGCAATTGGCTTCGGAACAAGGCGATCGACCCTTGCCGCCCTCCCCGGCTCTGCGCCGTGGCGATCCGATTCCGGATTGCGTCTTTTCTGCGCTGGTATTGAGCCTCCAAGCTGATCAACTTGGCTTCCTTCAGAGCGCCGAACTCGTGATCTCGCCTAACCTGCTCCTGCGCATGGCGCAACTGAAGCTGATCTAGCGCACGGGCGGTCAGCGTGTCGAGTCGGTTGATCGACGGCAATGGCGCGTCGTTCAGAGCGCCCTCTGCCAGTGCCGCCAGGAGGGCGTTCACCGGTCCATCGCCGGCGTTACGTCCTTGATCCGTAACAGCGCACCCCCAGATCTCATCGCCGCCTCGTGACGCGGAAACCGCCGTCGCTAGCACAGCAACATAGAGGCCCGGTACGACATCTTCTTCTGACGCTTCGACCTGCAGGCAGGCAAACCTTGCCTGGCGGTGTCCCGGAATCGCTGCCGCTGCCATAACTAACGGACTCGTTGCTGTCAGCAAGATGCCGCCGCTTGTCCTTGCGAACTCCTGGTCGAGCACCAGCGGCATTGGCAATTCATTCCGCAGGAAGGCCGAGATCGAGCTGGTTTCGGCACGCGTGCGCCGGCTGGTCTTCGCCAACTCGTCGACACGTGCGGCCATCGTTGGGTTGCCGCGCAGTTCGGCGGTTAGTCCATCAGCAGAAAATGTCATACCCGGCGCACCATCGACGCGCGCCCAGTCATCCAGCAGTAGCGCCAACTCGCGTTGGCCGATGTATTGTCCCGTCCGAACAAGGTCTTCCTCCAGCCCGGCGACATCGACGTCATTGCTGACAAGAAGTGCGCTAGAGGCATCCGAGACGTCCTGGATCCCAGCCTTTTGCTCTTCCAGTGCGGTGAGAGCTTCATGCATCTTCTGCTCGCGCTGTTCCGGCGTCAGGCTGAAGTCAAAACCGGCTTGCAGCACTTTGGGGGCATTTGCCGCGATGATCGGCTCGAGAGCGCCGATCGAAGACTCGAAAATGTCGATGCGATCCAGCAGTCGGGCCAAGATGCGTTCGTCGATCGTGCTTTCGTTGACGAAATTGACTACGACGATGACCTCTTCCTGTTGCCCAATGCGGTCGATCCGTCCAATGCGCTGCTCGATCTCCATCGGATTCCACGGCAAGTCATAATTGATTACTGCCGAACAGAACTCGAAGTCGAGCCCCTCGCTCGCAACACGGTTGGCAAGTACGAAGTCGTACTCGCCGGCACGGAAGTCGGCCATGATTCGTCGGCGCTCTTCGCGGTTCACCCCACCATGCATGACAGCGATCCGAAAGTCATTGCTCAGACGGCTCTGCAGATATGCGAGCGTTGGCCTGGAATGGGTGAAAAGCAGGGCCCTTCGTCCGTCGCCATGCAAAGTCGACAAAACACCATGGAGCAAATCGAATTTGGTGTCGACCCCCTCAGGCAGTCGAATCGCAGCCTCGACCAACTGTGAGTGGGGCTCCAATCGAGCCGCTGTCTCACCGGAATCGGCATCGGAAAGTGCTCCAAACCCGACTGGGTCGAGAACGGCGCGGCGAGCCATCGGCAAACAGGCACTTGCGAGGCGAAGGGGCATCTGCATCGCGAAGTAAAGCGGTCGCTCCATCGCGTCGGCTCGCATCCGGCACCACTCGAGGTACTCGGCATAGAAGTCCTCTTCTGCGCGAGTCCAGTGAACTTGTTGTCTTTCTTCTGTTCGCTTCGCCTTGCGGTCGTCGACCTCCACCTTCTTAGTACGTGTGATGACAGTGGAGAGCGTATTCAAATCAGCGAGGTATCGCTTCGCGTCGACGATGTCTCGAGGTGCCAGTTCATCTTTGACGAGCACCTTCTGCAACAGTTCAAAATCGGGCCGCTGCATCAATGCCCGACCGAGAGCCGTGCTCTTCAGTTCATCGAGTTCAGCAAGAAGCTCCTGCCCGCGAACGCCTTTATGAATGAGTTTCGCCGTCACGCTGTTGATGACGCGATTTGGTTCCAATCTCAATTCAAGGTCTTGAATACTGCCGTAGTCTTCTGGCGCAAGCAGTTCAAGCAGGTTCAGTAGGTCTTGCTGCCTGAGATTGATCGGCGTCGCGGTGAGGAAGACCAAACTATCTGCCCATTCGGCGATCTGGGTCCCCACTGCATAACTCTTCGTATCCTGATTGCGCATTGAATGCGCTTCGTCGACGATGACGAGATCGAACTCCGGCGGCAGGTCTGTCATCTCTACAAGTCCGTCCCAGCTGCGCAGACGTTCCAAACTGCAGACATACGCTTGGCGCCGGGGTAACCGATTCTGCATGTGTCGCTCGAGGAAGGTCCTCAGTCCCCCTCCGTCGAGTTCGAGCAGTTCGAACCCGAAGCGGTCTGCCATTTCCTCCTTCCACTTGCCGACAAGGCTCGAAGGACACACGACCAATACCCGGTCGGCTTCCTGCCGGGCCTCTAGCTCCGTCCAGATCAGCCCGGCTTCGATTGTCTTGCCGAGGCCCACCTCATCGGCGATCAACAATCGCGCTTTGCCCGTCTGAAGCAGCTTCAACACGGGCTTGAACTGATAGGGCCGGAAGGTCGTTCGTGTAGCGCGAAAGGAGAACAAGGTGTTGGCGAACTTCCCGACCAACTTCGCCCGCGTCAACGTCGCGCCGAACCGGCTCGCACGAGTCGGCTCCTGAGTCACCCACACGCTGGGCCCGTCAACGCGCGGCCGGACCTTCAAACGGGATTCGATGACTTCCTGTTGCCGCCCTTCGATGATGACCGAGTACGACCAGTGGTCGCTGAAGAACTTGCGGCCACGGACTGTTGCGTCAATGCCGCCCGGATCAGTGACGACAACGTCGTTGACTTGAAATTTTGGCGCTGGTACCACTGTGGATCTGCGCCACAATTCCTCAGCCCATCGCAGAGCGGCCATCAAAGAGTGTGACGCATCGATCGAACCGGCCGCGAATATGGTCGCATCGCCAGGAGGAGAGCCGACCGCGACCTGCATCAAGATGGGATCTTTGATGCCTTGAAACCAATAGAGTCCTTCGGGCAGTGCTACGTCGGGATGCCAGAGAACTCGACATTCGTCTACGTCGTCGACAAGTCCCCGCACCGGAAGATCGATTACGAGTGCGCGGCTGAATCGCCCGCGCTCCAACACGACCGGTAACGAATCGACGTCAGGGTAGTAGCCAAATGTGGGTGCTGCATCTTGCGCTGATTGCGCTGGGAAACTCATTTGCTGCGCTGTGTCCCTCCCCAGCTGTTTCCCATCGTTGCCGCGGAGCCCGAATGCCGCGGCTATGGTAGGTAGTGTACGTACCTATCCAGCATCTCGACGCTATTTGGAGGAAAATGCCAGTTCACAGCAGTGCAAGCGAGGTTGTGGGCTTAGACCTCGGGGCGCAGGACGCCCCGCGAGACTAGCGGCAGAGGCGGACCGGTCAGGACTTCTTCCAACCAGATATCGACAGCCGATTGTTAGCCCAATTTCGGCTGTGCAGCCGTCTGTGATCGGGCATGGCAATGCTTCGACTGTTAGCACCGTCTAATCGGTGTGATCAGGCGCCTGAACGCTGCTTCGACTGCAAGGTCAGTCTTGCTGCGATGCTCAAGCTCAGCTACACCAGATCATCCAAAGGAACCGCGAGCCGCGGGTCTCGAGCTTAAGCCTCGCCTGCCCCTATCAACCGACTCGCCCCCACACCGACAACAGACGCCGTCAAGTGCCCCACCTCCGTAAACGTCGGCCGCAGTGCGACATTCACCACCAACGCCAGCAGCGTGGCCAGCTGCCCCCGTAACCGCCACGGCGGCACCACATACGCCGACGCCGCACCCGCCACCCCGAACATGAAGTAGCTGACCCCCACATCGCGCGCATTGACCAACCGCCTGGGCGCCCGGCCGCCCCTGATCGACCACCGCAGATAGCCCTGGCCCACATACGTCCCGATCACATGCGCCGCAATCCCGACGAGAAGCCAACGCAGAGAACGTAATTGACGTTCCGCCGGTGCCGCGATCCCCGCGAACACCGGAACATACGGCCACCACCTGCGGTCGTCGAGCCAGAACAAACTCGTCACCAACACCCGCGACGGTTCCTTGCGCAGCTGCCGCAAGTTGGTGGAATGCCGCTTCTGAATCCGCCGCGCCCGCCACGGTGTCGCCGACCGCTGAATCCGCGTCGTCACGAACAACACCAGCAGCCACAGAAACGACAGTGGCGCGCTCGTCACCGCCCGCACCACGACAGCTTTCATACCGGTCAACGTAGCCGCCGTGACAGGATCGCTTCATGGCCGACCGCATCGAGGTCCAACGCACCATCGCCGCACCTGCCTCCGACATCTTCGCCGTGCTGTGCGACCCCCATGGTCACGTCGCCATCGACTCATCGGGCATGCTGCAAGACGCCGACGGCGAGCCCGTCACCGCCGCCGGTGACAGCTTCGTCGTCCACATGGACCGCCAGTCGCTCAACGATTTCCCCGAACTCGGCAAGTACGACGTCACCGTCACCATCCGCGACTTCGAGAAAGACCGCCTCATCTCGTGGACGGTGCTCGGCAAGATCCGCCCACAGATCGGGCACACTTACGGCTATCGGCTCGAGCCCGACCCCACCGGCGCTGGCACGCTCGTCACCTCGTTCTACGACTGGTCCGACATCGACCAGGTCTGGCAAGACGCCGGCATCTTCCCCGTCATCTCCGAAGCCGCGCTGCGGGCCACACTCGGCATCCTCGACCGCACCGTCCGCCGCGGATATCCCCGCGGCGCCAAGACCTGAGCCCAGAAAACTCACAGCCACACCCGGGAATGCCAGCGCGCCGAGACGCCTTGGTACCTGTCGTAGCGACTGAAAGGGTTCAACCTTGTCTGACAAAGTTTGGTTCATCACCGGCACCTCCCGCGGCTTCGGCCGGGAATGGGCCATCGCAGCACTCGACCGCGGCGACAAGGTCGCCGCCACCGCCCGCGACACCTCGACGCTCAACGACCTCGCCGACAAATACGGCGACGCGCTGCTGCCGATCCAGCTCGACGTCACCGACCGCGACGCCGACTTCGCCGCCGTCAAGCAGGCCCACGACCACTTCGGCCGCCTCGACATCGTCGTCAACAACGCCGGCTACGGCCAATTCGGTTTCGTCGAAGAGCTTTCCGAACAAGAAGCCCGCGACCAGATCGAGACGAATTTCTTTGGCGCCCTGTGGATCACTCAAGCGGCGCTACCGTTCCTCCGCGAGCAGCGCAGCGGCCACATCATCCAGGTCTCGTCGATCGGCGGCATCAGCGCCTTCCCCAACGTCGGGATCTACCACGCCTCCAAGTGGGCGCTCGAAGGGCTGTCCCAAGCCCTGGCCGCCGAAGTGAAGCCGTTCGGCATTCACGTCACGCTGATCGAACCGGGCGGCTTCGCCACCGACTGGGCCGGACCGTCGTCCAAGCACGCCCGGCCACTCCCCGACTATGACCAGATCAAGGAAGAAGCCGAGCGCCAACTCAGACAGCGCGCCGCTAAACCCGGTGATCCCAGAGCATCCGCGGCCGCCCTGCTCAAAGTGGTCGACGCCGAGGAGCCACCCCTGCGGGTCTTCTTCGGCGAGCTGCCGCTCCACATCGCAAAGGCCGACTACGAGAATCGCCTCAAGACCTGGGAGCAATGGCAACCGGTCGCCGTCGAAGCGCAGGGCTAGACAACGCCTTCCGCACGGCCGTCACCGCCCCGGCGGTGTAGCCGACGACGCGCCATAAAGACCCAACGCCTGCGCTGCCGCCGTCGAAACAGCGGCTTGCAGATCCGAGATCGGCGTACTGCCGCGCACGTGGATGGCGTTCGTCAACAGCACGACGTACGTGTCCGAGCCCGGGTCCATCCACAGCATCGTCCCGGTGAACCCCGTATGGCCAAAGCTCCCAACGGGAAACAGCACGCCGCGCGGCTTGGAGTGGCTCGTGTCGATGTCCCATCCGAAGCCGCGCAGGTTCTGCCCCCTGACGGCCGGGTAGTGCGGCGCCTTGACACCGGCTGCTCGCGCCGCCTCTTGCGCCGCCTGCAGTTGGCCAGCAGTATGCCCGGGCTGCTGCGGCGTCGTCATCACCTCCAAAGTCGGCTGCGCCAAAGGGAATTCACTCGGACGCCCCGCCAACCTATCGAGCAGACTCTGCGCATACACGCTCACGTCACGAGCCGTCGAGAACACCCCCGCATGGCCCGCCACTCCCCCCATGCGCCGCGCCGTCGGGTCATGCACCGTGCCCCGCAGTAGGTGATCGATGTCCGGGTTCTTGCTCGAATCGGTCCTGCTTTCCTCGTCAAGCGCCGTCGGCGCGATCCGCGGCAACACCTCGGCATTCCACGTACCCGCCGGGCAATTGGCTGCCTCACCATGCGGATCCCATGCCACCGCGGCTCCCCTTACGCCATGCGGCCCACACGCTTTCGCCAACGGGAGGTAACGAGTGTCCCGCATGCCAAGCGGCACAAACACATTCGCCTGGACGTAGTCGTCCTCCGGTTCTCCGCTGACCTTTTCCACCAGCGCACCCAGCAGGATGAAGTTGATGTCGGAGTAGCTGAACCCTCGACCCGGAGCCGATTGCAGCGGCGCGGTGAGCGCCCGACGGATGCCTTCTGCTTTGTCGGGACTCGCGAGTCCCCACGGGTCTCTGAGGTCGACGTCTCCCGGTTCGCCTGACGTGTGCGTGAGCAACGTGCGCACCGTCACCTCCGCCCGAACCGGATCGTGCGCTGGGTTGAACTCCGGCAAGTACCGTTCGACCGGATCGTCGACGCCGACGACTCCCTTTTCGTAGAGCTGCATCACGGCCGTCGCCGTTGCCAGCGGCTTGGTCAACGACGCCACGTCGAAAATCGTGTCCTCCGTCATTTGCTCTGCGGCAGAGGGCAATCCGTCGAGCCCCTGCTCGCCGGCAAGCTTGCGCACGCCGTACGCCTGATGGAAGACCACATGGCCGTCGTGGCCGATCACCACCACCGCCCCGGGCAGCCGACGCGCCGCAATCGCATCGTTGATGAGCTTGGACACCACCGGCAAGTCCGGCGTGGGAGCCAGAACCGGCGTGGTCGTCGGCACCACAGCCGCAGGCGCCGGAATCACCTGAGCCTGATGGCTGTCGTCATCGTGTACGGGAGAGGCGCACGACGACGCGGCAGCAATCGCAATCACGATCGCACCAACGGCTCGTGCCCTGGCGTTCATGCCGACCCGCACGCCCCTATCGTGTCACCGCGCACCACGTCGTGGCTCGAAAGCGCCGCCCTGCTCCCGATCCAGGTACGTCTCAGCCCTGTTCCTCAAACAGAACAGATAGACCACCAACGACACCGCGATGCACACGGTCACGTAGACGATGAACAGCGGCACCTCGTCGCGGGCCTTGAGCGCCTGGTAGATCGCCGGCGCGGTCCCACCGACCAACGAGTTCGCCAGCGCGTATCCCAACCCCACACCGAGCGCCCGGATGTGCGCCGGGAACAGCTCCGCCTTCACCACCGCGTTGATCGACGTGTACCCGGTCAAGATCACATAACCGAGCGCCACCAGAGCGAAAGTCGTTGCGGCCGAATGCGTGCGAGGTAAGTAGGTGATCAGCACGTAGGTGTATACCAGCCCGCCGAACCCGAACCACAACAGCAGCGGCTTGCGGCCCACCTTGTCGCTGAGCAGTCCGCCGACCGGCTGCAGCGCCATCAGCAACACCAGCCCTGCCAGGTTGATCCACGTCGCCGTCATCGCTTGGTTCTTGTACGTGGCCTTCACCATCGCCGGCGCGTTGACGCTGTACGTGTAGAACGCCACGGTGCCGCCCAGCGTGATCAAGAAGCACAACAGCAGCGGCTTCCAATAGCGCGTGAGCAACTCGCGCAGCGACCCTGACGCCCGGTCCCGGCCGCCCGCGACCGCCGCCAGATGCGACTCCGGGAGCGATTCGTCCATCGTGCGCCGCAGCCAGAACACCACCACTGCCGCGACGCCGCCTACGGCAAAGCCTATGCGCCAACCGAATTCGTGTACCTGCGCGTCGTCGAACACGGCCAGCACCACCAGCAGCGTGAACTGCGCCAGCACGTGACCGCCCACCAGCGTCACGTACTGAAACGACGAGAAGAAGCCCCGCCGTTCGCGGGTCGCCGCCTCCGACATGTACGTCGCCGATGTGCCGTACTCTCCGCCCGTCGCGAACCCTTGGACCAGCCGGCACAGGATCAGGATCACCGGCGCCGCCGCACCGATCACGTCCCGCGACGGCACCAGCGCCACCACCAGCGAGCAAGCCGCCATCAGCGACACACTGAACGTCAACGCCGCCCGGCGGCCGTGGCGGTCGGCGAACCGGCCGAAGAACCACGACCCGATCGGCCGCGTCACGAATGTCACCGCGAAGATCGCGTAGATGTAGATCGTCGAGTTCTTGTCGGCCTCGTCGAAGAACTTGTACTCGAAGTAGGGCGCGAACACCGTGTAGACGTACACGTCGTACCACTCGACGAGGTTGCCCGACGATCCCCTGACCGTGTTCCAGATTGCCCGGCGCGTCTCGGCCGGGGTCGATCGCGGCGCAGCTGTGGTGGTGGCCGTCATGCGAGCTCACGATAGCGAGGTCATCAGCCGACGATGCGCTTCGACCTCCGGCGTGTCGTCTTGACACATCTGCCCCATTCGCACTCGCCGACTTGTCGGTGGCTGGGTGTAGCTTCTCAGCGCTAGCCACCAGGCACCAAGGAGGCCGCACATGAACACCCACCAAAAGTGCTGGCGCACATCAACACTGGCGATCTTGATCGCCGCACTGACCCTTGCTGTCGGTCTCGCCGCCCCGGCGCACGCCGATCCGACGCAGGACTACGTCTACTACTCGACGCTCGACACCCTGGGCATGGTCGTCTGGGATCCACCGGGCATCCGGGTGCAGGGCCTGGCCGCGTGCGCGGACATGGCCAGCGGCAACAACTGGCGGATCACCGTGACCAAGCTGATGAACATCGGCTACACGCTGCACGAGGCGTCCATGATCTTGGCGGCCGCTACCGTCGCATACTGTCCGTCGCTTGATCCACGCCTGCAGGACGCAACTCCCCCGTCGTCAACTGGGCCTGGTCTCACGGTGACGTGACAGGCTGGCCTAACTGGACGCGTACTGCACCATCGGTTCCACTTCGGACGCTCGGCCGTTGGTGATCGTCAACTGGTCCGGCCGGATCACATATCGGGTGCCGTCGGCCGGGTTGACCACGTCCCACCCGCCCGCCGATCGCCTGGCGTCGGACAGCTCGATGCTCGCCCCGTCGCTGAGCCGCTGCCCGCGGTAGTAGTAAGTGCCCGAGCTGCCCTGGCACACCACGAGAACCGACTTGTCGGTGCGCGCCATCGCCGCGACGGGATCGCCGGAATTGCAGCGTGCGGCCGATCCCACGAAGCCCTGCGCGTCGGTGCCGGCCACATTGGTGGGTGCACGCGACGTCGAGCTCGGTGTCGTCGACGACGGACGCGACGTGGTCGTCGTCGCCCGGGAAGTCGTGGTCACAGACGTCGTCGGCGACGGTTCCGTCGTCGACAACGGCGCCGCCGAGGGCACCACCGCGTCCTGAGTTCCCTTGAACACCAACCACAATGCCACCACCAACGCCACCAGCAGCAACCCCGCAGCGGCCCCCGCCAACAGCAGTTGCAGCGGTCCCATTGCGCGCCTCCGCTGCGGCGTGACAGGCGGTTGCGCGTACGGGATGTAGCCGGTTCCGACAGGGTTGGGCCACTGCGCCGGGAACTGCCGTGTCTTCTGCGGTTCGCTGGGCTTCGAAGCGGCCGGCGGCGCACTCACGGCAGCTTTTGCCGCGGCCGCCAGCTCTCCCGCCGACGCGAAGCGCGCCGCCGGGTCTTTCGCCATGCCGCGTGCGATCACGTCGTCGAACGCGCGGCTGAGACCCGGCCGAACCAGGCTCGGCCGGGGCGGCGCCGTCAGCAGGTGCGCGCTCAGCAGCTGACTGAGCTCTCCCTCGAACGGCGGCCGGCCGGTCAGGCATTCGTAGAGCACACAGGTCAGCGAATAGATGTCGGCGCGCGGGCCCACCCGTCCGCCGTTGAACCGCTCCGGCGCCATGTACGCCGACGACCCGATCGCCAGCCCGGTGTTCGTCAGCCCCGCATCTCCGGCTCCATGCGCGATCCCGAAATCGGCGAGGTACGTGAAGTCGGTGGCGGTCAGCAGGATGTTCTCCGGCTTGATGTCGCGGTGTACCAGACCGTCGGCGTGCGCGGCGTCCAGTGCCGCCGCCACCTGCTCGACAATCGACACCGCCCGCGCCGGTTCCAGCGGACCCGTTCTCGCCAACAGCGACTTCAGGTTCGCCCCCTCGACCAGCCGCATGTCGATGAAGAGCACACCGCCGATGTCGCCCCAGTCGTGCACCGGGATGACGTGCGGCTCCTGCAGCCGCGCGGCCACCCGCGACTCTCGGCGGAACCTCTCCTGATAGCTCGGGTCAGCGGCGAGCTCAGGCCGCAGCAGCTTGAGCGCGACCATGCGGTCCCGCGCCGTGTCGTAGGCCCGGTACACCTCGCCCATGCCGCCGACCCCGATGAGCGACCGCAACTCGTAGGGACCGAACGTCGTCCCTACGCGGTAGCCGCCGCGCGCTGACACCATCGGAAAACTCCCAAAAACCCAACCCCGCCGGGCGGCCGCTCACTATCGGGGCCTGCCTCGCGTGGGTTCCGTCGACGTCGTACCGGAATCGATCGCGACGGTACCGAATCCGCGCGAGCTGCGCCAAAGACGCTCGCAGCCGCCCACGGTTCGCGCCGTTTCGACGCGCATACTGTGCCCATGGCTGACCGCAACGTGCTCGGCGGCGTTCTCGAGCCGTGCGGCACCGACCCGCTCACCGGCTTCTACCGCGACGGCTGCTGCTCGACCGGCCCGCAGGACATCGGCCTGCATACCATCTGTGCGGTGGTGACCGCCGAGTTCCTGCGTCACCAGCGCTCGATCGGCAATGACCTTTCCACGCCGATGCCCCAATACCGCTTCCCCGGCTTGGTGCCGGGCGACCGGTGGTGTGTGACCGCCGCGAACTGGCTGCGGGCCCACGTCGACGGCTGCGCCGCACCCGTCGTGCTGGCCTGCACTCACGAGGCCACGTTGGCGGTGGTGCCGCTGGAGACGCTGCAGAAATACGCCGTCGACGTGCCCGACGATCTCGGCGAACTCTGACTTCGGGCCGCCGTCAGGTAGGCTGGCTTACGACAAACCGTCGTGGAACCCCCATCGGCCAAGCCGAAATCCGATTCGCGGCGATCGATTTTGCCCACCGGCAATCTCGCCACGTTGTGCTGAGTTACCGCGCTGTTCGGCGCGACGAGCCTCGGCGCACCCAATGCCTGAAAGACACCCATGACCACAAACTTCGCCGACCTTGGCGTGCCTGCAGCAGTGATCGACGCGCTCGCCGCAGCCGGCATCACCCGCCCCTTCCCCATTCAGGCCGCCACCCTGGCCGACACTCTCGCCGGCCGTGACGTCCTCGGCCGCGGCAAGACCGGCAGCGGCAAGACCCTGGCCTTCGCGATCCCTCTGGCCAGTCGGCTCCACCGCGGAACGCGTCCGTCGGGACTCGTGCTGGCCCCGACCCGCGAACTGGCCGCCCAGATCAGCGCGACGCTGGAACCGCTGGCCGCAGCCCGCGATCTGCGCCTCACGACGATCTTCGGCGGCGTCCCGCAGGCCCGGCAGGTCAAGGCGCTGCGCGCCGGCGTCGACATCGTGGTCGCCTGCCCGGGCCGGCTCGAAGACCTGATGAAGCAACGCCTCGTCAGCCTCGACGGCGTGCAGATCACCGTGATCGACGAAGCCGACCACATGGCCGACCTCGGGTTCCTGCCGAGCGTCACACGCATCCTCGCCGCCACTCCGGCCGGCGGCCAGCGGCTGCTGTTCTCCGCGACGCTGGACAACGGCGTCGACAAGCTGGTCCGACGATTCCTGCGCGACGAGATCGCGCACTCCGTCGACAGCGCCAGCTCACCCGTCGCGGCGATGAACCATCACGTCTTCCACGTCGCGGGCGCGCAAGCCAAGAAGGAACTGGTGCACCGGTTGGCCTCAGGCACGGGGCGGCGAATCCTGTTCTCCCGCACCAAGCATCAGGCGCGCAAGCTCGCCAAGGAACTCACCGCGTCGGGTGTCCCGTCAGTTGACTTGCACGGCAACCTTTCTCAGCCCGCCCGAGCACGCAACCTCGCCGCGTTCACCGCGGGTGACGCTCGCGTGCTCGTGGCCACCGACATCGCCGCGCGCGGCGTGCACGTCGACGGCATCGAGTTGGTGGTGCACGTCGACCCGCCCAACGAACACAAGGCCTACCTTCACCGTTCCGGACGCACTGCCCGCGCCGGAAATGCCGGTGACGTGGTCACCGTCGTGCTGCCCGAACAACGCGGTGACACACGGACATTGCTGCGCAAGGCCGGAATTCACGTCAGTCCTCAGCACGTGGCTGCCGATTCGCCAGCGGTGCAAGCGCTGGTCGGCGAGCTGGCGCCCTACCGCGCACCGGCCGCTCCCGTTGCCGCGCCTGTCACTCGTCGCCGGTCGGGCCAACGCCGGCGACGCCCGCAATAACCGAAGGCGGCCAACGAAAATAGCGACGCAAGATGACAATTCGCGTTTCTTTGTTACGCTGGACCACGGATGTTCTACCTACATCCGCTTTGAATGAGAGAAGTTAATTTCATGACACAAGGAACCGTGAAGTGGTTCAACGGCGAAAAGGGCTACGGCTTCATCACTCCTGACGGTGCTACCGAGGATGTGTTCGTCCACTACTCCGAGATCCAGGGCAACGGCTATCGCAGCCTCGACGAAGACCAGCGCGTCGAATTCGAGATCGGGCAAGGCGCCAAAGGCCCTCAGGCAGTCGGAGTGACCAGACTCTGAGTTTCCACACGACCGTGGGCTGGGGTGGCAATGCCACACCAGCCCATTGGTCTTCCTAGGCCCTTTCTAGGCTCTAGGCCTGCGAAACGGCCTTGGCCCATGACGCGCTCTGCGCCTCGGCAACCCGCACCACTCGGTCAGCGGTCCGGAATTCCTGGCTGTCCTGTTCGGCGACGGTCAGCGGCCGCCCCGCCGCCCGGCGAAGCACCATCAGACCCAGCGCAGGCATGGTCAGATGCGGAACGACCAGCAGCGTCGCGCAGCCGCGATCGCCCTTCACAGCCATCAGCCGTTGCGGCCGGTCATTCGAGCAAAGGATCGGTTTGGGTCCGTAGCGCAACGCGTTCAAATCCGGTGCGCCGGCCATTGCTGACCAGTTGACGCTGATATCGAGGATCTCGCCGAGAAGACGATGCAGCGCCTCCACCAACTCGGGAAGCTCACCGGCCACTGACGCGGTCCGCGGCCACCAGGCCCCGTCGATGTCGCCGCCCAACGCATGGGCCAGAGTCACCCGCACCGGACGCGCCGAGCGCCGCGCGCCGGTCATGCCGTTCACGACGACACGTCTGATCGACACGAAAAGGCTTGTTGCGCAATTCTATTGACAAGAGTGGTGCGCGAGGGCACGGAATTCTTGCAGCTGACGATGGTAAGCGACTTGCGATGTTCCACGAAATTCCTCAAACCGTTGAACTTCCGACTGTACACCGATGACGAGCCGCGCCTACCATCTCCGCGGTGCCATTTCGCTTCGGAGCGGCGCGGATCGCTTCACCGGCAGCGTTACTCACCCTGTGTGCGCTGCTCACCCAGTGCACGTCCGTCCCGCCGGCGCCTCCGACGACGCCGATTCCACGGCCGGGCACAAGCGCGCTGCCGGCGGCGTCGGCCGCTGCCTCCGTCCGCCCCGTCAGCGCCGCGGAGCTGGGCGCCAGCTGGAGGCCGGGCTGCCCGGTCGCGCCTGAAGCGCTGCGGCTTGTCGAGGTGGACTACCTCGGCTTCGACGGCCACTCACACCGCGGCCAGTTGATCGTCGACGAAGACGTGGTAGCCGAGGTGATCGCGATCTTCGGCGAATTGCAGCGACTGCGCTATCCCATCGCGAAGATGCGCACCGTCGAGCAGTATCCGGGCGCCGACGACGAACTGTCGATGGAGGACAACAACACCTCGGCGTTCAACTGTCGCGACCTACCGGGAACCGGCCGCTGGTCTTTGCACGCCCTCGGTACCGCTGTCGACGTCAATCCGCTCCTCAACCCGTCCATCGACGCCGCGGGCGCCTTCCAACCGAAGAACGCCGCACGATATCTCGACCGCAACCGCACCGAGCCCGGCATCCTTCACGACGGCGACGCCGCCGTACGCGCCTTTACCGATCATGGCTGGCGCTGGGGCGGCAATTGGCGAAACCCGCACGACTATCAGCACTTCGAGCGGTGATTTCTGGCCGCCACCTGACCTTCTCGTATCGTGACCGAATGCGTAAGGCTCGACTCCTCCACATCGGCCGCCAAGTCGGCGCGCTGGGCGTCGCGGCAGTCGCCGCCGCGTCCACCCTCAACGGCTACCGGCCGCTGGCCCGGTCCGGCTACCCGTCGATCTGGGCGTGGGCATTCGGTTTGGTGGTCACCGAGTTACCGCTGCAGACGCTGGCCAGCCAGCTCGGCGGGCTTGCGCTGACCGCTCGGCGCCTCACCCGGCCGGTGCGCTTGATCGCCTGGGTCACCGCGGCCCTGTCCGCGCTGGGGCTGCTGACCTTCCACCGCGCCGGGCATCGCGCCGACGTTCCACTGAAAGCCGCGCTGGACGACGGCCTGGGCGCCGACCGCCGCACCGACTCGTCGGGGCTGTGGCGCCGGCCGGCCGGCGGCGGCACCGCCAAGACACCGGGTCCGGTGCGGATGCTGCGCATCTACCGCGACTACGCCCACGACTCCGACATCAGCTACGGCCCCTACGGCCGCGCCAACCACCTCGACATCTGGCGACGTCCCGACCTCGACCCTGACGGTGGCGCTCCCGTGCTGTTCCAGATCCCCGGCGGCGCCTGGACGACGGGAAACAAACGCGGACAAGCACATCCGTTGATGAGCCACCTCGCCGAACTCGGTTGGGTCTGCGTGGCGATCAATTACCGGCACAGCCCGCGCAACACCTGGCCCGACCACATCGTCGACGTCAAGCGTGCCCTCGCGTGGGTCAAGGCACACATCGCCGAATATGGCGGCGACCCGAATTTCATTGCGGTCACGGGTGGTTCGGCCGGCGGCCACCTGTCGTCACTCGCAGCGCTGACGCCCAACGATCCGCGGTTCCAGCCCGGATTCGAAGAGGCCGACACCCGCGTGCAGGCCGCCGTGCCGTTCTACGGTGTCTACGACTTCACCCGCTTCGACGACGCGATGCATCCGTCGATGCCCGAGCTGCTCGAGCGCTGGGTGGTCAAGCAGCCGCACTCGAAAAACCTTCAGCCGTACATCGACGCGTCACCGGTGCGCTACGTGTCTGCGGACGCTCCACCGTTCTTCGTCCTGCATGGCGTGAACGACTCGCTGGTTCCGGTGGAGCAGGCCCGCGCGTTCGTCGCGCGGCTGCGTGAGGTCAGCACGCAGCCGGTGGTATACGCCGAATTGCCTTGGACGCAGCACGGTTTCGACATCATCGGCTCGGCACGCGCCGCCCACGCGGCTGTTGCCGTCGAGCAGTTCCTGGCCGAGGTCTACGCCACCCAACGGGCGGTGCGAGTTCAGTACGCGTGACGCGCCGGTGCCTCGACCTTGCGCCGGGCATGCACGCGGGCCTGAATCCACCTGGGCAGCGTGGGGACCGGGAGGCAACCCGACTCGCTCATCGCTTCGAGCCTACGAGCCGCGGGCCGCAAGTGGGTGGCCACGGACTCGCCCGGGCTTTCGTAGGATGGAACAGCGTCCGAACGTCATCAACTAGCTAGGCGACCAGAGGCATGCCACCGTTGAGAACCGGGGACGGACTCCCCGACGTCGTCGTCACCGCAGTCACATCAACCACCGCGCTCGCGCCCGACGCCGAAGAGACATGGCAGCAGCTGCTGGCGGGTCGTAGCGGTATCCGGCCCCTGGAAAAGCCGTTCGTCCAAGAGTTCGATTCACCGGTGCGCATCGGCGGTGAACTGCGCGAGACATTCGACCAGCAGCTGGACCGCGTGGAGCGCAGACGCACCTCCTACATGCAGAAGATGTCGTTGGTGCTCAACCGCCGGCTGTGGAAGATCGCCGGCGAACCGGAGGTCGACACCAAACGGCTGCTGGTCTCCGTCGGCCTGGCCCTCGGCTCCACCCAGGAGATCCCCAACCAGCACGATCTGTGGCGCGAACGCGGCCTGCGTGCCGTCTCGCCGTTGTCGGTGCAGATGTTCATGCCCAACGCGCCGGCCGCCGCGGTCGGCCTCGACCGCCAGGCCAAGGCCGGGGTGATCTCGCCGGTGATGGCCGACGCCGCCGGAGCGGCCGCGATCGCCAAGGCCTGGCAGCACATCGTGTTCGGCGACGCCGACATCGCGATCTGCGGCGGCGTCGAAACCCACATCGAGGCAGTGCCCGTCGCCGCGTTCACCAAGCTGGGGCTGCTGTCCACCAACAACGACGACCCCGCGGGCGCCTGCCGTCCCTTCGACAAAGACCGGGACGGCATGGTGCTGGGTGAGGGCGGCGCCCTGATGCTCATCGAAACCGAGGAGCACGCGAAGGCCCGCGGCGCGCCGATCCTGGCGCGGCTGCTGGGCGTCGCGATCAGCTCCGACGGCTACGACGACGTCAAGCCCGACCCTTCGGGCGAGTCAGCGGCCGACGCGATCAGCCACGCCATCCACCTCGCCGGGCTGACCCCCGGCGACATCGACCACGTCAACGCCCACGCCACCGGCACCACGTTCGGAGACCTCGCCGAGGCCCGCGCGCTGAGGCGAGCGCTGAAGAACAACAACCCTGCCGTCTACGCCCCCAAAGCGGCACTGGGTCAGTCGCTGGGCGCCACCGCAGCGGTCGAAGCCGTCCTGACGGTGCAGGCGCTGCGCGACGGCGTCGTGCCGCCGACGCTCAACTTGCACACCCTCGACCCTGAGATCGACCTCGACGTGGTCGCCGGGGAACCGCGGCGCGCCGACTACCGGTACGCGCTGTCGAACTCCATGGGGCTGGGCGGGCACAACGTCGCGCTGGTGTTCGGCGCGTACTGAGGCCGAGCGCACCCCGTAGGGTCGAACGGTGAACCGTATCGACCGCTTCTTCGAGATCAGCTCGCGCGGCTCGACCGTCGGCACCGAAATACGCGGCGGCATAGTCACTTTCATCGCGATGGCCTACATCATCGTGCTGAACCCGATTGTCTTGTCGGGCACCGCCGACGTCGCCGGCCACCGGCTGGAATTCACTCAAGTCTCCGCGGTCACCTCGCTCGCTGCGGGCGTGATGACAGTCCTCTTCGGCGTCGCGGCGCGGCTGCCGTTCGCGTTCGCTGCCGGCCTGGGCATCAACTCGTTCCTCGCCAGCTCCGTCGTCGGTGATCTGACGTGGCCCGAGGCGATGGGCCTGGTCGTCATCGACGGACTGATCATCGTCGCGCTGGCCGCCACCGGCTTGCGCAGACTGATCTTCGACGCGGTGCCGATGCCGTTGAAGCTGGCCATCACCGCCGGCATCGGACTGTTCATCTTGTTCGTCGGCTTGGTGGACGCGGGTTTCGTCGGTTCGACGAAGCTGCCGTCGCCTCCTGTGGGCCTGGGCAGCCACGGGGGCGGCTCGATCAACACCGTGCCGACGGTCGTCTTCGTCGTCACGCTGCTGGCGACCGGCATCCTCGTGGCGCGAAAAGTACGCGGCGCCATCCTGATTGGGCTCATCTTCGGAACCTCGGTCGCCGTCGTCGTCGAAGCGATCTGGCACCTCGGGCCCGCGACCAAGAACCCCGGCGGCTGGACCCTGTCCGTGCCGACGCTGCAGCGTTCACCGTTCGCACTGCCCGACCTGACGTTGGTCGGCGAATTCAGCCTCAGCAGCTTCAGCCGCATCGGCATCGTGGCGGCCGTCATGCTGGTGTTCACGCTGGTGTTCACCAACTTCTTCGACGCGATGGGCAGCTTCACCGGCCTGGCGCGCCAGGCCGGGCTCTCCGACGAACACGGCAACTTCCCGCGCCTGCAGGCCGCCCTCGTCGTCGAAGGCGCCGGCGCGGTGGCCGGCGGCGCGGTGTCCGCGTCGTCGAACACGGTGTTCGTCGAGTCCGGGGCAGGCATCGGCGAAGGTGCCCGCACCGGACTTGCGAGCCTCGTGACCGGCGGATTGTTCTTGGCGGCAATGTTTTTGACGCCGTTGGCCGCGATCGTGCCGTCGGAGGTGGCCGCCGCCGCGCTGGTGATCGTCGGCACCATGATGGCCTCCGTCTTGCGGGAGATCGACTTCTCGGACTTCTCGGTGTCGCTGCCCGTGGTGCTGACGGTCGCTGTGATGCCGCTGAGCTACTCGATCGCCAACGGGATCGGCGTGGGGTTCATCGCGTGGGTGGTGCTGCGTGCGGCGTCGGGCAGAGTTCGCGAGATCAGCCCGCTGCTGTGGGTGGTGGCAGCCGGGTTCCTGTTGTACTTCGCCCGCGGATGGATCGACACGCTCCTCGGGGTGCGCTGAGCTCACGCATTCGCCGGCGAGCGCTTCAACAGCCGCGACGACACCAACAGCGCGGTCAGCGTCGCCCCCAGCCACACCCCGAGCACCACGAACGGCAGCGCGCGCTGGTTGTGCGGAAAGTACGACGCCGAGTGGATGGCGCTGACCGCCGCACCGCTGGGCAGCGCGTGATTGAGGAACGCGAACGGCTGCGGCAGCAGCGACGCGGACACCGCGCCGCCCGACGACGTGTTGCCCAGCAGGATGAACACGCCCCACGTCGGGATGATCGCCCACCGGTGGATCAGCACCAGCATGGTCGAGTTGAACAACGCCGCGATCGCGATCTGCAGCGACAGCAGCAACCACAGTTCCGCAAACGGCGCGTGCAGCGCATCCAGCAGCGGACCGGTGACGCCCGCCAGTGCGGCGCCACCCACGACCACCAGCGCCGCCACACACACCAGCCAGCGGCGCAGGTTCAGCGTCTTGACGTTGGCGCGCAACTGGAACATCGTGACGAAGCCCAGAATCGTCGCCGCGATGATCACGTAGAACGTGGCCAGTCCTGCGGGGTCCGTGGCCGGCAGCGGATGCAGGTCGATGACCGGAAGGATGAAGCGGCCGGGCGCCGACTGGTCCAGCTGGGTCAACACTCGCGCCGACGACGGGTCACTGGCGCTGGACAGCAGAAGCTGCGGGGGGCTCGCACTGGCGTCGATCACCGCAGGGATCTCCTGCCGATTCACCGCGGCGATCGCGGCCTCGCGAGACGGATATGTGCGCGCGTCGAACTCGTGGGACTTGATCTGCAGCTCATTGATGATCGCGGTCGTCGTTTCCGACGGACCCACGACCGCGATGGGCAGGTGGCGCGGAAACGGCCGGCCGAGCGCCACCGTGTACGTGGTGGCGAAGGCCGAGGCCATGAGCAGCGCAATAGCGAGAACCGTTGCGGCCTTTCGCATTTCGCGCACGGACCAGCGCGGCTCCGGTTCAGCTGCCGTTGGCTGTTGTCGAGTCATGTCGCGCGCGGCTCCCCGGGTGACACGGGATCGGGTGATGACGCAACTCTATGGGTTGTCATAGGCGACGCTCGCACGCCCGACGATGTGAAAGTTCCTGCGGATGAGTACGAAGTTGCTTCATCGGGTAAGCCTCTCGGACACGCCGTTTCCGACTACCGAGGGTTGCTTTGGCTGACAACGAATATCAGGAACGCGTTCGTACAGTGACCGTGCCGATCGAGCGCAAGGGCACCGAAGCGCCGCTGCGGTTAGGAAGTTATCCGCGCCCGCCGGCCACGGTCATCGAGGTGGCCGGTGACATCGACGCGTGCGACGAAGAGCAGGTCAGCGACTACCTGCTCGGCTTCGTCCACGTCGACCACCCGCTGGTGGTGGACTTCAGCGGGGTCGAATTCCTCGGTGTCGCCGGGCTCAAAGCCGTCCTGCGCTTCGCCCGCGCATGCGATCGAGCCGGGCGCGCGTGGATGCTCGTGACCAGCGACGCGGTGAACGTCGCGCTGGCTGTCACACCGGACCACCGGCTGCCGGTGGCGGAGACGTTGGACGAGGCGCTGCAGCGGCTGGCGAAGACACCGGATGCCGACAGGACGCTGCGGGCGCTCACCGCCGCCGACAGCAAGATCTGCTGAGCTACGCCTTGACGATCGTGAACTGCCCCAGCTCGCTGATGCCGCGCCGGAAGAAGTCGGAGCAGCCGGTCAGGTAGTGCATGTAGCGGTCGTACACCTCGACCGACGTCGCGGCGATCGCCTCGTCGCGCGCCGCTTGCAGGTTCATCGCCCAGGTGTCCAACGTGCGCACGTAGTGCTGATTGAGCCGCTGCACGTGCTCGACGGAAAACCCTGCGGCGCTTGACAACCCGATGATGTCCTCGTCGCACGGGATCGAGCCGCCCGGGAAGATCTCCTTGGCGATGAACCGCATGAACTTCAGGTCGGTCATCGTGATCGGGATGCCCATCTCCGGCCAGCGCTTCAGCGGATGACCCATGATCGTCTGCAACACCATGCGCCCGCCGCTGGGCAGGATCCGGTAGCAGGTCTCGAAGAACGCGCCGTACCGCTCCTTGGGGAATGCCTCGAACGCCTCGATCGACACGATGCGGTCGACGGGCTCGTCGAACTCCTCCCAGCCGCGCAAATAGACCTGCCGCGAGCGGTCGGTATCCATGGTGTCGAACATCTTCTCGCAGAAGGCCCGCTGGTTCTTGCTGAGGGTCAGACCGATGACGTTGACGTCGTAGCGCTCGACCGCGCGCTTCATCACCGAGCCCCAGCCGCAGCCCACGTCGAGCAGCGTCATGCCGGGCTGCAGATCAAGCTTGCCCAATGCGAGGTCGATCTTGGCCAGCTGCGCCTCTTCGAGCGTCATGTCCTGGCGCTCGTAGAACGCGCAACTGTAGGTCCGCGTGGGATCCTGGAAAACGCCGAAGAAGTCGTCCGAGAGGTCGTAATGCGCTTGGACCTCTTCGAACTGCGGGCGCATCGTCTTTACGCCCGCGCCTCCGTCAGACATCGGCTGTTGCTCCCTCCTCCGAAAATCAGGCCGCCTTCTCGCAGGTGAACTGACAGACGTCGGTGTAGCCCTGCCGGAACAGGTCGGCACAGCCGGTCAGGTACTTGTGGAACCGCTCGTAGATCTCCTCGGACGTGATCGCGATGGCCTCGTCCTTCTTGGCCTCGAGATTGGCGGCCCAGGTGTCCAACGTACGGGCGTAGTGCGGCTGCAGGTGCTGCTCGCGAGTGACGGTGTAGCCGGCCTTGGTGGCGTGCTCTTTGACCATCGAGGCCAGCGGCAGACGGCCACCGGGATAGATCTCGTCCATGATGAACTTGATGAACCGCACCCGCGACATGGTCAGCGGCAGCCCCTTGGCTTTGATCTCTTCATCCTCGGGAATGATGATCGTGTGTAGCAGCATCACGCCGTCGTCGGGAAGCCAGCTGTACGTCTTCTTGAAGTAATCGTCGTACTTGCTGAAACCGAAGTGCTCGAAGGCGCCGATCGACACGATCCGGTCGACCTTGCCCTCGAACTCCTCCCACGGTTGCAGCCGCACCTCCATGTGGCGCTTGCTCTTGGAGTTGGCGAACCAGTGTTCCTCGATGTGCCGCTTCTGGTTCTGCGACAGAGTCAGGCCGATGACGTTGACGTCGTACTTCTCCACGGCCCGCATGATCGTCGAGCCCCAGCCGCAGCCGATGTCCAGCAGCGTCATTCCGGGCTGCAGACCCAGCTTGCCGAGCGCCAAATCGACCTTGGCCATTTGCGCTTCTTCGAGGGTCATGTCGTCGCGCTCGAAGTAGGCGCAGCTATACGTCTGAGTGGGGTCTTGCCACAGCTTGAAGAACTCGTTGCTGATGTCGTAATGGAATTGGACTTCTTTGGCGTCCGACCCGCGTGCCTGGGCCGCAGATTTCGAAAGCCACTTGGATTGAGCTTGAGGCGTCTGGCTCTGGGTTTGACCTGAAGTTGTTGCCATAGTCCGTCCCTGGTTGGTACTTGGGGGCTGGCGTCCGCCGCTTGTACGGTTCTTGAGACTACATCTTCGAGCGGGCTTCGCAGCTGAGGCGTTCACCCGACGGGCCGCGTAGTCAGCGCGAGCAGTCGACGGCTTGCGCCAGCTGTCCGTCGCCACGTTGAAAATGTACCATCTGGTACATGATTACGGAGAGCAGCATCGAGATCGCCGCGCCCGCGGCCGTGGTGTGGGACGTGTTCAGCGACGTCGAACGCTGGCCGGAATGGACAGCCTCGGTCACCCGCCTCGTCGGACTGGACGGTCCCGCGCTGGCCGTCGGCAGGCGGTTCGCGATCAAGCAGCCCCGCATGCCGCGGCTGGTCTGGGAGGTCACCGAGCTGGAGCCTGGCAGCTCGTGGACCTGGGTACAGCGGTCGCCGGGCGGCGCGACCGTCGCACGGCATGACGTGCTCGCCACAGCCGGCGACTGCACGCTCGTGCGGCAGCAGCTCGATCAGCGAGGACCGGTAGGCACGCTGGTCGGCTGGCTCATGCGGCCGATGTCCAAGCGCTACCTCGACCTGGAGGCGCAGGGACTCAAGGCCCGCAGCGAGCAGCGCTGCCGCAACGGCGTCGACGGCCTCGATGGCCCGGTCTCCTGACGCGTCGCGACGCGCTGAGCTGCTCGGTGCGCTGGTCGACACGTTCGCGGCGGGCGGCATCGGCGACCGCTCGCTGCGTGAGGTGGCCCAGAGCATCGGCACCAGCCATCGAATGTTGTTGCATCACTTCGGTTCTCGCGACGAACTGCTGATGGCGATTGTCGACGAGGTCGAGCGCCGCCAACGTGCGTTGTCGCGGGAGCTGCCCAGCGAGCCGGCCGAGGCGTTCGCCGCGATGTGGGCCGACGTTCGCCGACCGCAGCTGCGTCCGTTCGAGCGACTGTTCTTCGAGTGCTACGCGCGCGCGGCCCAGGGCGAAAAGCCGTACGCGAACATGCTGCCGGGCGCGGTCGACGACTGGCTGGCCGAATTCGCCGGGGCCGAACCGGCATTCGCCCGACTGGGCCTGGCCGTGATCCGCGGACTGCTGCTGGATTTGGTGGCCACCGACGACGACGCTGGCGTGGACGCGGCGGCTCAGGCGTTCGTCGAAATCATCCGCCGGTCATGACTGTCGCGGCCCTCGCGTCGCGCCGCTCCCGTTGGGGGACGACGACGTACTTGGGGTCGCGGGTGGACGCGACGCCGGCCTCGAACACGCCGAACCGCTGCAGCGCGCTGCCCGCGAGCAGCGCCAGCCCCGCCAGCGCGACCACCGGCCGGCTGCGGCCGCCCGCGACCGCGCCGACCGCGCCACCGACCGTCAGGTACTCCGCCCACATCCGCAGCCGGTGCGCTTTACCTGTGGTGTAGGCCTCGCGGACCAGCCCGAGCCGCTGCTCTGACACTCGTGACGCCACGACTTCCAGCGCTGCGCCCGCGACCGCCATGCGTCTCGCAGGCGCGGACTCGTCGAGCGGTGCCAGCAGCATCCCCAGTCCACCTCCGCTGGCGGCCGCGGACCCGGTGAACACGAACGGAAGATACGGATGCGCCTCATGCCACGCCGGGACCGCGGTCTGCGACAGCAGCACTGCCGTGTACGACGCGACCCCGGGGGCCAGCGCCGCCGCGTGCAGGCCGGCCGGCCGAGCGAGCCGACTTGCGATTCGGCCAATTGGGTTGTCCTGCAGCCGTTGTGGCAGCAGCTCTGCGACCGCGGCCAGCCCCGCTCCGGGTCCGTAGGCGCCGAGTATCCAGGTGCCCACGCTCATCGGCGAGCTGGGTTTGGCCACTCTGAGCATGTGGTGGAACCGCTCGGGCCGGCCGAGGTCGGCGATCAGCAGGTACATGCTCACCACCAGGCTGCCCAGCGCGCCCAGGCGGCCGACCCGCCGCAGGTGTGGGCGGTTCGTCAGGTCGGCCCCGGCCGCCAGCAGCGCCGACCCCGCCGACAGCCCGCCCGTGAACAGGTAGGCCGCGATCATCCAGTTCCACACCGGCGACTTCAGCACCGGCCGGCCGTAGTAGGACCGGAACTCCGCGCGGGGAACCGCCAGTTGCTCTTTCATCTCCTGCGCCCCACGAACGCCGACACCGCTGCGGCCACCAACGCCGACGCCGCCATACCCGCGTAGCGCCACATCGCCGGTGCGTCACGCGTGGGCACCACGGGATCCGGTGGCAGCCCGTAGACCTCGGGCTCGTCGAGAAGCAGGAAGAACGCGCCGTTGCCGCCGACGCCGTCGTCGGGATCGTTGCCGTAGAGCCGCGCCTGCGTGACACCGCGCGCGTGCAGGTCGTCGACGCGCTGCTGTGCCCGCTCGCGCAGCTCGTCCAGCGGGCCGAACTGGATGGAGTCCGTCGGGCACGCTTTCGCGCATGCCGGCTCGAGACCGTCGTGCAGGCGGTCGTAGCACATCGTGCACTTCCATGCCCGGCCGTCGCCCTCGCGGCGCTCGATCACCCCGTAAGGGCAGCCCGACACACAGTAGCCACAGCCGTTGCAAATGTCTTGCTGCACAACGACGGTACTGAATTCTGTGCGGAACAGCGCGCCCGTCGGACAGACGTCCAGGCATCCGGCGTGGGTGCAGTGTTTGCACACGTCGGAGCTCATCAGCCACCGGAAGTTGTCGTCGGCGCGAGCCGGCTGCTCGACGAACGCGACGTGGCGCCACGAGTTGGCTCCCAGTGCACCGGTGTTGTCGAACGACATGCCCAACAAGTTGAACCCATCGTCGGGCACACCGTTCCATTCCTTGCACGCCACTTCACATGCCTTGCAGCCGATGCAGACCGAGGTGTCGGTGAAGAAGCCGACTCGCTGCGGATGGTCGTCGTAGCCGGATTGGCTTGCGGGATCGGTCATTGCTGTTCCTCGGTGTGGGTGTCCAAGTGGGTGCCGGTTTGCGGTGTGATGCCCGCGCGATCGCGGTATTCGGCGATGTAGCTCAGCAGCGCCGGACCGCGCGGCCGCCGCCCCGGCTGGATGTCGCAGGTGAGCACCTTGCTCTCCTGGATGAACACGTTGGGGTCGGCGACCACGCCGAGCAGGTCGTTGACCACGTCACCGTCGACGAGGCCCGAATGCCCCCAGTGATACGGCATCCAGATCTGGTGCACCACATGGTTTTCGATGCGCAGCGGCCGCATCCGGTCGGTCACGAACACGCGAGCGTCCACTGCGGTGCGACTGGTGATCACATGTGCCCACTCCATGTGTGTCAGCCCGCGCTCGCCCGCCAGCTCCGGCGACACCTCGACGAACAGTTCAGGCTGCAGCTCGGACAGATACGGCAGCTGCCGGCTCATCCCGCCCGCGGTGTGGTGCTCGGTGAGCCGCGCCGCGGTGAACACATACGGGAACACCTCGCCGTGCTGTTCGGGTGGCGCTGGGTTCGACGGGTTGTCTTGGCGCGCATAGACTTTGCGCGCCGGGTTGCCCTGCTGGCGGTACAGTGCGTTGCGCACCGGAGACTCGTGCGGCTCGTAGTGGGTGGGCAGCGGACCGTCGAGCACGCCGTTGGGCGCGAACAGCCAGGCCTTACCGTCGGCTTGCATGACGAACGGGTCGTCGCCGCGCAGTGCCGCGACGCCGACCGCGTCGTCAGGTGGTTGGTAGTCGGGCGGTTTGGCCTTCTCGAAGTCGGGCACGTCGTCGCCGGTCCATTCGCCTGCATCGGCGTCCCACCAGACAAGCTTCTTGCGTTCGCTCCACGGCCGCCCCTGCGGGTCGGCGGATGCGCGGTTGTAGAGCACCCGGCGGTTCATCGGCCACGCCCAGCCCCACTCGGATTCGTTGCCCGGGGTGCGCCGTGCCGCCTGGTTGACGTCACCGGCGTACACGCCGCTGTAGATCCAGCAGCCGCACATGGTCGTGCCGTCGGCTTTGAGGTCTGTGTAGCCGTCGACGACGCGACCCGTCGTCACGTCGATGCCGCTGATGCGGCGCAGCACGTCCTCGCCGGAGGGCTCGTCGCCGTCCATCGCGTAGTCCCAGGAGAGGTCGAGCAGCGGCCGGTCCGTGGGATCGGTTGAGCCAGCGAGCTTTTCGCGCAGGATACGGCCGAGGTGATAGAAGAACCAAAGCTCCGAGCGCGCGTCACCGGGCGGGTCGACCGCTTTTTCGCGCCACTGCAGCATCCGCTGGGTCTGGGTGAAGGTGCCGGCCTTCTCGACGTGCGATGCGGCCGGGAACAGGAAGACCTCCGTGCGGCAGGTCTGCGGGGTGATCTCCCCCGTCTCGACCTCCGGGCCGTCCTTCCAGAACGTCGCGCTCTCGATCTCCACGAGATCGCGCACCACCAGCCAGTCGAGGTTGGCCATGCCGAGGCGCTGCAGCTTGCCGTGCGCGGAACCGACGGCCGGGTTCTGTCCGAGCAGGAAATAGCCGAACACGTTGCCGTCGACCATGTCCATCACCGTGCGGTACGTGCCGTGGTCGCCGTTGATGCGGGGCAGGTAGTCGAAGCAGTAATCGTTTGCGGCGGTGGCGTTTTCGCCCCAGTATTCCTTCAGCAGCGACACCATGTAGGCATCGGCGTTGTGCCAGAAGCCTTTCTGATTGCGGCTGATGATGTCGTCGAGGTAATCGCTGAGCGTTTCCTGCCCGGCGTGCGGCATCGCGAGATAGCCGGGCAAAAGGTTGAACAGTGTCGGTACGTCGGTGGAGCCTTGAATGCTGGCGTGCCCTCGTAGCGCGAACACGCCGCCGCCCGGTCGTCCGATGTTGCCCAGTAGCAGTTGGATGATCGATCCGGCGCGGATGAACTGCGCGCCCATGGTGTGCTGCGTCCAGCCGACGCTGTACACCAGCGCGGAGGTGCGTTCGCGGCCGGAGTTCTGCGCCCACGTGCGGGCGACGTATTCGAACTGCTCGGCCGGCACCCCGCAGACCCGCTCCACCATCTCGGGGGTGTAGCGGGCGAAGTGGCGCTTGAGGATCTGGTAGACGCAGCGGGGGTGCTGCAGCGTCGGGTCGGACGGGATGTCCTTGGCTCCTTGGACCGGTGCGCCCCCGGAGCCCTGCTGGTCGGGTGCGCTGCGTTCCTTGGCTCCTGAGCCACCGCCTTGGGACTCGGTCTGCTGGTACTGCCAGGTCGACGTGTCGTAGGACGCGGTGTCGCGGTCGTAGCCGCTGAACAGCCCGTCGAGGTCCTCGGTGTCTTGGAACCCCTCGTCGACCAGGAAGGCGGCGTTGGTGTACGCGGTGACGTACTCACGGAAGTCGAGCTCGTTGGACAGGATGTAGTTGATCACCGCGCCGAGGAATGCGATGTCGCTGCCGGCTCTCAAAGGCACGTGCTTGTCGACGACCGCGCTGGTTCTGGTGAACCGCGGGTCGATGTGGACCACTTCGGCGCCGCGGGCCTTGGCCTCCATCACCCACTGGAACCCAACCGGATGGGCCTCGGCCATGTTCGAGCCCATGATGACGATGAAGTCCGAGTTGGCGAGGTCTTGCTGATAGTCCGTCGCTCCGCCGCGACCGAAGGAGGCTCCCAGACCGGGAACCGTGGCGCTGTGTCAAATACGGGCTTGGTTCTCGATCTGTAATGCGCCCAGCGCGGTGAAGAGCTTCTTGATGAGGTAGTTCTCTTCGTTGTCCAGGGTGGCGCCGCCGAGGCTGGCGATGCCCATGGTGCGGCGCAAGGTGTTGCGGTCTTTGTCGAAGTCCTGCCAGCCTTTGGCGCGGGCGTCGAGCACGCGATCGGCGACCATGTCCATCGCGGTGTCCAGGTCGAGGGTCTGCCACTCGGTGGCGTACGGCGCGCGGTACTTGATTGTGGTGAGCCGCTGCTTGCCGGTGACGAGTTGCTTGCTCGCAGATCCCTTGGGACACAAGCGACCTCGCGACACCAGGCTGTCCGGATTGCCTTCGATCTGGATGACCTGGCCGTCCTTCACGTACACCTTCTGCGCGCAGCCGACTGCGCAGAAGGGGCACACGGAGTGGGCGATGTGGTCGGCGTCGGCCGTGCGGGGTTGCAGTTGTTGTGAGCGGTGGGATTGAGCGGCCTTGCCGCGGCCCGTGCTGTCGCTGGAGGTGAGCTGCCGATAGACCGGCCACGACTCGATCAGCTTCCTGAAGTCCATGTGCCGCCCCTCCCGTGCTCGCCCCGGTGTGACTTCGGTGCGATTTCCGGCGCTGAGCGCCGCTTAGCGCACCGAAATCTACGAGCGACTCTAGGTGGTAAGCCCCCTGCTCTTGCTGAATTCGGCGCGTCAAAGATGTTTCCGGGCGTACATGCGTGTGCCCGCCTGTTAGCGACAATTCACTGACCTGCGCAGACAGCGCTGTGGCCGCCGTCGGCGGGGTCCGCCGTTTATTTCGTTGACCTGTGCAAACGCATTGTCGCTACGAGGCGGGCATGACGGTCCCCGGCCGGAATTCTCGACGCGAAGGTCAAGACGGTCCGACTATCCACCGGGCGCTGTCGTCGTCACGCCGGGTGATCCGGCGGGCGTCGAGGTGTTCGAGTAGCGGCACGGCGACTCGCCGGGTGGTGCCCAGAGCACGACGGGCCTCGCTGACCGTGAACGGTTGCGGCAGCGTGCGCAGAATCAAGGCCGCCCGGTCGAACACGTCGGGTCCCAACACCACACCGTCGCCAATGCGGGTCAGCCGTCCGGCACGCACCGCCGCAGCGAGTTCCTTCGGGCCGAGACCGAGGCCGGCCAGCTCGTCAGCCTCCGGGGCGCGGAACGGTTCCTCGGCCAGCCGTTCCTCGATGATGCGCACCGCCTTGTCGACCCGCGCAGGCAGCCCGATCCCCGGCTTGCGGACTCGACCATCGGCAACCTCGAGCCCGGTGCCCTCCACCAGCGGGGCGACCAGCTCAGCGGCGGGCAGGCCGAGTTGTCGGCGCAAGGTCTCCAGTGGCATGCCCGCGGCAAGATCGTGTTCGGCAGGCCAGGTTTCAACTGCGGCCACAAGATAACGCCGCCGTTCGGCCCACCACTTCGGGTCGACCACCCAGTCACCGACACGCTGCCCCCCAACAGGAAAACCCATGGCGCGCAGCTCCCTTGCACGGGCGCAAACAGGCGGATCGACCCGACCGCGGGCCAGCTCTTCGGCGCGCGCGCGTGCCGCCCCGCGGCGGCGCAGCGGCGCCGGCCGCACGTCGAGCACCTCGATGCCCGCCGCGATCCGATGCTCACCGGGATCACGCAACAGCCCGACGTCGCCGATGCGCAACGGCAACGGCCTGGCCAACCGAAGCCTCGCGGCCGCGCCGAGCGGACGCACGTGCACCGGCACGTTGGCAGAACCGATGTGCAGCACCAACTCTCGGTGCAGCTGCCCCGGCTTGCGCAGCGCCACGTCGATCTCGGCGGTGTCCAGCCATGCGCCCGGGGTGCGAACCGTGTCGCCGCGGCCGATGTGCTGACGGTCGACGCCGCGCAGGTTCACGGCGACGCGCGCCACTGCCGCGACTTCGGCGTGGTCGCGGCCCAGCGACTGCAGACCGCGGACGGTGACGCGCCGCCCCCCGTGTTCGAGCTCGTCGCCGACTCGGATGGTGCCTGCAGCCAGGGTGCCGGTGACGACGGTGCCTGCGCCGCGCACGGTGAACGAGCGGTCCACCCACAGCCGCACGTCGGCATCGCGGTCCGGTGCCGGCAGCTGGTCTGCCAGTGCCGCCAACTGGGTACGCACCTGCTCGAGATCGGTGCCCAGCACGACCGGTGCATGTGCGAGTGTCGTGTCCGAAAGCCGTTGCCGCCCTTGGTTTGTCACTGGCGCCGGATCCGCGAGATCAGCCTTACTGATCACCACCACGGCATGCCGCACTCCGAGCGCGTCGAGCGCGGCCAGATGCTCGTCAGACTGCGGCATCCATCCCTCGGTGGCCGCCACGACGAACATCACGGCCGGCACCGGGCCGACGCCGGCGAGCATGTTCGCGACGAACCGCTCGTGTCCGGGCACGTCGACGAACGCGATCTCCCGGCCCTCGATCGAGGTCCAGGCGAACCCGAGATCGATCGTCAGCCCTCGGCGTTGCTCCTCGGCCAGCCGGTCGGGCCACATGCCGGTGAGCCGCTGCACCAGCGTCGACTTGCCGTGGTCGACGTGCCCGGCCGTCGCTACTACGAACACGCCCTGACCGCCGCCAGCAGCAGTTCGTCGTCCTCGGGTGCAACCGTGCGCAGGTCGAGCACGCAGCGGCCACCTTCCAACCGCCCGACGACCGAAGGGGCGCCGGTGCGCAGCGGCGCCGCGTACCGCTCAGGCAGGCTCACCCCGGCGCTTGGCAGCTGCACCCCCGGCGCGCCTCCGCCGCCGACCGCGGCGATGCAATCGACGGCGTGCGCGTCCGAAAGTTGTGCGGCGAGGTGCTCCGCGCGCCGGCGCAACGACGCGACGTCAACCGAAAGATGCTCGACCACCGGCGGCGGCGGACCTACCAGCGTCGCTTCCAGCGCGGCGAGCGTCAGCTTGTCCACGCGCAGTGCCCGCGCCGCCGGGTGGCGCCGCAGCCGCTCGATCACGCCGGCCCGGCCGAGTAACAGCCCGGCCTGCGGTCCGCCCAGCAGCTTGTCGCCGCTGGCGGTCACCAGATCGGCGCCGTCACGCAAAACCGTTGTGGCATCGGGTTCGTCGGGCAAAAGAGGGTGTGGGGTCAGCAGCCCCGAGCCGATGTCGACGACGAGGGGGACGTCGAGTTTGGCCAACTCGGTGACCGCAACCGCCGACGTGAAGCCGGTGACGTGGAAATTCGACGGGTGCACCTTGAGCACGAAGCCGGTGTCGGGGCCGATCGCGTCGGTGTAGTCGCGCAGGCTGGTGCGGTTGGTGGTGCCGACTTCACGCAGCCGCGCCCCGGTGGACTCCAGCAATTCGGGGATGCGGAAGCCGTCGCCGATCTCCACGAGCTCACCCCGGCTGAGCACGATCTCCTTGCCACCGGCCAGCGTCATCGCGGTCAGCAGCAGGGCCGCGGCGTTGTTGTTGACCACGTGCACGCCCTCCGCGGCCGGTACGGCGCGCGCAAGTGCGGCCAGCGCGCCGCGGCCGCGGCGCGCGCGACGGCCGGTGGCGAGGTCGAATTCGACGTCGGTGGCCCCGCCCGCGGTCACCACCGCGTCCAGCGCGGCCTGCGACAGCGGTGCGCGCCCGAGGTTCGTGTGCACGATCACGCCGGTGGCGTTGATGACCGGCCGCAAGGTGGTCGCACGTGTTGGCAAGCCGGCGACCGCGGTGTCGGCGACCTGCTCCGGAGTGATCTCGCCCGCACGTGCGCGCTGCTGAGCTTGCGCCACAACGGTTTTCACCAAGGTGCGGCCCAGCACGCGTTGGGCCTCGGCGAGCCGCGGATCGGCCAGCAGCACGTCGGTGCGCGGCACGCGCCGCCGCGGGTCAGCCATCGACGCCCTCTGGACTATGGCGGAGGCGGACGGGAATCGAACCCGCCAGCGACAGAACCTGCCGCTCAACGATTTTGAAGACCGCGCCGGCCACCAGACCGGATACGCCTCCCTGGGCCATGACGCCATCATGGCAACTCGGTAGGGCAGCATGGAACGGTGGCCTACCGATTGACCCAGTACGCGCACGGCGGCGGCTGTGCCTGCAAGATCCCGCCCGGCGAGCTGGAAGACGTGGTCCGCGGGCTGTCGACGTCCGCGCCGCGGGATCCGGCCGGCGAACTGCTGGTCGGCCTCGACAGCGGCGACGACGCGGCCGCGGTGCGGATCGAAGGTGACGTGGCGCTGATTGCGACGACGGACTTCTTCACCCCGGTGGTCGACGACCCGTACGACTGGGGCCGCATCGCGGCGACGAACGCGCTGTCGGACGTGTACGCGATGGGTGGGCGACCGGTGGTGGCGGTCAACCTCCTGGGCTGGCCACGCGACGTGCTGCCGTTCGAGCTCGCCGCCGAAACTCTGCGTGGCGGATCGGACGTCTGCAACGCCGCCGGATGCCACCTGGCGGGCGGACACAGCGTCGACGATCCCGAACCCAAGTACGGGCTGGCTGTCACCGGCATCGCCGATCCGAATCGGTTGCTGCGCAACGATTCCGCTAAGCCGGGACTGCCGCTGTCATTGACCAAGCCGCTGGGCACCGGGGTGCTGAACAGCCGCCACAAGGCGACCGGCGAGCGGTTCGCTCAGGCGATCGACGCGATGACCACCCTCAATGCGGATGCGGCCAGAGCCGCACTGCAGGCCGGTGTCGAATGCGCCACGGACGTCACGGGTTTCGGGTTGCTGGGCCACCTGTACAAGCTGGCGCGGGCCAGCGGTGTCACCGCGGTGATCGACGCTGCCGCGGTGCCGTACCTCGACGGCGCCCGCGACGCACTGGCGGCCGGCTACGTCAGCGGCGGGACCCGGCGCAATCTCGACTGGGTGGCCCCCCATGCCGACTTGTCGGCGGTCAGCGAAGAGGAGGCGCTGCTGTTGGCCGATGCGCAAACCTCCGGCGGGCTGCTGATCGCCGGGGAGATTCCGGGCGCGCCCGTCGTGGGCGAACTCGTGCCGCGCGGCGAGCACGCGATCGTGGTGCGCTGACGAATTACGGACGACAGCCCAGCGGCTGCGGCAGACGGGTGATCATCACGCCGCCGTCGGTCAGGGAGACCCCGATGGTGTCGGCGGCCGATCCCCACGCCCACGTCGTGATCGCGTCGCTCAACTCGCCGCACCACGGCATCCCGTTCAGCGGCGCATACGTCGGCAACTCGGCGCGCATCTGTGCGACCAGCTCATGATGGCTGCCGGGCACCTCCCAGAACTCGAAACCCGGCGGTGTCGGCCGCTTGCCGACGTAGGGCCGCGCGCCCACCGGCAGCGTGACCTCTGGCACCAACTGCGAACGCGGACCGCCGAGGTCGGGCAGCGGCGAGGCGGAGGGCTGCGCGGCCGTCGTGGCGGCAGGCGACGCGGTTGGCCGCGACGGCGTAGTCGCGACGAGTATCCCGACGATCAGCGCGCTGACGGCCGCCGCGATCGCACCCAGCGCGAGCCAGCCTCGCCCGGACAATGGCGGGTGGGGCGTCTGCGGTTCCGGCGTCGTCATCGTTCCCCCTGTCGCCAACCTAGGGACGCATACCTGCGCTATCCGACCACACTTGACGTTGCACTGGAGACCGGACGGTCAAATTCCCCTGTTCGCAGCGCATCCGCTGCATTTCTGCCAACCCTGGACAACTTTCTGCCAAGCCGGAACTAAAAGTTTCGGCCGCCCTGTTTTCACGGTCGACCGGCCAGGAGAACCCACCGAGTCGGTCAGCAGACAAGCACAGAGCGAGGCACGACAATGAAGAAGAACGTCACATTCGCCACGATCGCAGCGAGCGCGCTGGCTGCGCTGTCCATCGGACTGGCCGCCCCGGTCGTGGCCGTCGCGCCGGCCGACAACGGGCACGATACGGTCGGTGTCGACACGAACAACTATCCGACGAATGCGCAAACGCCTTACGGCACATACCAGAACCCGCACAAGAGCGGAGCACACTGACGCTAGCCATTCGCGAAACAACGGGCGCCTGAAAAGGCGCCCGTTGTTTCGTTGTTGGTCGGAGTGATGCTGTTAGGGCGCGACCAGCGGGCGGCCGAGCGCAGAATCAATGCGACAGCCGACCAGCGAGACGAACGGTGCGAACATGCGAGTTGACGGGCGGGACATCACCGTTTCGGGCAGCTTGCTGCAGCCGTTGACGCGACGCACCAACGACATCCTGCGGCTCGCGCTGGCCACGGTTTTCCTGGCGATCGTGGTCACGGGGTCTCTTGTCACCCGCACCGAGTGGATGGCGTTGGAGAAGTCCATCTCCCGGATCGTCGGCATACTGCCGCCCGCCCAAGCCAATCTGATCTATCTGGTGTACGGCTTCGCGATCCTGGCGTTGCCGTTCTTGATCCTGGTCGGGCTGATCGTCGCCCGCCAGTGGAAACTGCTCGGCGCGTATGCGGCGGCCGCGCTGATCGCCCTGCTGGCCCTGTCGATCACCGGCAACGGCATCGCCGCGCCGCGATGGCACGTCGACCTCTCCGAAAAGCTGGACACCACGCTGTCGCAATTCCTCGACGACCCGCGCTGGATTGCGATGCTCGCGGCGGTGCTGACGGTCTCGGGCCCCTGGCTGCCCAGCCGGTGGCGACGCTGGTGGTGGACGCTTCTGCTGGCCTTCGTGCCCATCCATCTGGTCGTCAGCGCCGTCGTGCCGGCACGTGCGCTGCTCGGTCTCGCGGTGGGCTGGTTCGTCGGCGCATTGGTGGTGCTCGTCGTCGGTACACCGGCGTTGGAAGTGCCGCTCGACGGCGCCGTGCGGGCGTTGGCGCGGCGCGGATTCCATGCCACCGCGCTGACGGTGGTGCGGCCAGCCGGGCGCGGACCGCTCGTTTTGTCCGCGGCGTCGTCGGAACCCGGCACGCCCGCGATCGTGGAGATGTACGGGCCGAACCAGCGCAGCGGCGGTGTGCTGCGGCAGCTGTGGCGCAAACTGAAGCTGCGCGGAACCGAGACCGCCCCACTGCAGGCCTCGATGCGCCGCGCCGTCGAGCACCGCGCGCTGATGACAATTGCGATCGGCGACATCGGCATCGCCAACACATCCGCGGTCGCGGTCGCGGAGCTGGACCGTGGGTGGCATCTTTACGCCCACACGCCCGCCCGCGGCCGCCCACTTGACGACGCGATTCCCGTTGACCGCGTGTGGGATTCGTTGCATCTGCTGCATGACCGGCAGATTTCGCACGGCGACTTGCGGCGCAAGGAGATCACCGTCGAGGACGGCGCCGTGCTGTTCGGCGGATTCGGCCGCGCGGAGTACGGCGCCGCCGACGCTCAACTGCAATCCGACATCGCGCAGCTGTTGGTCACCACCACCCACATCTACGACGCCAAACGGGCGGTGGGCGCGGCGATCGACGCGTTCGGCAAGGACACGATTCTCACGGCGTCGCGCCGGCTCACGAAATCGGCTGTGCCCAAACGGCTTCGCGCCTCGATCATCGATGCGGCTGCCGTGATCTCTGCCGCCCGCGACGAGGTGAAACACCAGACCGGCGCCAACCAGATCCAGACCGAGACCATCACCCGGTTCACCCGCCGGCAACTCATTCAATTGGTGCTACTGGTCGCCTTGGTGTACGTCGCGTACCCGTTCATCAGCACGCTGCCGACGTTCTTCTCCGAGTTGCGGACCGCGAACTGGTGGTGGGCGCTACTGGGCTTGACGGTGTCGGCGCTGACGTACATCGGCGCAGCGATGGCGTTGTGGGCGTGCGCCAACGGATTGGTGAGCTTCCGGCACCTGGCGATCATGCAGGTGGCCAACACCTTCGCCGCCACCACCACGCCGGCCGGCGTCGGCGGGCTGGCACTGAGTACCCGCTTCCTGCAAAAGGGCGGACTCGGCGCGGTGCGCGCCACTGCCGCGGTGGCGCTTCAGCAGTCGGTCCAGGTGATCACCCACGTGGGGCTGCTGCTGTTCTTCAGCGCCGCGGCGGGCGCGTCAACCGACCTCTCCCACTTCGTGCCGTCGGCCACGATCCTGTACCTGATCGCCGGTCTAGCGCTCGGTGCGGTGGGCGCCTTCCTGTTCGTGCCCCGGCTGCGTAAGTGGCTGGGGACGGCGGTGCGGCCGCGTCTCGAAGAGGTGGGCGCCGACCTGGTCGACCTGGCTCGTGAACCGAAGCGACTCGCAATGATCGTGTTGGGTTGTGCAGCAACAACTCTCGGGATGGCGCTGGCGCTGTGGGCGAGCGTGGAGGCCTTCGGCGGTGGAACCACGTTCGTCACCGTCACCGTGGTCACGATGATCGGCGGCACGCTGGCGTCGGCGGCTCCCACACCCGGCGGCGTCGGCGCCGTCGAAGCCGCATTGATCGGCGGGCTGGCCGCGTTCGGGGTGCCGGCGGCTGTCGGCGTGCCGTCGGTGCTGCTGTACCGGGTGCTGACGTGCTGGTTGCCCGTATTCGTCGGTTGGCCGATCATGCGGTGGCTGACCAACAAGGACATGATTTGACCAGCCGCATCGCCAGTCACCTGCGTACGTCGTGCAGTATCGCCATGTTGGGCACGGTCTCGAGTTCTTCGACGGAGTGGCTGAGCAGAATACGGCTTCGGTTGGGCGACAACAAGATCGACAGGTGATGATGCGGCCGGTCGTTGTCGGTGAACGAGATACGGTCGATTCGGATGATCGGCGCGCCGATTGCGACGTCGAGCAGGCGCGCGTTGCGGGGGTTGGCGATCTCAGCGCTGAACTCGTGCTGCATGCGGGTGAATTTGACACTCGCCTCGGCGAGAAGTTGAAACATCGGTGTGTGCGCCATCTTCTCAGCGGTGACAGTTTTGGCGAGATCGGCAGGCATCCAGGCCTCCGTGACCATCAGCGGTTCGCGGGTGCGACGCGCGCGCCGGACGGCGAGGACGTACAGCGCGTCGCCGGCCAGACCGATTTTGTCGGCGATCACCGGCGGGGTGGTGCGGACGCCGAACTCGACCACCTCGACGCCGGATTCGAATTGGATCCGATGCATCTCGTCGTCGTAGAACCGGCTGGCCGTGGGCTCGTCATGCGAATCACGTTCGCGCACAAACGATCCCACCCCTTGTCGGCGCATGATATAGCCCTGGGCCGCGAGATCGGCCAATGCGCGCCGGACGGTGATGCGAGAGACACCGAACTGGTCGCACAATTCCTGCTCCGTCGGCAGCGGCTCGCCGGGGGCGATGGCACCGCGGGCGATCTCGTCGTGCAGCACCAAGAACAGTTGCCGGTGCAGCGGCACCCCTGCGCCGGCACGGACCAAGACGGGTGTGTTGCGAGTCTCGTCCACGGCTCCTTTTTGCCCTTGCCGTCGGTTGTGTTGTCTTGTTACTATAACAACATTATGTCTTCTGCGGCTCCTAGCGAAGTACCTGAGTGACCGTCACCCAGGAAGCAGTCCGATGGCCGACCCCCCGGTGAACCGCGAGATCTTGCTGAAGGCGCTCGCTCGGCTCAGCGCCGACCAGCGTGCGGTGATCGACCGGTGCTACTACGGCGCGCAGACGGTCGCGCAAATCGCCCGCGAGTTGAAGCTCGACGAAACCACTGTGCTGTCCCGGCTGCACTACGGGCTGCGCGCCCTGCGCTCGTCGCTTGGTGAGTCGGGAATCGCCGGCGCGCTCGGAGCGCCGCCGGACCAGCCGGCGTCGCCGTAGATAACGTCCTGGTCACGACCGCGAAGAACGCCATATCGGGTCGCCGTCGGCAGTAAAGTCCCGCTCGTGGCCACGAACCCGTTTGCCAACGCCAGAGGGCGGTGGCTGGCGTTCGCGGTTTCGCTCGCCGTGTCCGCGGCCATGTTCTACAGCCAAGGCAAAGAGACGCACTGCTGCGCCGCGGCACCTGCAGCGGTGCCGACTGCTGCTGCGGCGGCGGCGCCGGCCGATCCGCCCCGGGTCGCCAGCCCCGAGGAGGCGCAACTGCTGGCGGCGAGCGCACCGATCTCAGCCGCGGACCTGCAGTTCGCACTGCCTCGCGGTGTGGCGCCCGAAGACGGCCTGCAGGTGCACACCATCTGGGTCGCGCGGGCCATCAGCGTGATGTTCCCCGAGATCACCACCATCGGCGGGTTCCGCCAGGACCCGCTGAAGTGGCATCCCAACGGCTTGGCGATCGACGTGATGATCCCCAACCACCACTCGCCGGAGGGCATCGCGCTGGGCAACCAGATCGCCGGCTTGGCGTTGGCCAATGCGCAACGGTGGGGCGTGCTGCACGTGATCTGGCGGCAGGGGTTCTATCCGGGCATTGGGGCGCCGAGCTGGACGGCCGACTACGGCAATGAGACCGCGAACCACTTCGACCACGTCCATATCGCCACCGACGGCGGCGGCTATCCGACGGGGCGCGAGACCTACTTCCTCACGTCGATGCGGCCGGGCTAACCGGTCCTGACCGGAAGCTGTGCCCACCCCCGCACGCTCGACGTCCGAGCGCGTCGCGCATTGTCGTAGTCGACCTCCCAGTCGGTCCATCGCTTGAGCACTTCCTCCAAGGCGACTCGTCCTTCGAGGCGTGCCAACGCCGATCCCAGGCAAAAGTGCAGTCCCTGTCCGAAGCTCAGATGCCCGGCTTTGCGGTGGATGTCGTAGCGGTCGGGGTCGCTGTATCTGGTCTCGTCACGGTTGGCCGACCCGTTCAGCAGCAGCATGTACGAGCCCTCCGTGACGGTGTGCCCGTACAACTCGACGTCGCGGGCGACGGAGCGCGCCTGCACGGGTGAGGGGGGTTCGTAACGCAGCGTCTCTTCGACTGCCGATGGGATGAGCGAGGGGTTTGCGACGAGTTCGCGGCGCTGGTCGGGATGTTCGCCGAGCAGTTGGCCCATGAATCCGATGAGCCGAGCGGTGGTTTCGTTGCCGGCCCCGGCGATCATCGCAGTGTAGGCGAGCACTTCGGTACGTTCGAGCCGGCGCCGCGAGCCGTCTTCTTCTTCCACCTCTGCGTTGAGCAGATCGGTCATCAAGTCGTCGGACGGATGGGTCGCCCGCCACTCGATGTACTCGGCAAACAGCGCGATCGCGTCCTGAAAGACCGTCGGGCTGAGATCGCCGACGTTGTCCTTCGAGTCGACGGTGATGCTCTTGTCGTTGCGATCCCGGATCTGCTGTTGCGCCTCTTCGGGAATGCCGAGCAGGTAGCCGATGGTGCGCATCGGCATGATGGCACCGAGATCCAGCACGAAGTCGAATCCGTCGGCGTTGCGCAGCGGATCCAGTGCGCGACAACAGAATCCGCGGACCAGGTCTTCGACCGCCATCATCCGCCGCGGTGTGAAAACCCGGGACAACAACCGGCGGTGCAAGTCGTGCAAGGGCGGATCCTCGAAAAGCAAGATGCCCGGCGGCACTTCAAGGCCGCTGAACAAGATGTCTGCCGTCGTGCCGCGTCCCGACCGATACGTCCGCCAATCGGGAAGCGCACGCGCCACGTCGTCGTAGCGACTCAGCGCATAGAAGTTGTACTTGTCGTTGTGATAAAGCGGGGCTTCTGCGCGCATTCGCTTCCACACCGGATAGGGATCGTCGTCGATGTCGAAATCGAACGGGTCGTAGTACAGCTCCGCAGTCTGCTTGGTGCTCACTGATGCTCCTCCCTACCGGGGTTGGTTCGGCACTCCGGGGAACAGCTGCACTGTCGGCCCCGAGGTGACCCAGCCACCGAGCTTCGTCACCAGGTGTGGCGCGAAAACGGCGCCGTAGACGACGTTTCCGATGACGACGACGGCCACGATCGACAGGATCGACGACTGGACGCGGGTGTGCGACACCCTGTCGGCCCACATCTCGATGACGTTGCGTCCTTGCGCATCCGTCCGCCCGAGAAGGTAAGTGAAGACCATCATCTGGATCCCCATCGCCAGCGCGTCGTAGATCGGATATTGATGCAGCGTGCCCTCGAACAAGCCGAGGCCCGGAATCACGTAGGCGTAGTAGAAGACTCCGAGCCGGGCCCCCAGGCCGGCGTTGAATATCAAAGCCCAGCAGAAGCCGACGACCAGACCGACTGCGAGAAGCGTTATTGGCCTGCGCCAGTTGAACTTTGTGCTCAGCCGACGTCCGAGTGCCGCACCTATCACCGCGGGCACGCAGAAATAGCCGATGTAGCCGATCGGAACCGACGACGGCAGGCCGCCCCAGGTCATGTTCAACGGCCACCACGAGGGCATGCGTGGCAGTGCCGGTGGAAACTGCGCGTACATCGCCCAGTCGTAGGGTGCCTCGATCCACGAGAACGAGATCGCCGAAATGCAGAGCAGAAGAAGCGGGTGCAGACGTCGCCGGCGGACGCTCAGATACACGCCGGCGACGAGGAAAAGGATGCCGCTGGCCCAGCCGAAGATGACCGCAGCCACGAGCAACGGGGTCAGCTCTGTGTTCACGGTTCGCGCTCTTCGCTTGTGCCACTGCGCGCTTCGGGATCGAAGGACACGACCAGACCGAAGATGAGGACGATCAGGCCGAACAGGGTGCCCAGCATGATCACTGCTCCCACGACCACGCCCCTTTCGCCGCTCACGTTTTATAAAAGTGAATACTATTCTAAGGGCCCCGGTCAAGACCGCTATCGTGGATGCCGTCAAACCGCTGAGCGCGGTTCAAGGAGTGAGGCCGTGGCCCAGCGACGTTCGATCGACAAGACGCCGGTTCAGGCGATCCGCCGGCCCCGTGGCGAACCGCGAAGGCTTCTGCTCGATGCGGCACGAGAACTGTTCGCCCGTCGCGACTACCGGAGCACGACGACGCGCGAAATCGCCGAGGCGGCCGGAGTCAGCGAATACCTGCTTTTTCGTCACTTCGGCTCGAAGGCCGGCCTGTTTCGGGAAGCGCTCGTCTTACCGTTCACCGGCATCGTCGACGAATTCGCGCAGACGTGGCGGTCGGTGGTCCCCGAGCAGACCGACGAGGAAGAGCTGGCGCGTCATTTCGTCGAGCAGCTCTACGACGTGGTCGTCGAACACCGGGGTCTGCTGCTGACGCTCGTCGCCTCCGAGGCGTTCAGCGACGAGGAGATTGCCGACGCGGGCATCGCCGATATCAGACGGGCGCTGGCCTTGCTCAGCCGAATTGGCGCTGAGGGCATGCGATTGCGGGGGATGCGGTCGAGCGAGGCGGACCTACCGGCGCATTCGACCGTGGCCATGATCGTCGGCATGGTGGCACTGAGTTCGACGTTCTTCGGAGCGCAGCAGCCGTCGCGCGAAGCGATCGTCAACGAACTGGTTCAGGCGGTCCTGCACGGGTTCCTGCACCGGCACGACTGAGGGGGTATGTCGCGCCGCCTTCGCAAGAGCCAAGACCCGTTGTGCCCGCCTCATAGCGACAATTAGGGGCGCTGATCCAGACGACGGGCTACCCGACCGGCCGCGGACCCACTAACTTGAGTTCATCAGCGGCGGGTGCAAGTGACCGAGGAGTCGCCATGACGTTCGCGTATCAGGACATCGCCAAGATCGTGGGCATCGCGACAGCGGCAGCAGCACTGGGGCTGGCCACGGCGACCGGCGCGACCGCTGACTCTGACGACGACGCGTTCCTGCGCGCACTCAATGCCGACGCACTGTCGTTCGACCTGCCGCAGGTAGCGATCCAGAAGGCCTACGTGGTCTGCCAGGCATTTTCAGCAGGCGCATCGCCGGCGGACATTCTGAGCAAAATGCAGACCACGTTGCCGATGACGCCACGCCAGACGGCGATATTCATGACCAGGTCCGTGCAGGTCTACTGTCCGCAGTACGGTAGCCAGCTGTCCGGCTGAAACCCTCCGCGGACTTCGGTGGCAAGTGCAGCGTTCTGCATCAGGCGACAGGGCTAGTTGTTGCGCGGCGCCGACGCCTCGAATTACGCAGTTCTGAGAATCAACACACCACCGACCACCAACGCTATGCCGGTCAGCCGAAGGGCCGTGACCGGATCACCGTACAAGACGATGCCGAGGAGGACGGCTCCTGTCGCACCGACGCCGGTGAACACCGCGTACGCCGTTCCCACGGGGATGCTCTGCATCGCGAGGGTCAAGGGATAGACCGCCGCGACCGCGAGCAGGAAGCACAACAGTGTCGGCAACGGCCGGGTGAAGCCCTCGGTCGGTTTGATGCTCTGCGACCATGCGACCTCTGCCAGCGCGGCAGTCAGCAGCCACGCCCACCCGCTCATCGCGCACCTGCCAACGTTGCGGCGAGCTGGTGCGCCAAGCGTTCGGCCCGTCTCGCGGCTCCTACCAGATCCGGCCCGGGAAACGTTGGCTGCAGGCGTATTTCATGAATGTCGGTGATGCCGCAGTACTGCAACCACCACCGCAGATACGTGGATTGGTGGTCGGTGCCAAACGTCGGTGGCACACCCGGCGCGTAGACGCGGCTGGTGTAGACGGTCACCGCACGGCGTCCGGCGAGCAGGCCCCGGTATCCGGTCGCCGGATCGAATGTGAACGCGATGCCCGGCTGGGTCACAGTGTCGACGAACAGCTTCAGCGACCACGGGATTGCACCGTTCCACATCGGTACGGCGAAAACCAGCGTGTCTGCCGCCTGCACGCGCGCGGCGGTGTCGAGGACCGCAGACCAATCCCGTGCCGCCTCCTCGGGCACGGCCTGGCCGGCGATCACCGCCATCTTCGCCGCGACGTGTCGCTGGCCGAAAGGCGCGATGTCGGTGAAGGTGTCGAGCCGGTCCACCTTTGTGTCGGGCTCGTGGTCACGGTAGGCGTTGACGAACGTCTCGGCGAGCCTCAGCGAATGAGATTCGTCGCCACGGGGCGACGCATTGACCAGCAGCACACGGGCCATTTCGATCGCTCCCTAGTTGCGGAACACTGTTCCTTACCATGAACGCCCATATGCGGAACGCTATTCCGCAATAGCATGCGACCATGGACGGGTGGCAACCGCAGCGCGAAGCGGCGGCGCGCAACGAGGCGAAGGTGCTGGACGCGGCGCGCATGCTGCTGCGCTCCCCCGACGCCGGCGATGTCGACATGCGCGACATCGCACGGGCGGCAGGTGTCGGCGTCGGCACTTTGTACCGTCGGTTCGGCGATAAGGCCGGACTGCTGGCCGCGGTGGTTGGCGAAGACGAGAGGACGCTGCAGGAGGCGGTGCTGACCGGTCCCCCGCCGCTCGGCCCCGGCGCGGAGCCGGCGCAGCGGTTGGCTGCGTTCATCGACGCGCTGGTGGCGCTTACCGAACGCAACCTCGGCGCGCTGCTGGTGACCGACGCGACCCCGCCCGGGCGGCTGAAGATCGGCGCTTATCAGGGCTGGCGTCTACACCTTGTGACGCTTTTGCGCCGGCTGCGAGATGACTTCGACGCCAAGGACGCCGGCTGGCACGCCGACGTCCTGCTCGCGACGGTCGATCCGCAGCTGTACGCCTACCAGCGGCGAGAACTTCGGCTGAGCAAGCGGCGTATCGCCGAGAACGCCAAGGCGCTCGCCGCTGCAATCGCGGGCGACTGAGTCCAAGGACTGAACGCTCACGACGCGGCGAACGTGCGTAAAGAAAAAGCCCTGAACCCCAAACGCAGGTTCAGAGCTATTCCTATGTCCTGACACATCACTCGGTGGCAGGTGCAGGATTCGAACCTGCGTAGGCGTAAGCCGACGGATTTACAGTCCGCTCCCATTGGCCGCTCGGGCAACCTGCCGTGGTGCGAATAGCAGGGTACAACGAGCACCCTCGCCACTTCCAAACCATGCACCTGGCTTGGTCCTCCGAATCGCGTGCGACGAAGATGAACCTCACGACCACACCGGCAGAACTCCAGGAGGACCGGATCCCATGGCGGATTCATCGTTCGACGTCGTCAGCAAGGTGGACCGGCAAGAAGTCGACAACGCGCTGAACCAAGCCGCGAAGGAGCTGGCCACCCGCTTCGACTTCCGCGGCACCGACACCAAGATCTCGTGGAAGGGCGACGACGTCATCGAGATCACTTCGTCCACCGAGGAGCGTGTCAAGGCCGCCGTCGACGTCTTCAAGGAAAAGCTCGTCCGCCGCGACATTTCGATGAAGGCCTTCGACGTCGGCGAGCCACAAGCCTCGGGCAAGACGTACAAAGTCAGCGGCACCATCAAGCAGGGCATCTCGAGCGAGCACGCCAAAAAGATCACCAAACTGATCCGGGACGAGGGCCCGAAAAACGTCAAGACGCAAATTCAGGGCGACGAAATCCGCGTCAGCAGTAAGAAGAGAGACGACCTGCAGGCGGTCATTTCCCTTCTCAAAGGGGCCGACCTGGACGTCGCCCTGCAGTTCGTCAATTACCGCTGACGCGGAAATAGCTGCTAACGACGTGCCGCCGATTGCTGCGGCGTGTCGTTCTGGTATGTGCCGTACGGCGTTTGACCTGGCACAGCCCAGGAGCCGTGCGCGTTCGCACCCCGCGGGTCAGGCCCGAAGTCCCCTGGTCCCGACGGGCCCGCCATGGCTGGAGCGGCCAGCGCCATGAACAATGCGGACAACGCGGCGCCGGTAAGGGCAGCCATTCTTGTTCGCCTCATTTCGGTCCTCCTGATTGCGTTCATAACACCAGGTTAGAAGCGCTTTGACGCACCGGGAAGAAACTCATGTGAAATACAAAGAATGGCGCCGGATGCTATTTACGTGATTCCGACGGCTGCCTGGGCAGAATCCACCGCGACATTGTCGACCAGCGGAAGCCGCACCCGAAACACGGTTCGGCCGTCCGCCGATTCCGCGGTCACCGAGCCCTCGTGAGCCTCGACGATCGACGCGACGATCGCCAGCCCCAAACCCGTGCTGCCGGAGTGGTGCGACCTCGCCTTGTCGGCCCGCACGAACCGCTCGAACAAATGCGGCAACAACTCCGGATCGATGTCGGGCCCGTCGTCGGTAACGGTCAGCTCCGCGTAGTCGCCGTCGCGCGCGATCGCCGTCGTGACCGTCACCCCGGCAGGCGTGTGCACCCGCGCGTTGGTCAGCAGATTGCTCACCAACTGATGCAGCCGCGCCCGATCACCACGAACCCACACCGGGTCGTCGGGCAGATCGGTGAGCCAGCGGTGGCCCGGACCCGAGACCGCGGCGTCGTTGACCGCATCGATGGTGAGATCGACCAAATCGACGATGTCGGTCTCCAGGTCATGTCCTTCGTCGAGGCGTGACAGCAGCAGCAACTCCCCGACCAGCGACGCCATCCGCCGGGCTTCGGCCTCGATGCGCGCCAGCGCGTACTCGGTGGTGGGCGGAAGCTCGGCGCTGTCCTGGCGGGTCAGCTCGGCGTAACCCTGGATCGCCGCCAGCGGCGTACGCAGCTCGTGGCTCGCGTCGGCGAGGAACTGCCGCATCCGCCGGTCCGATTCCGCGCGCTGCGCCAGCGCCGAGTCGACGTTGGCGAGCAGCCGGTTCAACGTCTCGCCCACCATGCCGACTTCGTTGTCCGGGTCGGTGTCGCGCTCGCGTACCCGCGCGGTGATGCGGTGATCGTCCAGCGGCGCCTTCGCCGCCTTCGCGGCAGTGGCTGCGACGCGGCGCAGCGGGCGCAACGCATACCGCACGACCAGGAACGTGGCACCCGCCGTGACCAACAATGCGACGACGATCAGCGCGCCGGTGACCACCATCTTTTGCCTGACCGCATCGTTGGCCTCCTCCAACGACACCCCCGACACGATCACGCTGCCGTCGCCGATACCGCGGCTTTGCATCCGATACGAGCCCAAACCGGCCAATTCGACGGTTCGCGGCGGACCGTCCGACCACGACTGCGCCTTGATCTCGGAAACCACGTCGGACGACGCGGGCACCGGTTCACCATTGGAAAAGACCGCGGCCTCGACGACGTCGCCGTTGCGCAGGACCGCGATCACGTTGCCTTCGGCATGTCCGACGAACGCCGCCAGTGGTTCCTCGGTGTTGGTGATCTTGATGCGCTCGGCGGTCACTTTGTCGAACGACTCGCACACCGCGGCCAGCGACCGCGACACCTCCGAGTCCACCATGCCGGTCACATAGCTGCGCAGCACGAGCACCGACACCGCTCCGACCGCCAGCAGCACCACCGACACGACCGCGGTCACGCCGATGATCAGCTGTCGCCGCAGCGACCGCGGCCACCACCTGCGGACTGCACTCATCGGGGCGGGCGCAGCATGTACCCCACACCGCGCACGGTGTGGATCATCGGCTCACGGCCGGCGTCGATCTTCTTGCGCAGGTACGAGACGTAGAGGTCGACGATGCTCGCGCGGCCCCCGAAGCCGTAGTTCCACACGCGATCGAGGATCTGAGCACGGCTCAACGCCCGCTTCGGATTGCGCATCAGGTACCGCAGCAATTCGAACTCTGTGGCGGTCAATGCGATCGGCTCGCCCCCGCGGGTGACCTCCCGGCTCGCGCCGTCGAGCACCAGATCGCCGACCTTGAGCACCTCGTCTTCGGGTGCCGCCGTGACGTTGGACCGCCGAAGCAGCCCGCGAAGCCGCGCGACGAGCTCTTCGAGGCTGAACGGCTTGGTCATGTAGTCGTCGGCTCCCGCGGTGAGCCCGGTGACCCGGTCCGTCACGGAGTCGCGTGCCGTCAGGAACAGGATCGGCGTGTAGGTCTCCGCCTCGCGGACCCGGTGCAGGATCTGCATGCCGTCCATGTCGGGCAGCATGATGTCGAGAACGAGGATGTCCGGCTCCATCTCGTCGAACTTTCGCACCGCCTCCTGCCCGTCATGTGCGACGTCGACGGTCCAGCCCTCGTAGTGCAACGCCATCTTGACAAGGTTGGTGAGCGCCGGTTCGTCGTCGACAAGAAGCACCCGGATCGGTGAGCCGTCGGCGCGATGCATCTTGGGCAGCTGCCCCAGGATCGCTTGGCGAGGGCGTTGGTTTCGCGCGGGCACAGACAGCGTCGTCATGATTCCATAGTCCAGATCGCATATGTGACTGTCACGTTCTTCATAGAGTTTTCCTATCTGCGCTGCTCAACACCGGGACTCATGTACGGTCTTGTGGCGCGGGCCACATGAATCGCTTTCTGCTTCAAAGGGATTCGAATGGTCACGAACATATGACTTTCAAAGATTTGCATCTTCTATGCATTCGGTCTGATCGCTTGATCCGCCTGAACCGCGCAAATACGTTGCGTAGCAAGCCTTTAACGACCCTTCCCTGCTACGAGCGGAGCAAACCATTCACACCGTGAAAGTGACGGAGCCGCAAGCCGCCGTCACCAACAAAGAACCGACGCGACTCGACCGGCTTCGGCCGATCCTGCGCTACGACGTGCCGGCGTCGCTGGTGGTGTTCCTCGTCGCCCTGCCACTTTCGCTCGGCATCGCCGTCGCATCAGATGCCCCGGTGTTGGCCGGGATCATCGCAGCCATCGTCGGCGGCATCGTCGTCGGCGTTCTGGGCGGCTCGCCGCTGCAGGTCAGCGGCCCGGCCGCGGGATTGACCGTCGTCGTCGCGGGCCTGGTCGCCGAATTCGGCTGGGCCGTCACCTGCGCCATCACGGTGGCCGCCGGCGTGTGCCAAGTTCTGCTGGGCCTGAGCCGAGTGGCCCGCGCAGCGCTCGCGATCTCCCCTGTGGTGGTCCACGCGATGTTGGCCGGCATCGGGATCACGATCGCGCTTCAGCAGGTGCACGTGCTGCTGGGCGGCAGCTCGCAGTCGTCGGCCTGGACCAACGTGGTCGAGCTACCGGGCCAGCTGCTCAACGTGAACCCAGCCGAGTTGTTCATCGGTCTGCTGGTGATCGGGACGCTGGTGGCGTGGCGCTGGGTGCCGGGGTGGCTGGGCAAGGTGCCGGGGCCGCTGGTGGCGGTCGTGGGCGCGACGGTCATTTCGGTGGTGTTCGCGTTCGACGTCGAGCGGATCAAGCTCGACGGTTCGCTCGTCGATGCGCTGTCGCTGCCGAGTCTGCCGGACGGCCAGTGGGGCGCGTTCGCGGTCGGTGTGCTGACGATGACGCTGATCGCGTCTGTCGAGAGCCTGTTGTGCGCGGTGGCCGTGGACCGCATCGGCGGCACCAGCACCAACTTCAACCGGGAGATGATCGGTCAGGGTGCGGCCAACATCGCCTCCGGCACGCTGGGCGGTTTGCCGGTCACCGGGGTGATCGTGCGCAGCTCGACGAACGTCGCCGCAGGCGCTCGCACCCGGGCCTCGGCGATCCTGCACGGGGTGTGGGTGCTGCTGTTCGCGCTGCCATTCGTGGGCCTGGCCGAGCAGATCCCACTGTCGGCGCTGGCAGGACTCCTGGTGGTCATCGGCATTCAGCTGGTCAAGTGGGCGCACATTGAAACAGCTTTGCGCACAGGCGATCTCGCTGTCTACGTCGTGACGATCCTCGGTGTCATCTTCCTCAACTTGCTGGAGGGCGTGCTGATCGGGCTCGCCCTGACGATCGTGCTCACGGTGTGGCGGGTGGTGCGGGCGCAGATCCACGCCGAGCAGATCGGCGACAACGAGTGGCGGGTGTCCATCGACGGCTCGTGCAGTTTCCTGTCGCTACCGCGCCTGACCGCAGTGCTGGCCTCGATTCCACGAGGCACTGCGGTCGACGTCGAGCTGTCGGTGGACTTCATCGACCGCGCGGTCTACGAGACGATCGAGGAGTGGCAGAAGCGCCACTGCGAGGCCGGCGGCACCGTGCGCGTGCACGACGTCGGCACCGTCGACGTCTCCGACGCGGTGGCCGGGCCGCCGGCTCGCGGGTTCACGCCCATCGACAAGAGATCCGGTGTGGCGCCGTGGAGTTCATGGCAGCCGTCCAGTTCCAACGGCAACCGTAACGGTGCTCGTCCGGTGTTGCACGGGCTGGCCGTGTACCACCGCCGCACCGCGCCGTACCTTCGCCCGCACATGCGCGAGCTCGCCCACGCGCAACGGCCCGAGACGTTGTTCATCACGTGCACCGACTCGCGGATCGTGCCGAACGTCATCACCAGCAGCGGCCCAGGTGACTTGTTCACCGTCCGCAACGTCGGCAACCTCGTGCCCGCCGGGCGCCTGGACCCCTCGATCGAAGCGGCGATCGCGTTCGCGGTGGACAAGCTGCACGTGTCGTCGATCGTGGTCTGCGGTCACTCGAGTTGCGGCGCGATGAATGCGCTTCTGCCGCACGATATTTCGGAATCGCACCCGGACGACGAACCACTGCGCGCGTGGCTGCAGCACGGCCAACCCACGCTGGCCGCGTTCGCCGACGGCCGTCATCCCGTCGCACAGTCTGCGGCCGCCGCCGGCTTCGACACCGTCGACCAGCTCAGCATGGTCAACGTCGCGGTACAGGTGCAAACGCTGTCGGAGCATCCGGTGGTCAGCCGGGCGCGAGAAGAGCGCAATGTCAACGTGATCGGGCTGTTCTACGACATCCCCAGTGCGGGTGTGCTGAGGGTGACGCCGACGGGTGTGGAGGCGCTCGCCGACGCGGGCGTCAACGGCCACTGAGCCGCTCGCTGACGTCGACCCCGACCGTCTTGCCGTCGTGTCGGTGGTCGGTCATGTTGCGGCACTCACCGGACACCTGCACCGAGCCGCGGGCGATGTTGCCGGAGGCATGGCAGATGACCGCCATCACCGCCGGGGTGTGGACGGACTCCCCGAACGGGCACTTGCCCGGTGGCGGCCCCTCCGTCCAGCCGTTCTCTACCAGCGCCCGCGCGATCCGGCGGAAGTAGCCGGCAGGGTCGGCTCCCGCTGGTATCGCGAAGCTCATCTCGACATGGCCGCGATACGGCGTGCGGCCCTGGTCGTTGCACGACTCGAACGTGAACGCACCGGTGACGTCAGTCAGGCTGGCCACCCGCACGATCTCGCGGGCGGCGTTGAGCACCTGGGTCATCGCCTGCTCGTCGCTCAGCGGTTCTGTCATGACGCGTCCTCCCTGCCCCGCCCGGCTTCCGGATCGATGTAGGCCGGCACGCCCGGGATGCGAGTGTCGATGTGTGGCAACCGAATCGGGCCGATCCACGGCAGCGTGATCTGACTCGGCGTGCTGATATGCGGCTGGCGTCGTCCTTTCGCCAGCAGATTGTCGCGTGCCAGCGCATCGGGGTGGCCGGTCACGATGTGCACCATGCTGCGCAGCGCCTCGCCGCCCAAGTCGTAATAGTGCGAATGGTTGCGAAAGCTCAGCCCGTCACCGCCGGGCACCTCGGCGTGGAACCGGATCGCACCGAATCCGTCGCCGGCGGGATCGGTACCCAGGCCCGCATATCTGCCGAACGGATAGCCGAGCGCCTCGTTCAACTCGTTGGGGACACCGCCCGCCTCACCGAGCCAGCTGATCGGATCCGATGACGCCGAGCCGACGTATACGCGACCATTGATGTGAAAGTCGCTGGCGCTGTGCGCCAAGTCCGTTCCGGGACAACCGAGCAGGATCACGTCGTCGGCATGAGCACCGCTGCCGGCAAATGCGTCGGCGACAGTCGTCGCCCCGTACGAGTGACCCATCACAGTCACATGAGCCGGGGCGCCCACGTGGGTAGCAGCCAGTCCGTTGACGTCTTGCGCCAGGCGCGCACCCCCTTGACGAGCCAGCCACGGTGACGCCACGCGGGCGTCGTCGTAGCCGTCGGGGGTGTCGTAACCCATCCAGGCGATCACCGACAGGTCGTCGTCAGGGTGGGCGGCCTTCGACTGGTCGTAGAGGTTGATCGCGTCGTTGTGGCCGCCGTGCAGCCAGCCGCTGGCGACGCTGCTGCCCGCACCCGGCACGATCACCGCGATGTCCTCGGCGCGATCCGGATCGCCGATCGCGATCGCCGCGCGGCCCTGCCCGCCGAACGCCAAGGGCTCGTACGCCCACAGCAGCACCGGGCGCGGATTGCCAGGGTCCGCTCCCCTGTCATGGTCGAGGCCCATGGTGACCTGTTCGGCGTTGCGGTGCCGGACGTCGTCGTCGGGCCGATTGAGGTCGTCGGCCAGGACCGCGCGGTTGATCTGGTCGCGAACCTGTGCGGGAACGCCGTTGAGATTGCCCAACTCTGGTGGATGCGCAGCGATCAGTTGATCCTGCTGATCGCGACTCAGCGAGTTCCACCAGGCGGACACCTCGTCGGCGTTGGCGTCGGGCGGCGGCTGGGTCATCGCCGACGCAGCACCATCACGTTATCGGTGAGCACGGCGGGTTCGCCGTCGGGACTGACAGTTTGGCGTTCGACGGCTTCGACCCTGACCCGGTCCCAGTGCTTTTCGTCGAGTTCCAGAGACTCGACCACCTCGTCGGCGGTCGGGAACTGGTGGTCGTGCATCTTCGACGCCCACGGCGGGGCGGCGGCATGATCCACAATGAGCAAGGTGCCGCCGGGCTTGACCGCCTGAGCCGCGCGGCGCAACAACGACACCCGGTCCATCGGAGTCCGAGAATGCAAGAACTGGGCCGACACCAAGTCGAACTCGCCATCCGGGAAACTCTCGGTGAGGTCGCGTCGCTGAAAGTCAATGCGGGTCTTGATATTTCGTGCTTCAGCATCAGCCATGGCCCGATCCAGCGCTGTGGTCGAAATGTCCACCGCCGTTACCTGCCAACCCTGTTCGGCCAACCAAATCGCGTCGGCGCCCTCTCCGCAACCCAGGTCGAGTGCACGTCCGGGCGTCATGACCTCGGCCACCTCGGCCAGCCGGACGTTGACCCGACCGCTCCACACTCGGTCGCGTTCGCCGTAGAGCTCCTCCCACGCGCGCTCTGCTTCACTTATCGCCATACCGACCACCTTGCCACGCTGCGTAGCCCGCTGGCCCGCACAAGTGAGGCCTGCGTCACACTTGTCGGGTGACCGTCAGTGAGTACGCCGACGTGGTGATCGTCGGCGCCGGCATTTCCGGCATCGGCGCCGCCTACCGGATTCAGCAGCGAAACCCCGAGATCCGCTACGTGATCTTGGAGCGGCGCGCGAACATCGGCGGGACCTGGGACCTGTTCCGCTACCCCGGTATCCGCTCTGACAGCAGCATTTTCACGCTCAGCTTCCCGTGGGAGCCGTGGCCGCGGCGCGAGGGCATCGCCGACGGCGACCACATCCGCCAATACCTGATCGACAGCGCCCGAAAGCACGGCATCTACGAGCACATCCGGTTCAACAGCTACGTGCGTAGCGCCGACTGGGACTCCGCGACGCACACGTGGACGGTGTGCCTCGACGACGGGACGACGTACCGGTCGCGGTTCGTGTTCTTCGCCACCGGCTACTACAAGTACGACGAGGGCTACATCCCCGACTTTCCTGGAATGGCGCAGTTCACCGGCGACATCGTGCATCCACAGCACTGGCCACAAAACCTCGACTACACCGACAAGACGCTGGTGGTGATCGGCAGCGGCGCGACCGCCGTGTCGATGATTCCCGCGTTGGCCGAACGTGCCCGTCGGGTCGTGATGCTGCAGCGCACACCGAGCTACATCGGGACGTTTCCGCGGATCGATTCGTTGACCGAGGTTATGCGAAAGATTCTTCCTCTCAAAGCTTTTCACACTGTGGTCCGGTTCCGGATGGCGGTGCAGGAGGCCATCGGCTGGTTCCTGGCGCGCAAGACGCCCGAGTTCATGAAGTTCCTGTTCCGGCGCATGCAGAGCAAGCGGCTGCCCGCCGGCTACGACATCGGCACCCATTTCACGCCGCCGTATCAGCCGTGGGATCAGCGGATCTGCCTCGCCGCCGACGGCGATCTCTTCGAGGCGATCAACGCCGGGCGGGTGGAGGTGGTGACCGACCAGGTCGACCACTTCGACACCAACGGCATCACGCTGAGGTCGGGACGCCACCTCGACGCAGACGTGGTGGTGACGGCGACCGGCATGGATCTGCAGGCGCTGGGCGGGGTGGCGCTGAGCATCGACGGCACCGAGATCAAGCCGCAAGACCGCTTCGTCTACAAGGCGCACATGCTGCAAGACGTCCCGAACCTGTTCTGGTGCATCGGCTATGTGAACGCGTCGTGGACCCTACGGGCGGACATGACCGCACGCGCGACGGCCAAGCTGATCGCGTACATGCGCGACCACGGCTATACGTCGGCCTACCCGCATCTGCAGCGGGAGCCGATGACCGAGAAGCTGACGTGGGACATCGCCGCCGGCTACGTCCTTCGCAACCTGCACGCGCTGCCGAAATCGGGTACCAAGCGGCCGTGGAACGTGCGGCAGAACTACTTCGTCGACGCAATCGACCACCGGTTCGACAGGATCACGGAGTCGATGGTGTTCGACAGCGCCTAGCCCACGGAGTTGACGACGAAATCAGCCTTGTGCCTTGTGTTTTCGATGCGCCGGGCGTTCGCTTCGTCGACCTCTCTCACCCATCTCTCGGCCTGCTCGGGTGACTTGCCGAACGCGATGTGCCGATCGACGAGGCGGCGGTGGCGCTCGTCGTACCGCAGGTCGAGGTACCACACCTCGGTGAGGCGGGCTCGGATCGACGGCCATGGTGGTGCGTCGTCAAGCAGGTAATTGCCTTCGGTGACGACCAGCCGCGCGGAGGGCGGTAGCGGGATGCTGGCCGCGACGGGTTGTTCGATCTGGCGGTCGAACGCCGGCGCGTAGACCACGTGCGGCGGCTCGGCTGCGATCCGTTCCAACAGCGCAAGGTAGCCGTGCGCGTCGAAGGTGTCGACGGCTCCCTTGCGCTCGAGGCGTCGCAGGCGGGCCAGCTCGACGTCGGCGAGGTGGAACCCGTCCATGGGCACCTGCACTGCGTCGGCGAAGTGCGCGACGAGTTCGGCGGCCAAGGTCGACTTGCCGGCCCCGGGCGGGCCGGTGATGCCGAGGATCACGCGACGGCCGCGGCCGAGCAACACGTCGACTCGCCCAGCGAGTTCGCGCGACAGCACACGGCAAGTGTGCCGTCCTGAATAAGGTGACATGCATGACACCTGCTCGCCGCGAACCCCGCGTCGTCGTGCTCGGTGGCGGATCGTGGGGCACCACCGTCGCGTCCATCGCCTCCCGTCGGGCCGAGACGCTGCAGTGGGTGCGTTCACCCGAGACCGCCGAGGACATCAACGAACGCCACCGCAATCTGCGCTATCTGGGCGACGAAGTGGAACTGAGCCCAACCCTGAAGGCCACCACCGACTTCGAGAAAGCCGCAGACTCTGCCGACGTCGTGGTGATGGCCGTGCCGTCGCACAGCTTCCGCGACGTGCTGAAAGAGCTGCAGGCGTACCTGCGGCCGTGGGTGCCCATCGTGTCGCTGGTCAAGGGGCTCGAGCAGGGCACCAGTCTGCGGATGTCGCAGATCGTCGCCGAGGTGATGCCCGGGCATCCCGCTGGGATTCTGGCCGGGCCGAACATCGCCCGCGAGGTGGCGCAAGGCTATGCGGCGGCTGCAGTGATGGCGATGCCCGATCAGCAGTTGTCCACGCGGCTGGCCCAGATGTTCCGCACTCAGCGGTTCCGCGTGTACACCACCGACGACGTGCTGGGCGTCGAGATGTGTGGCGCGTTGAAGAACGTGTATGCGATTGCGACGGGCATGGGATATTCGCTGGGCATCGGCGAGAACACCCGCGCGCTGGTGATCGCGCGGGCGCTGCGGGAGATGACCAAGCTGGGTGTCGCGATGGGCGGGCAGCCGGAGACGTTCCCGGGGCTGGCGGGTCTGGGCGATCTGATCGTGACGTGCACGAGCCCGCGTAGCCGCAACCGCCACGTCGGCGAGCAGATCGGGGCGGGCAAGCCGATCGACGAGATCCTGGCGTCGATGGATCAAGTCGCCGAGGGCGTCAAGGCCGCCAGCGTGATCATGGAGCTGGCCGAGCGGTACGGCGTGCACATGCCGATCGCGCGCGAAGTCGACGGCGTGATCAACCACGGCCGCACGGTGGAGGACGCGTATCGCGGGCTGGCCGCGGAGACGCCGGGACATGAGATCCACGGCGCGGGGTTTTGAGGTCTTGGCCCTACCGGGCGAAGCTGCCTGACGGGCTCAGCACGAACCCGTGCTGCACGGCGTTGTTCACGCATACCGTGGCACCCGCTGCGTCGATCGCACAGCTGACATCGCGGTAGCTGATCCGGGTCTGCGGAGGCAGCGGCTTGGGCGCGCCCGCCGCCGCAAACAGTGGTGCCGCGCTGTTGGCGAACGTGGGTTCTTCTGCGCCGACGCCGCTCACCAAGTTTGCCCCGTTCGGTGCAGCCGGGATCGGTCCGCTGCAGCCGTACGCGTTGCGCGTCTTGTCGAGCACGCACGTCAGACCGTTCGGTGTGCCGAATGCGTACCAGGCGCCGTCCAACACCGAAAACTCCGCCGGAGAAATCGGCGGATAGACGTTGATGTTCGGCAGCGTCCCCTCGTCGGCTCCCGCGACGGCCGTCGTCACCACCACCACTGCTGCGACGGCACCGGCGAGACCGGTCAGCATCTTGCTCAGCACGGAATCACCCCTAAGCGCTCGTGCCACCCGCCGCGGGCGCACGCACCACGACCGGTACCGCCGGGAAATAGCCGGCCATCTCGGTGCGCGCCTTGCGCAGCGCCGCTGTGCCGTAGCCCTTCTTGCGGTGCTCAGGATGAATCCACACGCGCACGTTCACTTCGTGGTTGGCGAGTTCGCCGAACACCATGCCGACCTTCTCGGTTCCCGCGACCGCCACCAACCACACGGCGTCCTCGCTGTCGATGCGTCCCAGCCCCGAGGTGATCTCGTCGTCAAGAGAGCCGGCCGGGCCGCCGGAGCCATCCCCGGCCACATGCATGTCGTCGGTGCGCGCCGAGAAGATGTCGCGGTCTGCCTCGCCGAGGAACGGCCGCAAGGTCAACCCCTCACCGGTGCTGGCCGGGCGGTCTCCGAGCGTGAACGTCAACTGCTTGTTCAGATCCTCGAGCTCGGCGGCGATGCGCCGGCGCGAATCCTTGGTGAACTTGTCGAACGACATCCCGATGACCGCTTCGGCGCCAAGCCGTGACGTGCCCAGCAGCTTGGCGATGACCTCGACGGCGTCGTCGCGATTCTCGGCGTCCACGATCGCATCGGCCACCTCGTGGCGGCGCTCGAGCGCGTTGACCAGGGCATCGGCGATTTCACGTCGGGCGGCGGCGCGGTCATGGTCAGTCATGCCACGAGCGTAGTTCAGTACATCCCTCGAGCCATGTCCTCCAGCCGCGCAATCCGCTCCGCGATCGGCGGGTGCGTCGAGAACAAGCCCACGAACCGCTCACCGGCCCGGAACGGGCTGGCGATCATCAGGTGTGCCTCGCTGGCGAGCTTCGGCTCCGGCGGCAGCGGCGCCTGCTGCACCCCGGCCGAAATCTTGCGCAACGCCGACGCCAGTGCCAGCGGATCGCCCGTCAGTTCCGCGCCCGACTGGTCGGCCTGATACTCCCGCGACCTGGACACCGCCATCTGCACGACCGTCGCCGCAATCGGACCCAGCAGCGAAACCAGAAGCAGTGCAAAGGGATTGGCGTTGCCGTCCCGCCCGCCAAACCAGCTCATCAACACCGCCAGGTTCGCCAGCCCGGTGATCACCGCCGCGAGCGCACCGGCCACACATGAGATCAGGATGTCCCGGTTGTAGACGTGCGACAGTTCGTGGCCGAGCACCGCACGCAGCTCACGTTCGTTGAGGATCGCCAGGATGCCGGTGGTGCAACACACCGCCGCGTTGCGCGGATTGCGGCCTGTGGCAAAGGCATTCGGGTTGGCGGTGTCGCTGATGTACAACCGCGGCATCGGCTGGTGCGCCACCGTCGCCAACTCGCGGACGATCTTGTACATCGTCGGCTCTTGCAGCTCGGTGACCGGCTGCGCATGCATCGCCCGTAGCGCCAGCTTGTCGCTGTTGAAATACACCCACACGTTCATGCCGACCGCGAACAGGACCGCCAACAACATGATCCCGCGGCCGAACAGCGACCCGACGAACACGATCAGCGCCGACATCAGCCCGAGAAGCAGCACCGTCTTGATGCTGTTGCCCCACCGGTGCCCGACCATCACTCACTCCTCCTGGACGCAAACGGATCGTTAGGAGAACGCTGAGCGATGAGGCTGGGTTCCGTCAACCGTGACGCGAGATCGTGTACTCGACGAGGGTCGCCAAGGCATCGCGCCCCGCGCCCGGCGGCAGCCCGGCCAACTCGTCGCGGGCTTGGGCCGCATACCGGGCGACCGTGGCCTTTGCTTTCGCCATGCCCGACGACGCCCGCAGCAACGCCAACGCCTCCGCGACGTGCGCGTCGTCCATGGGTCCCGCCAGCAACTCGCGCAGCCGCTGCGCGTCCGGTCCGCTTTCCTGCAGCGCGTAGAGCACCGGCAGCGTGTGCACGCCCTCCCGCAGGTCGGTGCCGGGCGTCTTCCCGGACTCGTCGGAGTCGCTGGCGATGTCGATGATGTCGTCGGAGATCTGAAACGCGGTGCCGACGATCCCGCCCAGCCGGCTCAGCCGCTGCACATTGTCGTCGGACGCGCCCGAGAACGTCGCACCGAGCTGCCCGGACGCCGCGATCAACGACCCCGTCTTCTCGTGCACCACACGTAGGTAGTGTTCGACGGAATCGACGTGCTGTGCGGCCCCGCGGGTCTCTCGCATTTGGCCCGTGACCAGCTCGGCGAATGTCTCGGCGATCACCCGCACCGCGTCGGGGCCCAGCCGGCTGACCAGCCGCGAGGCGGTCGCGAACAAGTAATCGCCGGCCAGGATCGCGATGTTGTTGCTCCAGCGAGCGTTAGCGCTCGGGGCACCGCGGCGCACCTGCGCCTCGTCCATGACGTCGTCGTGGTACAGCGTCGCCAGATGCACCAACTCGATCACCGAACCGGCGACGGTCACCTGCCACGCGTCCGGGTTGGGGCCCAGTTGCGCGGCGAGCACCGTGAACAGCGGGCGGAAGCGCTTGCCGCCGGCCTCGAAAAGATGCAGCACCGCGTCGCGGATGATTTCGTCGCCCTTGCCGAGTTCCTCGCTGATCAGCGTTTCGATGCGGGCCACACCGTCACGGACACTGGCGGCAAAAGCCGGGTCTCCGAATTCGACGCCCGCCACCACGGTCGCTGGTGTCCTCACCCGTCCAACATACTGGTGAACATGCACGACCGCGGACGCGAGGAGCGCAATGGCGCGAGCGCGGACGTGGTCGTCGTCGGCGCCGGTCCGGCCGGCTCCGCCGCGGCGGCGTGGGCCGCGCGAGCCGGTCGCGATGTGCTGGTGGTCGACGCCGCCGAGTTCCCCCGCGACAAGCCGTGCGGCGACGGCCTGACACCGCGCGCCGTCGCCGAGTTGCGTCGTTTGGGCCTGGGCGACTGGCTCGACACCCGCATCAAACACCGTGGGCTGCGGCTGGCCGGGTTCGGCGGCGAGGTGGAGATCGACTGGCCAGGTCCGTCGTTTCCGGCGTACGGGTCTGCGGTGCCGCGGACCGAGCTCGACGAGCGGGTGCGCCAGGTGGCCGTCGACGCCGGATGCCGGATGTTGTTGGGCTCCAAAATCGTTGCTGCAGAACGAGATTCGCGGGGCCGCGTGGTGTCGTTGACGACGCGTTCGGGGTCGTCGGTGGCGTGCCGGGAACTGATCGTCGCCGACGGTGCGCGGTCACCGCTGGGGCGGGCGCTGGGTCGTGAGTGGCATCAGCAGACCGTCTACGGGGTGGCGGTGCGGGGATACCTGTCCACACCGCGCGCCGACGACCCCTGGCTCTCCTCGAATCTCGAGCTGCGGTCGCGTTCCGGCGAGCTGCTGCCGGGCTACGGCTGGATCTTCCCGCTGGGCAACGGCGAAGTGAACATCGGCGTCGGCGCGCTGGCGACCGCCAAGCGGCCGGCCGATGTGGCGCTGCGGACGCTGATCGGCCACTACGCCGACCAGCGTCGCGACGACTGGGAATTCGACGGGCCGCCGCGCGCGGTGTCGTCGGCCCTGCTGCCGATGGGAGGCGCGGTCAGTGGAGTGGCCGGGCCGAATTGGATGCTGATCGGCGATGCCGCCGCCGGGGTCAACCCGCTCAACGGCGAGGGCATCGACTACGGGCTGGAGATGGGCAGATTCGCCGCGGACATGCTCGGCAGCGGCGACTTGTCGCTGGCATGGCCTGCGCTGCTGCAAGCGCACTATGCCAAGGCGTTCTCGATTGCGCGGCGGTTGGCGTGGTTGCTGACGGTGCCGTGGCTGTTACCCAGCGTCGGGCCATTCGCGATGCGGTCGGTGACGTTCATGCAGATGGTGGTCCGTGTGATGGGCAACCTGGTGACCGACGACGACGTCGACCGAGTCGCACGGTTGTGGCGGCGGCTGGGCAGCGGCTCACGCTGGGTGGACCGCCGTCCGCCGTTCTCGTAAGCCGATGCGCGTACCGCGTTTTCTCCCCGCGAGCGTGCACTGCGGTACAGACCGGACCGGCGTGTCGGGGTACAGACACGCACGCTCGCGCAGAATCAAGAAGTGGGCTTGATCGCCGCGTGCAGGGCCACAATGCCGCCCGTGAGATTGCGCCACCGCACCTGCGACCACCCATTGCGCTCGATGCGACGGGCCAGCTCGGCCTGGTCGGGCCAAGCCCGGATCGACTCCGCGAGGTAGACGTACGCATCCGGGTTCGAGGACACCGCGCGCGCTACCCGGGGCAGCGCCTGCATCAGGTATTCCTTGTAGACCGTGCCGAACAGGCGGTTCGTCGGCGTCGAGAACTCACACACCACCAGCCGTCCGCCGGGCTTGGTCACCCGCGCCATTTCGCGCAGCGCTGCCTCGTGGTCGACGACGTTGCGCAGCCCGAAACTGATGGTCACCGCGTCGAACGCCTGGTCTGCGAACGGCAGCCGCGTCGCGTCGCCGGCCACTTTCGGCACCGGCCGCGCCCGGCCCGCTGACAGCATGCCCACCGAGAAGTCCGCGGCGACGCACCACGCTCCCGAGCGCGCCAGCTCGCAGGTGGACACCGCGGTGCCGGCCGCAAGATCGAGGACGTCGTCACCCTTTCCGACACTCAGCGCCTGCCGCGTCGCGCGGCGCCAGAAGCGGTCACGACCCAGCGACAGCACGGTGTTGGTGAGGTCGTAGCGACGCGCGACCGCATCGAACATCGACGCGACCTCGTGCGGATCCTTGTCCAGCGTCGCGCGTCCCACCCGGCCGAAGCTATCAGGCGGCGGCGGCCCGGCCGATCCCTCGGACGGCCTGATAGTGGGCCAGCAACTGGTCGCAAATCACCGGCCAGGTGCGCTGCAGCACGCTGCGCCGGGCCGCCGGTGCGTAGAGCGACCGCGCTCGCACCACATGAGCCACCGCCCCGGGCAGGTGCTGCTCGAACTCCGCGACCTCCAGCAGCAGCCCTGTGCGGCCCGGGCTGACCAGATCTCGCGGACCCCCGGAGTTCGGCGCCACCACCGGCACGCCCGAAGCCAGCGCCTCCTGCACCGCCTGACAAAACGTCTCGTGCTCTCCGGGGTGCACGAACACGTCCATGCTGGCGTACGCGCGCGCGAGCTCGGCACCGTACAGGGCGCCGGTGAAAACTGCTGTGGGAAGCATTTTTTCGAGCCTGGCGCGGTCGACTCCGGCGCCGACGATCACCACCTGCACATCGTCGTTGTGCGCCAGCACGCGCAGACGTTCGACGTGCTTCTCCGGCGCCAGCCTGCCGACGAACCCGACGATCGGCTTGCCGGCCGGCGACCACATGCGCCGTAAGTGCTCGTCGCGCGCGGACGGCGCGAAGCCGGCGATGTCCACTCCCCGTGCCCACAGATGAAGGCGCGGAATACGCTGTGCAGCAAGCATTTCCATCGTTGCTGACGACGGCGCCAACGTGCGGTCAGCGTGCCGGTGAAGATGGCGAAACCAGGCCCACGCCGCCCGGTGCGCCGCCCCGATGCCGTAGCTCTTCGCGAAACCCGGGACGTCGGTCTGGAAGACGGCGATCGTCGGTACCTTCAGCATGCGCGCGGCCTGCAGGCCGCCGTATCCGAGCAGTGCCGGAGAGGCGAGGTGGACCACGTCGGGCGCGAACTCGCGCAATATGCCGAGTATTCGTGGCATGGGAACACCTAAGGGAAGCGAGGTGATCCGGGGAAACATGCGCGACGGCATCCGATGGACCGGCACACCGTCGTGCTCTACCGCAGCAGGCTGTTCGCCTAACGGATTGTCCGGCGCGATGACGATCGCGTCATGACCGGTGCGGTTCAGATGCTCCAAGACCCGCAGCACCGAGTTGGAGACGCCGTTGACGTTGGGCAGGAAGGATTCCGCGACAATGGCCACTCGCACGCCGAGAGCGTGTCACCGGCGCCTTTCCCGGCGGTTGCGGACAGGAATACGACACACGAAATTCAGGCGCCCCGACGAATTCTTAACATTTAGTTATCCAGTTGGCCGCAAATTCAGGTACCGTCAGCCGGAATGCTGAAAGCTGACGCGCCCGGGGGGCGGATGGTAAACGGGTGGGATGATCCGGATTGCGCTGCTCGCCTCCGGGGAAAATTGACCAATGCTGTCGCGAGCATGCTCCGGTTGGGCATCAACCACAGTGACGCGGCTCGTATGCAGTGGCAGGGCGTCGCGCAAAAGTATCGGGACCGGTGGGCTCAGGGCGACGTCGACGGAATCATGCCGGTGCTGTCGGATCTGTTGATCTGGGTACGGCAGTCCAATATTGACGTGTCGAGAAATTCTGATGTGGTCGCGCTGTTCAACGATCCGGGATTTCGCAGCCTGCGCACGCGTATTCCGGCGATCAACAAAGATCCGAAGATGCTCGACATGTTCCGCCGGCTCGCCGGCGCGGGAGCTGTCGACTAGCCGAGTTCGGCTTTCAGCAGTTGCCCGAGTTGGACAGCTACGGTCGGATATGCGCTGGCTCAAGCTGGCCGCGGTCGTCGGTGTCCTGCTCGTGACTGCGGGCTGCGCCCGGGCGATCGACGGCTCGCCACTGGCGCCAGCCGGCACGCACCCCGCGGCCACCGTGCTGATCACCGGTGACGGGTACGGCATCCAACTCGGCAGGCCGGTGGCACGGGTGTCGTTGGAGATCTTCCTCGAACCGCAGTGCGCGCTGTGCGCGCGCATGCAGATGTTCCAGGGCGGTGAGATCGCCGACCACATCGACAGCGGCGACCTCTTGGTGACGTACCGGCCGGTGACGATCTTCGACACCACGCCAGCGGGCTATTCGCACCGCGTGAGCAACGCGCTGTTCATCGCTGCGGACGCCGATCTGGCAGCGGCAGCGTTCCAGGGCTTCGTCCAGCAGCTGTATTGGGACGCCGACCCGTCAGGCGACAACCGCTATCTGGCCGGCGTGGCCGAACGGGCACGGTTGCCGCAGAGCACGATCGACCACATCGCCGCGGGCGATCCCGCCGTCGACACTATTGCGATGGACGCCGCGAACCAGAAGCTGCTCAAGGAGATTCGCCACGCCGTGGTGATCCCGACGGTCTATGACTCCAACACTCACGAGGTCGTCGACACCGCCGACAACGACTGGCTGAAGCGGCTGGTGGGCAACCGCTAGCGGTGGGACCTGCCGGCTAGCGAACGTATCGGCGTTCCACGACTGTCGCCGCCACCAACAGCGCAGCCGCCACCAGCCAGCCCACCACCGCGATCGACCCGGCCGGGATGATCGCGAGCGCGGCGTTGCGATGTTGCACGCGAACGAGATTGGGGTTGTTGCGGTCGTATTCGACGTAGATGCGCATGCCGTCCGCGAGCTCCGACGGATACAGCACGCCGAGCTCCGGGCGGTAGGTGACGCGGTCGGGGGTGACGAACTCGATCGTCGAACGGCGCGGCCCAGCGCTGAGCACCTCGGCCTGCGCCACACCCATGTTCCGTTCGATCTGCCGGTCGTTGCGCCATGCGCCGGCCACCAGCAGCACCGATTGCAACGTCACCAGACACGCCGCAACGACGATGCCGATCTTGATGCGGCGCATGACCTTTCGGCCGGTGCTGTCGGGTTCGTCGGGGTCCCTGTCGTTTCGCAAGCGATTACCTACGCTGGCGAACCGGCTCATATCGCCGCCTTGATCGACGCGTGCAACTGCCGCAGCGTCGAGCGATCCGCTTTGACTTCGAGCACTCGCATCCCGGCAGACGAAGTGTTGATCGCCTCGACGAGGTCGTCGACCTCGACCTGCTGTGACTCGATGTGATAGGCGCGGCACAATGCGCCGACGTCGACGTCATGGGGCGTGCCGAAGATGCGCGACGACACATCGGAGAACCGCGGGTCGCCCTGCTCGAGAAGCTCGAAGATGCCGCCGCCGTTGTCGTTGGACACCACGATCGTCAGGTCCGTCGGCACGGGCTCCGTCGGCCCGATCAGCAAGCCGGAGGCGTCGTGCACGAAGGTCAGGTCTCCGATCAACGCGACTGTGCGGCCTCCCGAAAGATGCTCGTGCGCCAGCGCGGCACCGATCGCGGTGGACACCGTGCCGTCGATCCCCGCCACCCCCCGATTCGACCGCACCACAACACCTTTGGTGTGGGTCCCCACCAAGGCCGCGTCTCGCACCGGATTCGACGCCCCGAGCACCAACTGGTCGCCGGGCCGCAGCGCGTCGGCGACGGCGGCAGCGACGTGCAGGCCGGTGGTCAGCGGGTGGGCCTTCAGTTGGCGGCGCACCGCGTCGACCGCGCGGCGGTTGACCTCGGCGCAGCGCCGCAGCCAGCCCTCGCTCGGCGTGCCGGTGGTGATCGCGCGGGTGCCGGTGGCCTGGGAATTGCCCGACACGTCAGGCCAGCGCGGCCCGGTGGTCAGCGCGTACACCGGCACGGCGGGGTCGGCCAGGAGCGACGACACCGTCCGGTGCAGCGTCGGCCGGCCCAGCATGATCACCTGCTGCGGATGCAGCAGCGGCAGAGCGAGCGGGTGCAGAGGGTTCTCGGCGGGTGGCGCGGTGGGCTCGGCGACGGTCGGCAGCGCGGCGAGGTTCGGGTGGACACCGGCGCCGTGGCCGCTGATCACCACGGTGTCGTGGGACAGGTCGATCTCGAGTGGTTGGTCGAACGTCACGGGCGGTGTGTAAGTCCACGGTCGGCCGCCGGGGCGGCCCGACGGGACGGCGGCCAGGTCCGGTTCGGGGCCGGGTACCAGCGGCTCGCGCAGCGGGATGTCGAACTGCACCGGCCCGGCGTTGGCGGTCCGCGCGCCCGTCGCCGCGACGAGGACCCGGCACACCGCCGAGCGCCAGCGGGCGTTCTGTTCGGCCATCTTCTCGGTGCCCTCTTCGGCCAGGCCCAGGCTGATGGAGGCGCGCACCTGCGTGTCGAAGTAGCCGAGCTGCTCCATGGTCTGGTTGGCTCCGGTGCCCAGTAACTCGTATGGCCGGTTGGCCGACAGCACGATCAGCGGCACCCGCGCGTAGTTGGCTTCCGCGACGGCCGGACCGAGGTTGGCAACCGCGGTGCCCGACGTCATGACGATCGGCACCGGCGCCTGCCTGCCGACCGCCAGGCCGATGGCGAGGTAGCCGGCGGTGCGCTCGTCGATGCGGACATGCAGGCGCACCCGGCCGGCGGCGTCGGCGTCACGCAGCGCGAAGGCCAGCGGCGCGTTGCGCGAGCCGGGACACAGCACGACGTCGCGTACGCCGCCGCGAATCAGCTCGTCGACGACCACGCGCGCTTGCGCCGTGGAGGGGTTCACGTCTCCAGGGTGTCACAGGGAGTCGCCGGGCCGGCGACGTCACGGGCCGGAGCCGCTGGGCGGCGACATCAGGCGCCGGCGAGGAACTTCAGCATCGCGGCGTTGACCACGTCGGGGCGTTCCATGAAGCCGAGGTGCCCGGCGTCGGGGATTTCCAGGTAGCGGCCGTTGGGCAACGCATCGGCGACCTCCTTGCCCAGATACGCCGGCACTGCGAGATCGTCGGCGAACCCGATCACCAGCGTGGGCGTGGTGATCGCGCGGTACGCCGGCAGTCGATTGGTGTCCGGTGCGACTTCGCTTTGCGCCCGCACCCCTGGTGTCGACTTGGCGGGCCACAGCGTGAACATGTCGATCCAGTCCCGCACGGCGTCGTCATTGTTGAGCGTCTTCGGCGAAAAGCTTTCCAGAAGACGGATTTTCGCGCTGTAGGCGGCGGGCAGCTCGATGCCGGCGTCGGCCAGTTCCATTTCGGCTCTGCGGAAGAACTTGCGGGTCAGGTCCTCCCGGCCGCGGGTGCACAACAGCACCGCGCGCTTGACCAGTTCCGGCCGGGAGAGCATCAGCTCTTGGGCGATGAAAGAACCCATCGACGCTGCCACGATGTTGGTCGGCGCGAGGTCGAGCTTCTCGATGAGCGCGGCCGTGTCGGCGACCATGGTTTCGGTGGTGAATCCGTCAGCGTCCTTGGTGGCGCCGACTCCCCTGTTGTCGAAGGTCACGACGCGATAGCCCGCACCCAGGAACGCCGGCACCTGAAACGGCGCCCAGGTGCGGCCCACGCCACCATGTCCGGCGATGAACAACACCGGCTGACCGCTGCCGGAATCGTCGTAGGCGAGGTTGACCATGCGGCGAGGTTACCGTGGCGCCGAAATCGGGTTTTCCGACACGCTCTGCATGCGTTTGCATGCGACGGGGTTCTATCTCGCGGATTGTCAGACACGCTCGCGGCGCCCGAAACGGGGCCGGCCGCGCCGTGAGCGGGCAGCCTTGATCGCGGTCCCACACCAATTGCGACATCGGCTTGAGCTGGCCCCGGGTGACCAGATCCTTAAACATCAGCGCGGCTGCGGCGGCCTTGGTGCTGACCGACGCTTTGGACATGTGGCCCGAGTCGAACGGCGGCTGCGGGTCGTATTCCAGGGATAGCTGGATGACCTTGGCGCGGCTCTCGCCGCCGATCCGCGCGGCCAGCCACAGGCCGAGGTCGATGCCTGCCGAGACACCCGCACACGTGACGACGTCGCCTTGGTGGACAATGCGCTCGTCCCCGACAGGCTTGGCGCCCAATGCTTTCAGCACACTCAAGGCCGCCCAGTGGGAGGCCGCGCGTTTGCCGTCCAGCAGTCCGGCTGCGGCGAGGATGACCGAACCTGAGCACACCGACGTCGTCCACGTCGCCGTCTGGTGGGCCTGGCGCAACCAGTCGAGTACCTTCTCGTCGCGCGCGTGTTCCATCGAGGAGAACCCTCCGGGCACCAAAATGACGTCGGGAGAAGGTGTTTCGGCGAACGAATGTGTTGCCGCGATCACCAGCACGCCGGAGTCCGCGGTGACGGGTCCGGGTTCATGCCAGACGAACCGCACTTCGGCGTCCGGCAGCCAGCGCAGCACTTCGTATGGCCCGATGAAATCGAGTGCGGTGAAGCCGGGATAGAGCACAATGGCGACGCTGACGACCCGTCGCGTGGTGCCGGCGATGGTGCGCAGCCAACTCATCAACCGGGCGTCGGCGCGCGCGTCGTCGACTCCAATGCCGCCAGGCAGCAGCATGCATCCCACACATCAGGACAGCGACGTCGGCGCGCTGGGCGTCGCCTGAGCGTCGCAAAGCGCGTCAGCCCAGCAGCTCGTAGCACTCGATGATGCGCCGGATCCACCAGTCCCGCCGGTCTGCCGGCGCCTTGAGGGTCGCCAGCCGCGCGGGTTCGGGCACGGCTGCGGCCACCGCCAGGTAGCCGTCGACCGGTGCGACGGGCTCGGCGACGTCGTGTTCGAACAGTCGTCCGGTCGCAAGCCCGCAGGCATGCCTCAGCGTCGGCAGTGCCCCGGCGGCCTGCAGTCCCGTGCCGATGCCCACCGCCGAGTCGAGCGCACTGGAGACAACAACCGGAATGCCAAGCAGCTCAGCAGTTTTCAGCAACGCTAACCGGCCACCGAGCGGCGCGACCTTCACCACCGCGACGTCGGCGGCATCCGCGCGGACCACACGCAGCGGGTCCTGCGCCTTACGGATGCTCTCGTCGGCAGCGACCGGGGTGTCGATGCGCCGCCGGACCTCGGCGAGTTCGTCGACGGTCTGACACGGCTGCTCTATGTACTCCAGCGGGCCGAGTGCCGCCGCCGCCGTGACTGCTTCGTCGACCGTCCACCCGCCGTTGGCGTCGACCCGGACGGTGGAAACCAGCCCGCGCACGGCCTCGACCCGCGCTACGTCGTCGCGCAGCGTCTGTCCGGGTTCGGCGACCTTGACCTTGGCTGTGCGGGCGCCCGGGAAGCGGCTCAACACCTGCGCCACCTGGGCCGCCGGCACCGCGGGAACGGTGGCGTTGACCGGAATGCGATCCCGGCGCAGCTCCGGCGGCATCAGGTAGGCCGCCTCGATCGCCGAAGCCAGCCAGTGCGCGGCTTCGGGGGGCTCGTATTCGACGAACGCGCCGAACTCGCCCCAGCCGACGGGTCCCTCGATGAGCGCAACCTCGCGAATGGTGATGCCGCGGAAGCGAATTCGCATCGGCAGCGCGACCACGTGGACGCGTTCCAGCAAGTCGGCGAGGTCGGGTCTCAACTGCTGAAGACCTGCTTGCCCGCCAGATACGTGGACCGCACCTCCAGGTCGGCGACCTCCGCGGCGGGAACAATCCGCGGATCTTGCGACAGGACGACGAAGTCGGCGTACTTGCCCACCTCCAACGAGCCGACGATGTCGTCGGCGAACAGCTGCCACGCCGCGTCGATGGTCTGTGCGCGGATCGCCTGCTCGACGGTCAGCCGCTCCTCAGGGGCCAACACCCGCCCGCTGGGGGCCGTCCGGGTAGCCGCGACGCTGATGTTGCGCAGCGGCTCCTCGGGCGTCACCGGTGGGTCGTTGTGCAACGAAATCCGCATGCCGGTAGCGACCGCCGAACCGCACGGCATCCATCGCGATCCGTGCTCCGGGCCGAACAACCCGTCGACCAGCACGTCGCCCCAGTAATGAATCTGATCGACGAACAAGCTACACGTAATCCCAAGTGCCGCAGCGCGTTTGAGTTGCTCGTTGGTGATCGCGCCGACGTGCTCGAGTCGCAGCCGGTGATCCTCGCGGGGCCAGCGCTGCAGCGCTTCTTCGTACACGTCGAGGATCGTGTCGACGCCCGCGTCGCCCTGCACGTGGCAGGCCATCTGCCAACCCTGCGGGAAATACGCGCCGACGATCTCGGCGAGCTGGTCGCGGCTGTAGTTGGCGTGTCCGCACGAGCCGGGTACGACGCCGATGGTGCGGGTGGCATCGGTGTCGAGGTACGGAAACGACAGGTCGACGTTGCCGATCCACGGCGAGCCGTCCACCCAGATCTTGATGCCGACCTGTTTGACCATTTCGTCGCCGTTGTCGGGGAGGGCATCGCTGGCCAATCTGGCGGTCGAGATCTCGTAGGTCCGCAGCCGCACCGTGAGGTCGTCGTGCAGCTGCCCGAGCAACGGCCGAAACATCGGGTCGAACGCCATCTCCGAGCAGGTGGTCAACCCGGCGCGGTTCAGGCGAGCGCACTCCGCGCGCAGCATCGCCGGATAGTCGGCGGGCTCGACAGCGCCTGCGAGTAGCGAGAAAACCGCAGCGGTTTCCACAGCGGTCCCGTCGAGGTTGCCGCCGCTGTCGCGGCCGTAGCGGGCGCCTTTGGGGTCCGGGGTGTCGCGGGTCAGCCCGGCACGGCGCGCGGCCGCCGAATTGAAGAACGCCTTGTGGCCGGAGTTGTGGATGACGACCAGCGGCGTGTCGGGCGCGATGCCGTCGAGCCATGCCAGCGTGGGCTCCGGCAGGCCCGACTGCAGCAGCGGATCCCAGCCGACGAGATAGGCGCCCTCAGTCCCCCGAGCCGCCACTTCCCGCTTCACCGCGTCGACGACGGCGGTGGCGTCGCGGATCCTGACCGGGCGGATGTCGGCCATTCGGTCGGACAACACGATCGCTTCCATCAGCGGATGTCCGTGCGCCTCAACGAGTCCCGGTAGCACACAGCCGTCGATGTCGACTACGTCCGTGGCCTCGCCGATCCACGGCTCGACGTCGTCACGACTGCCGACCGCCACGATGCGCCCGTCTGTCACGGCCAGCGCCTCTGCGGTGGAATTGGCGTCGTCGACCGTGAGCACGGCGCCCCGAATGACGAGTTCTGCTACTGGCATGGGTCATATCTTGCGCCGCGGGGCGATGTTTGGGTCGGATGCTCGCGGATGTGCCCGTCGGCGGTTGCGGCTCGAATCACCCACCAACCGCGCGCCTCGCCCTACACTTCACCGAAAACTCAGGACGGGTGAGGCGACGTGGGGCGAGTGCTGGCCATCGCAGCGGCGACGTCGATGGCGGCCGCCTTGACCGCCGGGTGCGCGAACACCGTGGCCGGTACCCCCAGGCCTCAGATCTTTGCGCTTCCGAACTCCACCTCCTCAGCCGCGCCCGCGGCCGGTGGTGTGCAGGAGAAGGATCTCGAGGAGCTGTTGCTGGGGCTCGATGACGTGCGCACCATCATGGACGCCCCAGATCTCGCCGTACAGCAGAGCTATGCGCAGATGCCGCCCAGCACGGCCGGCTATGTGCCGGAGGACTGCGTTCGGGCCGCCTACAACACGGTCGAGGCCGGCTACCGCGACACCTCGTTCGTCGCGGTGCGCGGCTCGGTGATGCAGGAACCCGACGACAGCCCGCAACTGCTGCACATCGTCGACCAGGGCGTCGTGACGTTCCCGGACGAGGGCGCGGCCCGCACCTACGTGACCCGGACGCTGGAGACGTGGCGCCGCTGCGCCGGGACGCCCTTCACCGCGCTGCGGCCGGAGGCGACTGAGCACTGGACCTTCGGCCAGGTCACCGAGGCCGACGGGATCAGTGCGTTACCGAAGACGGCCGACGGCTCGCAGTGGTCCTGCTCGCACGCGATCACGTCGCGGTCCAACGCCGTCGTCGACGTGTCCGCATGCGGGTTCTCGATCACCGATCAGGCGACCACCCTCGCGTCCCGGATCCGCGACAAGTTCCCGGCGTAGGACATTTCTATAACACGTTCTAGTCTTGACCCCATGAGTCAGGAGCAGCTTCGCCATCCCATCCATTCCGGTCACCTCCTCGTGGGCGCGCTGAAGCGCCACAAAGACAAGCCGCTGCTGTATCTCGGCGACACCACGCTGACCGGCGGTCAGCTCGCCGACCGCATTACGCAGTACGTTCAGGCCTTCGAAGCGCTGGGCGCCGGCACCGGCGCCGCCGTCGGCCTGCTGTCGTTGAACCGGCCAGAGGTGCTGATGATCGTCGGCGCCGGGCAGACCCAGGGCTACCGCCGCACCGCACTACACCCTCTCGGCTCGCTGGACGACCACGCCTACGTGCTGACAGATGCGGGAGTCACGTCGCTGATCATCGACCCGAACCCGATGTTCACCGAACGCGCCCTCGGTCTGCTGGAACGCGTCGACTCGTTGAAGCAGATTCTGACGATCGGCCCGGTGCCCGACGCGCTGGCCGACGTGGCGGTGGACCTCAACGCCGAGGCCGACAAGTACCAGCCCCGCCCGCTGACGGCCGCGGAGTTGGCGCCCGACCACATCGTGGGCCTGACGTACACCGGCGGCACCACTGGCAAGCCGAAGGGCGTCATCATGACCTCGCAGACCACCACCACGATGACGTCGATCCAGCTGGCGGAGTGGGAATGGCCGGAGAATCCGCGGTTCCTCATGATCACCCCGCTGTCGCATGCCGGGGCAGCGTTTTTCTTGCCGACGGCGATCAAGGGCGGCGAGATGATCGTGCTGTCGAAGTTCGACCCCGCCGAGGTGCTTCGGGTCATCGAGGAGCAGCGCATCACCGCGACCATGGTGGTGCCGTCGATGCTGTATGCGCTTCTGGATCACCCGGATTCGCGCACCCGCGACCTGTCGTCGCTGGAAACCGTGTACTACGGCGCCTCGGCGATCAACCCGGTGCGGCTCAAGGAGGCGATCGACCGATTCGGACCGATTTTCGCGCAGTACTACGGCCAGTCCGAGGCGCCGATGGTGATCACCTACCTGCCCAAGGCCGACCACGACGAGAAGCGGCTCACCTCGTGTGGACGGCCGACGCTGTTCGCCCGCACTGCGCTCTTGGGCGAGGACGGCAAGCCGGTGCCGCAGGGCGAGGTCGGCGAAATCTGTGTCAGCGGACCGCTTTTGGCGGGCGGCTACTGGCAGCTTCCGGAGGCGACGGCTGAGACGTTCCGCGACGGCTGGTTGCACACTGGTGATCTGGCACGGGAGGACGAGGACGGGTTCTGGTACATCGTCGACCGGGTCAAGGACATGATCGTCACAGGCGGGTTCAACGTGTACCCGCGCGAAGTCGAGGACGTCGTTGCCGAGCACGAGGCGGTGGCGCAGGTGTGCGTGATCGGCACGCCGGACGACAAATGGGGCGAGGCCGTCACCGCGGTCGTTGTGCTGCGCGACGACGCGCCGCGCGACCAGGAGTCGATCACCCGGATGACCGCCGAGATCCAGGCTGCGGTCAAGGAGCGCAAGGGATCGGTGCAGTCGCCCAAGCAGGTCGTGGTGGTGGACGCGCTGCCGCTGACCGGGCTCGGCAAGCCGGACAAGAAGGCCGTGCGCGCCAAGTTCTGGGAGGGCGCGTCGCGCGCGGTCGGCTGAGCGTCGTGCACCGCGAATGTGGCGTCACGCCAGTCACTTTCGTAACTCGGCCGGGGCAATAGTCGTCGTGCCCGGCTCTTAGCGACAATCCCGGCGGGTAGCCGCCAGGCAAGGCCGATTGTCGCTAAGAGGCGGCCACATCGATCATCGCCCGCCTCAGCGACGGGTTCGACAGCACGACCGGTAGCGTGCCGAATATGACCCAAGAGCGAATTCGGCCGCCGTGGTGGCTGAAGCCGATGAACAAGGTCTTCATCGCCATGTCGAAGCTGGGCTTGAGCTTCGGCGGGGAAAGCCCAGTGGTGTTGACGGTGCCGGGCCGCAAGACCGGTAAGCCCCGATCCACACCCGTGACGCCGATGAACATCGACGGGAAACGCTATGTGGTGGGCGGCTTTCCGGGCGCCGACTGGGTAAAAAACGCGCGCGCGGCGGGCGAGGGCACGCTACAGCGCGGCCGTCGCACCGAGCGGGTTCGGCTGGTGGAGATGTCACCGGAAGAAGCGCGACCACTGCTGCGGGCGTTCCCGACCGAAGTCCCGACCGGAGTGAACTTCATGAAGAACGCCGGCCTGGTGAAAGACGGCCGTCCAGAGGAATTCGAAGCGCTTGCCGGCCGATGCGCGGTGTTCCGCTTCGACGCCGTCGGGTAGGAGCGAATTGCCTTGAGTCAGAATCCCTTTGACGCATCGCTGTGGCGGACGGTGCCCGGCTTCGACGACCTGACCGACATCACCTATCACCGGCACGTCGACGACGGCACGGTTCGGGTGGCGTTCAACAGGCCGGAGGTGCGCAACGCGTTCCGGCCGCACACCGTCGACGAGGTCTACAGGGCGTTGGACCACGCCCGCATGTCGCCGGACGTCGGCGTGGTGCTGCTCACCGGCAACGGGCCCTCCCCCAAGGACGGCGGATGGGCGTTCTGCTCCGGCGGCGATCAGCGCATCCGCGGCCGCACCGGCTATCAGTACGCCTCCGGTGAGACCGCCGACACCGTCGATCCGGCACGCGCCGGCCGGCTGCACATCCTCGAGGTGCAGCGGCTGATCCGGTTCATGCCGAAGGTGGTGATCTGCCTGGTGAGCGGCTGGGCGGCCGGCGGCGGGCACAGCTTGCACGTGGTGTGCGACCTGACGCTGGCCAGCCGCGAGCACGCCCGGTTCAAGCAGACCGACGCCGACGTGGGCAGCTTCGACGGCGGCTACGGGTCGGCTTATCTGGCCCGGCAGGTCGGGCAAAAGTTCGCCCGCGAGATCTTCTTCTTGGGCCGGCCCTACACCGCCGAGCAAATGCACCGGATGGGTGCGGTCAACGAGGTGGTCGACCATGCGGACCTGGAAACCGTCGGGCTGCAGTGGGCGAAGACGATCAACGCGAAATCGCCTCAGGCGCAACGGATGTTGAAGTTCGCGTTCAATCTGCTCGACGACGGCCTGGTAGGTCAGCAGCTGTTCGCCGGCGAGGCGACGCGGCTGGCGTACATGACCGACGAGGCCGTCGAGGGTCGAGACGCGTTCCTGGAGAAGCGAGACCCCGACTGGAGCCGCTTCCCACGCTACTTCTGACGCGATTTCGGTGCGATTCCAGGCGCTGAGCGCACGTTTGCGCACCGAAATCGCGGGGGGCCGTAGGCTGCGGAGCGTGAATCCGATCCGGCGGTTCTCCCGGGCGATGGTGATGGCCGGCATGCGGCCGCCGATCGCCGAACAACTGCTCCTGCACCTGCCATCCGCCGAAACCGTGCATCTGGGCGGCAAACGCGTGCTGATCACCGGCGCCTCCTCCGGTATCGGTGAGGCGGCCGCCGAGTTGTTCGCCCAAGCCGGCGCGAGCCTTGTGGTGGTCGCCCGGCGCAAGGACCTGCTGGACGCGGTGGCGCAGCGCATTGTCGGCCGCGGCGGTCAGGCCATCGCACTGCCCTGCGACCTATCCAACATGGAGGCCATCGACGAGCTGGTGGCCGCGGTCGACGACCGGCTCGGCGGCGTCGACATCCTGGTCAACAACGCCGGACGCTCGATCCGCCGCCCGCTCGCCGAGTCGCTGGACCGCTGGCATGACGTGGAGCGCACCATGACGCTGAATTACTATGCCCCGCTTCGGCTTATCCGTGGGCTGGCGCCGGGCATGCTGGCTCGCGGCGACGGCCACATCATCAACGTCGCGACGTGGGGTGTGTTCAGCGAGGCGTCACCGCTGTTCGCGGTGTACAACGCGTCCAAGGCTGCGTTGTCGTCGGTGAGTCGCGTGATCGAGACCGAATGGTCCGGCCGGGGCGTGGCGTCGACGACGCTGTACTACCCATTGGTCGCGACGCCGATGATCGCGCCCACCAAGGAGTATCAGGGGCTGCCGGCGCTGACGCCTCACGAGGCCGCGGAGTGGATGATCACGGCCGCGCACCGGCGACCGGTGCGAATCGCGCCGCGGATGTCGCTGTTCAGCCGGGCGCTCGACCTCATGAGCCCCGAGCTGGTCACCGCGATGATGAAGCGGCAGCGTGTTCAGCCGAACCCAGTGGCGTGATAGACACGACAACCATGGAGATTCTGGCCAGCCGGATGCTCATCCGTCCCGCCGACTACCAGCGGTCACTCGAGTTCTACCGCGACGCAATCGGGCTGGCTATTTGGCGTGAATATGGCGCCGGCACAGTGTTTTTCGCAGGCCAATCTCTCATCGAGCTGGCCGGCCACGGCCGCGACGACGACGGCGGCACATTTCCGGTTGCGCTCTGGCTGCAAGTCCGCGACGTTTACGCCACCCAGAGTGAACTGCAAGGCCGGGGCATCTCTATCGCCCGCGAGGCGCGCCAGGAGCCGTGGGGACTGCACGAGATGCATGTCGTCGATCCCGACGGCATCACGCTGATCTTCGTACAGGTGCCGCCCGAGCATCCGCTGCGCCGCGACGTCCGCGGCTGACTACCGCCCCGGCTATCTGTCGCGCGGGCCCGCTTGCGTCGGCGCGACGATCCCGTGGTCGTAAGCGAAGACGATCGCCGGGTTCCGCGCTTTGGAGCCACGACAGCGCCGCGAGTGGCCCACCGCTGCACTCACCGTCGATGCGACCGGCACCCCGGCCGGACTTCGTCACGTGCTTCGCCATACGGCACCGACGGAATCTGCACCTGTGTGTGATCGCTTCGACGGCTGCAGACGGAGTTGGTGACCACACTCACCGCTTCCTTCGACGACGCGCCGGCGGCCCTTCGCGAGCACTGCCACGGCGACGCGATCAAGACCATCCTGACCGCATGAATGGCCTTGCCTCACAACGCTAATCCGGCAACGGCCGCCGATGCAGCAGTGTCAGCGCGCCGCGGCAGCCAACGGCCAGCCGACCGAGGCCAGCCGCGACGCGACCTGGTTGACCTCGTCGGGATTCGGCTCCTTCTCGGTGATCTCCCGAATGGCGCGCTGAATCTGCTCACTCGTCACGGGCGTATCGGAGTCGGCCTGCTTGAGGATCGCCTGGGCAGCCCGCACGACTTCGTCCTCGCTCAAAGAGCGCTTGAGCAACGCCAGCAGCGGGAAGTAGTCCTTCGGCGGAACGCCGTCCGGATAGCCCTTACGGAGCCAGGTCAACACACACTCGAAGAAGCTTTCGGCCATTGCGGTTGCGCTCATTTCCTCGGCAGGAACGGGAACAGGTCGACTCCAAAGTGGTGAAGGATCATCCCTCGGGTGATCCACAAGATCCCGACGACGATCACCGCCGCAACAAGCAGGAACAGCGCCACGCCGACGGCCTTCAGGGCTGGATTAGTTTGCCGCACAACACCGTCGGCGTCGGCGCCAGCGGTCCCAGCCGAATAGGCCGCCAGCCCGACAGCGAAGATTGCCGGCAGCCCGGCGCCGAGAAGCAGTCCCACGACGAGCACCCGCAGAATGCTCTCCACGTATTGCATCAGCCGTTCCCCATCTCACACGATCGGTTATTTTGGCGCCGCAATGTCGGTCTGGTGAACCTCGACGGGCATCTGGCGAACTTCCGCGGGCACCACCGAATTCGTCGCGGTATCCCAGTCGGCGTTGACGTTGGTGTGGTCGACCTTCTGCTGCTGAGCGCGCCGCCAGATGTAGAACGACGCACCGACGAGGATCAGGAAGATGACGATGTCACCCCACAGCGGCGAGCTGAACCCGGTGATCCCGTGCGAAATCCAAAACGTCAGTGCGCCAACCACTCCCGCCGCTGGCAGCGTCAGCAGCCAAGCTACGGCCATCCGTCCGGCGACAGCCCACCGCACCTGAGCTCCCGGCTTTCCGACGCCGCTGCCCAGAATCGAGCCCGTCGCCACATGGGTGGTCGACAAGGCCATTCCGGCGGCGCTGGAACTGAGGATGATCGCCGCTGACGACGCCTCGGCGGCAAGGCCTTGCGGGGACTCGAGTTCCACCAGACCCTTGCCCAAGGTCCGGATCACCCGCCATCCGCCGATGTAGGTGCCCAGTCCGATCGCCACGGCACAGCTCGCGACAATCCAGAACGGCAGTCCGTCCTTCTTGACGTCGCCGGTCAGGTGCCCGGTGGTGATCAACGCCAGGGCAATCACACCCATCGTCTTCTGCGCGTCGTTCGTGCCGTGCGACAGAGCCACCAGCGAGGCCGTCGCGATCTGGCCCCACCGGAACCCTTCTTCGCGTCGGCTCTTCAGGACCTGGCGTGTGATCCGGTACACCAGCCACGTCGCGGCGGCCGCCACGATTCCCGCTATGACGGGCGCGGCGACGGCCGGGATCAAGACCTTCTGCGTGATGCCGCTCCAGTTGACGCCGCCGACGCCGATCGCCGCGAGGCCCGCTCCGATCAGCCCGCCGAACAGTGCGTGCGAGGAACTCGACGGAATGCCGAACAACCACGTGAACAGGTTCCACAGGATTCCGCCGATCAGCCCGGCGAAGATGATGGTCAGCCCCGTCGACGGGTCGATTCCAGCCAGTAGGTGGCCGGTCTTGGCGTCCTGGATCTTCAGCACCTGGGTGGTGACGGTGGCCGCCACCTCGACTGACAAGAATGCGCCCACGAGGTTGAGCACCCCGGCGAGCAGAACTGCCACCTTGGGTTTCAGAGCGCCGGTGGCAATCGACGTCGCCATCGCGTTGCCGGTGTCGTGGAATCCGTTGGTGAAGTCGAACACGAGTGCCGTCGCGACGAGCAACCCCAAGATCAGCAACTCCGCGCTCATGGCGCCCATTCTGCTGGCACGGAGGCTGATTCACACAAACTCCGTGGATAGCGCAACTCGTGTCGAGCAGGGAGTTTGCTCTGACCTGCGAGGAGTTCACCGATTATTCACCTGGCGGATGCGGTGTGTTGGGGCGTGCAGCCGATCCGGGGCTGGTCGCGTTCTCCGCTCTACGATCGAATCAACCAAACCGTGCGGGCGGACGTCGAGGAGAGGTGGCGCAGTGAACCGATTCCTCAGCGCGATCGCGTCGTGGCTGCGCGCGGGATATCCCGAGGGCATGCCCGCCACCGACTACATGCCGGTGCTCGCCCTGCTGTCGCGTCGCCTCACCACCGACGAGGTGAAAGCTGTCGCCGCCGACTTGATGAAGCGCGGTGATTTCGACCACATCGACATCGGCGTGGCCATCACCGGCATCACCGACGAACTGCCGTCGCCCGACGACGTGGAGCGCGTGCGTCAGCGCCTCGCCGTCGGTGGCTGGCCGCTGGACGATCCGAGAGACAGCGAGGACACCGGATAGCCACCCTGCACACGCTCGAGATTCCCGCCGGCGCCGAGGTTTCGCGTGTGCTGCCCGCGGTGGAGCAGATGCTGACCGGCCGCACCCAGGCACTGCTGCCCGTGCCGACCTGGAGCCCACGTGAATCTTCCTTGCTGACAACGTCTTTGCGGGCCGGCGAACCGATCGACGACGACGTGGCGCTGGTGGTTGCGACGTCAGGCACGACGGGTGTCCCGAAGGGCGCGATGCTGACCGCAGCGGCACTGCGCGCCAGCGCGTCTGCTGCACACGCGCGCCTGGGCGGTACCGGTCGTTGGCTATTGGCATTGCCGGCGCACCACATCGCCGGCATGCAGGTTTTGATCCGCAGCGCGCTCGCCGGCACCACGCCGGTGGTGCTCGACGTCTCCGGCGGTTTCGACGTCTCACTGCTGCCCGCCGCGGTGCAGGCGTTGGGTAGCGGTCGACGCTACGCGTCGTTGGTGGCAACCCAATTGGCAAAGGTGCTCGACGACCCGGCGGCGACCGGCGCACTGGCTGAGTTCGACGCGGTGCTGATCGGCGGCGGGCCGCTCCCTCCTCCGCTGGCGGAAAAAGCTCGTGGCGCAGGCATTCACGTGGTGCGCACCTACGGAATGAGCGAGACCGCCGGCGGCTGCGTCTATGACGGGGTGCCGCTGGACGGGGTGCGGATGCGGATCGACGATGCGCGAGTGGTGCTCGGTGGCGCCACGTTGGCCAAGGGGTACCGCAATCCGCCCTCGGGTGCTGACCCGTTCGCCGAACCGGGCTGGTTCCGCACCGACGACGCGGGCAGCATCGACGCCGACGGTGTGCTCACCGTGTACGGCCGGCTCGACGAGGGCATCAGCACGGGCGGGCTGACCGTGCAGCCACAGGTGGTCGAGGCCGTGATGTCAAGCCATCCGGCGGTGGCGCAGTGCGCGGTGTTCGGCGTACCCGACCCTCGCCTGGGCGAGCGGGTGGTCGCCGCGGTGGTGCCTGCGGCAAATCGTCAGCCGCCGACGCTGCAGGAGCTGCGGGCGTTCGTCGGCGCCTCATTGGACAGCACTGCCGCGCCGCGTGAGCTGCATATCGTCGACGAGCTGCCGCTGCGCGGAATCGGCAAGGTGGACAGGCGGGCGCTGGCCGGACGGTTCTCCCGGTGATCTGCCCATAGGGTGGGCGTCGTGAAAGTGCGCAGCGAGGCGGTCGCGGTACCGCTGGCCGTCGCGCTGGTGACAGCCGCGTTCGTCGTGCCGCACCTGCATCTCGGCGTCGTCACGCCGCTGATCCGCTCGTCACCCGACCGAATCCACCAATTCGCCGATACCGCACCGATATTCGGATGGTGGAACACCCACGTGGGATGGGGCACACCCGTCGCGGTGCTGATCGGCGTGCTTGCCGTCGCGTGCGGACCCACTGTCGCCCAACGCCTGCCGTGGCGAGCGCTGCCGGTTGTCGCGTGGGCGACGTCAGCGGCGTGGGCTTTCGCGCTGGCCATGGTCGACGGCTGGAAGCGCGGCTTTGCCGGCCGGTTGACCGCCCAGCACGAATACCTGCGTCAAGTGCCGTCCGTAACCGACATCCCGGCGGCACTGCGCAGTTTCGCCCGTCGCATCCCCGACTTCCAGCCCGACTCCTGGATCACCCACGTCTCCGGCCATCCGCCGGGTGCGCTGCTGACGTTCGTCTGGCTGGACCGCATCGGGCTGGGCGGCGGCGGCTGGGCCGGCACCTTGTGCCTGCTCACCGGATCCAGCGCGGCCGCGGCGATCGTCGTGACGCTGCGGGCCGTCGACGGCGAAGCCACCGCCCGGCTCGCCGCGCCGTTCGTGGCGGTCGCACCGACCGCCATCTGGGTTGCCGTGTCAGCCGACGGCTATTTCGCGGGAGTTGCCGCATGGGGCCTTGCGCTGCTGGCCCTGGCCGTCAGCCGAAGCGTCCGGCTGCCCGCCGTGGCCGCCGCCGGTGCCGGTCTGCTGCTGGGCTGGGCGGTCTTCTTGAACTACGGCCTGGCACTGATCGCAGTCCTGGCGGTGGCTGTGCTCTTCACCGCCGATCGACGTCGCGACGCGTTCACAGCGCTGGCCGTCGCGATACCCGCTGCGCTGATGGTCGTCGGTGTCTTCGCGTGGGCAGGCTTTTGGTGGTTCGACGGCTACACCTTTGTGCAGCAACGTTATTGGCAAGGCATTGCGAATGACCGACCGTTTCAGTACTGGAGCTGGGCCAATCTGGCGTCGGTGGTGTGCGCGATCGGTCTGGGCAGTGTCGCGGGAGTCAGCAAGGTCTTCGATCTCACGGCGATCCGCCGCCGCCGCGGTATTCACCTTCTGGTGTTGGCCTCACTCACCGCGATTGCGTGCGCGGACTTGTCGATGCTGAGCAAGGCTGAAACCGAACGCATCTGGCTGCCGTTCACGATGTGGCTGACAGCGGCGCCGGCACTGCTGCCGCAGCGGTCACATCGCTGGTGGCTGGCCGCCAACGTCGTCGGTGCGTTGGTGCTCAACCACGTCATCTACACGAACTGGTAAGAAATTCGTCTCCGGAAAAACGGTGCCGCTGCCCGCAGACCGGAGTAGACGAGAGACATGGCCGACGACAGTCCGCCGACAGGACGCCGGTGGCGCAGTCCCCTTCGCGGCCCATGGCTGACCTCGGTCCTGGGCCTGGTGCTGTTGGTCGCCCTGCCGGTCGTCATCCTCACCGGTTTGTTGTCCTACATCGCGTACGGCCCGCAGTACGGACAGGCCATCCCCGCCGACGTGGGATGGCTGAAACTGCCGACGTTCGACTGGCCCACTCAACCGGCATGGCTGTACCGGCTCACCCAGGGAGTGCACGTCGGGCTTGGACTCGTGCTCATCCCCGTGGTGCTGGCCAAACTGTGGTCGGTGATCCCGAAGCTTTTCGTCTGGCCACCGAGTCGGTCGATAGCCCAAATGCTGGAACGGGTTTCGCTGCTCATGCTCGTCGGCGGCATCTTGTTCGAGCTTGCCACCGGTGTGCTGAACATCCAATACGACTACATCTTCGGCTTCAGCTTCTACACCGCGCACTACTTCGGCGCATGGGTGTTCATCGTCGGCTTCCTGATGCACATCACATTGAAGGTTCCGCGCATGCTCAGCGGTGTGCGTGCCATCCCAGTGCGAGAAGTGTTGCGCACCAAACGCTCTGACACACAGCCAGAGCCGCCCGATCCCGACGGACTGGTGGCCGCCGATCCGGCACCGGCGACGGTGAGCCGCCGCGGTGCGTTGGCACTGGTGGGTGGCGGGGCGCTGGCCATGGCCGCGATCACCGCCGGGCAGACCGTCGGCGGCTGGACCCGCCATTCGGCGTTGCTGCTCCCACGCGGGCGCGACCACGGATCGGGGCCCAACGATTTTCAAGTCAACCGGACCGCATTCGCGGCAGCGATCAGCCCCGAGAGCACCGGCGAGCGGTGGCGACTCAGGCTGACCGGTGGAACCGCTCCGGTGACGCTGGACCGCGATGCACTGGCCGCCATGGCGCAACACACCGCACGGCTGCCGATCGCGTGCGTCGAAGGCTGGTCGACCACCGAAACATGGAGCGGCGTGCGGCTGCGTGACCTGGCCGCGCTCGCCGGCGTGCCGACGCCGCGGCTGGCGCGGGTGACGTCGTTGGAACGCTTCGGCGCATTCAATCGCGCTGTGCTGCAGCGCAACCAGGTGCTCGACCCCGATTCGCTACTGGCGCTGCGGGTCAACGGTGCGGAGTTGTCGGCGGACCACGGATATCCGGCGCGGATCGTCGTTCCCGCACTGCCCGGCGTCCACAACACCAAGTGGGTGGCGTCCATCGAGTTCGAGCCCCAACCGTGACCACCGCCCGCGGCCTGCTGGCCCGCTACCGCACGTTCTACGGGTCGCATCCGTTGCACCTGCTGACCATGCTGGCCGGGTTCGCCGCGCTGGCTTACGTCATCGCCGTGATGAAACCGCAGACACTGTGGAACCCGCACGTGTGGTGGCAGTCGATCGCGGTGTGGTTCGCAGCCGCCGTCGTCGGACACGACCTGGTGTTGTTTCCGCTGTACTCGTTGGCCGACCGACTCTTGACGTTGCCCGATCGGCGGCTGCCGAAAGCTTCTGTGCCCGTGGTGAACCACCTTCGCATGCCCCTGCTCGGCGCGGCGCTGACCCTGCTGGTGTTCCTGCCCGGAATCATCGAGCAGGGTGCCGCCACGTACCAGGCTGCCACCGGTCAGACGCAGCAGCCGTTTCTGGGCAGGTGGCTGTTGTTGTGTGCGGCGATGTTCGCTAGTAGCGCGGGCTGCTACGCGATCCGGCTGGTGCGGGTCCGACGGCGAGGCTCGCCACCACCCGTCGATCCACCCGATGAATTTCGATGACCGACATCCCGACGAGCTCGGCCAGCCGGGCGGCGCTGTCGACGCCGACGGACGCCCAGCGAAACCACGGCCCGACCGCCCGCGCGGACTCCAGCCGCACCCAGCCGCGGTGCACGCCCGTTGCGGCGCTGTCGAATTCGACCAGGCACCGCCCACCCTCCCGCAGCAGCTGACGGGCCCGCGCAAGGATCCGCCCCGGGTCGCCGTCCAGGCCGATGTTGCCGTCGGCGAGCAGCACGGTGTGCCAGCGGCCGGTGGCCGGCAATGGCGCGAACATGTCGCGGCGTAGTGCCGGCGCGCCTCGGCGCCGCGCGAGCCGCACTGCGGTGGCCGACTGGTCCACACCGAGCGCTGGGATGCCGCGGCGCATCAGCTGGGCCACCAATCGCCCTGGGCCGCAGCCTAAATCGAGGGTAGGGCCGTCACACAGGCCGACTACCGCGCGGTCGAAGGCATCGTCGGCCCCGCGCCCGCCCAGCCAGCTGCGCACCGGAAGCAGGTGCACGCGACCGTCGTCGTGGCGAACCCAGCACCGTTCACCGCTCAGCGCCAGTTCGTAGAGGTTGCCCAGCACGTCACAGCCCTTGGGTGATCTTGGCAAACCGCGATTCGGATGCGCACTGCTCTCGCACCGCGGCCACGTCGTCGATGGTGTCGACGTCGCGCAGTTCGTCGACAAGCACCACGTTGATTCCGGTGTCGCGCAAGGCGCGAAGCGTGATCGCACCCGTGTCGGGTTGCGACATCGGCACCGCGCGCAGCACGTCCGCCTCGATGGGCGAGTGCACCCCGAGCACCCACCAGCCGCCGTCGATCGCCATTCCGAGCACGGCAGGCGCGGCCAGCAGCGCGTCAGCGCAGCGGGAAAGCAACCCCGCCGTGACTTGCGGGGTGTCCATGCCGATCTGCAGCACGGGCCGCGGTCCAGCCGCGGTGGCGGCATCGGCGTGGGCGTTGGCCAGCCGGTCGCCGAAATCGGTACCGCGTTGCGGAACGACGATGAAAGAGCTCAGCGCCGAACGTATCTCGTCGGCCATCACCGCGGTGTCGAGATCACCCGTCAACGCGACCACACGACTGGCCACCGGCGCTGCCGCGACGGCGTCGAGCGTGTCCAGCAACGCGGCCGCAGCGATCTGTGCTGCCGCCTGTGCACCCACCGCCTCGGCCAGTCGAGTCTTGGCCTGCCCGGGTGTGGGCGCCTTCGCGACGACCAGCACCGTCACCGGAAGCGTCATGAGATCGCCCGCCAGAAGTCGACGGCCGCCACGAGGCTGCCACGCGCGGACCCGCTGACTTTCGACTTCCCGCCGGTACGGGGGCCGTAGCCGACGTCGCGCTCCACCACGCGCCAGCCGGCCTGTGCTGCCCGCACCAGTAGCTCCACCGGATATCCCGACCGGCGGTCCTCGACGCCGAGTCGCAGCAGCGCGTCGCGGCGGGCCACTCGCATCGGCGCGATGTCGTGTATCGGCAGCCCATAGCGGGTCCGCAGCCGCCAGCTCACCGCGGCGGTGCCCAGCCTCGCATGCCAGGGCCAGCGCAACCCGCGCACCGGGCGCCGACGTCCGATCACCATGTCGGCGCCCCGCTCGAGTTCGGCGACCATCAGCGGCAGCTCCGCCGGATCCAGCGAGCCGTCGGCGTCCAGCACCGCCACGATCGGCGTCGTCGCCGCGACGACGCCCGCGTGCACTGCCGAGCCGTACCCCGGCCGTGGTTCCGTGACCACCCGAGCGCCGTGGCTGCGCGCCACATCGGCGGTTTCGTCAGTGCTGTTGTTGTCGACCACCAGAGCCTGATAACCCGGCGGAATTCTCGCCAACACGCCCGGCAGGGACGCCGCTTCGTTCAAGCACGGCAGCACCACCGTCACCGAACAGTCGGGCATGTGTGCCGAGGTTAGTCACGCCGGTGTCCGCCGCTGCGCGGGCAGGGGTGACGAATCAATGACATCGCCGCAGGTCGTTCCCGTTTCCGACTAACCTCGGGGCTGTGGCCGCACGGGTACTGATCGCCGACGACGACACCGTCGTCCGTGACGTCGTGCGGCGCTATCTCGAGCGCGACGGCCTGGACGTCACCGTCGCCGGGGACGGGACCGAGGCGCTGCGGGTGCTGGGCACCCAGCGGATCGACGTCGCGGTGCTCGACGTGATGATGCCCGGCCCAAACGGGATGGCGCTGTGCCGCACCTTGCGCAGCGGCGGGGGCTACCCGATCCCGGTGATCCTGCTGACCGCGCTGGGTGAGGAAGACGACCGCATCGCGGGCCTGGAGGCAGGCGCCGACGACTACGTCACCAAACCGTTCAGCCCTCGAGAACTCGCGCTGCGGGTGCGCTCCGTGCTGCGCCGGGCCCCGGCTCCAGGCTCTGCGGTGCCGATGGAGATCACCGCCGACGGGCTCAAGGTGGTTACTGCCGCGCGGTCGGTGTACGTCGACGGGCGCAAGGTGAACCTGACCAACCGTGAGTTCGACCTGCTGCTGTTCCTGCTGACCCACCCGGACACCGTGTTCACCCGCGAGGAACTGCTCAAGCGGGTGTGGCGCTGGGAGTTCGGCGACCTGTCGACCGTGACCGTGCACGTGAAGAGGCTGCGTACGAAACTCGGTGCGCGACATCGTGTTCAGACCGTGTGGGGGCGCGGGTACATGTGGGGCGAACCGCATGCCGACACATGATCTGGTACAGATCGCCGGCTGGGCGCTGGGCTGCACGGTGCCCGTCGTGGTGGCCGGTTGGCTGGTGATCCGGCTGGCGCGGTCGTGGTCGCTGGCCGTCAGCATGGTGGTGCTGGTGCTCATCCCGACGCTCGCGACGTTGGCAGGCGTATTGGGCGCCTCGGGCTTCATGATCACGCAGACGTTCCGGCAGATAGCCGTGGTGCTGCTGATCGTCGCGGTGGTCACCATCCCGGCGGCGGTGATGCTGGCCCGGTTCCAGGCCCGAAGAACGGTGTGGGAGAGACAGATTCGCGACTCCGAGCGGTCCTCGGAGGAGTCGCGGCGGCAGCTGGTGGCGTTCGTCAGCCACGACCTGCGCACGCCGCTGGCCGGCATCCGCGCGGTCGCCGAGGCGCTGGCTGACGGCGTGGTGCCGCCGCGAGAAATCCGCGAGCACGCCAGACACATTGAGCAAGAGTCGATTCGGCTGTCGGAGATGGTCGACGACCTGTTCGAGATGTCGAAGATCAACGCCGGCGCCGTGCAGCTGACGCAGGAGCGGGTGGCACTCGACGAGGTGGTCGACGACGTGCTGGCCGCGCACAAGATCGCCGCGGAACGTGCCGGCGTGGCGTTGCAGGCGACGCTGCCCGCCGAGCCGGTCCGGGTGATCGGCAGCGACCGCGCGTTGGTGCGCGTGCTGTCGAATCTGGTGGCGAACGCAATCGCGCACACGCCGGCGGGCGGCACCGTGAAGCTGGCGCTCGGCGCCGACGAGAACGGTGCGTTCGCCCGCGTCGACGACACCGGCGTGGGCATCGACGAGGCCGACCTTCCGCGGGTGTTCGACGTGGCGTACCGGGGCTCCAACGGACGGGTGCCGCGCAGCGACCCATCGCTGCCGAGCGGTTCTGGTCTGGGGTTGGCGATCGCGGCCGGGTTGGTGCAGGCGCATCACGGCACGCTCTCGGCGCACAATCTCGGCACGGGCGCACGATTCGAGGTCAGGTTGCCGCTCGCGGCAGATCGCTGAGCCAGCCGTTTGTCAGGCGCGCAGCGGCGCCGTTGCAAAGGCACGAATGCCGTCCGCTGGGCGGACGCGGGCAGTGAACCCGAGCAGGTCGCGCGCCCGGGTGGGGTCGGCGACGATGTGGCGGACGTCCCCGCTGCGGTACTGGCCCGTGACCACGGGCGCCGGCCCGCCGCTTGCACTGCACAGCAGTTCGGCCACCTGCAGAATCGAGATGGGTTGTCCTGAGCAGACATTCGCGGCGGTGAACCACTGCGCGCCCACCCGGCGGACGGCCGCCGCATTGGCTGCTGCGACGTCGTCGACGTGGACGAAGTCGCGCATCTGGGCACCGTCTTCGAAAACCTTTGGAGCATCTCCTTTTTCGAGTGCCGACCGGAAGATCGCCGCGACCCCCGAATACGGCGTGTCTCGTGGCATGCCCGGGCCGTACACGTTGTGGTAGCGCAGCGCGATCACCGATCCGCCGGTCGCCTCGCTCCAGGCCAGTGCGTAATGCTCCTGCGCGGTCTTGCTGGCGGCATAAAGGCTGCGCGGCCGCAGCGGCGCGTCCTCGTCCACCAGTCGCCACTGCAGATCCTCGCCGCCGAGTGGGCAGCGGTGCTCGAACATGCCGGCGTCCATATCTTCGCGGCGCCGCGGCGGCGGCTCGACCGGCCCGTGGACCGGGCAGTCGTAGCGGCCCTGTCCGTACACCACCATCGACGAGGCAAGCACCAGCCGCGAACACCCCGCGGCGTACATCTGGGCCAGCAGCACGGTGGTGGCGTAGTCATTGTGGCTGCCGTACGCCGGGGCGTCGGCGGCGTTCACGCCGGCGCCCACCATGGCGGCCTGATGGCACACCACGTCGACACCTACCAGCAAGCTCGCCAGCGCGTCGGCGTCGCGGACGTCCACGCGATGACAGCCGGGCGGCGGCTGACTGCTCGGCGCGTGGGCGGCCGGAAGCATCACGTCCACACCCACGACCTCGTGGCCGTCGGCGCTGAGCGCATCGGCCACCCGCGTCCCGATGAACCCGGCCGCGCCGGTCACGAGCACCTTCATGGCAGCTCGAAGGGAAGCGACACGCCCTCATGCGGCAAGCAATGGGTACAGGTGCGCTCGCTGTGCACCGCACTGATGACGTCGAGCACCACTTGCTTGAACGGCCCCAGGTTTCGCTGGAACTCGGCGAACACGTCGACCGCGCGCACCCCGGATCCGACGTCGATACCGGCGTCCAGATCGGTGACCAAAGCGATTGCCGCGTAACATATTTCGAGTTCACGGGCCAACACCGCCTCCGGATACCCGGTCATGTTCACCAGCTCGAAGCCCTGGCTCGCGAACCACCGGCTCTCGGCACGGGTGGAAAACCGAGGACCCTGGACCACCACCATCGTCGCGCCGTCGGTGATCCCGGGCGCCAACGCCGCCTGCCGCAGCGTCGGGCAGTACGGGTCGGCGAAGGTGACGTGAATACCGCCGGAATCGAAGTAGGTGTCGGCGCGGCCGGACGTGCGGTCGACGAGCTGATCGGGCACCACCATCGCACCCGGGCCGAGCTCACGGCTCAGGCTGCCGACCGCGCACGGCCCGAAGACCCGCCGCACACCCAGCGCGCGCAACGCCCACATGTTGGCGCGGTACGGCACCGCATGCGGCGAAAACTCGTGGCGCACGCCGTGGCGCGGCAGAAACGCCACCTCATGGTGAGCGACCTCGCCGATGGTGATCGGCGCGCTGGGCGGCCCGTACGGGGTGTCCATCTCGACGCTGCGGGCGTCGTCGTCGAAGAACGTGTAGAAGCCGCTGCCTCCGATCACGCCGATCATTGGCCCATTCAAACAGCATGCGACTATCGACGCTGTGGCCAGCGTGGCGCAGTGGATCGAGGGAGCGCGTCCCCGTACGTTGCCCAACGCCGTCGCGCCGGTGATCGCCGGGACCGGGGCGGCCGCATGGCTGCACGCCGCGGTGTGGTGGAAGGCGCTGCTGGCGCTCCTGGTGGCGGTCGCGATGACCGTCGGGGTCAACTTCGCCAACGACTACTCCGACGGCATCCGCGGCACCGACGACGAGCGCGCGGGACCGCTGCGACTGGTCGGATCACGGCTTGCGACACCGAGATCGGTGCGGGCGGCCGCCGCGGTGAGCCTGACCGTCGCCGCAGCCGCAGGTCTGGCACTGGCCCTCACCAGCGCGCCGTGGCTGATCGCGGTCGGCGCGCTGTGCGTCGCGGGTGCCTGGCTGTATACGGGCGGCTCAAATCCGTACGGATACCGCGGCTTCGGCGAGCTGGCGGTGTTCGTGTTCTTCGGGTTGGTCGCGGTATTGGGCACGCAGTACGTGCAGGCGCTTCGCGTGGACTGGGTGGGCGTGGTGCTGGCGGTGGCGACGGGCTCGCTGTCGTCGGCAGTGCTCGTCGCCAACAACCTGCGCGACATCCCCACTGACGCGCGCACCGGAAAGGTCACGCTGGCGGTGCGGCTCGGCGATGCCCGCACCCGGGTGTTCTATCAAGTGCTGCTCGGTGCCGCGGCTGTCGCAACGTTGGGCCTGACGGCCGCAACCCCGTGGGCTGCGGGTGGTTTCATCGCTGCGCCGCTGGCGTGGCGGGCCGCGGCCCCGGTGCGGCGCGGCCGCGGTGGACGCCAATTGATTCCGGTGCTGCGCGACACCGGGCTCACGATGCTGGTGTGGTCGGCGGCCGTCGCACTGGCGCTGACACTGGCGGCGCCGCCGACGTGATCAGGCGGCCGACGTCCCCGTCCAGTATTCGACGAAGCGCCCGTCGGCGATCCGCAAGATGTCGTTGCCGGTGAACGCGACGCTTCCGTCGCCGCCACGACCGACCCATCGCGCAGCCAGCAGCTCACCGTCGACCAGCGGACCCACCTCGATGTCGAACGTCAAGTCCGGCATCATTTCTCGCGTCTCGTCCACGATCGCCTGCAGCTCCGATGGCCCGTGGATGTCACGCCCCGGCCAGTGGCCCACGAAGTCGTCGGACACCAACTCGGCGGCGACCGGCTTCCCCGACCACAATTCCTCGATCCACCTCTGGTACAACGATTGTGCGCTCATACACCCGATCTTAAAGAGCCGCGTCGGTTCGGCGCGTCGGCGTCGTCGGGTCAGGATGGGCCGCGGCGATCAGCCGAATTGCAGCCACCAGTCGTGTAGCGCAGCCATGTCGGGTCCCTGACCACTGCCCAGCATCAGGTCCTCGTTGCGGGTCCAGATGACATCCGAGTCGCCCTTGTATCTGCCGCACGCCACCTGGCCCTCGACCTTGTCCGGCGTGGACGTGTAGTGCCACGTGGTGGGCGAGGGCGTGTCGCTGCCGGGGCACGTCAGCAGCTCTTCGTCTTCTTTCATCGCGCTCTCGAAATGCCGGTCAAGGCTTGCCTGGTCACCGAACAACGAATAGCGGGCGACGGCGGGCCCGCCCGGCTTGGAGTTCTGTTCACAGTCGACCGTGGCCAAGGCATCCGCGACGGGAGTGACCGGCTTGCAGGTTCCCGGGTCGTAGCCCGGCGGCAGAAGCGTCATCAGCTTGGCGATCGGCCCGCCCTGACCGGTGGTCGACGGTGCGGTCCGGCTGGTGGTCCGCGTCTTCGTACTGGTCGTAGTGGTCGGCGACGTCGTAGTGGTCGTCGAGGTGTCGTCGTTGCTCTTGAGCAACTTCGGGATCAGCAGGATGGCCACCACGGCGACGATCACCACGACGACGAGCGCGACGATGCCGAGGATGATCGGTGTCCAGTTGCGTTGGGGCGGCTGGGCCGACGGCATCGGTCCCGACGGCGGCGGCTGCCACGGCGGTCCCCCCGGCGGGCCGCCGGGACCCATGGGACCGGTGGGTCCCCAGCCGCCAGGTCCCCAGCCGCCCGGTCCCGAAGGTGGAGGAGGCTGGTACGGCGGCTGAGACGATGCGGCCGCAAACGGCGGCGGCGTCGGCGGCGGAGTCTGCGAGCCCTGCGGCGGCACCGCAGGCGGCGGCGTCGAGAAGCTGGGCGGCGGCGTCGCAAAGCCGGCCGGAGTTGTCGGCGGGACTGCGGCCGGTATGGTGGCCGCCCCGCTTCGCGCCAGGATGGTCTCGGCTTGGTCCTTGTCACGGCTGGCGAGCGCTTCGTGCGCCGCCATCGCGAGGTCGCCCGCGGTGGCATACCGATCTTTCGGGTCTTTCGCCATGCCGCGGGCGATCACGTCGTCGAACGCCGCGGGTATGCCGGGGCGCACCACGCTGGGCCGGGGAATCGGATGCATCAGGTGTGCGGTGATGACCACGCTGACGCTGTCGGCCGGATACGGCTGCGCCCCCGTCAGGCACTCGTGCAACACGCATGCCAGCGCGTAGATGTCGGCGCGGTAGGTCACCTCCGAGTTGGTGAACCGCTCAGGCGCCATGTACGCGTACGTCCCCACCGCGGTGCCCAGTTCGGTGAGCTTCTCGTCGGTCGTGGCGTTGGCGATGCCGAAATCCACCAGATACGCGAAGTCGTCCCGAGTGATCAGAATGTTTTCCGGCTTGACGTCGCGGTGCATGATGCCACTCTCGTGGGCGGCGTCGAGCGCGGACGCGACCTGACGAATGATGGCCACCGCACGCGCCGGCGTCAGGGGCCCGTAGCGGACCAGCATCTTGCGCAGGTCCGTGCCGTCGATGTAGCGCATGTCGACGTAGAGCACCCCGTCGATTTCGCCGTAGTCGTGAATCGGAACCACATGCGGTTCCTGCAACCGGCCCGCCGAATGCGCTTCGCGCTGAAGGCGTTTGCGGAACACCGGGTCGTGAGTCATGGCCGACGGCAGCAACTTCAGCGCCACGGTCCGGTCCTTACGAGTGTCTTCGGCCTCGTACACCTCGCCCATGCCGCCACGCCCGAGCAACCGTCTCAAGTGATAGTGACCGAAGTCGGTTCCCACCCGCGAGTCGGTGTCACTCATTGGTCTTCCTCACCCTCCCGCGGGCCGCATCACGGGGCCGCTCAGGGCAACACGCTAATGCCTGCGGACGCGGCTCACAGGGGAAACCGGGCTACTGAGCGTGCTCGTCAGGGGAACGGATCTCGAATGTGAAGCGGTGATCGCAGATCCGGATCCGGTCACCGTCGTTCAGCGACGTACTGCCCCGCACCCGTTGCCCTTCCACGTACACCCCGTTGGCCGATCGAAGGTCGGTGATCACGAAGCTGGTGCCGGTGTCGATGATCACGGCGTGGTGGCGGCTGACGCTGGCGTCGTCGAGCACTAGGTCGTTGTCGGCGAGCCGACCGATCCGGGTGGCGGCCGCGAGAAGCGGATGACTGCGCCCTGACTGCTCGCGCAGGCATGCCAGCGCATGCTCGCCGCTGACCGCCGTGCGTTGGTCGATGCTGACCACGGTCTCCGCCGCGGTGGCCCTGGCGGTTCGCTTGATGTCCAGCGGCTCCTGCCGCAGAATCCGCCCGTAGAGCGCCTGCACCGTCGGGCCCGGATCGATCCCGAGGTCTTCTGCGAGCGTGTCTTTGAGCCGCCGGTAGGCGTCCAGCGCATCGGACTGCCGTTCGGCCAGATAGTAGGCGGTGATCAATTGCGCCCACAGCGGCTCGCGGTAAGGGTGCTCGGCCGTCAGGCTTTCGAGCTCACCGATCACCGCATAGCCACGGCCGCAGGCGATTTCGGCTTCGGCCCATGCGGTGTGGACGAGCAGCTTGTCCTCGGTAAGCGCGGCGGCGAACGCGTCGACGAACTGGAAGTCGCGCAGATCGTCGAGCACGGGGCCGCGCCACTGGACGAGCGCAGCCGTCAGATGCTCGCTGGCAGTATCGAATTCACCAGCGGCGGCCGCCTGCACCCCCTTATTCTTCTCGGCGATGAATCTGCCGATGTCACAGGCTGTTTCGGCGATGTTGAGGCGATAGCCAGGCGGCGCGCTGACCAACGCGGCGCGCGGGTCGACGCCCGCTTTGGCCAGCAGCCGACGCAGATTCGACACGTACGAATGCAGGCTTGCCCGCGCCTCGGCCGGCGGCCACTGCTCCCATGCCGCCGTGACCAACGATCCGATGCTGACGGCACGGTTGCGGTTGATCACCAGCATGGCCAGCACGGCCCGTTGCTTCGGCGTGCCCAGCGGCACCGCCGACCCGTCGACCGTCATCTCCAACGGACCCAAGACGCCGAAGCCCAGCCCGGTCTGCGTCATGGGCTCATAGTTTGCGCTACCCCGGCGGGTTTTCGCCACGAAGCCGAGCTCTCAACTGCTCTCGGTCCCGGCGGCGTCGTTCGTCGAAAGCGGCGATACTGGCGGTGGCCCGGCGCCGCAACGGTGTGAACAACCAGATGCCCAATGGCAGCGCGATCACGATCGCGAACGCCAACGCGATATAGAGCGGGAAGTCGTGCACGCCGGCCACGCGGGCGACGCCGTAGATCAGCGCGGTCAGGCCGGCGACCAGAAGAAGCCGGGCCAGCGCGTAAAGCACCACGTCACGTACCAGCCGAGGCCCCGGCCTCCCGTCGGACCCCTCATCGTTGCCTTCTGCTCTTCGCGCAAGCGGCTCATCGTTGCCCACCGCCCGAGCCTATCCACGCGCGTATATTCGACCCAAGGAGGTGTTCACGCTGGTATACCTGCTCATCATCTTGCTGATCCTGGCCAGCCTCATCTACGTCGGTTGGCGGATGGCGCAGGCTGCGCGCGCGCCTCGGCACCGAACCCGCGTCATCGGCCCGGACGACGATCCCGAATTCCTGTGGCGGCTCGGCCGGGGCAACGACGACACGACCAAGCGTTAAGCGAAGCCCTCCGGCCGGCCGCTCGGAAAGCCGTCGGCCACAACCGCGGCCAGTTCGATCAGTGCCTGCCGGGTCGCCGGCTTCAACCGATCCAAACTGATCTCGGCACCCGCTTCGAGATGAGGGTCGAACGGCACCAACCGCACCGCGCGGCACCGCCGCGAGAAATGGTCGATCACCTTCTGCAGATCCACTTTGCCCGAGCGGGGCCGCACCGCGTTGATCACCGCGACCGAGTTGCGCACCATCTCCTGATGTCCATGCGCGTCGAGCCAGTCCAGCGTCGCTGACGCGCTGCGGGCACCGTCGACGGAACCCGAACTGATCACGATCAAAACGTCGGCTTTCGACAGCACGGCCGACATCGCCGAATGCATCAGACCAGTACCGCAATCGGTGAGCACCAGGCTGTAGAAGCGTTCGAGAATGTCGAGCGTGCGGGTGTAGTCCTCTGAGCTGAATGCCTCCGACACGGCCGGATCGCTCTCGGAGGCCAACACTTCCAGGCGGCTCGGCCCTTGCGACGTGTAGCGGCGGACGTCGCTGTAGCGCTGAATGCCTTCGGCGTCACGCAGCAGGTGGCGCACGGTCGCGGGCGTCTCCAGCGGCACCTTCTGGCTGAGCGTTCCCCGGTCGGGGTTGGCGTCGACGGCGACGACCCGATCCCCACGGATCGTCGCAAATGTGCCACCTAGCGCCGCGGTGATCGTGGTCTTGCCGACGCCGCCTTTCAACGACAGCAGGGCAATTCGATAGCAGCCCTGCAGCGGCCGATTGACTTGCGCGAGCAGATTGTTGCGGTGCGCGTCCTTCGGGCTCTCGCCCAGGTTCACCGCCTTGAAGGTGGCGAGATACAACCATTTTCGCCAGCCGCTCGACGGCGGCGGCTTCGTCGGGCGCAACAACTCCGTGGTGGTCAGGTCCTCGGAGGTGGGCGGTGGGGGTGGCGGTTGATACGGGGGTGGCGCCGGCTGCGGGAAGCCGGTGGGCGGAGTCGCGGTGGCCCAGTGCGGCGGCGGCTGACTGTGACGGCCGTTGCTGCCCCGCACCGGCCCCGTGGTGGGCTCGTCGAAGCGCTGCTGTGCGCGAAAGCCGCCGGTGTCGAAGCCGTCAGGCACGCCCTGTCCCCCTAGCTCGTCTTTCCTTCGCGCACGACACTAGCGCAGCGATCAGCCGACTCCCGCGTACGAATGCAGGCCGACCGTCACCAAATTGATGAAAAACAGGTTGAACACCATCGCGACGAAGCCGACGACGTTGATCCACGCCGCCTTCTTGTCGCGCCAGCCCGCGGTGGACCGCGCGTGCAGGTACGCCGCATACACCACCCACGCAATGAACGACACCGTCTCCTTGGGGTCCCAGCCCCAGTAGCGACCCCATGCCTCCTCCGCCCAGATCGCTCCGAAGATCACCCCGAAGCCGAACACCGGAAACGCGAAAATCGTTGTGCGGTAAGCGATCCGATCAAGGATTTGAGCATCGGGCAGCTTCTGCACGACACGCGCCAACAGGCCCTCCGTATCGGGCTGGCTGAATCTGCTCATCCGCAACAGGAACAGGATGCTCGCGACGCCGGCGACCAGGAACACCCCCGAACCGAGGCTGACCACCGACACGTGAATCGGCAGCCAATACGACTGCAGCGCAGGCATCACCGGCGCGGCGGTGGCGTAGAGCCAGCGGCCCGAAATCGTCAGCAAGATCAACACCGGCAACAGCACGAACACCCACAGCGGGCGGTACTGCCGACGTCGCAACACAACCGCGGCGGCCACCAACCCGGACAGGCATGTCAGGTTGATGAACTCGTACATGTTGCCCCACGGCGCACGCATGGTGGCGAACCCGCGCAGCGCCACGCACGCGAACAGCAAGCCGATTCCGACGTACACCAGCGCCAGGCCGGCGCCGCCGACGCGCTCGTCGAATGGTCGCGCCGGATCGTCGGCCACGCCGGGTGCGGCACCGTCGCCGCCGACGCCGGCCGCGACCAACTCCCGCGCCTCGGCCTTGCGGCTGCGGCTGTAGGCCAACTCGAACGCCAACAGCAGCAGCGCCCCGACCAGCACGACGGTGGACGACGTGAAGGCCCAGTCCGAATAGGTCGCCAGCGTCACGTCGACGTGCTCGGTATTCATGCGCGATCCGCCTTCGCTTCTCGCTCGGTATTCATGCGCGATCCGCCTTCGCTTCTCGCTCGGTATTCATGCGAGATCCGCCTTCTCTCTCGTTGGCTCGGGCGCCGCCCGGTCCGGCAGCAGGCGCGTGACCAGCCGTTCGAACTCGTCACCCCAGCCGGAGTTGTCGGTGCGGGCCAAGCCGCCCAGCTCGACGTTCACGGTACCGACGATGTCTGACGGAACGATCCGGACCCAGATCCGTCGCCGCCTGACCACCAGCGACACCAACAAACCGGCCATCATCGTCAACGCGAACACGAGCACCCAGATCTGGCCCGGATCATGGGAGACCTGGAGGTTGACGAACGGCACGGCGCCGTCGAATCGCACCACGGTCCCGTCGTCGAGCCGCACCTGCTCGCCGGCCCGCAGATTGACGCGCGCCACTTTGGCGAGCCGGCCCTGATGCATCAGCGCCGGGTCGAGCGAGAACAGCGACTGCGGCTTGCCGGTGTCCAAACCGGCGTCACCGCGGTAGACGTCGACGGCCACGGCCGGGGCGTTGAGCGTCGGGAAGCTCGACGACAGCAGCGTGCCGTCCAGCTGCTCGGTGGGCGCGAACAACCCCTGGATCGCGATCTGGTGCTTGCGACGTTCATTGGGATCGGGATAGGTGCCGCCCGGCGGGTCGAACCGCATCGCGCCCGACGAGAGCAGCGTCCGCGGGTCGTCAGGGCGCCACTGCACGGTCTGGGTGCGGGTCTGCCCGTCGCGGAACGTCACCGTGAACGTCGGCGCGTAGCCGTGGCCTTGCAGGTAGATCCGGTCGCCCTCGACGCGCAGCGGGTGGTTGACCTCCAGCCGGTACGGCCGCCACCTGCCGGCGGTCACGTCGTCGCCGGCTTGATAGTCGATGTTCGCGGCGAACGACGTCGCCTGCCCCGATGGCAGATAATGTGCTTGAAAATCGTTGACTCGCAGACAAACCGGGTTCAGCGATGTGCCGTCGACGGTGTTGCCGGCACGGAACGAGTCGAACGCCGCGGGTGATGCGGAGCAGAATCCGGGACCGCCGTCGGCGATCACCACGACATTGCCCTCGTAACCGAAGAGCTTCCCGACCGCCACCGCCACCAGCAAGCCCAGCAGCGAGAAGTGGAACACCAGGTTGCCGAACTCGCGCAGGTAACCTTTCTCCGCTGAGATTTCGACGACGTCGTCGCTGCGGCGGATGACACGGCGCCACCCGCCGAGGCGGTCGTCGATCTCGGCAGCAAGCGCTTCCGGTTCCGCCTCGAGCCGGCGCTCGGCATGCTTGGGCAGCCGAGAAAGGTTGCGCGGCGCGGCAACCGGAGTGGTGCGCAAGCTCTTGACGTGGTCGACCATCCGCGGTGCCAGGCACCCGACCAGCGACACGAACAACAGGACGTAGATGGCGGTGAACCAGAAGCTCGAGAACACGTCGAATGCCTGCAGCCGGTCAAGCCACGGTCCGATCGTCGGATGCTCGTCGATGTACTGGATAACCTTGGTCTGATTGAGGTTTCGTTGCGGCAGCAGAGCACCGGGCACGGCGCCCAGAGCAAGCAGGAACAAGAGCACAAGCGCGGTGCCCATCGACGTCAGCGCCCGCCACGTGTTGCGGGCCCATGCGACAGCGCGCCTCATATCGGCAGCCTCACGTCTGTGACGAACGCGTCGCGCACCCAGGCAATGAAGTCGTTCCAGACGCCGGTGACCAGTGCCAGGCCCACCGCGATCAGCAGTGCTCCGCCGAAGATCTGGATCGCGCGGGTGTGCCGGCGCAGCCAGCCGAGCCCGCGCACAGCCCACGCCGACCCGAATGCCAATACCACGAACGGAATTCCGAGACCCAGACAGTACGCCACCACCAGCAGCACGCCCCGCGTGACGCTGGCCCCGTCGGTGGCCGACGCGACCGCGACCACCCCGGTCAGCGTCGGACCCAGACACGGCGTCCAGCCCAGCGCGAACACCGCACCGAGCAACGGGGCGCCCGCCACAGTTGACAGGCGGCGCGGCGTGAACCTGGCTTGGCGCTGCAACGCGGGAATGAACCCGATGAACACCAGCCCCATCACGATCGTCAGGACGCCGCCGATGCGTTGCAGCAGAAGCTGATTGGTGATCAGTGTCGTGGTCATCCCGAGCACCGCGACCGTGCCCAACACAAACACCGTGGTGAAGCCGGCCACGAACAAGACCGCCGAGCCGGCCACTCGCCAGCGGGCGGTCCTGACGGCGACGTTACCGTGCGCCTGCTCTTCGCCGACGACCGCGGCGAGATACGACAGATAGCCTGGCACCAGCGGCACCACACACGGCGACGCGAACGACACCAGACCCGCCAGCGCGGCTACCCCGACCGCGACGAGCAGTGGCCCGGCGGCGGCGAGATGAGCGAAACCCGTCACTGCACTCCCGGTTTCGGTTGCTCAGCCGCCAGCCGCTGCACCACCGGCAGCAAGTCCTCGGCAAGCAACTCACGCAAGAACACCGCTGCGACTCGGTGCTGGCGGTCCAGCACCAGGGTGGACGGGATCACGGTGGTGGGGAACTTGCCACCGAACGCGATCATCGTGCGCATCGCGGGGTCGTAGATGGACGGATAGCCGATCTTGCGGTCGACGACGAAATCCTTTGCGGCGTCACGGTTGCTGTCGCGCACGTCGATACCCAGAAACGCCACGCCGTCACGCCGGGTGGCGTCGTAGACCTTCTGCAGTTCCGCAGTTTCGGCGCGGCAGGGGCCGCACCACTGTCCCCAGATGTTGACGACGACCACCTGACCGCCGAAGTCGTTGAGCCCGACCGTCTTTGCGGGGTCCATCAAGCTTGGCCCAGCTAGGTCGCCCGGGCGACGGCGGGTGTCGGGCGGGTCGTAGAAGATGTCGGTTTGGCCACCCGGCGCGACGAACTGGAACGTGCCGCCCTGGGCGACGGCGTCGTCACCGGTGGAGCAGGCGGTCGACAGTGCCGCCACAGCCGCCAGCGAAGCGATCAGCCGACGCCCAGTCATTCCGCGGCCGGTTCCCAGTAGTTCGCGCGAATGAAATCCTCGCCGTCGAACACCAATGACGTCAACGACGCCAGATCACACTGGCGCTTGCGCGGGTCATGCCACAGCCGCCTGTTTTCGAGATGCCGCCGCAGCGTCCACACCGGCAGTTGATGGCTGACCACTACGGCCTCGTGCCCGGCTGCTTTCGCGCGCGCCTTCTCGATCGCGGTGCGCATGCGCGCGGCGATCTCCTTGTACGGCTCTCCCCACGACGGCCGGAACGGGTTGACCAGATAACGCCAATTGCGCGGATCCCGCAGCGCGCCGTCGCCAGGTGAAACACGTTGTCCCTCGAACACGTTCACTGACTCGATCAAGTCTGGGTCAGTCACCACGTCCAACCCGTGGCGGGCAGCGATCGGCTCGGCCGTCTCCTGCGCCCGCTGCAGCGGCGAGGCCACTACCAAGACGATGTCGTTGTCGGCCAGCGCGTCGGCCACCGCCTGGGCCTGCGCGCGACCCCGTTCGGAAAGTCCGTAGCCGTCCAGCCGGCCGTACAGGATCTTGTCGGGATTGTGCACTTCGCCATGTCGCATCACGTGCACGGTCGTGGTCTCTGCCATCACGCCTCCGGTCGTGGGGCTCTCGCCGCGGCCCGGGCGGCCGCGGGCAGCGCAGCCTCGATGCGGTAGAACGCCTCTTCGTCGAGAACCGCTGAGACGAACCAGGTTTCGAATGGGCTCGGGGGCGCATAGACGCCGCCGTCGAGCAGCGCATGAAAGAACGCCGGATATCGCCACGTCTGACTGGCCTTGGCCGAGGCGAAGTCGTTGACCGGACGGTCACCGAAGAACACCGACAGGAAGTTCCCGGCACGCGGAATGGCGTGCGGCACACCGGCTTCCGCGAGGGAATCATGCAGTAGCTCCGCCAGTCGCTCGGCGTTGTAGTCCAGATTGCGGTACACGGATTCGTCGGCGGCGCGCAGCGTCGCCAGCCCGGCTGCCACCGCGACCGGGTTTCCGGACAGGGTGCCGGCTTGGTACACCGGGCCCAGCGGCGCCAACCGCTCCATCACCTCGGCGCGCCCCCCGAACGCCGCGGCCGGCAGCCCACCGCTCATCACCTTGCCGAAGGTGTACAGATCTGCCTGCACCGGCTCCAGCCCGTACCAGCCCGACGGGCTCACCCGGAAGCCGGTCATCACCTCGTCGCTGATCAGCAGCGCCCCGGCTTGTCGGGTGATGCGACGCAACGCCTCGTTGTAGCCCGGCTCCGGCGCGACCGTGCCCATGTTGCCGGGGCAGGCTTCGGTGATGATGGCCGCGATCTCGGTGCCGAACCGGTCGAAGGCCTGCTCCACCGCGGCCACGTCGTTGTACGGCAGCACGATCGTGTCCGCGGCCGTCGCACCGGTAACCCCTGGCGTCGACGGCAGGCCCAGCGTCGCCACCCCGGAACCGGCGTCGGCAAGAAGCGCGTCGACGTGGCCGTGGTAGCAGCCGGCGAATTTGACGATCTTGGGCCGGCCGGTGAACCCGCGGGCCAGCCGCACCGCGCTCATGGTGGCCTCGGTGCCGGAGTTGACCAGCCGGACCCGCTCGGCCGGTGGCACGCGGCGGCTGATCTCCGCGGCGAGCTCGGTCTCCGCGGGTGTGGGCGCACCGAAGCTCAAGCCGGTGGAGGCGGCGCGCTGCACGGCCTCGACGACGGCTGGGTGGGCGTGGCCGAGGATCATCGGGCCCCACGAGCAGACGAGATCGACGTAGCGGTTGCGGTCGGCGTCGACGAGCCAATAGCCGCGGGCCGACGTGATGAACCGCGGCGTACCCCCAACCGATTTGAAAGCCCGCACCGGCGAGTTCACGCCGCCCGGGATCACGTCGCAGGCTTGGGCGAACAGACGGGCGGAAACAGCGGTGCGTGCGGCGCCGTCGTCGAGGCGGACCTGCTCAGCGCTGCACATGGAACCAGTGTCCCAGCCGCAGGCCAGGCGCTGACTACAGGGTGTAGGACCTCTAGCCGCTGCCGGACGAAATCTTCGCCACGGCCGACAGATGGTCGTTGGCGGCGTTCGCGTGCGTGACGAGCGCGTCGATGTCGGGCGAATCGGCCAGACAGGCTTGCGACGCGGCGTTGATCTCACTGACCGCGGCCTGCGCCTCGTCGGTGAGCGCCTGCTTCGGGGCGGGCAGGGTTGCCGCGAACCGGGCGCCGGCGCTGCTCAGCTGGCGGCATGCGGACTGCGTGGCACCGATGTCCGAAGCGTTCAGCGCGTCGCCCAGGCTGCCCAGCGCCTGCTGGATCGCCTGGAACGGTGCGTTGGCCTTGCTACCCCAGTCGGCGCTGTTCTCGGCCGGGCGTGGCTTCTGCGTCTGCCCGATAGCCGAACGAGGCTGGGGTACGGGCTTCGGCCCGAAGATCGGCCGCGGCACCCATGGCGTAGCGGTGGCTGCCGCCGTGGGCGACGAGACCACCGGCGCGCCCTCCGGCGCCACCGCGGCCACGACACTGGCGATCACCCCCGCAGAAACCGCAGCCGCGATTCCCGCCCACTTCGTACGGGTCGACATCGATGTCCCCCTGCGTTCGCGAAATTGCCGAAAACCGACTGTAAGCGACGCAGGCGGTCCCGCTCGTCGAATGCGAGATCTAGTGACTTAGGTCCTCGCCGGAGTGAGCGCGAAGACGGGATGGTCAGGCACTTTCTGCGGTTCCTTGGTGCTCCGCTTCGTCACCGTCAGCGTTTCCGTGTTCGCCATGCCGCTGGCCATCGCGAGCCGGTTGAAGATCTTGGCAGTGAACCACGGCGGCTTGAGGTAGGCCATGCCCACGAGTTTGATGGTCACCATGCAACTGCCGCAATGGCTTGCCCGGTTCAATCGCCGCGTCACAAACCCGATTCAGCGGCTGTGGGCGGGCTGGCTGCCGGCGATGGGCATCCTCGAACACGTCGGCCGGCGGTCGGGCAGGGTCTACCGCACGCCGCTGAACGTGTTCAGCACCCACGACGGTGTCGCGATAGTGCTGACCTACGGGCCCGACCGCGACTGGCTGAAGAACTTGACATCTGCCGGCCGGGGCCGAATGCAGCGCCACGGCAAGACGTTCACCGTGACCGATCCTCGGGTGATGCCGAAATCTGTGGCGGCGCCGTCGGTGAAGGGCCTGTGGCGGCCGATCTTCGCCAGGCTGCCGTTCGAGTACGCAGTGCTGCTGAAGAAAGATGACGCATGAGCGATTTCGCGCGCCGGCGGGCCCGGTTCAACCGGCAGGTGGTCAACCGGCTGGTCCGGCCGATCAGCGGCTGGGTGTCGATGTGGTCGATCATCGAGCACATCGGACGACGCTCGGGCAAGACCCACCGCACGCCGGTGTCCGTTTTCCGCACTCACGACGGCGTCGCCGTGCTGTTGCCGTACGGAACCGACAGCGACTGGGTGCGCAACGTGCAGGCGGCCAACGGCGCTCGAGTGATGTTGAACGGCAGGACGTTTCGGGTGACGAATCCCCGAATTCTGCCGACCGCCGAAGCGGTGAAGTCGGTCAAGCCGCCCTGGCGGCAGATCATGAAGGCGACGGGCATCAAGTCGACGCTGCTGCTGACCCGAGCGTGAACTCCTGGCGAGGCGCCTCGGCGTGTCGCCGCCGTGGACGCACGTTGGTGATCCGCTCCGGCGCCGGCCGCTACGCCGGAACGGCGCGCAGCGCGGCGGGCAGACTCGGCAGGAAATGGGCGGCGGCGAATGCTTTGATGTCGTCGGCCGTCTCCAGCGGTGTCGACGACGGCAACAGCAGCGCCATCAGCGCGTAGCGCAGGATGACGTCCGCGAGCTCGCCGACGGCCTGATCGCCGATCCGCTCGGCGAACCCGGCCGGGAAGATGACTCGCAGCGCCTCGGCCATCCGCTCGACCGCCGCGGGCCAGTGCTGGTGGGCCAGCGCCAGCGTGAGCGCAGGCTCGTCAGTGATCATCCGATTCAGCACCCGATGCCGGCGCAGCTGCAGGATCGCCGAGGTGAACGCTTCCACATAGTAATTACTCTGCGGCCCACGGCTTTTCAGCTGCTGAGCGATGTCGGCGAAGAGCGCGGCGTTCTCGCGGTCGATGACCGCGAGAACGAGTTGGTCACGGTTGGTGAAGCGCCGGTAGATCGTCATGCGGCTCACGCCGGCGCGCCGGGCGACGTCGTCGAGCGCCACCCGGCGGAACCCGTGGCGATCGAATTCCACCATTGCCGCGTCCAGGATCGCGGTGGTGACGGGGTCAGCCAGCTGCTGCTCTGGCATATCCGGACCGCGCAAACTTGTTGTATCGCAACCGCATCGGCAAGCGGTCCCACAGCCAGTTGACCGGCCTCGACCGGCACAGCGCGGCGAACCGCTGATAGCGCCGTTCTTGACGGTCAGTCCACGGCAGACCCAGCAGAACCCGTGCCCGCGGCGGCAGACCGCCCGTCGTCAAGAAGGCCGCCACCGGATTGAACAGCGGCGCCGCTATCCGCCATACCAGCGGCGGAACACCTTTCGGGCACGGAAAACCCTTGGTGACGTAGCCGACGCCGTATTTCGCGGTGGGATGAGCGACCACGACCTTGTCGAGCATTGTGTCCCAATACTGTTCGAATGCAGCGTAATCGGTGGGCATCACTCGGTCGCTGACGCCGTAGCGGCGGTACCAGGTCTTGGACTCCAGATAGATCTGTTCCTTCTTGGCGCGGCTGAGCCGCTTGACGAAGGTGTCGGCGAAGTAGAGCACCTGCTCGACGAAGGTGGCGTGCGCCCAGAAATAGGTTTCCGGGTCCAGCGCGTGATAGCGGCCGCCGTCGGGCATCTCGCCCTTGATCTGGTGGTGGAAGTCGCGGACCTGGTGGCCTGGGTTGTCTGCGTCCGAGCCGTACACGGTGTTGAAGATCGGCGGCAGCGAGCGCTTGACGCGGGCGGCGGTGTCGGAGAAGAACACCGAGTGGTCGAGAACGCCCTGGCCGAGTTCGGCCAGCATGTTCTGCAGCACGGCCGGGCGGGGGCCGATCAGCAACATCCGGTTGTCGCCGAAATACCGCCACACCAGCGACTGCGGGCCCAGCGGCAACGCGTCGTCGGTGCCGGGCGTGGTCTGCGCGAGCTCAGTCATGAAGACGATGTTACAGACACTGCACTCTGTAACAACTGGCGGTGGCGCCGGAGCCGGGCGATGCCGACGACCGCGAGTGCACCGGCGGCGGTGCCGAGCATGAACGCCAGAACCAGCAGCGGCGGGTAGTACGCGACCGAACTGGTGGCGGGCTCGCCGTCGGCAACCGGCGAAACCACGACGGTCGATTGGGCCCCGAGCCAGCTGAGCACACAGCCGGCCGCCAAGGCGACGGCCAGCACGAGCTCGACGATGGCGCGCTTCACGTGGCGGCGCCGGGGTTCTCGGCGCTGCGCTCCTGCACGAGTTCGATCAGCGCAGCTCGCAGTTCGCGATGCCGGCGCGCCCACGCCTGCACCGTGCGGTCCTCGGTGAGTTTGAGCCCGATGCCGAAGCGGCCGCGAGGCACCCCTGTCAGTTCGCCCAGCGCGCGGGCCGACTGCCATTTCGGCGGATCCGCCTCTTTGTCGGCCTCGGGGAAAACCCGCACGATCGCGCTGACGTCGATGGTCTCGGTGCCCTGGCGCAGGGTCTCGCGGGTGAGCTCGACCGAGGTGTGGATTCGCGCGGCCTTGATCTGGATGGCGAGGAACCCTGACACCATCACGAGGAAGAACGCCGGGATGATCAGCTGCGGACCGATTCCCGCGTTGACCTCGATGGCCAGCATGATCGCCGCCGCCAGCGGCCCGGCCAGCAACCACCACCAGCTGGCGCCCACCTCACGGAACAGCGGCGCCGACGGCGAGCCGTCAGTCACCCTGTGCCTCTGCATCCACGGCGTCGAACCACGTGGTCGCGGAGTCGCGGCTGGCCGCCACCGCCGCGACGAGCAACGCGATCGCCGCCGGCAGCGGCATCACGATGCCGAGCAGCAGCGCACACAACACCAGCAGCAGCACGATGCCGTACGACAGCGTGACGCATGCTCTCCGAAACCGCTTGTCGCCCTTGCGCGTTCGACCGACTAGGAAAGCGAGTAACGCTCCGGCGAGGATGAACAACACACCGAATCCACGGAAGACGAACGCCATCGAGCGGACCTGGTCCTCCGACAGGCTGGCAGTGGGAAAGCTGCCGACGAGCCGACCGTAATCGGCAGTCACGGCCAGCAGTCCGCTGAGCACCAGCCAGATCGCCGCAACCACCCACGCCCAGAACGCGATCTGGACCGACACGGGTCGCGAACTGGCTGAGGTCATGATCGAACCACTTTATCGACTTTCAGCGCGTGAAATAGGCGTGTGCGTCTTTGCGGTGCAGCAGGTACACGCCGCCGAGGATCAGCACCGACCCGACGATGCCCGTGATCGCATAGACCACCGCGCCCAGCGTGGGGCGCTGCACGGTGAACAGGCTGGTGACGACGTAGATCACCGACGCGACGCCGCCGCCGGTCAGCAGCGTGCGCGCCCACCGGTAGCCCTGCCGCATCAGAAAAAGGAAGGTGACCACCAGCGCAGTCACCACGAACATCGCCAATCCGGTCATCGAGTAGACGACGACATTGTGCGGCACCTCCGGCGACGTCGCGGTGTCCACGGCCTCGCCGATCAGCAGCAGCGGCAGCGCCGACAGCCACAGCCCGAACCCGGTCCCGACGTCCACCGGCCGGGTGGGCGGCTCCTGCTGCTGCTCGGGGGATTCAGCCGAGCCAGTTGGCGACATCCGCGGCCCAGTACGTCAGCACGATGTCGGCGCCCGCGCGCCGAATGCTGGTGAGTGTTTCCAGCGCGGCCGCCCGCCCGTCGATCCAGCCGTTGGCGGCGGCGGCGCTGATCATCGCGTACTCACCCGAGACTTGGTATGCGGCGACCGGCACCGGTGAGACCTCGGCGGCGGCGCGCACCACGTCGAGGTACGCCATCGCGGGTTTGACCATGATGATGTCGGCGCCTTCGTCGATGTCCAGCGCGATTTCCCGGGCGGCTTCCCGTGCGTTGCCGGCGTCCTGCTGATAGGTGCGCCGGTCTCCGGACAAACTGGAGGCCACCGCTTCCCGGAACGGTCCGTAGAACGACGACGCGAACTTCGCCGCGTACGCGAGGATGGCGACGTCGGTGTGGCCTGCTGCGTCCAATCCGTCACGTATCGCCGCGACCTGGCCGTCCATCATGCCGCTGGGCGACACCACGTGTGCACCCGAATCCGCTTGTGCCACAGCCATTTCCACGTACCGCGACAGCGTCTGGTCGTTGTCGACCCGCCCGGAGAAGTCCACCAGTCCGCAGTGACCGTGGTCGGTGAACTCGTCGAGACAGGTGTCGGCCATCAGCACGGTGGCTGAGCCCAGCTCCTTGTTCAGCTCGCGCAGAGCCCGGTTCAACACCCCGTCGGCAGCGACGGCAGCCTCTCCGGTGGGATCCTTGTCCTGCTCGCGGGGAACGCCGAACAGCATGATCCCGCCGACGCCGGCGGCGACCGCGTCGGTAGCCGCCTGGCGCAGGCTGTCGTAGGTGTGTTGCACCACGCCGGGCATCGACGTGATCGGGCGAGGTTGGTCGATCCCGTCGGCGACGAACATCGGCAACACCAGATGCCTTGGTTGCAAGGTTGTTTCCGCGACGAGCCGACGAAGCGCCGGGGTCGAGCGAAGGCGGCGCGGACGCTGGCGGGGGAACCCCACCCCCTACCGCCTGCGGCTCTTCTTACGCGGCGGCGGCAGCGCGCCCTCGGCCCGCAGCCGCGCAGCGTGCTCGGCCAGCGCGTCGACCAGCGGCCCGATCTGCGCCACCTCCGGCTGCACGTCCACCCGCAACCCGAATTCGGCCGCGGTCTCGGCGGTCTTCGGCCCGATGCACGCCACGATCGTGCGGGCGTGCGGCTTGCCAGCGATCCCGACCAGGTTGCGCACCGTGGAACTCGACGTGAAACAGACCGCGTCGAAGCCGCCGGACTTGATCATTTCCCGGGTCTCGGCCGGCGGCGGTGCCGCGCGGACCGTGCGGTACGCCGTGACGTCCTCGATCTCCCAACCGCGTTCGCGCAATCCCTCGGCCAACGTCTCGGTGGCGATGTCGGCACGCGGCAGCAACACACGGTTGACCGGGTCGAAAACGTCGTCGTAGGGCGGGAATTCGTCGAGCAGCCCCAGCGAACTCTGCTCGCCGGACGGCACCAGTTCGGGGGTGATCCCGAATGCCCGCACCCGGTCGGCGGTGGCCTGTCCCACGCAGGCGATCTTCACACCAGAGAACGCGCGGGCATCGAGGCCGAACTCGCCGAACTTCTCCCACACCGCGCGCACCGCGTTGGTGGACGTGAACACCACCCACTGGTAGCGCCCGTCGACCAGGCCCTTGACGGCCCGCTCCATCTGCGCGGGGCTGCGCGGCGGTTCGACCGCGATCGTCGGCACCTCGATGGGCACCGCGCCATGCCCGATCAGCCGCTCACTCATGTCGCCGGCCTGGTCCTTGGTGCGCGGCACCAGGACCGTCCAGCCGTACAGCGCCCGGCTCTCCCACCAGTTCAGCTTCGCGCGGTGGGCGACGGTGCGGCCGATCGTGACGATCAGCGGGCCCGTCAATGGTCCGGCGGGGTCCGACGCGCCCAGCGCTGCGGTGTCGGTCAGCGTCTGCAGTGTGCTCTCCACCGACCGCTGCTGGGTGGTGGTGCCGTGGGCGGTGACCACGCACTGCGTGGTCTCGTCGAGCCCGTAGTCGATCAGCGTGCGGGCGGCTTCCGCCAGGTGTTCGGCGGTGGCCTGCAGGATCAGCGGGCCCGGCGCCGCCGCCAACGCCGCCCAGTCGACATTGGGGTCGCGCACGTCGGCGACGGTGTGCGACGAACCCAGCGGCAGCCCCGCGTACGTCGGCACCGCGGTGCTGGCGGGCAGACCAGGAACGATCTCGAAATGCAGATGCGTCTTGGCCACGGCCTGCACCTCGGTGATCACCGCGTCCACCGATAGCGGGTCACCCGACACCAGCCGGACCACATCGATGCCGGCGCGCGCCTCGGCGGCCAGGGTCTTGGCCACCTCGGCCGGGTCGCCGAGCGCGGGGCGCACCTCGGGGACAGACGGCAGGTTCGGGTCCACCGTGTCGTCGGTGATGCCCGGATCCGGCGACGACAGCTTCGGCGGCTCAGGCAGAGTCGTCCCGACCAGCGCCAACACCTCGGCCGGCACGTCGGGATCGGTGAACACCAGCTCCGCGCACGCCAGTACCTGGCGTGCCCGCCCCGTCAGAAGGCCCGGGTCGCCGGGCCCCGAACCCACGAACACGACGCGTCCCGGCTTGGCCTTCCGCCCTCGCGTCATCTTTACCTCGCTTTACCCATTACTCGCGCTCACGCGCGGACATCAACTCCCGGGCACCCAGTTCGAACAGCTCGGCGGCAACAGAGCGGCCAAGCTCCGCAGCCTGCCCGGGCGTTCCGATCCCGGACGCACGGATCACGTCGGATCCGTCCAGCGTCGCCACGCAGCCGCGCAGTGACAGCTCGTCGAAGACGCGGCCGTCCTCGTCGATCGACTCGACCACCTCCGCGATCGCGCCGACCGGCGCGGAGCAACCCGCCTCCAGTTCGGCGAGCAGGACTCGTTCCGCGGTGACCGCTGCGCGCGTGTCGGCGTCGTCGAGCTCCGCCAACAGCGCCGCGAGCTTGGTGTCGCCGCTGCGGCACTCGACCGCGAGCGCACCCTGAGCCGGCGCGGGCAACATCTGCACCGGCTCGAGCGTCTCAGTCACATCCGCGAGGCGTCCGATGCGGGCCAAGCCCGCCCGGGCCACCACGACGCCGTCGAGATCACCGCTTACCACCCTGTTCAACCTGGTATCAAGGTTGCCTCTTAGGGGGCGGATTTCCAAACCGAGACCCAATGCTCTAAGCTGTGCAGCCCGCCGCGGGCTCGACGTGCCGATCACCGAGCCCGCAGGCAACTCGCCGAGCACCAAACCGTCCCGGGCCACCAGCGCGTCGCGCGGGTCTTCGCGCCGGGGAACTGCGGCGATCGTGAACCGCGGGTCCGGGGCGGTCGGCAAGTCCTTGTAGGAGTGCACGGCCATGTCCACGCGGCCGTCGTGAATCGCCTCGCGCAGTGCTGCGGTGAACACGCCCACGCCGATCGTCGCAATCGGCTCAGCCGACCGGTCGCCCTCGGTGCTGATCGTGACCAGTTCCGCCGCGTGGCCCCGCGCGATGAGCGCGTCTCTGATGGCACCGGCCTGGGTGGTGGCCAACAAACTGCCCCGGGTGCCGATCCGTATGGTCAAGCGCTACCTGGGAGCTTCCGGTTCGATCGTCAGCGGCAGTTCGCCGGCCGCGACGGCGTCGACGGCCTGTGGGTCGAGTTCGAAGAGCTCACGCAGCGCCTCGGCGTAGGTGTCGCCGCCCGGCGCGCTGGCGAGCTGCTTGACCCGCACGGTCGGGGCGTGCAGAAGCTTGTCGACGACCCGGCGCACGGTGCGCGCGACCTCCTCGCGGTGGGCGCCGTCCAGACCGGGCAGGCGGTTGTCCAGTCGCAGCAACTCAGCCTCGACCACCTCGGCGGCGCGCTGACGCAAAGCGGTGACGGTCGGGGTGACCTCTGCCATCCGCTGAGCCGAAAGGTATTGCGCGACTTCAGAAGCCACGATCAGGCGGGCTGCTTCGGCGTCGGCCGCGGCGGCGCGCGCCGACGGCTCGCGCTGGATGCGGTCCATGTCGACGACGTGCACGCCGGGCAGCCCGGCGACGGCCGGGTCGACGTCGCGGGGCATGCCGAGATCGCAGATCACCAGCTGCCGCTCACTGCCGTGTGCCAGTCCGCGGTGCACGTCGGCGAGCGAAACCACCGGACGGACTGCGCCGGTACAGCAGACGACGAGATCGGCTTCGGCGAGCACGCCGGACAGGTGATCGAGCGACCACGCGTCGGCGTCGACGCCGACGTCGCGGAGATTGTGGGCCAGCCTGCGGGCCCGCGGCAGCGACCTGTTGACGACGCGCACGCGGGCCACGCCGGCGCGGGCCAGTTGCTTGGCGGACAGCGCTCCCATCGCACCGGCGCCGACGACGACAGCGGTGCGGCCGGCCAGCCCGTCCAGCCGCGTTTGCGCCATGCCCAGCGCCACCGACACCACCGAGGCGCCGGCAGCGTCGATGCTGGTTTCGCTGTGCACGCGCTTGCCCACCGACAGCGCACGCTGGGCCAGTTCGTGCAGCACCCGCCCGACCGTGCGATTGGCCTCCGCGGCCGCGTAGGCCCGCCGAACCTGCCCGAGCACCTGCTGTTCGCCGACCACGGCGGAATCCAGCCCGCTGGCGACCGCGAAGAGGTGCTCGACGGCCGCTTCCGCGTAGCGCACGTAGGCGTATTTGGTCAGATCCTGCAGCGACATGCCCGAATGCTCGGAGAGCACCTGGCCGATCGCTGACAGGCCGCCATGGAACGCGTCGACGACCGCGTACACCTCGACGCGGTTGCACGTGGACAGCACCATGGCCTCGGTGATCAACGACGACTGCAGCAGCCGGTCGGCGATCTTCACCTGATCTGCTTCGTCGGTGCTCAATTGCTCGAGCACCGCTACTGGCGCGCTGCGGTGCGACACCCCGAAAAGCAGCACGCTCACGGCCGAATCACCACGGTATCCACGGTAATCGTTTGATGGTTAGCCGACCAAATTCCTCCGCCTTTTCCCGAAACGGTATTCCGCGCGGCCCGCTCTCGCACTTTCCCGCGGTGGCGTCAGTCTGGGTGAAGGTCAACGCGCCAGGTCCGCACGCAGCCGGAGCTCGTCGACCTCCCAGTAGCTGTGCTCACGCCCTTCGAGCAGCACTACCGGCAGCCGGTCACCGAACTCCGCACGCAGGCTTGGTCGGCCGTCGGCCGCCTCGGCGTCGACGTCGGTGACCGACAACTCGAAGCCCAGCTCGTCGGCAAGCTCGCGAAGCCGCCGCCGGGCCTGCTCGCACATCACGCACCCGTCCCGCGTCAGCAACGTCACCCGCCTGTTCACGTCGCAAGTATCCGCGGTCGGTGTCCTACTGTTGAACGGTGACGGAATCCGCCTCTCAGGATGTCGCCGGCAACGCCAGCGCAGAAGCCGCCGTCGCCGACCTCGCGGCCGATGTGGCCCGCCACGCCGAACTACCCGAACCGGCGCAGTCCGGTCCGCCGCCCCCGCCCGTCGACCTCACGGCCGCAGCGTTTTTCGACGTCGACAACACGTTGGTGCAGGGCTCGTCCCTGGTGCTGTTCGCCCGGGGACTGGCCGCCCGCAAGTACTTCAACTACAGCGACCTGCTTCGGTTCGTCTACGCGCAGGCCAAGTTTCAGTTCACCGGTCGAGAGAACAGCGACGACGTGGCCGAGGGCAGGCGAAAGGCGCTGGCGTTCATCGAAGGCCGCTCGACGGCCGAATTGGTGGCGCTCGGCGAGGAGATCTACGACGAGATCATCGCCGACAAGATCTGGCCGGGCACGCGAGCGCTGGCTCAGATGCACCTCGACGCCGGCCAGCAGGTGTGGCTGGTCACCGCGACGCCGTACGAGCTGGCCAACATCATCGCCAAGCGGCTGGGTCTGACCGGCGCGCTGGGCACCGTCGCCGAATCCGTCGACGGCGTGTTCACCGGCCGGCTCGTCGGCGACATCCTGCACGGCAGCGGCAAGGCACACGCCGTGCGCTCGCTGGCCATCCGGGAAGGTCTGAACCTCAAGCGCTGCACGGCCTACTCGGACAGCTACAACGACGTGCCGATGCTGTCGCTGGTCGGGACCGCCGTCGCCATCAACCCGGACCATGCGCTGCGCGCTCTGGCCCGGCAACGCGGCTGGGAGATCCGCGACTTTCGCACCGCACGCAAAGCCGCCCGCATCGGGGTGCCGTCTGCGTTGGCGCTGGGCGCGGCGGGTGGCGCGCTGGCCGCGATCGCGTCGCGCCGCCACGGCGAGCAGTGAAACCGGCATTAGATAGGCTCGCGGCGTTATGGCCATAGCTGAAGAGATCATCGGTACGCACTACCGCTACCCCGACTATTTCTCGGTGGACCGCGAAAAGATCCGCGAGTTCGCGCGCGCCGTGCAGAACGAGCACCCGGCGCACTACTCCGAAGAAGCTGCCGCTGAACTTGGCTACCCGGCCTTGGTGGCGCCGTTGACATTCCTGACGGTGGCGGGCCGCAAGGTTCAGCTGGAGATCTTCAAGAACTTCGACGTGCCGATCAACATGGAGCGGGTGCTGCACCGCGACCAGAAGATCATGTTCCACCGGCCGATCCTGGCCGGCGACAAGCTGTTCTTCGACTCCTATCTCGACAACGTGATCGAGTCGCACGGCACCGTGGTCACCGAAATTCGCGGCGAGGTCACCGACGCCGACGGCAAGCCCGTGATCACCAGCGTGGTGACCGTGATCGGCGAGGCGCTGCACGAGGGCGAGCCGGACGAGGTGGTCGCCGCGATCGCCGCGCGCCGTGACGCGATGATCGCCAAAGCGCTAGGGAAAGCGCCGGAGTCGGCTGAGCCGCAGGGTTAACCGAAGAACGTGTTGCGCCTGTTGGCCAGCAACCGGTACAGCGTCTGCTGGATGGTTTCGCGCACCTGGTCGGTGAGCTCGAATGTGACCATGGGATCTTCCGGCGCGGAGTCGTCGTAATCGGCGGTGACGATCGGCTCGCCGAATTCGATGTACCACTTGGACGGCAGCGGGATCATGCCGACCGGCCCCGCCAGCGGGAACAGTGGGGTGATCGGAAAGTACGGCAGCCCGAACAGCCTGGCCAGCAGCTTCAGGTCGCCGATCATCGGGTAGATCTCCTCGGAGCCGACGATCGAGCACGGGATGATCGGCGCCTTGGTGCGAAGCGCCGCTGACACGAACCCGCCGCGGCCGAACCGCTGCAGCTTGTAGCGGTCCTTGAACCGCTTGCCCAGACCTTTGTAGCCCTCCGGGAAGACCGCGGTCAGTTCCCCTTTGGCCAACAGCCGGTGCGCGTCGGCGGTGCACGCCATCGTGTGCCCCGCCTTGCGCGCGGCCTGCCCCAGCAGCGGGCTGTCGAAGACCATGTCGGCAGCCAACAGCCGCAAAGACCGGTGCGACGGATGCTTGTCGTGCACGGCCACCGACGCCATCAGCCCGTCGAACGGCAACACCCCGGCATGATTGGCCACGACCAGCGCGGCTCCGGTGTCCGGGAGGTTCTCGACACCGCTCACCTCCACGCGGAACCACGACGTGAACAACGTTCGCAGCAAAGGCAGCACGACTGCGTCGTTGAAGTGCGGGTCGAATCCGAATTCGTCGACGCTGTAGTCGCCGGTGAGGCGGCGACGGACGAAATCCGCGACCGCACCGATCCGCCGGGCCAGCTCGTTGGGCTCCTCCGGCTTCTCGGCCGGGCCGCCGGCGGCGCCTCGGTGCGCGTCGATTTCCCGCACGACGGCGGCGAGATCTTCAGCGGCGGCTTGGTGCTGCGGGTCGGACAGCACCGAGGGATGTCGGCGCGAGGCCTCGGCGCGCTGGGCGGCCCGCTGCGCCGCCCCCGGATTCCCATGCAGCGGAATCACTTTCGCCTTCGGCTCACCCGACACGATCGATACCTCTTCCCACCCGTCTGCTCGAGTGTGTGGTTGCGTCTACCCCCATCGTTGCGCGGTCGCCACCGCGCGGCTCTCCAGCGAGCGTACCCACCGAGGGTCGATGATTGGTGTGAGTCCGCGACCGCGAACGTAATCGTCGAACGCCTCGGCCGTAGACCACTTGGGATGGTAGTCCAGTTCCGTCTTCATCCGCGTGGTATCCATGACTCTGCCGAAGCTCAGGTAGTTCAACTGCTCGCGGTTGATCTCCGTGTAATGGTTCAGCCGCCGAAGCGAATCGACCGCCCACAACCCGAACCCGGGCACCGGCAACGGAATGCGGCCCGCCCGGCGGATTGCTTGGGACATCATGATGATTCCGTCGGCGCCGATGTTGAACGTGCCTGCCTTGCCGGCGACCGTGCCTCGCTCCAGCGCGCCCAGCGCGTCCTGCTCGTGCAGCAGCTGCAGCCGGGCGTCGCGTCCGAGCACGGTCGGCACGATCGGGCCGGCCAGGTAGCGTGACAGTGCCGTATCCATGGCCGGGCCGATCAGATTGGCGAGCCGCAGAATCGTCACCGCGATGTCCGGGCGGCGCCTGCCCAGCCCGCGCGCATAACCCTCGATGTCGAGACTGTCTTGGGCGAACCCGCTGCCCAGAGGGCGGCGGCTGGTGCAGTCCTCGGTGAACATCACCGGGTCGCGGGGGCTGGAGCCATACACCTCCGAAGTGGACTTCAGCACCACCCGTCGAACCGAGGGCGCCTTCTGGCAGGCGGCGAACAGCTGCATCGCGCCCATCACGTTGAGTTCCTTGAGCGCGGCCCGCCCACCGGCTTTGGGCGCGTACGACGCGGCGGCAGCATGCACCACCGTGTCCACATCGTTGTTGCGAATTACCTTGGCAATGAACGGATTTCGGATGTCGGCGCGGACGAACTCCGCACGCCCCATCCGGCGCAGCAGATCCTTGCTCGGGGCGATCGCGTCGACCGCGATGATCCGGCTGATGCGAGGGTTCTGCGCTAGCCGGGCCGCGAGATAGCCGCCGAGGAAGCGGCACGCGCCGGTAACCAGAACCACGTTGGGGTACGCGGTGTCGGACGTGTTTTCCCCCGCGGAAGCCATCATGACAGCCTAGCGATCTGAGCGGGGCCCGGCAGGTGGAAAACCGGGCCGCAGCGGCCGGTTTACTTGCCGAGTTTTCTGCGCTGAACCCGGGTGCGGCGAAGCAGCTTGCGGTGCTTCTTCTTCGACATGCGCTTGCGCCGTTTCTTGATGACTGAACCCATGAACTCCGCTACCTACTATGTGCCCGTCGGGGCTGCTGCCAGTGCTACGTCTGCGTCCCGTTTACCCAGGGACCCGGACACTTTACCCACCGACGAGCGAGATCGAAAAAAGCTGTGGGGTCAGCTGACGTCGAAGTACGACTTCTCCAGCATGTCGTGCACGGCTTTGGCATGCACGCGGAACGAGCGCCCCACTCGGACCGCGGGCAGTTCGCCGTTGTGCACCAACCGGTAGACCGTCATCTTGCTGACCCGCATCAAGCTGGCCACCTCGGCGACAGTGAGAAATTGAGCTCTAGCGGCCGGCTGAACGTCGGCGGCGGCAGAATCCCGCTTACTACTCGCAGAATCGCGCCCCGACGGCCCGTTCGTTGACGTCATCGCAACCCAATCCTTCAGGCGCGCGGGCGCCAGCGGCTTCCCCTCCGCTGGCACGGACGCGTGCATACATCGAGGAGAATAGCGGTACAGGTGGGATTACTGCGACGGGTGTGGGCTAATCCGTGGAAAATTAGGCGAACTACTCTGATGTAATTCCTAGCTGGCCAGCGCGGTTTTTTGCCGCGGCCACGGCTGCGGCGACCGCAGCCCTCATGCCACACCGCTCGAGCTCAGCCAATCCCGCCGCGGTGGTGCCGGCCGGCGACGTGACCATGGCCCGCAGCCGCGCCGGCGTGGTGTCGAGGTCGCCGGGCCGGCCGTTGTCGTCGAGCCGCTCCAGCAACATCGCTGCGGACCCCGCCAACGTTTGCACGACGAGGTCAGTCGCCACTGCCCGGCTCAGCCCCACCGCCACGCCGGCGTCGACGAGCGCCTCGACCATCAGGAAGATGTACGCCGGCCCCGAACCCGAGACGGCAGTGACGGCGTCGAGCTGCGACTCAGGTACCGTCAGCACCCCGCCGACCGAGTCGAACAGCGCGGAGACCTCCTTGAGCTGCTCCTGCGAGGCGAAGCGGCCCTTCGCAATTGCGCTGACGCCCGCGCCGACCACCATCGGCGCGTTGGGCATCACCCGGATGACGGCCGCGCCGGCCGGAAGTTTGCCCTCGAAGAATGCGGTGCTGACACCCGCGACGACGGTGACGAACACATGCTCGACGCTGCCGGCCTCGTCGCGCCCGACCGCGTCGGCGATCTCGTCGACCACCGCCTCGACGTCGGAGGGCTTGACCGCGACCACGACGAAGTTCGCGTTCTCCACCGCCTCGGCCACACCGGTCACCAGGACGGAGTACGTCTCAGAGAGGTGGCGAACGCGCGCCGGGAGCCGTTCGGCCACCACCATGTCCTTGACCTGCCGCCCTGATCGCAGCAAGCCGGCCAGCAGGGCCTCGCCGATGTTGCCGCCACCGATGATCGCGATTCTGGACACCGCAGCAGCATGCCAGACGCTCTAGTGGTCCGGCACCAATGCCAGCTGACGGGTCTGCACAATGATGCGGCCCTGACTGTCGACGACGGTGTGGTCCTCGTCGAACCAGTCTCGGCCGATCTGCGTGGTGGTGGCCATGATCCGCAGCCAGCCGTCGGCAGGCAGCCCACGCAGGTATGCGGTGAGCTGCACCGTCGGCGCCCAGCCACGCCGGCCCACCGCGAACGCGACCGGCATCGAGACGTCGCCGCACATCAGCGCGAACAGGATGTCGGGGGCCATGCCCCGGGGACGCGCCCAGATCTGGATCACTGGCGCCTCGCTGCTCGCCGAGCGCCCGTCGGGCACGCTGGACAACAGCGGCCGCACGTCGATGCCCTCCCAGTAGTTGACGGTCCCGAACATCGGATGGCCGGGGCCGATCGGCTCGACGTCGGACGGCGGCTCGGGAGCCATCAACGACAGCACGGGGTTGGCGGACAGTAGCGGCGGCGCCACGTGCTCCGGCTCGCCCAGCGTCACCACGGCGTGCACCGCGACGCGCTCATTGGCGCGGTCGCCGCCGATCAGCTCGACGTCGACGACGCTGATGCGGCGGCCCCGCTTGCGCACGAACGTCTCCAGCCGCATCTCGCCGGGACTCGGCGCGGACAGGAAGTTCGCCGACACCGAGATCGGCTCGATTTCACCACCAAGAGCTTCGCGGGCGGCCGCCGCGCACAGCGACAACATCGCGCCGCCGTGCAGCTTCGGCCCGATGGTCCAGGTCTTGTTCAACTCGCCCGCGTACGCGCCGTCGCCCAGCGGCCGCAGGGCCATCGCGTCGGAGAACAGGCTGGATTCGGTCATGGTTTCCTTCAGCGCAGCAGGTGGGTGCGGGCGAACTCCAGCGACTCGGTCAGCAAGGCTTCCCGCTCGGCCTCGGTGCGCACCCCGGACGTGGTGACCTCAAGAATCACATGGCCGGCGAAATCGCTGGCGGCCAGCATCTGGCACACCTCCGCGGCTGGCTGTGTGCCGCGTCCGGGCACCAGGTGCTCGTCGATGTAGGCGCCGGACCCGTCGGTCAGGTGCAGGTGCGCCAGCCCCGACCCCATCCGGCCGGCCATCTCCAGCGCGTCGGTGCCGGCGGTCGCGGTGTGGGACAGATCGAGCGTGTAGTGCGCGTAGTTGCCCTCGAGCGGGTCATAGGACGGCGAAAACGCCGAGATCGCCGGGCCGGGCCGGCCGCCACGCTTGCGCATCCGCTCGATCGACGCCTGGGTGCCGCCGAAGAACCGGTCGGCGCGGAACGGGAACATGTTCTCCACCGCGACGACGACGTCGCTGGACTCCTCGAGCCGCGCGACCTGTTCGGCGAAGCCCTCCGCATAGCGGCGCTGCCAGCGAAACGGGGGGTGGACGACGACGGTCTGGGCGCCCAGCTTCTCGGCGGCGGCCACGCTGCGGTCCAACTTGGGAACCGGGTTGGCGCCCCAAACCCGCTGCGAAATCAGCAGGCATGGCGCGTGCACGGCCAGCACCGGCACGCCGTAACGCTGCGACAGTTTGGCGATGGCGTCGACGTCCTGACTCACCGACTCGGCCCACACCATCAGTTCGACGCCGTCGTAGCCGAGCCGCGCCGCGTACTCGAAAGCCGCCTCGGTTCTCAGCGGGTAGACAGAGGCGGTCGACAGACCAACCTTGATCGCTGGGCGCACAGGGTTCCCGGCGCGCTAGCCCGACTGCAACAGTGCCAGCGGGCCGAGGGTGACCAGCGCGCCGACCGCCACTGCGATCAGCGTGCTGGTGATGTCCTCGGTCTTGCGAACGATGCGGACCGCGACCACCAAGCCCAAGATCACCAGCACCGACAACACCAGCGCGACGATGTTGTTCCACTTCCACAGCTCGTCGAAGCCGATGAACAGCCCGGCGCCGAATGCGACCGCCAGGATCGACTGCAGCACGATCAGCGCGCTGTGGCCGATCTGCTGCAGCCTCGACGGCGGCGCCTCGTCGTCGTAATCCTCGGCGGTGGTGGTCTCCCCGGGCACGTCGGGCAGCTCGGTCACCGAGTCGGCGACCGCGTCGGGCTCGTCGCCGCGGCGCAGCAGCTCGTCGTCCGAGCGGCCGCCGAACAGCGGCTCGCGCACAGCGTGCAGGTATGTCGGCGGCTCGGCGAGATCGGCCCGATCCTCTTCGACCGCGACCGCGGCGTCGCGGCCCTCAGCGTCCTCCTCCACCTCGATGTCGAGGTCGTCGCGCGCGTCCTCTACGCCTTGCGCGTCTTCGACGTCCTGCACGTCCTCCACGTCGATGGGGTCGGGAACCATTTCTTCGGCGGGCACGTCGGCGGCGACGAGTTCCTCGGCGCCGTCCTCAGTAGTCTCAGCGCCCGGCTCGGCGGTCTCGGCGACAGGTTCGGTGGCGCCGTTCGTGTCGGTGGGCGCTTCGGCGGGTGGTGCCTCGTCGCGGACGATCGGGATCTCGCCGGTCAGTTCGGCCACGGTGACCGCGTCCGCATTGCCCCGGCGCCGGCGCCGACGCCCACCGACCGGCGGGGCGCCGATGGTCCCGTTCCGCGCCAGCAACTCCGCGACCGAAATAGGCCGAGTATCGGAGCTGTCGTGGGGTCCGGTCATGGCTCAGTCGCCCGCCCGTCGTTTCAGGTCCACGTGAGAAGCATCTGCCACCGAGGTCTCCACCGCCCGCTTGTCGGCTCCGCTGACGGCCGCCTTCTTGTCAGCTCCGCTGACAAAAGCCGTTCCATCAGCTTCGCTGTCGAGTTTCCGCAGAATAAGGCCCTCCCGCAACGCCCAAGGGCAGATGTCCAGGGTTTCTATCGACAGGGCTTTCATGCTTGCCTCGGCTACCAACGCTCCAGCCACGATCTGTGGCGCTCGCTCGGCGCTCACTCCTTCCAGTTCGGCGCGGTCGGCCGTGGTCATCCGCGAGATGAATGCGATCAATTGCCGCAGTCCGGTCGCCGTCAATGTTCTTTTTACGCGCGGCCCCGCTCCTGAGGGCGCCGCGCCAGTCAGCCGGGCCAGCGACCGCACAGTCTTGGACGACGCCACGGCCAGGTCCGGCGGACCCGCTTTGAGCAGGGTACGGCTTGGCTCGGCCAGTTCATTATCCAGCCAGTCGCGCAGCATAGCGACCCGCCGGCGCCCGGGCGGATCGTCGGGCAGCCATTCGCGCGTGAGCCGGCCCGCCCCCAGCGGCAGCGACATTGCGACGTCGGGCTCCTCGTCGACGCCGCTGGACAGTTCCAGCGAGCCGCCACCGATGTCGATGTTGATGATCCGCCCAGCGCTCCAGCCGTACCAGCGGCGCACCGCCAGGAACGTCAGCCGCGCCTCGTCGACGCCGCTGAGCACCTGAAGCTCCACGCCGGTCTCGGCCAGCACACGCGCCAGCACGTCCTCGGAATTCTTCGCGTCGCGCACCGCCGACGTGGCGAACGCCATCAACTCGGTACAGCCGGAACTGGCCGCGATCTTCGCGAACTCGTCGACAGTGGAAATCAGCTTGTCGGCGCCCTTGCGCGTGAGTTTCCCGGAGCTGTCGATGGCCTCGGCCAGCCGCAGCGACGCCTTCGTCGAACTCATCGGAGTGGGGTGCCCGCCGCGCCGCGCGTCCACCACGAGCAGGTGGACCGTGTTGCTTCCGACGTCGAGCACGCCCAATCGCACGTTTCCAACTTAATGCGTCTACCTTGGACTTCTGTGACTGGCACACACCCCGGGGAAGTCGAGTTGGACTTCGCCCGGGAATGGGTGGAGTTCTACGACCCGGACAATCCCGAACACCTGATCGCCGCGGACATGACGTGGCTGCTGTCGCATTGGACGTGCGTATTCGGCACGCCTGCCTGCCGAGGCACGGTCGAGGGACGTCCCGACGACGGATGCTGCTCGCACGGGGCGTTTTTGACCGACGACGACGACCGCGCACAGCTCGACGACGCCGTCGCGCAGCTGACCGACGCCGACTGGCAGTTCCGCGAAAAGGGGCTGGGCCGCAAGGGCTATCTGGAGCTCGACGAATACGACGGCGAACCGCAGTGGCGCACCCGGAAATACAAGGGCGCCTGCATCTTCCTGAACCGGCCGGGTTTTCCCGCTGGGATCGGATGCGCATTGCACATCAAGGCGATGCGGCTGGGTGTGGAGCCGCTGACGATGAAGCCGGAGGTGTGCTGGCAGCTGCCGATCCGGCGCAGCCAGGAATGGGTGACGCGGCCGGACGGCACCGAGATTCTGAAGACCACGATCACCGAGTTCGACCGCCGCGGCTGGGGCGAGGGCGGTCACGACTTGCACTGGTACTGCACCGGCGATCCCGCCGTGCACGTGGGGCGCAAACAGGTGTGGGAGTCGATGGCCGCCGAGCTGACCGAGCTTCTGGGCGAAAAGGCTTACGCGGAGCTGGCCGCAATGTGCAAGCGGCGCAGGAAGCTTGGGCTGATGGTGGTGCACCCGGCGACCCGCGCGGCCGGCACCGACCGATGAGCGACAAGCTGTTTCTGTTCCGGCTCTTGCCGCCCCGCGCCGACTTCGCGCAGACGATGACGGCCCAGGAGCAGGACGCCATGGCCCGGCATGCCGCGTACTGGCACGAGTTGCTCAACGCCGGGTGGGTGGTGGTCTACGGTCCCGTCGCCGACCCCGAAGGGGTGTGGGGGCTCGGGGTGGTGCGCGCGGGCAGCCAGGCCGAGGTCGTGGAGCTGGGCGAGAAAGATCCGGTGATCGCGGCCGGGATCGCGACGTTCGACGTCGCCGAGATCCTGGGCGGCATCACCGGTTGAGAGTCCATGCGACTCAGAATCGGTAACAGAGAATTCGCCACTTGCGCGCCAGCACCGGGACATGGCCCGACAGCCGGACGCCGAGCCGTAGAGGTCGCGGAAACAGTTGCACCTCAGGTCTTTTCATCAGACTGATGTCATCCACCAGTCTCAGCCGGGGGTTGCACCGCTGCGGCCATCCCGGGTCAGCGAACCCCGCGTTGGCGAATGCTTTGCCGGTGTTCTGCGGCACGAGCTTCAACGCTGTCCGGCTGACTCTGCCGATGTGGCCGTAGTCGTTGAAGGCGAGCTCACCGGTGCGGAAGTGGTCGGTTATCGAGCGGAAGAAATCGACGAGGACCGGCTGACTCAAGAATCCCGTCAGGCCATCGGCGACCAGGATGGTGGGCCGGTCGGCCGGAATTACGTTGGCCCATCCGGGATCACCGATGCGCGCCGCCACGCGGCGTTCCTGGGCATGCGCAGGCAACACCGCCTCGCGCAGCGCGATCACGGCAGGCAGATCGACGCTGTACCAATCGACCGTCGCGGGAGGGCGGTTGCGCACGATGCCATGGCTCAGCCCGGCACCGAGGTCGACGACGACGGCGTCGGGGTGCTCGGTGGTGAAGTACCGCACCCGTTCGTCGAGTAGCTTCGCGCGCAATGCCACCGGGCATCGGACAGCCGCCCCGACCTTCAACGCGCCGAAGTCGTGATCGAGCGCTCGCACCACTGCGTCGGCGGTCGGGTCAGCCAAAATCGGTCGGCTGCAACGACTGTCGAGCGCTCGCGCATACAGCGTGAGCAGCGCGGTCTTCTCGACAGGAGCCAGGTCGTCGACCGGGATCTTCGCACCCGCGTTCAGTCCGGGGCCCTCCGGGCCGACGTCGAACAACTAGTTGTCGCCGGCGCCACTGTTGCGGGACGCACCGGCGGGGGCATCCTTACGGGGGCTCGTGTTGCTGGGTTTGTGCGGAAGCACTTTCCTCACTACGTCGTTCAGCGAGGGCAGGTTACGGGTTTTCGGCGGCCCGCTCGGCGTGGTCCTGCCGGTGGGATCTGAACCGCTCGCGCTGGTGTTACCGGTGTTCGTAGTAACCGCCGTATCCGGCGTCGAGCCCTTCGGATCCGCTCCCGGGGTAGCGGGTTTCCTCCACTGCGGCAGAATGCGATTCAGGTTCAGCCCCGGGCTGGGATCGCCGCCGGTAGCAGTCTTCTCGCCCTTGCCGATTTGCGACGTCTTCTCGTCATTGCCTTGCAGCTGTGGGGATTTCGCGTTCTCGTCGTTGCCGGGCGAAGCCGCTTCCTGTTGCTGCTGTGGCGTCGCACTCGAAACCTGCAGTGCGCGAAGCTGATTCGTGTTCGGAGTCGATTGCTGGTTCGGCACGGTGTCGGTGTTGAGCGGAGGCGGATTGAAACCGAGATCCGTCCACAACTTGTGGAAGAACGGCGCTAGGTCGCTGGGGTTGTAGCCGGTGCTCAACTCCGGTGGCAGGCTAGGATTGCCGAATGACCAGAAACTCCATTTGTTCAGCTCGACAGCACGGTCGATTTGCTCCTGCGTAGGCACGTTGGCCGTACCGGCCTTATAGGCCTCCACCCATTCGTCGATGACCGGGTTACCCGGCCACAGCTGACCGATGGCCTTCACGATGTCCGGGTAATCCATGCCCGCAGCTTTGACGAAGCCGCAGTTGCCCGGGCAGAGGGCACTTCCCGGGGTGAACGGATCGAAGGCGACCACCATACCTGCGAGGAGCGATTGGAATGCTCGGCCCACTTGCACCAAGTCGGGGAACTGAATCGGGTTGGTCGACGGGTCGGCCATCAAATGGTCGAAGTAATTCTGGAAGGGCTTCGACAGATCGAGCTTGTACGTCGAATCGGCCCACGGCATCACATTTTCATCGGTGACCGGATCGACATGGGTTCCTTCGAACCCGAGCAAGGGATAAACCACGCCACTGGGATCGGCATAGCCGGTGTAGTTCGGCCCAAAGGTGTACCCGGACACCAGCTCTGACGTCGGAACCTTGAACCAGTTGTCGACGAGCGGGAATTTCACGAGCCCGGTCAACAACAGCACATTCCAAATATTCTGGTCGATACCGCTGATGCCGGTAATGGGGCTGATGGGCACATTAGGCGGGCAGGTGTTTGCGGCGCAATACTTGCTCACCGGAAGCTCTGCGGCCAGGTATCCGGTGATTTGCTGACCCAGCCCCGCATCCCACTGGTAGGTCGGGCTTCCCATCCCGGACAGCGCCGGGAACGGCACCAGAGAGTTGATCAACGCCTCGTACTTCGGGGGGTCTCCGGGATCCACTCCCCAGATGTTGTTCGCGTGCACGACGAACCATGGCCCGCTGAACAGCAATGCCGCGCCCATGTTGTTCAAAGCCTGGGTCTCGTTGTACGGCACGTTCACCAGGTCAGTCAGCAGGTTCACCGGCACGTTGAAGATCGACGCGGCTGCCAGCCGCACCTCCATGCTGGCGACGCGCCGCTCGGGCACGCTGGCGGCGTGCGATTCGGGTGTCGGCGCAACGGGTGCGAGCGCGATGACGCTGGCCCCGATCACTGCAACCCCGGACATCAAATGCGAACGAACGGCAGCGGGCATGAAAATCTCCAACTCGATGTTTGCTGCGGTAGGCCTGAACCTACCCCGGCAAACGCCCTCATGACACCCGTTCGGAGATATTCGCTCGCTGAAGAAGCACAAATCCGGCCCCAGCGAACGACCGATCATGACGCGTGATCGGTCGATCGAATTCACTACTTTTCGGCCAACTGCAGCAAGCAGCATTCACCGGGATCTTCCTCCAGGCCATTGACCAGCGCACTGCTTGGTCGACGACGGGTCTGCTATCCACGGGCGCGAGCGAATCTTACTTAGCTATCGAGTTTTTGGGCGCTGTCGCGCCGAAATCAAAATTCATCTCGGGCTCGATCAATCGTCGCGATCGACTACTCTGACATACCGGCACCGAGAGGGGACGACATGGCCACCGCGACCAGTGAGCCGGTGCGGCTCCCCCCGCAGCCGCGTATCCCGAAGACCGTGCAGGGCATCGTGCTGCTGACCGCACTGTGCGAGGCGGTTCCCGTCCTGCGCCGTCGCTACGGCAGCACATTCATGATCAATTTGCCGGTGTTCGGCAAGACCGTGGTGATCAGCGACCCGGTCCTCGTCAAAGACATCTTCAGCACCAGCAGCGATCTGATCGAACGCCCGACGAATCTGGGCCACGTATTCGGGCCCGGATCGACGTTCAGCCTCAACGGTGCCGAACATGCGGAGCGCCGCAAGCTGATCCTCCCGGCGTTCCACGGGAAGCGGGTCAGAAGCTACGAGCGCATCGTCGAGGAAGAAGTGCTGCGCGAGACGGCGACCTGGCCGGAGGGCCGCGAATTCGAAACCCTGCCCTCCACGAGCCGGTTCACCCTCAACGCCATCCTGCGCGCGGTGTTCGGCGACGAGAAACAGGCGCTCGACGAACTCCGTGACGTGATCCCGGCGATGATCACAGTGGGCTCGCTGCTTCACCTCCTGCCCTCTGTCGTCGGTCGTGACCTCGGTCGGTGGAGCCCGGGCGGGCGGTTGGCGCGGTATCGGCGCCGGATGGACGCCGTCATCGATTCACTCATCGCCGCGGCCCGCGCCGACCCCGCACTGGAATCGCGCACCGACGTGCTCGCACTTCTGCTGCAGGCCCGATACGAAAACGGTGAAGCGATCCCGGACCGCCACATCGCCGACGAACTTCTCACCTTGGTCGCGGCCGGACACGAAACGACAGCGTCGCAATTGGCCTGGGCCATCGAGCGGTTGCGCCGGCATCCGGGCGTATTGGCCCGGCTGGTCGACGAAGTGGACGCCGGTGGGCACGAACTGCGGCAGGCGACAATCTATGAAGTGCAACGCACACGCGGCACGATCGAAGCTGCGCTACGGCGGGCCACGACGCGAATCCGCCTGGGCGAGTGGGTTCTTCCAGAAGGCGCGAATGTCATGGTGAACTTTCAACTCGCTCACGAGTCCGAGGAGAATTTCCCCGCTGCCGACGTCTTCGATCCGGATAGATTCGTGGGCGTCAACCCGAAAGCGTTCAGGTGGATACCGTATGGCGGCGGTGTAAACCGTTGCCTCGGTGCAGGTTTCGCTCACATGGAAATGGACGTTGCGTTGCGCACCTTGCTGCGCGAATTCCGGTTCAGCCCAACCGACGCGCCGGGAGAACGGCGGCGCTACCGCGGGGTGGCGATCGTGCCGGCCCGCGGTGCACGGGCAGTGGTTCATCGACGAACGGGCGCAGCGTCTCGTCACCAACAACAAGAAGATATGTCGTTGTCCGACAAGGTCGGCTGAGAGGGTCCTGGCATGGCAATCGCTCCCACCGAGAAGATCTCCGACGCCGGAGTCAAGTTGTTCAAGGCATTCATGAACAACTACTGGTATCCCTCGTTGACCCGCCGACTCGACGCGGAAGATCTCACCTGCCTCAATTACGGGTATGAAGAGGATCCGCCGATGCAGCTACCGCTCGACGAATCCGACGAGCGCAACCGGTTCGGCATCCAGCTCTATCATCGGGTCGCGACGCAGGTCGACTTGGGCGGCAAAGAGGTGCTGGAAGTCAGTTGCGGCCACGGCGGCGGAGCTTCGTACCTGGCGCGAACGTTGCATCCGGCCGCATACACGGGACTCGACTTCAATCCGGATGGCATCGCGTTCTGTCGCAGGCGACACCATGTGCCCCAACTGAGTTTCGTGCACGGTGACGCCGAGAAGCTACCCTTCGACGACGAATCCTTCGATGCGGTGATCAACATCGAAGCCTCGCACGCCTATCCCAACCTTTCCCGGTTCCTCGCTGAAGTGGTGAGAGTGCTCCGGCCGAAAGGACACTTCCTCTACGCCGACTTCCGAGGCAGCAGCGAGTTTCCCGGCTGGGACGCGGCGCTGGCCGACACGACGATGCGCCAACTCGACAAGCGGGTCATCAATCGGGAAGTGCTACGCGGACTGGAGCAGAACTCTGCGCGATCGATCGACTTGGTGGGCCGGCTGCTGCCTGCTCCGCTGAGGCCCTTCGGGCGCCGATTCGCCGGCGTGCCGGGCACCGGGCTCTACCGCGACATCGAAACCGGCAAGATCGAGTACCGGATGTACTGCTTCACCAAAGATTGAACCTGATCGTCGTCACGCGATGACGTAGTCCGACAACGGGAACCGGTCCTGTTCCTTGACGGCGCTGCGCACCGATGTGGGCCGGAACAGCGGTGCTTCCCCTGTGCCCGTGTGGTTTCTAAACCAGTACGAACGAGACGTTGCGCAGTTGCCCAGGGCGAAAGCCGAGTCTTGCAGCAACTCTGTCATCCGGTCGAGGAACCGGGCGTTGGCCTGCTCGGTGACCTCGAACGTGCGAGCGCCACGCCGTTGAACCTCACTGAAAAGCCTTGCCATGTGGCGCATCTGGTACTCGACGGTGTTGAACCACGACAACCCGACCCAGGAGTACGGGCTCGCCATGGTCAAGAAGTTCGGGAAGTAGGGAATCGATATCCCCTGGTAAGCTTGGAATTTCGTTTCCCGCCACCACTTTCCGAGGTTTCTTCCTTCCCGGCCGATTACCTCGATCGCGGGCAGATTCGCTTCCCAGACGTCGAATCCGGTAGCAAGCACCAACGTGTCGACGTACCGTTTGGTCCCGTCGCACGCGACGATGCCGTCGGGTTCGATGCGAGCGATCCCACTGGTCTCCAGCGACACGTTCGGCCTGGCGAACGCACGATAGAAGGAGTTGGAGATCGTCGGCCGTTTGCAACCGAAATCGAAATCCGGGTTGAGTTTGCGGGACAGTTCGCGGTTGCGCACCCACATCAGTCGGTAGGCCGCCGAGAGTGCGGCGATCGCCTTGTTGAAGAGCTTGAAGTAGCGATATTTCCACATCGTGACCACCATCGAGAACTCGAGGGTGGTATCGGTGAACCATCGAACGACGCGCTGGGTGAGCGGCGCCCGGGCAAAAAGCCGTTGCACCGCAGGCGGAAAGGGAATGTCGACCTTCGGCAACACCCAGATCGGCGTCCGCTGATACACGGTGAGCTCCGACACCTTCTTGGCCAGCTCTGGAATCACCTGTACGCCAGTGGAACCCGTGCCGATCACAGCTGCACGGCGACCGTCCAGTGGATAGCTGTCGTCCCAGGCGGCGGTGTGAATGATGCGCCCAGCGAAACTGTCGATGCCGGTGATATCGGGTGTTCGCGGCTGACAGAGAAAACCGGTAGCGGCAATGAGGAACTGGGCGGTCAACGTCTCGCCGCCGGCGATCGCCACCCGCCAGACGTGAGCGTCCTCGTCCCACCGCGCGCCTTCGACGGTGGTATTGAAACGCATGAAGCGGCGCACGTTGTACTTGTCAGCAACATGCTCGGCGTAGCGTTTGAGTTCCGCACCGGGCGCGTAAAGGCGTGACCAGAACGGGTTCGGTTCGAACCAGTACGAAAATGTCGGAGACGGCTGGTCGACGGCAAGTCCTGGGTAGTGGTTGACGTGCCACGTTCCGCCCAGATCGTCCTCGCGGTCGACGATCAGGATGTCGTAATAACCCAGCCGATTGAGTTGAATCGCGGCGCCGATACCGCCGAATCCGGCACCCACGATGATTGCGTCGAAGTGCTGCACGCCCATATCGAGACAATAGTGGAGAACAAGCTCGAGCGGACCAACAGCAAAGTATTTCTCGTTGCCGAGGACGCGAGGCGCGCGGCCTGCCATACTTGCCCGCATGACTCGCACAGCCTCATCGGAGACCTTGGACAACATCAGCGTGAAGCTGATTTACCGCATCGGGTCCACTCGCTTGTACAAAAGGATCTTCAAATACTGGTACCCCCTGATGACCCGGCGGCTCAGCCAAGACGAGGACGTCGTGTTTCTCAATTGGGGCTACGAGGAGGACCCGCCCATGGGTCTGCCTCTCGACGAGTCCGACGAGCCGAATCGGTGCAGCATCCAGCTGTATCACCAGACCGCCACGCAGGTCGACATCGGTGGCAAGGACGTGCTGGAAGTCAGTTGCGGCCATGGTGGCGGGGCGTCATACCTGGTCCGCACGCTGCATCCGGCCAGCTACACCGGACTCGATTTCAACTCGGCCGGCATCGCGTTCTGCCGAGAGAGGCACAAGCTGCCGGGCCTGGAGTTCGTACAGGGCGACGCCCAGGATCTGCCCTTCCCAGACCAGTCCTTCGACGCGGTGCTCAATGTCGAAGCCTCGCACATCTATCCGGACTTCGAGCGTTTCCTCAGCGAAGTCGCACGCGTGCTCCGGCCTGGCGGCCATTTCCTTTATGCCGACTTCCGCAACCGCGACGGAATTCCGGAATGGGAGGCCGCACTCGCCGCATTACCGATGCGGCTGGTCTCTATGAGGATCATCAACGAAGAAGTGCTGCGGGGACTGAACAAGAATTCCCAGCGTTCGATGGAAGTGATCAATCGCCATTTGCCGGCCTTTGCGCGCCGCTTCGGGCGCGAATTCGCCGTTGTCGACGGTTCTCTGTTTCATCGGGACCTCGCCCGGGGCGAAATCACGTATCGCATGTATTGTTTCGCGAAGGACTGAGCAAACACGAATCTCGGTCGACCGAATCGCACATTCTGGCGATGTCGCGTTACCGTGCGACCTGCTGCGGGTGGCGATTCAGCGAATCGCCGGCATGAACCTTCCCATGACCGCCGGAACTACCCGCTGATAGGCCGGCCCGGTCAGCCGCAGCAACAGATCGATGACTTTCATGTCCGGCCCGATCAGGACTCGGAGACGGTTCTTGCGGACGCCAGTGAGAATGACTCTGGCGGCTCTGTCCGGGGACGTGGACCACATGCGCTTGTTGAACGCGTCTCTCAAGTCGACGTCGCCCAATTCCTTCGCCACTGTCATATTGCGCACGAACGCGGTATTCACCCCGCCGGGAAAGACTGTCGTCACGTGCACCGGGTGTCCGGCCAGCGCCATCTCTTGTGCCAGGGCCTCCGTGAAACCGCGGACGGCAAACTTCGCGGAGTCGTAGGCGGCGGTGCCCGGCACCGCGAACAACCCGAACGCACTCGAGACGTTGACCACGTGACCGTCGCCGGAAGCGATGAGATACGGCAGAAAGGCCTTGGTGCCGTTCACCACCCCCCAGAAGTTGATGTTCATGACGCGCTCGATCTCCTCGAACTGGCTGATCTCGATGTCTCCGTAGAACGAGATGCCGGCGTTGTTGTAGATCTGGTTGACCCTGCCGAAGTGGTCGTTGACTTCCTCGGCATACGCAATGAACGCCGCCCTGTCGGAGACGTCGAGCTGGTCAGCCTTGACTTCGGCACCGATGCCCCGCAGCTGTTCTTCAGAGCGCGACAACCCTTCTCTGTCGATGTCGCTGATGGCCAGCTTGGCCCCCGACCGCGCCAATTCGAGCGCGAGCGCCTGACCGATGCCTGATCCGGCGCCCGTGATCGCGGCGACTTTCCCAGCGAACCCCTGCATGCGCGCACTCCCGTCAGCTAGCTGTGCCGAGCGTAGTCGGCTCACGGGCTGAGGCGGTCCGAGACGAGGAGACTTCAGGCAGGAGTCCGGTGTCGCCTAGCCGCCGCCGAGTTTCCGGTAGATCCTGCCGGCCACCGGCGCGACGACAGCTCGTGGTGCGTACAGGTTGACTGTCGAGATCACCTTGGAGGGGAGACCGGGGACGACGCGCATCTTGTTGCGCTCCAATCCATCCAGCGACGCCTTGGCGGTGTACTCCGCCGAGGTCCACAGCAGATTGGGCACCAACTTTTCGACCAGTGACGGCTCGACATACTCCGACAGTCCCGTCCGCACTGCACCTGGAGCCGACAGCGTCACGTGCACGCCTGAGCCGAGCAGTTCTCCGCGCAGCGACTCACTGAAGGTGTTGAGGAACGCTTTGGTGGAGGCGTAGGTCGCGTTGTGGGGTATCGGGGCATTGCCGGCGGTCGACCCGACGATCAGGATTCCGCCGGCCTTTCGCTCGAGCATTCCGGGCAGAACGGCCAGTGTGAGGTCATGCACCGCAACGACATTCAGTTGGACCTGGGCCCGCTCGACGGCTGGATCAAGCGTGGCGACGGGACCCACCGTTGCGATGCCGGCGTTGGCACACAGCACCGAAATGTGTCGCGCAGCTAATTCAGTGCACAAGTCGGCCCGTTGAGCAGGGTCGGTGAGATCTCCGGCGCGCGCCTCGACGGTTACCCCATATTGGTCGGCTAGCCGCGCAGCAAGGGCATTCAGCACACTTTCGCGACGCGCAGTGACGATCAGATTGTGGCCTCGGGCCGCCAATTCGACGGCTAGCGCTTCACCGATACCTTGCGAAGCACCGGTGATCACCGCACGCGCATCGGGACCAGGGGCAGGTAGCGGCACGAGTGAATCCTACCGCCCTTCGGTGGGCTCGTCGGCTGTTCGGCAAAGGCGACCCCAGCGCGAGAGTGCATGTAAGCGACCGTCGTTGCGATTGAAGAGCCCGGCGCCGCAAACCTTTCCATGGCGCCGGAGTGCATGGATTCCTGCCCAACAGCGCCTCGCATGTCGTCCGGCCGGTGTGCGCCGATCTCGATTGGCGTTGCCGCACAGTGTTTTTCAGAGCTGTCGAACGAGCTTGAACTTGCAGGCGACCCGATCGCCACCCACGCCAGGTCAAGAAACCCGGGCCGACCTCGCCCGCACGCGGGATGGTAGCAGCGAGCTGACATTCATCGGCCACCAGAACCAGCGGCCGAGCAGGGCTGCGGTGGAGGGCATCAGAAACGAGCGCACGACGAGGGTGTCGAACAGCAGACCCAAGCCGATGGTGGTACCGACCTGTCCGACGGCCCGCATGTCGCTGACCACCAGGGCCGCCATGGTGAAGGCGAATACCAAACCCGCGGCCGTCACGACTTTGCCGGTGCCGCCCATCGCCCGAATGATGCCGGTCTTGAGCCCGGCGCCTATTTCGGCTTTGAAGCGAGCGACGACGAGCAAGTTGTAGTCAGAACCCACGGCCAACAGGATTATCACCGACATCAGCAGCACCATCCAGTGCAATTCGACGCCCAGAATGTACTGCCATACCAAGACGGATAAGCCGAAGGAAGCACCCAACGACAACACCACCGTGCCCACAATCACGATCGCGGCGACAAGACTTCGCGTGATGATCAGCATGATGACGAAGATGATGCAGAGCGAGGCCACGCCGGCGATCAGCAGATCGTACTTCGATCCTTCTTGCAAGTCTTTGAGAACTGCTGCGTTCCCGGAGAGATAGATCTTCGAGTTCGCCAACGGCGTGCCCTTGAGTGCTTCCCGGGCGGCTTTCTTGATTGCGTCGACGCGCGCGATTCCCTCAGGCGTCGCCGGATCGCCGTCATGAGTGATGATGAACCGCGCCGCCTTGCCGTCCGGTGACATGAACAGCTTCATGACACGCTGAAATTCCGGGTTCTGGAAGGCAGAACGGGGCAGGTAGAACGAGTCGTCATTTTGGGCGGCATCGAAATCGCGGCCCATGGCGATCGTGTCGGTACCGACTTCTTCGATCTGCTCGATGATGCCGGACATGGTGCTGACGGTGGTGAGCAGCATCGTCTGGACGCTCTTGACGGTCTCGATCTGCGGGGGCAACTGGGCCATCAATTGCGGTATGACCGCGTCGATGGTGTCGAGATCCGGCGCGAGCGCATCGAGCTTGTCGCTTATTCTGTCCAGGCCGTCCGACGCGTCGTATGCCGACCTGAGCGCCCAGCAGATGGGGATGTCGAAACAGTGCGGTTCCCAGTAGAAATAGTTACGGATCGGCCTGAAGAAATCGTCGAAGTCGGCAAGCCGGTCGCGCATTTCCTTGGTGATGTCGATCATTTGTTTCGTCACACCCACTGAGTGATGGGTGGCGTCGGCAAGCTGCTGCGTCAATGCGTAGGTGCGCTCCAACGTCGCGACGGTTGCCGTCAGGTCATCGGCCTGAGTCCGCATGTCCGCCAGCCGATTTTTGATGAAGGGCATGTTCTCCTGCTGACCGGCGCTCTGCAGGCTCAACAGAAACGGTATGGACGTATGTGTGATCGGCGTTCCCTCGGGCCGGGTCACTCCCTGCACCATCGCAACGCCTTCGACCCCGAGAACGGCTCTGGCCACCTTGTTGAGCACCAGAAAGTCGGCCGAATTGCGCATGTCTTGGTTGGATTCGACCATCAACACTTCCGGCCGCATTCGGGCCTGCGAAAAATGGCGCTCGGCAGCCGACCACCCGATGTTGGCGGGAGTGTTCGACGGCATGTACGGCCGGTCGTTGTAGCTCACTTTGTAGCCGGGCAGCGCCAGAAGCCCGATCACGGCTATCACGAACGAAGCGACGAAGATGGGGCCCGGCCAGCGAACGACCGCTGTGCCCACTCTGCGCCAGCCTCGAACCGAGGTTGCGCGTTTGGGGTCGAGTAGCCGAAACCGACTGGCGACACTAAGGACAGCCGGAATCAGAGTCAGAGCTACCGCAACCGCGACGAGCATGGACACCGCGCAAGCGGCACCCATCGTTTGGAAGATGGGCAGTCTGGTGAAGCTGAGACAGTACGTGGCGCCGGCGATCGTCACGCCGGATGCCAGGATCACGTGAGCGACCCCGCGATAAGCGGTGTAGTAAGCCGTCTCCCTGTCCTCACCGGCCTGGCGCGCCTCGCGATAGCGCCCCAGCAGGAATATCCCGTAGTCGGTACCGGCCGCGATCGCGAGGGCGACGAGGATGCTGATCGCGAAAGTCGAGATGCCGATGAGCCCGGCGTTCGCCAGGAAAGCGACGAAACCGCGCACTGCCGCTAGGCCGACTCCCACTGTGGCCAACAAGATCGCCACTGTCGTGACCGACCGGTAGACGAGCAACAGCATGACGAAGATGACCACGACGGTGGCCACCGTGGTCTTGACGACCGCCCGATCGCCCGCGTCGATCAAATCCGCCGAAAGAGGTGTCGGCCCTGTGACGTACGCCTTCACTCCGGGTGGTGCGGGTGTTCTCTGCACGATGTCACGGACAGCCTGCACGGACTGGTTCGCCAGCGTCTCGCCTTGGTTACCAGCAAGATTCAGTTGAACGTAGGCTGCCTTACCGTCGTCACTCTGCGCGGCCGGCGCCGTGAGCGGGTCACCCCAGAAGTCCTGAATGTGCTGCACGTGAGTCGTGTCGGCACGCAACTGACGAATCAGCTCGTCGTAGTAGTTGTGGGCATCCTCGCCGAGCGGTTGCTGTCCCTCCAAGACGACCATTGCGACGCTGTCGGTATTGGAGTCCTTGAACACCTCGCCGATGCGCGTCATCGCCTGTAACGACGGCGCGTCCTTGGCACTCAGCGATACCGCCCGCTCCTTGGCGACGTGTTCGAGCGAGGGAACGAAGACATTCAAGACGGCGGTGATCGCCAACCACCCGAGGATGATCAGTGGCGCGAGCTTGCGGATCGCAGCCGCTGCGAATGGCCGCTCGTTGCGTTCAGTGGTCGTCCGGCGGCTACTCATGAGCTTCCGACAACGCCGTGATCGAACGCGCCCGAGTTCATCAATGCGTCTCAATCCGCAAAGTGCCGTGGACCTGCCCCGAGACGGGCGGCGCCGCCGGCGTCAAGCACCCGGTGACAGTGCCGCTTTGCGTGCCGCCGCACCTCGGCGGCCTGCATTTGCTCAGACCAGTTCCGCATCGCGAACATCTCTGCCACTCTAGGTGATACGGGGTTATGGCATCTGCCGTAATGCGCGATAAATTCCGCGAATCGTCACGAAGGAGTTCGTCCCCATGGCATTTGCTCAGGCGCTCCGATTCCACGTCAGCCTGATGAAGATCGGGGTGGACGGTCTGACCGGGGTGGCGCGGGACAAAGCCGTCGCTTACGGCTCCACGTTGACCGGCCGGAAAACTGCTCCGCTCACAGACTTCGACCCGCTTTCGGCGCAGACGATGCGCGATCCCTACCCCGGATACCAAGCACTGCTGAGCGGGCCCGACGTGCCGAACGTCTGGTACAACCGCAAGCGCGGAATCTACATCGTCGCCGGATACGACGACGTGCGAGCCGCACTGCGCGACCACGACGCGCTGTCCTCGGCCGAGAGTCAAGCACGCTATCGCGTGCACCTGCAGACCATGAACGCAACGGATCCACCGGATCACACTCGGCTTCGCAAGTTCGTGTCCCGGGCGTTCACCCCGCGGGCGATGACGGCGTGGCAGGCGGCCATCAACGAGGTCGCCGACGAACTGGTCGACGGCATGATCGCCCGCGAAAACACCGACGTGGTCACCGATCTGGCGAAACCGCTGCCGAACCGTCTGATTGCCATGATGTTGGGAATACCGCGCCAAGATCACAGCCGGTTCCTCGCGTGGTCCGATGCGATAGTCGAGGGTTCATTCGTGCCGCTCACCGCACACGGGGTGGCCCTCAGTGCGCGCTCAGCCCGTGCCACGGCGGCGATGCGCCGAGAGCTCGACCGCATGATCAAGCAGCGCCGCCGCCATCCCGGTGACGACCTGATCTCGATGATGACCGGCGCCGAAGGCGACGATGTGTTGACCGACGACGAGGTGTTCTGGAGCGCCTCGATGCTGATCGGCGCAGGCAGCGAGACGACGACGAACCTGCTGTCGGGCCTGTTCCTGACCCTCGCACAGCGGCCGGACGTGTACGCCGCGCTTCGCGCGCATCCCGAACTCATCCCCGCCGCAATCGAGGAGCAACTGCGATTCGTCTCGCCCGTTCAAGGGTTCTACCGAACCGCTACCCGCGACTACACCGTTGGAGCCAACACCATACCGGCCGGCGCACGGGTCTTGCTGCTGTTTGCCGCCGCGAACCGCGATCCGCGCCACTTCACCGACCCCAATACCTTTGATCTGCAACGCAATCCGACCGACCATCTCGCCTTCGGCGGCGGCATCCATTACTGCCTGGGCACGCATCTGACCCGCATGGAAGTCAGCCGGGTCTTGACGCAACTGCTACCACGAGTCGATGCCATCCGGATCGCCGGCGATTACCGCTACCTCGATAACCCGACGATGCGCGGGTTGGCCACCCTGCCGCTGGAGTTGGTGCGCAGCGCACGGGTGCACTCGCCGAACGGGCCGGCACGGCCGGCGTCATAGCCCGCGCGCACTGAGCCAGGTGTGGATGCGTTCGGCGACAGCAACCCAGCCAGGCTCCAGCATCATGTTGTGCCCCATGCCGGGAAAGAACTCGGCGCGTGTCCGGTATGCGCGCGCAGTCGCAAGAACTTCCTTCCTCGTGTGTGCGCCGTCCTCGTCGGCTCCGAGGACCAGAACCGGAGTCGTGACACGCTGCGGACGCGGCAAGCTGAGCACCAGGCAGTCGATCCCGATGCGCGAGCTGTCCTCTTGCAGCCGTGAGGCATAGCGCCGTACGTCTGCCTCTGGGGTGTGCGGCGAGAAGAACCGCTCCCGCGCGAGCTGCGGGGTGCTGATGTACGGCAATGCCTTGCCGGTCAGCGCCATCTTGGTGAAGTGCAAGGGGTGCTTACGAATCCATCGAAGGGCCGACCCGAGATTTCCCTGCGGAGGCATCGAGGTCATCAGCACCGCTGCCGGCGCAGCATGCGATTGCAAGTACTTCTGCACGATCAGTCCGCCCATGGAGTGACCGATCATCACCGGGGCCGTGGGCAGCGTCTCGGCCACCGACTTGACGTCTTCGACGTAGTCGGCAACCGAACAGGCGCGAAGCGGTTTGTCGGTGGCGCTGTTGCCGTGACCGCGGAAGCTGAGCGCCAGAGCTCGGTAGCCTCTGTCGGCGAAAAATCCCAGGAAGTGCTCGTCCCAGCACCACGCAGCATGCCAGGCGCCGTGGACGAATAGCAGCGGGACAGGATGGGATCGGCTGACATCGCCGCGGTCGATCACCTCGAGCATGTGGCACACGGCTTTTCGCGAACTGCGCACGTGGCATGCCTCCCGGTGATAGGTCGCCCTTGCGGGTATCCGCGAACAATTATGCGCGGGAAGGACACCGGCAGAGTCGGTTTTGCCGGCGGCCATCGGGTCACAGCCGTTACGCTGGCCGTGCACGCTGATTCGGACCTGCCGGATTACGACTGCCGTGAGGACCCACGATCCGATGACAGCTCAACCGACCGCTCTGGTGACCGGCGCAACAAGCGGCATCGGAGAGGCGACCGCCTACCGGCTGCACGGGAAAGGCTTCGCCGTCTTCGCCGTCGGCCGCAACCCGGTTGCTCTCGATGCATTGCGCGCACGCGGCCTGCAGGCACGTGCTGTCGACGTGACCGACGAAGCCGCGGTGGTCCGGCTGATCGACGAAATCCACAGCGATCACGCGGCGGTGGATGTCCTCGTCAACAGTGCCGGATTCCCCTTGCCCAGCCCGCTCGAACAGGTACCCCTGAGCGAAGTGCGGCGCCAGTTCGAAACGCATGTCGTTGCGCCTCTTGCGCTTTCACAGGCTGTGTTGCCCGGTATGCGCGCCAAGGGCTCGGGCACGATCGTCAACATCGGCAGCACCGGCGGGCGGTTCACCACCCCGGGTGCGGGCGCCTATCACATCAGTAAGTACGGCGTCGAGGCTCTTTCGCTGGCTCTTCGCGCCGAGGTGGCGCCCTTCGGAGTGCGCGTCGTGCTGATCGATCCGACCGGGGTTCGCACCCGATTCGTCGAAGCTCAGCTGGAAGAGCCACGCTCGTATACCGATGACGACCCGTACGCCGATTTCAAGCGCCGTTACGACAAGGCCACCCGGGCGCTGACCGAGATGCCGGGCGTCATGGTGAGCGCCGATACCGTGGCCCGCGAAGTGATGCGGGTGGTGGCGGCCAAAAACCCCAAGCCGCGCTATATCGTCGGCGCGTCCGGCAAGGGATCGGTGCTGGCCCGATCATTGTTGAGTGACCGGATGTGGGAGCGCGTGGTGATGATGGGAATGCGCGGTTAGCGCATTCGGCCCGAAAACGGCTGTCTTTCAGTCCCTTCCAGCCAAATGCGATTGCCGTACGCATCCAGATGCGTCACCTCCTCTACCGGCTTGCGGGTCGTCGGTCCGTACCTTCCGCGTGGCCAACCGAGCGGCACGATGCAGCAGGGTGTGACGTCGGACGGCAAGTCGAGGATTCTGCGCGCCGACGTTCTGCTCCACAGCGGCAGCGTGATCAGTGATGCTCCCAAGCCCATCGCCCGTGCGGCCAGCAGCAGGTTCTGCACGCTGGGATATATCGATCCCCAGTACGCCGATTCGGCGGCATGGGGCATCCGCACCACTGGCAGCCGCCCTTGCCGGGCACCGAGCCGCAGGCAGGCCACGACCAGAACCGGGATTTCGGGGAAGTGGTCGACTTGCCATTGCACCGCCCGCGCGATCTTGGCCATCGACTCGTCGCGGGCCGCGATCGGGCGAATCAATGCCTGCCATTGGACTTTCCAGCCTTGGCGGTAGCGTTTCGCAAGCTGTTCTTTGACTCGCCGATCCTTCACGACGACGAACTCCCAGTTCTGCCCGTCTGCACCGGTCGGGGCACGCAACGCCAACTCGATGCACTTCAACACCAAGGTGTCATCGACCGGGTCGGGCAACACCCGCCGAACCGCCCGCTGCGTCATCATCGCATCGAGCAACGACATGTCCAGGCCGGCAAGCGCTTGCGCTGTGGGCGGCTCAGTCGATCCGTCGGACGATCCGGGTCCGAGCGCGCCGAACGAACGAGACATGGTGAACCAGAATTCCTGAGCGTCAACGATTCATCGCGCCCGCACCTCACCGAACACGCGATCGGCGAGAGCGGCCGTGAAGCGTCGCGTCTGCTCGAGCTGCTGCGGCTGGACATTGGTGGGCGGGATGCGCACACCCAGGTAACGGTCCCGGTATTCACCCGATCCTAGATAGCTCGTCAGCGACAGCATGGATCGGAGATCGTCTCCGGGATACGTGAAGTGGATCTCGTCGACGTACCGACCGCCCTGCTGCTCAGCGAGTTCGCGCACGGCGGCGAGATTCTTCTGCCAGTACCGCCGACAAACGACGAACACGGCAAACGGCTTGCCTGCGAGAAGGTTCCATGCTTCGTCTGACATCAGGAAGGATCGCATCGGCATGCTCACGGTCTGCCACCAAGTCGGCGATCCGATGCAGATCAAGTCGTACTCGCCGTCGCGCACCGACTCCGGGATACGGATGTCTCCGGTGTCGCCCCGTCGTTGGGCCGGTAACACGCTGAGCATATCCGGCCACACTCGGCGCATCGGAAAGCGTGAGAACCGTTCGGCGTAACGTCGATCCGTGAATTCGATCTTGGCGTGCCGAACCTCGCAACCTCTCTCCCGGAACACTTCTGCCGCGGCCTCGAGCACCCGCAGCGACTGTCCGGTGAACGTGTAGTACAACAGCAAGACACGAGGCCGCCTCTGGCCGCCCTGACTTGTCATCTCGGTCATCAGGCCTCCCTGTCAGATGTGTTGTGCAACCGTGGCCCCCGCGGCGACTTCCCCATTAGGCTCAGCCCGTGACCGGCAAAGTCTCCGTCGACCTCAGCGGCCCCGCCCAGACCATGCTGACCACTCTGTACTGCAAGGCGTTGGACGCTGATTTCGACAGACCCGTCCTGGGCGATCGACTCGCGAAGGAGACGGTCGGCCGGATCGACTACGACTGGAATCAACTCGGCGTCGCCGACCGGTGGACGCCGCTGGTGACCGTCCGCGCGGCCCAATTCGACCTCTGGGTGTCTCAATTCCTGGCGGTGACACCGAACGCCACCGTGGTTCACCTGGGCTGCGGTCTGGACAGCCGCGTGTTTCGTCTTGACCCCGGCCCGCAAGTCCAGTGGTACGACGTCGACTACCCTGCTGTAATCACGTTGCGCGAGAAGATGTTTGCGCAACGGCCGCATTATCACCTGCTGGCCACGTCCGCAACGGATCTGTCCTGGCTCGATCAAATCCCGGCCGACCGCCCGGTGTTGCTGTTGGCGGAGGGCATCAGCATGTACCTGAGGCAGGACGAGGGAGTGATGCTGCTGCAGAAAGTCGTCGACCGATTCCCGTGCGGCGAAGTGCAGATCGACTTCTACAACTGGCTCGCCGTCCGCTCGCAGCGGACACACCGACTGCAGCGGCAATCCGGTTCGACGCTGCACTGGGCCGTCAACGGGCCGTCGGACATAGTGACCAGGGTGCCCCAATTGCGCCTGCTGATTGCGACGACGCTGTTCGATGCCGTCACCTTCGACCGCACGCCGGCCGGTTTCCGACGGACGCGGCGCGTGGTTCGTGCGATTCCGCCGCTGCGGCGAATGTTTCAATACCATCGCTACGCCTTCGGGCCCGTCAGCTGATCGCTGGTCGCGTGCTGGTCGGCGATGGCGGTCAGCAACGCACGTATCGCCCCGATCGATCTGTCCGGATCCGGGCCGTGCGAGTGATATTCCACCGTCAGGCGTCCCGCGAAAATTTGCGTGAAGTAGATCTCGATACCGGCGCTGACGGCGAAGAACAACTCGCCGTGCGTACTGACGACTTCCAGTTCAGGAGGCGTCGGTACCGGCGGCACGAGACCGTTGTCGGAGAGCAAGACCACATCGGGCAAGCCAGGGGCGTTGCCGACGTATTGGGGACTGAAATGAAGGCGGGACTGCTGAATGACACCGTCCGCGAGATCCGACCGGAACGTTTCGGCGATGTCGCGTGCCAGGCTCAGAATGCTTGTGCCGCGGTCGATCTCGGCGAGGTAGGTGGCCAATCCCACGGGGTTGGTGCATCCGGTGGCCGACACCGGCGGGGACAGGAAATACCGTAAATCCACTGTGTAGATCAGCGGGACGGGGATGTGGGGTGTGCCGCGCAGCTGCCACTCAGCCATCAGAACCACCGCCGAGAGCAGCGCGGTCAAGCCCAGCCCGTTCGTCTTGCACAGCGACACGATGCTGTCGGTGTGGTGTTCGCTCAGCTGACACGACACCATCGGAACGCGCACGGGTGAAGCCGGTGCCGCGCCCGTCGGGGCTCGCCGCGACGGCGGAAGATCGTAGGCGAACATCGCCGGCATGAAACGCTCTACGCCCGAGCGCTTTTGCTTGGCAATGCCCCGTTCGGCCAGCACCGTCTCGATCGACGCCGGTGCCGGCTGCGGAGTGACCGGCCGAATGGTGCCGGTGTTCACCATTTCGGTGTAGTACGACAGAAGTTCCTCGATGAGGCCGTACATGTGATGCCCGTCGGCGAGGCTGTGGTGAACGTAGAGCGTCGGCTGCGCTTGTCCGTCGCGGATCGTGACTCGAAGGTGCACCAGCGACTCACTCTGGTCGAAGTGCGGTGAGGGTGGCTCGGCTGTCGGGTCGCGGAGTTCGACAACCTCGATGCCTGCGGGCAACAAGTCGTCGGTGACGATCTGGTGGCGCCCGTCGGCTGCCCGCTCGATCCGCGCGGTGAGCACGGGATGTGCCTCGAGCAGCGCATCGTAGGCCGCCGAGATCGCGTCGATGTCGACCGGTCCCTTCATGTGCGCACCGAGACCCACGAAATTGTGCGTCTCGGCGAGCATCTCCTCGCTGTTCGCCAGCTTGCGAATCACCGACGACGGAAACATTTCCGGACTCCCTCGGGCATCAAGTTTCTCTGCCTAGCTCGACGACAGATCCACGAGCGACATCTGGTCGCTGACCGCATCCGTCTCGTCCTCGGCGATCGCAGCGCGCACCAGTGCCATCAGCTCGGTAGCGAAGTTGCCGGCGATCGCTTGCGCCCGCGCCGAAGGCACCCGGCGCGCATCGTGCCACCAATCCACGTGCAGCACACCACCCGACCGATACGCCCGCAGCTCGACCGCATGGCCCAGCCCCGGAAGGGTTTCGCGCAGTGGGATGTTCACGTCACCACTGAAGCGGACCGGCGTATCGACGGACGCCAAGGACGCTACGTCGGGAAGCGCGCCCATGTACGAGTAGAAGATGTCGGCGGGATGGATTGCGCCGAGGACCCGCGCGGTCGGCGCGTAGAGGTAACGCAGCAGTCCGTAGCCGATTCCGCAGTGCGGCACGGCATTGCGCACTTGCCGCACATCGTCGAACAGTTGCTTTGCGCTGACGCTTTGTTCTTCGCACGCAAGAGCAACCGGATAAAGGGTGTTGAACCAACCGACCGTCCGGCGCACGTCGATGTCGGGCTTCAGTACCGACCGACCGTCTCCGGCGAGGTCCACGGCGATGACGCCGTCACCGAGCGCGCTCGCCACTGCTCGGCTCAGCGCCCCGAGCACCATGTCGTCGATCGACACCCGAAGCCGGCGCCGCGCGTCGTCGATCTCGGCGGTCTCGGAGACGCTCAGCGACGAGCAGATTCGCACCAGGTCTTCCGAGCTCGGCGGCTCGGCCACCTCGGCACCGACACGCAGCTGCGCTGCCGCGGTGGATTGCAGCCAGTAGTCGCGGCTTTCGACGACGGCGGAATGCGTGGACAGTGCAGCGCAGCGCTGCGACCATTCCCGCCAGGGGGCGGTAGGCGGTTGCAACACAATGTCTTCGCCGGCCATGCGCTGACCGAAGGCCGTGAAGATATCGGTCAGTAGCATGTCGCGCGACGTGTTGTCGGCCACGGCGCCGTGCACACTGAGCATGAGGTAACTGGGGCCATCCGGGCGGCCACGGATGTGGGTGGCGGTCAGCGGCGGGCTCGACAAGTCCTGTTCTTGGATGTGCTTTTTGGCCATGTGCAGCAGGACTTCTCGCGCCTGCTCGGTTGCGGCCTCGACGCTCTCGGGCAATGACTGGACATCGACCTCAGCGTCGTCCTGCGGTTCGCCGAGCACCTGCTGCCAGGTTCCCGCATGCTCAACGAGGCGCAGACGCAACGCATCGTGGTGGTTGACCACTGCGGTGAGCACCGACCGGATGTCGTCGGTCTGCACATCCTGGCGCATCTCGAGAATGAGCGGGAAGCGCCACCGTCCGGACTCGCGGATCCCGTGTTCGAGGAAGTGCGCGATGTTCGGCGGGACGGGAGGGTGCGCGACGTCACCCGGCGCCTGGCGTGCCAGACCGTCGGCTGCGTGTCGGGCGACCAGCGCCTTGGAGAGCGCCACCACGGTTGGGTTGTCGTACAGGTCCTGCGGCGTGATGTCCAAGCCTTCGTTGGCAGCGGCCATCGCGACACTGATCGCCACCAGCGAGTCGCCGCCCAGCTCGAAGAAGTTCGCGTTGCGGTCGACCGAGCTGACGCCGAGGCACTGTGCCCAGATGCGCCGCAGGGTCGCTTCCACCGGTGAACTGCCGTTTGCCGCCGGCTGATTGGCAGCGCCGTTCGATCCGGCCGTCGACGGCGCGGTCGACGCGGCCCCCTCCCCCGCGGCCCATCTCGCCGCAGCGTTGTGGTCCACCCAATGCCGTTGACGTTCGAACGGATAGCCGGGAAGCGATACGAGGCGAGGTTTGTGGGGGCCGCGCAGAGGCGTCCAGTCGACGTCGACACCGGCCGACCACAGCTGGCCCAGCGCCAGCAGGAACGCGTCGCGGTCGTCGCGGTTCTGGGCGTGATGGCGCATCAATCGAACGGCGCGGTGACTGCTTGACCACCTCGGGTGCCGCGTCGCCGACGCGGTCAGGGTCCCACCCGGACCGACTTCCACGACGACGCGCTGCGGATCGGCCAGCAGCACGTCGAGCTCGTCGGCGAACCGGACCGTCGCACGCACCTGCCGCGCCCACGTCGCGGGATTGGTCGCCTCACTGGGAGTCAGCCAGGTGCCGGTCACGTTGGACAGCAACGGAATTCGTGGCTCGTGCAGCGACAGTCGGGACAAAAAGCCCTGGAATTCCGGGATCATCGAATCCATCAACCGCGAGTGGAACGCGTGCGAGGTGCGAACCCGCCGCGCCGCGATGCCGGCCGCGGCCAGGCGCTCGGTGAACGCCCGGATGTTCTCTTCGGTGCCGGCGACGACGCAACTGCCGGGGTCGTTGATCGCGGCCACGTCGACGTCGTCCGACAGGTGCTCGGCGATCGCATCGGGGCTTGTCGCGACCGAGACCATGACTCCGCGGGGCGCGGCATGCATCAGGCGCGCACGCATCGAGACGACTTTGAGGGCGGTGGGAAGGTCGAATACGCCGGCGACAGCGCCCGCGGCATACTCGCCGATGCTGTGTCCTGCGAGCGCTGACGGGCGAACGCCGTAGGTTTCGATCAGCTTCGCCAGAGCGTATTCCGTGGCGAACAACGCGGGCTGGGTGCGGTCAGTTCGTTCCAGATTGCGTGCGGAACCCTCGAAGATCTCCGCGCGCAGGTCGATGCCCAGTTCCTCGCGGAAGCCCGCGGCGCATGCGTCGAAATGTTCGGCGAACACCGGCTCAGACTCGTAGAGTCCACGCGCCATGCCGATGTGCTGGGCGCCCTGGCCGGGAAAGAGGAAGACCGTTTGGCGCGATTCCGTTGTCCCGCTGGGGGTCTCGCCGACGAAGACGTTGTCGTGTTCGGGCTCGCCGAGGACGGTGGCCGCGTTGCGCTGGTCGGTGACCACCGCTGCCAGGCGAACGTTTTCCGTGCGACGACCCGCGAGGGTGTGGGCCACATCAGCCAGGTCGACCGGGTCCGCGCCGGACAACTGCGCGGCCAGGGCGCTGCGTGACTGCTGCAGCGCATCGGTGGACCGGGCCGACAACAGCAGCACCTGTGGACCGGAGTGCGGAGTGCGCGCCGGGACGTCCGGGGCTTCCTCCACAACGACGTGCGCGTTGGTGCCGCCCACCCCGAACGAGCTGACCCCGGCCCGCCGGATGCCGTCCCACTCCCACGGACCGTATTCGCCGCGCACGACGAACGGGCCCTGCTCGAGGTGCAGTTCCGGGTTGGGGCTGGTGAAGTGCAACGTCGCGGGAATCGCTCGGTGCTCGAGGCACAGGATCGCCTTGATCAGCCCGGCCATCCCGGCCGCCGACTCCAGGTGACCGATGTTGGACTTGACGGAGCCGACGAAGCACGGCCCTTGCCTGCTTGCGGTCGAAACCGCGAAAGCCTGTCGCAGGCCTTCGATTTCGATCGGGTCGCCCAGCGGTGTCCCGGTTCCGTGCGTCTCGACATAGCTCACGGTCGCAGCGTCGATGTCTGCGACCGCGTGCGCCTCTGCGATGACGTCGGCTTGCCCGGCGGCGTTGGGCGCGGCGAACGTCATCTTCGTCGCTCCGTCGTTGTTCACCGCTGATCCCCGAATGACCGCGTGGATTCGGTCGCCGTGGTCGATCGCGGACTCGAGCGGTTTGAGCACCACAGCGGCGACTCCGCTGCTGAAGATCGTGCCGTCCGACCGCACGTCGAACGGGCGGCAATGGCCGCTCGGCGACACCATGGATCCCGGTTCGTACCAGTAGCCGACGCGGTGCGGAATGCGAAGGGACGCACCACCGGCCAACGCCATGTCGCATTCGCCGTTCAAGATGCTCTGACAGGCCAGGTGAAGTGCTACCAGAGACGACGAGCATGCCGTCTGGACGGACAGGGCGGGCCCGCGCAGGTTGAACTGATGCGCTACCCGCGTCGCCAGATAGTCCTTGTCGTTCTGCAACGACAGGTTGACCATCTCGAAGGTGACTCCCTGGCCGATGATCACGTTCGGGTCCCGGTGTGACATGAGGTTGTGCAGCAGGTATCCACTGGTGGTGCTGGTGCCGTACACGCCGACGGATGCATCGAGGTCCGTGGGGTCATAGCCGGCGTCTTCGAACGCATGCCAGGCGCACTGCAAAAACAGCCGGTGTTGCGGATCCATCGTGCGGGCGGCCTGAGCGGTGAAGCCGAAGAAGTCCGCGTCGAACTCGTCGATGCCGTCCAAGAGCGCCGCGCGCCGCACATACGCGTGGTTGCTCAGGGCCTTCTCGCTCACCCCAGCGACGACCAGGTCGTCCTCGGCGAGCGTGACTATCGATTCGGTGCCGCGCCGCAGGTTGTCCCAGAACTCCGAGACAGAGTTGGCGCCGGGGAAGCGCGCCGCCATGCCTACGACTGCGATCGCATTCGGCGGTAGTTCGCTGTTGGCGGTCACACGCGGTCTCCTACTTTCCGACGCGCTGCGGCCCGTTGCCGCGCTGCGGCGCGCTGCTTGGCTCGATCGCGCACTGAATCCGCGATCTCGGCTTTCTGGTGCCCGTTGATGCCTAGTTGGCCGATGAGGTCGGCGGTGACGTCGGCCAGCGAGGCGCCCCGCAGTAGCAGCGCGACGGCGGGCTCGACGCCGAAGTCGCCGCGCACGGTGTTGCGAATACGCACGGCCATCAGGGAATCCATCCCCAACTCGGTCAGCGGCTGGTCGGCGTCGATTTCGCTGTCCTTGGGGTAACCCATGATCGCGAGAATCCGACCGCCTACCCGCGCGGTGACGACCTTGGTGGCCTCAGCCGGCTCCATGTCGCGCAGCGCATCCAGACCCACCCAGTCGTCGTCGCTTTGCAACTCGAGTTCTTGCGCCAGCGCTGCGAAATATCCCAGCTGTTGAAGCTCCGGGAAGGCCGCCGCGGCACGGTCCAGGCGCAGTCGTGCGACGCCCAGCCGGCCCGTGTTGCCGGCGAGTGCCGCCTCCAGGGCCTCCAGACCCTCAGCTGGAGCGATGGGGTCGAGCGCGGAGAAGCTCAGGGCGCGGGCAACACCGATGTCCGACCATTGACCCCAATTGATCGTGATGCCAGCAAGATTCGCGGCGCGCCGCCAGGCGACCAGGCCGTCGAGCCACGCACTCGCAGCGGCGTACGCGCCTTGCCCGGGAGCGCCCAGCAACGACGACGTCGACGAGAATCCCACCCACCAGTCCAGCTCCCGATCGACCGTGGCGGCGTGAAGGCGCAGGGCGCCTGCGGCTTTGGGCGCCCACACCCGATCGAGGCTCTCGCTGCTGAGTGCCGCGACGATCTGATCGTCGATCACCGCAGCACCGTGAACGACGCCGCGCAACGTCAGGCCGGTCTCTTCGGCAGCAGCGACGAGTCGCTCCGCCACGCCCGGAACGGAGATGTCGCCGGTCACCACGGCGACTTGGGCTCGTTGGGCGAGTTCTTCCAGCACTGACCGCTGCCCGTCGCGAGCATCTGATCGGCTGTTGAGCACCACGCGCCCGGCACCCTTGTCGATCAGCCACCGCGCGACCACCAACCCGATCCCGCCGAGTCCGCCGCTGACGACGTATGCGCCATCGGGCCGGACGACCGGATTCTGTTGTGCTGTCGGGAGTTTCGCACGGGTGAGCCGCTGGGCGTATCTGCGCTCGCCACGCCAGCCGACGATGTCGTCGGTGTCCGACGATCCCAGCTCCGCGATCAGCGCCGAAACGGCGTCGCCGCCGGCGTCCAGATCGACTACGCGAGCGTGCAGGTCAGGGTGTTCGTACGCCAGCACCCGGATCAACCCTGTCAGCGCACAGATCGACGGGTCGCCGCCTTCGTCGTGGTGCACCGCGAGACCGTTGCGAGAGACCACCCACAGCCGCGGGCTCTTCCCGTGCCAGCCGCCGACTATGGCGCGCACCGTCGTCGACAGCGCCCAGACCAGATCGCGGCACCGGGCCGGCGCGGCGTCGGAGTCGGCCCCGCCGAACGGGTGCTGCTCGGCGAGCACCACGACTCCGACCGGAGGACGGTCAGGGTCAGCGGCAGCGTTCGCGAAGGCCTCCATCACCGCGGATTCCTGTCGCAGGTCTGCGGTGATCACCCGTCGCGTGTCTGAACTCAGCCGCGCGATGAAATCCTCTGCGAACCAGCCGGTTTCGGCGCCTTCGGTCAGCACCAACCAGCTGCCGTCGGCGGCCGTACCCGTCGGTGCGGGAGTGTGGATCCAGCTGGTGTCGAAGATCTTCTGCGTCAGTGGCATCGGCACGCTGCGGCGTTGCACCCGTTGCAGATAGATACCGGCGATCTCTGCGATCGCCGTGCCGGCATCGTCGGTCAAGACGACCCGACCGAGCTTGCCGGCACCGTCGTCGAGGCCGGTCAGCTCGGCGCGGCATCGGACATGCCGGCCGACGTCGCCGAACACCCGGATCGATTCCATCGCCACCGGCAGATAGGTGGCCTCGGCGGAATCGGTCAGCGACTCGGCAGGCATTGCGGCCGCCAGTCCCTGCAGCGCCGCATCGAGCAGCACTGGGTGGAGCCGGTAGTGGCGGTGTGCACTGGCCTGTTCGGGAAGGGTGATCTCCGTTTCCGAGACGCCGCCGGGCTTGCGCACGATGCGGGTCAACGCGGCGAATGCCGGGCCGTGGTGTAATCCGGTGCGGCGCAACGCGGTATAGAGGTCTGCCGGTGAGACGACGCTGCCGGTGTGCTCTGGAGTCAGCGTCGGAATCGGCGATGCAGATGGCACCGGCTCGACTTTGGCGACGGCGTGCCGGCGCCAGCTGCCGTTCACGGATCGGGAATGGACTTCGACACGGATGGAGTCGTGGTGGGTGAGATGCGTTGTCACCTGCGTGTGGTCGTCCAGTGGAAGCATTTGTTCGACTTCCAGGCGGTGGACCGCGACAGCTGTCGCAGGCAATCCCAGGGCTTCGCTCGCGGCGGCCAACGCGATTTCGGCGAACCCCGTCGCGGGCATGACCGCTTGGCCGTGCACCTTGTGATCCGCGAGCCAGGGAACGGATTCGGTGCCGACGTCCGCCTGCCACACGTGGCCCTGACCGGACGGTATCTCGACGTGCACGCCCAGCAGTGGATGAGCCGTGGCTGACTGTCGGCTTGCCGATGACGCGGCCCAATACCGGGCATGCAGCCACGGTGTGGGCGGCAGATCGACCAGTCGTGCTGTGCCGCCGGCACTTTCATCCGCCGTGGTTGTCGGCGATGCTGCGGCCGCCAGATAGGTATGAAAGGTCAGCGCTTCGGGCTGGTCCCGGTTCAGCGTGGCCGCCACGTGGGTGTCGCCGCGCGGCCTGGCCGACTGCAAGTTTTCGGTGATGGCGTGGGTGAGGAGGGGGTGGGGGCTGATTTCGACGAAGGTGGCGTGCTGTTGGGCGGCGATGCTGATCGCTTGACCAAACCGCACCGGCTGACGCAGATTGGCCACCCAATACTGGGCGTCGAACACCGGCGCCACACCGTTTTGGGCACCCACCGTACTGATCAACGACACCGTCGGCGACATCGGCGACAACCCCGCCAACCCAGCACGCAACTCTGCCAAAATCGGATCCACCGTCGGATGATGCGACGCCACATCCACCTCGACCCGCCGCGCCAACCGCCCCCCCGCATCGACCACCGCGATCACCGCATCCACCTGATCCGGCGGCCCGGCGATCACCGTCTGCGCCGGCGCGGCATACACCGCCACCGTCACCTGCGGATACTGGGCAATCAACGTCTCAACCGCAGCCGCCTCCAACTCCACCAGCGCCATCGCCCCGCGCCCCGACAACCGCGCCATCAACCGCGACCGCGTCGCAATCACCTTCAGCCCATCAGCAGCCGACAACGCCCCGGCCACCACCGCCGCACTGACCTCGCCCATCGAATGCCCGATCACCGCATCCGGTGTCACCCCATAGGATTGCCACAACCTCGTCAACGCCAACTGCATGCCCACCAACACCGGCTGAATCCGGTCGATGCCCATCACCGGCTCCCCCGACGCCAGCACCTCACGCAACGAAAACCCCACCTGCGCAACAAAAACCGGCTCCAACTCAGCCACCGCCGCACCAAACGCCGGCTCCTCGACCAACAACCGCCGACCCATCCCCGCCCACTGCGAACCCTGACCCGAATACACAAACACCGTCCCCACCCGAGACGTTGCGTCGCGTGGTGGCACGACGCCGGGCGCGGGGCGGCCGTCGGCCAGTGCCCGCAGGCCGGAGACGGCCTCGCGGTGATCGGATGCGACGACGGCGGCGAACTTTCCGTGCCGTCCCCGGCGGTGGTTGAGGGTTCGGGCGACATCGGCCAGCGGCACCGCGGCGCCGTCGCCGTCGATCCAGTCGCCCAGCGCCGACGCCCATGCCGCTATCCGTTGCTCGGTCTTGCCCGACAGCACCAGCGTGCTGACGGCCGGATCAGGCTGCGGCACAACGGACTGCGGATCAGGGCCTTGCTCGATCACCGCGTGCGCGTTTGTGCCACCGAGTCCGAACGACGACACGGCGGCTCGGCGGGGACTGTCGTCAGCCGGCCATGCTTGCAGATCGGTGGGCACGAACATCCGGGTGCGCGACGGGTCGATCGCCGGGTTCCACTCGGAGAAGTGCAGGTTCGGGGGGATCCGGCCCTTGTTCACCGACAAGGCAGCTTTGATGAATCCGGCGATTCCGGCCGCTGCCTCCAAGTGGCCCATGTTCGTCTTCACGGCCCCTAGAGCGCAGCGGGCGTCGCCGCGGCCATAGACGTCAGCCAGCGCCTCGAACTCGATCGGATCACCCAAAGCGGTTCCGGTGCCGTGTGTTTCGATCATGTTCACCGAGTTCGGTGTCACGTCGGCGCTGCGCAACGCCCGGGTGATCACGTCGCGTTGCGCGATGGTGTTCGGGGCGGTCAGGCCGTTGGAGCGGCCGTCCTGGTTGACTGCTGAGCCGCGCACCACGGCAAGCACCCGATCGTTGTCGCGCACCGCGTCGGTGAGCCGCTTGAGCGCCACGACACCGCATCCCTCGCCGCGCACGAATCCGTCGGCCCTGGAGTCGAAGGTGTGGCACCGGCCGCGCGGTGACAGCATGCCCCACTTGGCCATTGCTATCTGCGTTTCGGGTCGCAGGATCAAGCTGACCCCGCCCGCGAGGGCCAGATCGCTTTCCCGCAGCCGCAGACTCTGGCATGCCAGATGTATCGCCACCAGCGACGACGAGCACGCCGAGTCGACCGCTACCGCCGGACCGCGCAGTCCTAACAGATACGCGATCCGGCCGACCGCCACGGCATGGGCGTTGCCGGTGGCGGAGTAGGCGTCGATGGTGTCGGGGTTGGCAGCCGAAATAGTCTGATACTCGGTGTAATACACGCCCATCATCACTGCGGCGCGGACGCCGGAGAGCTCGTCCGGCGCCAGACCGGCATGCTCCAGAGCTTCCCAGGCCACCTCCAGCATCAGCCGCTGCTGGGGATCCATGGCTTCCGCCTCGCGCGGTGAGATGCCGAAGAAGTCGGCATCGAAGCCGGCCACATCGTCGAGGAAACCACCCCACTTCGACGACATCCGGCCGGGTGCGAACTGGTCCGGATCGTAGAATTCGTCGGCGTTCCAGCGGTCCGGGGGGATTTCGCTGATCGCGTCGGTGCCGTTTGCGAGGAATTTCCAGTAACTTTCGGGTCCGGCGACGCCGCCGGGGAAACGGCAGCCGATGCCGATCACCGCTACCGGTTCGGCGACCGCGATCCGGGAGGCCTTCTCGAACTGTTCGGTCAGCGAACCCCGCTGATCGGCCGTCATGGCCGCCACCCTGCCGAAGATCGTTCTCATCAGAAAACACCGCTTTCGCTACCGGCGGAGGCCGACTCGACGCTGTCGAACAGCGCATCCAGCACACTGCCGTCCTCGTCCAACGTTGGCTCGATGTCGTCGCGCTGTGAAGCATGTTGCGCCGCAAGCGTTTCCGCTAGATACGCCGCCAATGACCGGATGGTCGGATGGTTGAACAACGTGTTCGCCGATACGTCGAGGCCCACCAGCTTCTGGGTTTCCTTCAGCACCGTCATCGCCATCATCGAGTCGAGTCCGAGCTCCGGGAACGGCCGCTCGGCGTCGACGGCTGCTGCGGACAGGCGCAGTTCGCGAGCGAGGATGGCTTTGAGCCTGCTTTCGAGCTCGCCCGCCAGGTTCTCCGGCGGGATATCTGCCCAATCCGGAACTGCCGTCACGGCTTGACTGCCGGCGTTACCCGTCGAGCAGTCTCCGGTCGCAGAGCTACCGAGACCGTCGGACAACTCCGTGAAGTACCCCAGCTCAGCGAAAGCCGCGGTGGCGGCAGCCCTGTCCAGGCGCAGCCGGCCGACACCCGTGCGCGTCAGCGGGCTTCCCACCAGCGACTCCAGCGCCTCGATCCCTTCGTCGGGTGTGATCGGATCCAGCACGCTGTAGGTGAGGGCCCGGCTCATCCCGACGTCGGACCACTGGCCCCAGTTGATCGCGTTGGCGGGCAGACCGGACGCGCGCCGCCACGCGACCAGCGCGTCGAGCCAGGCGTTGGCCGTCGTATAGGCCAGCTGACCGGGCAAGCCCAAAAGCGTTGCCATCGAGGAGAAGCCGACCCACCAGTCGAGCTCTCGGGTGGCTGTGGCCGTGTGCAGTCGCAGTGCACCGGTCACCTTCGGCGCCCACACGCGCTCAAGTCCGTCCTCGGTGAGCGCGGTCACCAGGCCGTCGCCGCTCACCCCGGCCGCATGCACGACACCGCGTAGCCCATACCCGGTTTCTTCAGCGGCGGCCACCAGCCGTTCGGCGACTCCCGGCGTCGCGATGTCGCCTGGGACAAACGCGATTTCCGTGTCATCTGCCCACGCCGAGAGTGTCCGACGCTGGTCCTCTGAGGGTTCGGTCCGGCCGTTGAGGATCAGCCGGCCGGCGCCCCGCTTCAGCAGCCATCGCGTCACCACGCCGCCGAGGCCACCCAGTCCGCCGGTGACGATGTACGAGCCGTTCGTGCGGACAACCGCATGACCCGCCCCCGGCTCGAGCGTTGCGCGGGAGAGCCGTTCGACATATCGACGGCCGCCTCGCCAGGCGATCACGTCGTCATGGTCGGTTGCCCCGAATTCCGACATCAATGCCGTGAGGACGTCGCTGCGATGGTCGACATCGACCAGGGTGGCTCCCACGTCGGGTTCACCGGCGAGGACGCGAGCCGCTTCTCCCGGGAAGCGCCAGTTACGGACCAGCCCTTTGAGCGCGCCGATCGCCGGATCGCCCGTCTCACCGTCATCCACGGCCAGCCCATCGCGGGTGACCAGCCACAGCCGTGGCGGCTTGCCTCGGTTCGAGTCGACGACGCTGCGCACGGTGGCGTCGAGCGTCAAGATCAGCTTTCGGGCGCGCCGAAGGGTCTGGTCCGCATCACTGCCGTCGAACGAGCGCGTTGCGACGAACACGACCACACCGGCCGGTGAAATTTGTTCTCGGATCGACGCTTCCGCGAACAGCGACACGATGCTCACGCGCCTGGTCTGCGCGCTCAGCTGGGTCGCGACTTTCGCCGCGAGCTCCGTGGTTTCGGCGTCGTCATCGGTGAGCAGAAGCCAATTCCCGTCGGCAGCGGACGGCTTCTCGTGTGCGGGTGACGCCTCGGAAGGCGCCCAGCTGGTATCGAACACCATCTGTTCGAGCGGTAGCGAAATGTCGCGAGGGTCCACCGGCCGCATGCGAATTCCGGTGAGTTCCGCGAGCGGCGTTCCCGCGGCGTCGGTCAACAGGATCCGGCCGACACAGCCCGCGCCGTCCTGGCCGTCACCGGACAGCTCGACGCGGCACCACGCCCGCTGCCCTACCCGCCCGAACAGGCGAATCGTTGCGAAAGACACTGCGTCCAAACGCGTTTCGGGTGACCCGGCCGCACTGTTGATGGCATCGGCCAGGCACTGCAACCCCGTGTCGAGCAGCAGGGGCGCTATCCCGAAATCGGGATGGTCGACGACCTCGTCGGACAACCTGATCTCGGTTGCACCTTCGACGTCGACCGGGCAGGTCGACGGACCGTCGTCGACAGTACGGATACCGGCGACCGCACACCGATGCCACGTTCCGCCTACCGAACTGGCGTGTATCTCGACGCGAATTCCGTCCTGCGCCCGGACAAGCTGTGTCGTGAAACGCATGTGACCATGCGCGGTGAGCGTCCGCTCGATCTCGAGATCGCACACCTGCACGGCCGCGAGTGCAACGTCGAGGGCTTGGCTTGCGGCGCTCACGGCCATTTCGGCGAAGATTGCCGCCGGTACGACCGCCTGGCCGCTCACCTGGCGACCGGCCAGCCAATGCGGGATGTCGGCTCCGGTGTCGGTCTGCCACACATGGTCACGGCCGGAAGGCAACTCGACGTGTATTCCCAGCAGCGGATGTGTGGCTGAAATCTGCTGCGCAGCAGTCTTTTTCTCGAGCCAGTACCGTTCGTGCAGCCACGGCGACGGCGGAACGTCGATGAATCTGCCGGTGCGGTCGGCCGCGCTGACCCCGAGTGTGGCGAGCTGAGTATGGACGGACAGGGTCTCGTCTTCGCCACGCCTCATCGCCGACGTTACGACGGTGCGGTCGTTCGGCGACGTCGACGCGAGGGTTTCGGTGATGGCGTGGGTGAGGAGGGGGTGGGGGCTGATTTCGACGAAGGTGGCGTGCTGTTGGGCGGCGATGCTGATCGCTTGACCAAACCGCACCGGCTGACGCAGATTGGCCACCCAATACTGGGCGTCGAACACCGGCGCCACACCGTTTTGGGCACCCACCGTACTGATCAACGACACCGTCGGCGACATCGGCGACAACCCCGCCAACCCAGCACGCAACTCTGCCAAAATCGGATCCACCGTCGGATGATGCGACGCCACATCCACCTCGACCCGCCGCGCCAACCGCCCCCCCGCATCGACCACCGCGATCACCGCATCCACCTGATCCGGCGGCCCGGCGATCACCGTCTGCGCCGGCGCGGCATACACCGCCACCGTCACCTGCGGATACTGGGCAATCAACGTCTCAACCGCAGCCGCCTCCAACTCCACCAGCGCCATCGCCCCGCGCCCCGACAACCGCGCCATCAACCGCGACCGCGTCGCAATCACCTTCAGCCCATCAGCAGCCGACAACGCCCCGGCCACCACCGCCGCACTGACCTCGCCCATCGAATGCCCGATCACCGCATCCGGTGTCACCCCATAGGACTGCCACAACCTCGTCAACGCCAACTGCATGCCCACCAACACCGGCTGAATCCGGTCGATGCCCACCACCGGCTCCCCCGACGCCAGCACCTCACGCAACGAAAACCCCACCTGCGCAACAAACACCGGCTCCAACTCAGCCACCGCCGCACCAAACGCCGGCTCCTCGACCAACAACCGCCGACCCATCCCCGCCCACTGCGAACCCTGACCCGAATACACAAACACCGTCCCCACCCGAGACGGCAGTTCGGAAGGCTCCACGACACCCGGCGCCGATTCGCCGGCTGCCAATGCCCGCAGGCCAGATACCGCCTGGCTTCGATCGCGCGCGCTGACAGCAGCGAAGTGCTTGTGCCGCGTCCGATGCCGAGCCACGGTGTGCGCCACGTCGGCCAAGCGAACACCGGCACCCTCCCCGGCCAGCCAGTCGGCCAGCATCGCGGCCGTCGATGCGATGCGCGCCGGTGTCTTGCCCGACACCACCAGCGTGCTGACGGCCGGATCAGGCTGCGGCACAGCAGGTTCCGGATCAGGCGCCTGTTCCACGACCACATGTGCGTTGGTGCCGCTGACCCCGAACGACGACACCCCGGCCCTGCGGCGCCGCCCGGATGACGGCCATGGCATGCCTTCGGCAGCGATCGTGAACCGCGACGCCCCCGGCCCGGCGTGCGGAGTCAACCGCGCAAAGTTCAGGTGCTTGGGCACATAGCCGTGCTGGATGCTGAGCACCGTCTTGATGAATCCGGCAACTCCCGCAGCTGACTCCAGGTGACCGAAGTTCGTCTTGACCGAACCGAGCACCAACGGTGCGGCCCCGTCGCGCTCGCCGAACACCTGGCTGAGCGCGTCGAGTTCGATCGGGTCACCTAGCGCCGTGCCTGTGCCGTGCGCCTCGACATAGTCGATGTCGCTGGGCGCTAGCCGCGACGCCGCCAACGCCGAACGCATCAGCGCCTGCTGCGCCGGTCCGCTGGGCACCGTCTGCCCGCTGCTCGGACCGTCCTGATTGACCGCGGACCCGCGCACGAGCGCCAGCACCCTGTCGTTGTCGCGCACTGCGTCGCTGAGCCTCTTGAGCACCACCACACCGCAACCCTCGCTGCGCACATACCCGTTGGCGTCGGCGTCGAAGGTCTTGCAGCGGCCGTCGGGTGCGAGCATTCCCCACCGAGAGCACGCGATGCTGTTTTGGGGGCTCAGGATCAAGTTGACGCCGGCCGCCAGCGCCTGATCACTTTCCCGTCGCCGAAGGCTCTGACACGCCAGGTGGATCGCGACCAGCGACGACGAGCACGCCGTGTCGATGAACACCGCCGGGCCGTGCACGCCGAGTAGATACGCCAGCCGCCCCGCGGCGAAGTTCGCCGCATTCCCGAACGAGACGTACGGGTCGACGTCTTGTGGACGGGCTCCGGCCGAGTGCAGGTAGTAGTAGTCGCTGGTGGTGGCGCCGACGAACACTGCGGTCTGGGTGCCCCGGATCGCGGTTGCGGTGATACCGGCGTTTTCCAGTGCCTCCCAAGTTACTTCGAGCAGCAGCCGGTGCTGCGGGTCCATGCCGGCCGCCTCGCGCGGCGACATGCCGAAGAAGTCGGCGTCGAACTGGTCGGGCTGCCACGACGTGAGAAAGCCGCCCTCACGATTGCAGATGGTGCCCGGCACGGTGTGGTCTTCGCTGAAGAACGCGTCGGCGTCCCAGCGATCCGGCGGGACCCGCACGATGCCGCTCCTGCCGGAGTGCAGCAGCCGCCAGTACTCCGCCGGATTGTTCACCCCGCCCGGGAACCGGCAACCCATGCCCACCACGGCGATGGGCTCGGTGTCGCCTTTCTCGGCGATCTCCAGGCGTGCGGTCAGATCGTCGATCTTGCGAAGCGCTTCGGCGACGATGGACCGACGATCCGGCGGTGCGGCGGCCATCGCGCTCATCCGAGCCTTTCCGAGAGTTGTTGCAGCAGTTCGTCGTCGGTCAGATCGTCGTAGTCGTCGGCGCTGTCCTGTTCGGACACCTCGATCAGCTCGGGCAGGACCGTGGCCAGATAGCCGGCCAGTGCATCGACGGTCGGGTAGTCGAATACCACCGAAGCGGGCAACGCGACGCCGAGGCTCTCGGCGAGGGAACGCTTGAGCGTCACGCTCATCAACGAATCCATCCCCGATTGGAAGAAGCCCTCGAACGGATCCAATGACGCGGGTGAGTCCAGTCCCATCGCGGCCGCCACGTGGGCGGTCACGTGCTCCACCAGAAGCTCCCGACGCCGCGCCGGTTCGCAGTCGCGCAGCGCGGTGCGGAATTCGGTGGCTTGGGTAACCGAACTGTCGCCGTCGACATCGGTGCCGGCGCCCAGCAGATCGTCCACGATGTGCAGCGCTGCCCGGGTGCGGTAAGCGGCGGCCAGTCGGCCCCAGTCCGCGGCGACGATAGTGGCGCGGGCGCGGGCATCGCTGCCGATGACCCACGGCAAAGCCCGGATAGCGATTTCGTCGGGCATGGGTTCCAAACCCGAGTCGAGGGTGACCTGACGCTCTTCGTCACTTTGCCTGTCCGTCAACGACTTCCAGAGCCCCCAGTTGACGGCGGTTGCCGGAAGCCCTGCCGCCCGGCGTGCGAACGCGAACGTGTCCAAGAACGTCGTGGTGGCGGCGTAGTGAGCCAGCCACCGCGAACCGGTGATTCCGGAGATCGACGAGAACATCACGAACTGGCGTACCTGGTGCCTCAGCGACAGCTTGTGCAGCAGCGCCGCCACGTTCAGCTTCGGCCGGAACATCACCGCGACGTCGTCATCGGTCATGTCGCGCAGCGTCACCGGCCCCCCGGCGAAGGCGGCGAGATAGATGCCGGCCAGCGGCGGAAGATCCCTGCCGAAGCGGTCGAACAGCGCGGTCATCGCTGCTTCGTCAGCTGCGTCGGCGGCCACGGTGGTCAATGTTGTTCCGCTGGCCGACAGGCTGGCCGCCAAGGCATCGATGCTGGGGCCCGGATTGCGGGACACGGCAACGATATTCGTGGCACCCATGTCAGCGAGCTGCTCGATCAGGTACGGCCCGACATTGCCGGTGGCGCCGACGACCAAGTGGCAGCGGTCACTTTCGAGCTCGACCGGTGCGGTCGAGGACGGGTAGCCGTGACGCAGCCGGGGGACGCGCCGCACACCGGCCCGATAGACGACTTGGTCCTCGCCGTCGCGGCCGTGCGCCTCGTCCACCAGATACCGTGCAGCCAACTCGGCAGGCACCGACGCGTCGACGTCGACGATTCCGCCCCACAGTTCGGGATGTTCCAGCGCCAAGGTGCGGCCCACGCCCCATAACGTGGCGTGGCCTGGGTCGGCACGATCGCCGTCGTCGACGGGCTGGCCATTACGCGTCAGCACAAAGAGCCGCGGCGGCAACGCCATTGCGGCCATCGCCGCGGTCAGCCGTCGCACCGCGTCGAAAAGCAGGTAGGCCGGTGCGGGGTCGAAACATTCAGACACTGGCTCGGGCGCGTACAGCACATTGGTGACTCCGGCCAGACCGTTGACCAGTTCTGCCGCGTCGCGGTCGTCGCTCAGCACTGAGGTCGGCAGCACCGACACCGCAGAATGGTCGTCGAGCACGCGGCCGATTTCCTGGGCCAGTGCAGGTTCTCCGATGACCAGCCACCAACTGTCGGCGTCGGCCCGCGCAGTCTCCAATGGCGTTTCGGGCCAGACTAAATCGCAATACCACTGCGCGGGGACCACACCACCGATCGGCGCATTCGAATCGCCTTGCCGAAGGCGGGGTCGAGCGCCGTTCGACGGCGTGGCGGTGATCCAGTGCCGAGTGTGGTGCCAGGGTGTAGAAGGCAGCACCGGATGCGGTTCCGGCGGATGCGGGGTCTGAGGCGGTTGGCTCACGTGAACGCTGTTGAGGTTCGTGTGGAAGCTGATCGTGTCGTCACCGTCGCGCCAGAGCGTGCCCACGCTGTGGTGGTGTGCCGCCGACTCGAGTGTGTCGCTGACGGCGTGGGTGAGGATGGGATGAGCGCTGATCTCGACGAACGTGCCGTGGTCTCGGGCGGCCGCCGAGACTGCCTGCATGAACCGCGCCGGCTGGCGCACATTGGCGATCCAGTACTCGGCATCGAGCAGTGGGCTCGTGGTGCCTTCGGTGACAGTGGAAAAGAACGGAATCGTGACGGCTCCGGGGCGCAGATCGGCCAGTGCCGCGCGCAGTTGCGGCAGGATCGGTTCCATCAACGCGGTATGCGAGGCGACTTCCATGTTGACTCGCCGGGCGAACTTGTTGTCCGCGCTGAGCTTGGCGATCACCTCGTCGACCGGTGCCACCGGTCCGGCGATCACCGTCTGCGCGGGCGCGATGTAGCCGGCGACGCTCACCCCGGGCTGCTCTGCGATCACCGCTTCGGCGCGGTCGGCGTCGACCGTCAGTAACGCCACGGCGCCCTGCCCGGCCAGCGCCGACATCGCGCGGGATCGATTGGCGATCACCCGAAATCCCTCGGGCACGGTGAGCGCTCCGGCCACCACGGCAGCGGTCACCTCTCCCATCGAGTGGCCGATCACCGCGTCCGGATAGATCCCGTATGACCGCCAGAGGTCGGTCAGCGCGAGTTGTAGTCCCATCAGCACCGGCTGGACTCGCGCATCACCGCTGACCGGTTCGCCGTCCGCGATCACTTGTTGCAGCGAGAATCCGACGTGCTCGACGAACACCGGCTCCAATGCGGCGATCGCCGCGGCGAACGTCGGCTCGTCGTCAAGCAACTGCCGGCCCATGCCCGCCCATTGCGAGCCCTGACCCGAATAGACGAACACCGTGCCGGGGCGGCACTTCCCCTCGTGGGGACCCACCACACCGTCGACCGATTGACCGGCCGCCAACGCTTGCAAGGCTTTCACCGCGTCGGCACGATCGCGCGCACACACGGTCGCGAACCGGCCATGACGCTCCCTGTGGTGATTGAGCGTGTGCGCCACATCCGACAGCCGCACGTCCCCGCCGGCGCCAACCATCCACTCCGCCAATGCCGCAGCCGTCGACGCGATGCGTTCCGTCGACTTGCCCGAGACGACCAGCGTGGATACCGGCGGCTCCAGCGTCCGCTCAGCGGGAATGGGGTCGGGGGCCTGTTCGATCACGACATGCGCATTGGTGCCGCCGAAGCCGAAGGATGACACGCCGGCCCGGCGTGGCCGCTGCATATCCGGCCACTTCTGTTGCTGCGCAGCCACTTTCAGTCGCAGCTGGTCGAACGGTATGTGCGGGTTGGGGGTTGTGAAATGGAGGTTGCCGGGGATATCCGCGCGATGCACCGCCAGTACGGCCTTGATGAAGCCGGCGATACCGGCCGCAGCTTCGAGATGGCCGAGATTCGACTTGATCGCACCGATCAACAACGGCGACTGTGCCGCACGCCCACGGCCCAGCACCGTGCCGAGGGCGCGTGCCTCGATCGGGTCGCCGAGCAGCGTTCCGGTGCCGTGTGTTTCGACGTAGTCCACTTCATGGGGCGCCACGCCGGCGTTCGTGTACGCCGCGCGCAGCACCGCCATCTGCGCCGACGGGTTGGGAGCCATCAGCCCGTTCGATCGCCCATCCTGGTTGACGGCTGAGCCGCGGACGACCGCCAGGATCCTGTCGCCGTCACGCAGCGCATCCGAAAGACGTTTAAGCACCGCGACACCGCAGCCCTCGCCGCGCACGAACCCGTCCGCGCTGGCGTCGAAGGCATGGCATGCCCCGGTCGACGACAACGCGCCCGCCTGGTCGAACCCGCGGAAGACAGCAGGCAGCAACAGCAGGTTCACCCCGGCCGCGAGCGCGAGATTCGCGTCGCCGGTGCGCAGACTCTGACAAGCCAGATGCACTGCCACCAGCGACGACGAGCACGCCGTATCCAACGCCAGCGACGGGCCGCGCAGATCCAGGTGGTAGGAAAGCCGGTTCGCGATGATGCTCAACGCCCCACCGGTGTTGCTCCACGCGTCCACACTTGGCAGATCGCTGGACGCCAGGTACCCGTACTCGCTTAGGCAGGCGCCGACGAACACGCCGGTTTGCGTATGCCTCAAGGAACTCGGCCGAATTCCCGCATGCTCCAGAGCCTCCCAAGCGACCTCCAGCAGAAGGCGCTGCTGCGGATCCATCTTCGCCGCTTCGCGCGGCATGATGTCGAAGAACTCCGCGTCGAAGCGGTCGATGTCGCTCAGAAATGCGCCCCACCGGGTGGTGCCGGATAGTACCGCGGCGATCTCCGGTGTGGTGTCGTCGAACGAGGCCCACCGATCCGGGGGCACTTCCGACACCGCGGATCGACCGTCGGAAAGGAACTGCCACAACGACTCCGGGCCGCTGATCTGGCCCGGAAAACGGCAACCGACACCGACGACGGCGATCGGCTCGTCGGCCGACCCGCGTTCGACGCTCACGGCCTCGACCGGTGACTCCGGTTCGGCGCCGGTCAAGAACCGCGACAGCTCGTTGATCGTCGGGTGCTGCCAGAACTCGAGCGGCGAGACGGGTTGACCGATCAGCTCGGACAATTCGCCGGAGAGCACCACAGAATCCCGCGATCCCACGCCGAGATCGTTGAACGAGGCATCGAGATCGATGTCGTCGGGAGAGCACCCGATGTTGGTGATCAGGTAGTCGACCAGCCAGTCCCGAAGCCTGGCCTCGTCGGGAAGTACGCCCATCTAGAAGCCACTCTCTCTGCCGGCCGGAGCGGATTCGACGATGTCGAACAACTCCTCCAAGACGTTGCTGGCGGAATCGGTCAAGGCATCGAAATCCTCCGGCGAATCCTGCTGTGGCAGAAGCTTTGTCGCCAGATATGCCGCCAATGACGTGACCGTGGGGTGATTCCACAGCATCGTCACCGACAGTTCGAGGCCGACGAGTTGCTCCGCTTGCCGTCGAATGGACATCGCCAACACCGAGTTCAGCCCCATCTCCGCGAACGGACGGTCTGCGTCCAGTTCGGCTTCGGGCAGTTGCAGCTCGCGTCGCAGAATGGTCCGCAGTCCCTCGTCGAGCTTGCTGAGGACTTCGTCGGCAGACATCTGTGCCCAATCCGGCCGCACGGCCGACTCAGCCTGCGCTGCGGCAGAACTCGCTGGCGCGTCGGACGGCAGCGGAGCCATCACCACTTGCGCGATGTCGTAACGGTTCGCATGGTCCCACGCCGCGAACGCTTCGGCGGGATCGAGCGGACGTGAACCCATCCGTTCGAGTTCCTGGATCACCACCGCAGCGTCGGCGGCGAATCCGAGACCCCGCCATGCCACCCAATCCAGGCTCACGGTGCGGCACCCCTGCCGGCGACGTGCGCGGGCCAGACCGTCGAGGTAGGCGTTCGCCGACGCGTACGCCCCTTGCCCGGGAACCCCAAACACGGTGCCCGCCGAGGCCGTGAGGAAAAGGAAGTCCAAGCTGCCGGGTGGGAACTGCTCGTGCAGAACCTGTGCTCCGGCGATCTTCGGCCACAAGGTGCGACGCAGGCGGTCGCGCGAGATCTCGGTCAGCAGTTGGCCTTCCGTCACACCGGCCGCATGGATGACGCCACGAATCGGTGCTGCGCCGTCGTTGTCACGCCGGGCGAGCAGAGCCGCCAGCGCGTCGCGCGAGCCGATATCGAGCGCCACGGCCTCCACTGAGACGCCACGCGCCTCCAGCGCTCGGATCGCGGCGATCTTGTGACGCGTCTGATCGCTGTTGCGTTCGTCGTCCCAATCCCGTCGCGGCGGCAACGGTGTCCGGCCGGCGAGTATCAGACGACGCGCGCCATGGTCAGCGAGCCAACCCGCCATCAGCAAGCCAAGAGCGCCCATGCCGCCGGTGATCAGGTACGCACCATCGGACCGGCAGTGCAACGGTTCTCGAGCCGAAGGGCCGGACAGCGGCGCCAGAGCGGGCACGAGGAGGTCATCGCCGCGCACGGCGAGGATCGACCGGGCCGGCCTGGGCAGCAGGTCAGCCAGCGTTGTCGCGAGCTTTTGCTCGTCCTGTTCGGAGTCGGTATCGAGGTCGATCAGGCCACCCCAGAGCTGGGGCTGCTCGGCGTTTATCACGCCTGCGATCCCCCACAGACCGCTCTGGCGTACCGCTGCGCCGCAACTGCCCTCGCGCACACCGCGAGTGACGATCCACAGTGTCGCCGGGTTGTCGTCGTCGCGCTCGATCAGTATCCGCACCAGATCGGCCACTTCCGAAGACAACCGGACTGCGCACTCGGCGTCGGTCTCGGTGTCCCGTTCGCTGTCGGGAACGTAGACCACATACCGTGCACCAGCGATGTCGGCCGGCTGGTATCCCGCGGTGGCGAGTCGATCGCTGAAGCAGCGCACCGCTCCGGCTTCTCCGATGACAGCAACCGTGTGGGCACCGGCGGAGTGTGGTTGAGCGAGAAGGCTTTCGCGCGCCGACCGCCACTCGACCGCATGAGCCAGCGTGCGCGGGTCGCCGGCCACGGGGGCTGCTATCGCATCGACATCGACGGCGGCGTACCGCAGCGACCGGATGTCGATGCATGTGGTGCCGTCCGGCGCCTGCACCGAGATGTCGACGACGAGTTCTTGCTCGTCGGCGCCACCACGCCGATACGCTTCGACGCAACCCCGCCCCTCGGCCAATTCAGCATCGACCCGGATACTCTCGGCGGCCACGGGAAACATCAGCGCCGAGTTGGTGCCCTCGACGAGCCGTCCGACATGAAAGGCGGCGTCCAGCAGTGCAGCACTCGACGCTTCGGTCGGTTCGACGTCGGCGCGCACACCACCCGGCGCCGAGCGCACGGACTCGATCGACCATGTGAACGGTCGCCCGTCGATCTCCGGCTGCTGGTGCACGGCAGGCCCCGATTCGACAGCGACACCGTTCGCACCGCGCTCTCGGTGATCAGCTCCGTCGCGCACACGCTGCGATCCGGTCCGCGGGCGCGACAGTCGGGCGCAGACATGCTGTGTCCACGCATACCCGCTTGCCTCCGCGACGGGCCGCGACGACACCGAGAGCGATCCACCCTCGGCGAGCACCTGGACCAGGCGGGGCTGGTCGACGACGATCGGGTTCTCGAATCGGACGTCAGCAACAGCAGACGCGCCGAGCTCAGCTGCCACAGCCGAAAGTGTCTGCGCCAGAACCGATGCCGGCACCACTTCCGCGCCACGAATACGGTGCCGACCGGGATACGGCCTGGCTTCGGGCGCCAGTCGCGCCTGCCACAGATGAGCTGAACTGCCGGCCACGGCGATGTGCTGGCCCAGCACGGTTCCCGGCTTGGGCGGGGATTCCATTGTCGCCGTGGCGTCGTCGATGGATATCCAGTGACGGGTGTGGTGCCACGGGGTGGCAGGCAACACGGGATGCGGTTCCGGTGGGTGCGGCGTCTTCGGCGGCTGTGATGTGTGCAACGTGTTCAGGCTGGTGCGGAAGTTCACGGTGTCGTCACCGTCTCGCCACAACGTGCCGATGCTGCGGTGCGGAACGGAACCGAGCGTCTCCGCTATGGCGTGCGTCAGGATCGGATGAGCGCTGATCTCGACGAACGTCGAGTAATTACGGGCGGCCGCGACGACGGCCGCGTGCAACCGCGCAGGCTGTCGCACGTTGTCCACCCAGTAGTCGGCGTTGAGCACCGGCGCGGTGACACCTTCGATGACTGTCGAGAAGAGCGGAACAGCGGGCGATCGAGGGGTCAGATCCCCAAGGGCGGCACGCAGATCCGGTAGCACCGGGTCCATCTGTGCGGTGTGGGAGGCCACGTCCATGTTGACCCGGCGCGCGAAGCGGCCCCGTGCCGTCACTGCGGCGATCACCGCGTCGACAGGCGCTACGGGCCCGGCGATGACGGTTTGGCGCGGCGACACATAGCCGGCCACGCTGACCTGCGGGAAGTCAGCGATCACCGCGGCGCTGGCGTCTTCGTCCAGCTCCAGCAGCGCGACAGCTCCCTGCCCGGACAGCCGGGACATCAGGCGTGACCGGGTGGCGATGACACGCAGGCCCTCGGCCGGAGTCAACGCTCCCGCGACCACCGCCGCGGTGACTTCGCCCATCGAATGACCGATGACCGCATCGGGCGCCACGCCGTAGAAGCGCCACAACGCCGTCAGCGCCAACTGCAGTCCCATCACCACGGGCTGAACGCGGGCGTCACCGCTGATCTGCTCGCCCCCGGCGATTACGCGACGCAGCGAGAATCCCACGCGCTCAACGAAATCCGGTTCCAGTTCGTCTATTGCTGCGGCGAAGGCAGGTTCGTCGTCGAGTAATCGTTGGCCCATACCGGCCCAGTGGGCGCCTTGACCGGAGAACACGAAGACTGTGCCGACGCCCTGAGATCCCGTGTGCGGCGGCACCACACCGGGTGCGTTCTCGCCTGCAGCCAGGGCCCGCAAACCAGTTATCGCCTGGGCGCGGTCACGCGCGCACACTGTCGCGAAGACCTTGTGGCGGGTGCGGTGATGGTTGACGGTATGGGCGACGTCGGCCAACGGCACGTCGATACCGTCACCGGCCATCCATTCGGCCAGCGTCGCTGCCGTCGACGCGATCCGGGCGGGCGACTTTCCGGAGATCACCAAGGTGCTGACAACCGGATCGGCTTGTAACACAACGCCATTGGGGTCAGGCGCCTGCTCGACCACCACGTGGGCGTTGGTACCGCTGACCCCGAACGACGACACCCCGGCGCGGCGGCGGCGCCGCACCGACGGCCAGGCCATGGGCTGGGCCGCAACCGCCAGCCGCGATGCGCCCTCACTGGCGTGGGGGGTCAGCGAGTCGAAGTTGAGGTGCCGCGGAATGTGCCCGTGGCGCACGCTGAGCACGGCCTTGATGAAGCCCGCAATCCCGGCGGCCGACTCGAGGTGGCCGAGATTGGTTTTCACCGAACCGACCACCAACGGCACCGAATCGTCGCGCTGGGCGAAAACCTGGCTCAGAGCGTCGAGTTCGATCGGATCACCGAGCGCTGTTCCGGTCCCGTGCGCCTCGATGTAGTCGATCTCGCTCGGCTGTAACCGCGATGCAGCCAGCGCCTGGCGCAGCACCGCCTGCTGTGCAGGGCCGTTGGGCACGGTCTGGCCGCTGCTCGGGCCATCCTGATTGACTGCCGATCCGCGCACCACCGCCCACACCCGATCGCCGTGTCGCAGGGCATCGCTGAGCCGCTTGAGCACCACGACGCCGGCGCCTTCGCTGCGCACGTATCCGTCCGCCGCAGCGTCGAAGGTCTTGCAGCGGCCGTCAGGCGCGAGCATTCCCCACCGCGAGCACGCGATGCTGTTCTGCGGTGTGAGGATCAGATTGACTCCGGCGGCGAACGCCTGATCGCTCTCGCGCCGACGCAGGCTCTGGCAGGCCAAGTGGACCGCGACCAGAGACGACGAGCAAGCGGTGTCGACCACGACAGCCGGACCGTGCACGCCGAGGAAATACGACAGCCGCCCAGCTGCGAAATTCGACGCATTGCCGAACGGGATGTGTGGGTCGAGTTCCTCCGGACGCAACCTGCCGGCGATCAGCGAGTAGTCGTAGGTGGTCAATCCGACGAAGACAGATGTCTGCGAGCCGCGGATGGCGTGCGCGGGAATGCCGGCGTTTTCCAAAGCTTCCCAGGCGACTTCGAGCAGCAACCGCTGCTGAGGATCCATGCCTGCCGCCTCACGCGGTGACATGCCGAAGAACTCTGCGTCGAATTCGTCGGGCTGCCAACCAGTGAGGAAACCGCCTTCGCGACTGCAGATCGTGCCTGCGACGGTGTGGTCTGGCGAGTAGAACGCATCGGCGTCCCAGCGGTCGGCGGGCACGCGCACGATGCCGCTGTCGCCGTTGCGCAGTAACTGCCAGTATTGGGCCGGATCGTTGACTCCGCCGGGCAACCGGCAACCCATTCCCACGACCGCGATCGGCTCGGTCTCGCCCTTTTCGGCGATCTCCAGACGCGCGTTCAGTTCGTCGATCTTGCGTAACGCCTCGGCCATGATCGCCCGGCGATCCGCCGGTGCCGTGCTCATCGTGTCAACCTTCGCGTTCGTGAGATTCGATGTGCGGCTGCGCAATCGCGTAAGCCGTCGGAGCGCTTGTCCGCCGCCACAGGTGCATTCAGTTGGCCGGCCGTCATACGACCGCGTCGAGTCGCTGGAATTGATCGAGTCGATAACGCTCGACGCATGCCGAGCGCCGGATCTTGCCACTCGTGGTGATGGGGATCGAGCCGGGAGACACGAGCACCACATCGGCGGCCCGAACGCTGTGCACTCGCGAGATCGCCGCTGTGACATCACGTTTGAGCGTGCGAAGCCTTTGCTGCTCGTCTTGTTCTGGCGCGCGCGGCTTCCTGACCTCGACGATGACGACCAGCTGCTCTGTCCGATCACCGGGAACGGACACCGCCGCGACGCGGCCGCCGCTGATTTCTTGGACGGTCGCCTCGATGTCGTCGGGGTAGTGGTTACGCCCGTCGACGATCAGCAGGTCTTTGATGCGGCCGACGATGAAGAGCTCTCCCTCGGAGATCACGCCCAGATCGCCGGTACGCAGCCACGGACCCTCGGGCCGTCCCGGAGAATGGTCGAGAAGACGTCCGCCGAATGTCCGCTCCGACAACTCCGGATTGCGCCAATATCCGCTCGCCACGTTGGGGCCATGCACCCAGATCTCACCGACGTCGCCTGCCGCCTTCTCGTGGCCCGTTTCGGGATCGACGATCGCGAACGTCACGGCACGCGACCCGCCGTGGCTTACGAGTTCGGTGCCGGTTTCACTGTCGCAACGCTTTGCATGGCCGGCCGACAACTTCTCGTAGTCGAAGCGGACAGCGCTCGGCGGACGCTGCGGCGCCGAGGAGGCGACATACAGGGTGGCCTCGGCGAGGCCGTACGACGGTCGAACGACGGTGTCACTAAGCCCCAGAGGACAGAACCGGCCGTTGAACCGCCTGATGGTGGCAGCGTGATTCCGTTCGCTGCCGGCGATGATGCAGTACACGTTTCCCAGGTCGAGCCCCGCTAGGTCGTCGTCGGATGTGCGGCGCGCCGCCAGCTCGAACGCGAAATTCGGTGCGGCAGAGAAGGAATGAGGGTGACTTGCCAGCATCTGCATCCACCGGGCCGGCTTCTGCAGAAATGCCATGGGACTGGTGAGCACCGTGGAAACGCCCGACCAGACCGGTGCGGTGATTCCCAGCAGCAGTCCCATGTCGTGGTAGAAGGGCAGCCACGACACCAGTGTGGTGTCGGCGAAAGCTTCGCCCCTGCGGTCTTCGAAGTAGTCGGCAAAGACCTGCTGCAGGTTCTTGACGATGTTGTCGTGAGTCACCACGACACCTGCCGGCCGCCGCGTCGAGCCGGAGGTGTATTGCAACAGTGCCGTCGTGCGCCCGGAGATCTGGCGTGGCGCGCTTGGCTGTGGTGCATCGAGGTCCAGGGCGTCGATCTCGACAATCGCCGGCATTCGGCCGGGAACGGCCTGCGCGCACGAGACGACATCGTTGACGACCGTGGACGTCGTCAGCACCGCGACGGGTGCACTGTCCCGCAGGGCGGCAGTGATGCGTTCGTCATGAGTGCCGCCCAACGGAACTGACAGCGGCACCGCGACGAAGCCGCCATGGATGGCGCCGAGGAAGCCGACGATGTACTCCAAGCCCTGCGGTGCAACGATCGCGATGCGATCGCCCGGCGACCCGTACGCCCCGAGTTCGGCGGCGATCGCCTGCACCCGCTGGTACGCCTGAGACCACGTCAGGCTGTCGCTCAATCCGGCGGAGTCAATGTCGTAATCGATGAATCTGAACGCCGTCGCATCGGGCTGCAGTTCGGCTTGTTTCTGCAGCGCAGCAGGGACAAAAGAAGCGATTGACGGCATCGCATCACCCTTACGTAGTTAGCCAGCAGACGATCAGGGAAGACCCTACGAGCGAACGCTAACACGCTTTTCCGACCAATGCTTAGGAACGGCAATCTGGAAATTCTCAGGCCACGCGGAGCCCAATTCGACATATTTACCCCGGTCAGAGGCTTGCGCAGCAGTTAATGATGCTTTTCCGGATTTGACGGCCGGTGGCCGCTGGCCGTCGGTTCGCAAACAAATTGGATGCGGTGTGGGACGGTAATTCAGCAGCCTAGATTGTTTGCTGAATGTTGCGAGGTGCCGGTAAGGGTCGGCTAGGTCGCCGGCGTTGGCGGCGTGTCGCCAAGTCCGTGCGGCCGCGCAAAAACAACAGCGGATGCACCACTTCCCGCGCCGAAAAGCTTCAAAGAGCAAACATTCGTCAGACGGCGCCAAAAAAGTGGACACAGGCGAACGCGAGCCGCTCCCCGTTCTCCGGCGCAGACGTCGCGGACACCGCATGCGCGCGCCGCGAACCGGCGCGGCCATCGGGCGAGTGCTGTCGCAGCGCGCCGCTGGTTACCAGCGAGTACGAAAATTGCGGAGGTCGTGGCGCAGTCCACCCCCGGCGGTCAGTGCAACCGTCTCGGAGGCTTCTCGGAGGCCGTCCACCGGCTCGCACCAGGGTGACCGATCGGCGCGCCAGCATGCGGTCGCAGACGCCGACTCTACGAGCAGGTTTCAGGCGACGGCCGCGTGCCAGAAGCTACCGGCTGACGTACGACGTGATCTTGCCCTCGATGTCGTCGACGAGCTCGGGCAAATTGTCGTTCAGGTAGAAGTGGTGACCGGGGAAGGCGCGCACAGTGAACTCGCCCGCCGTGCGCTCGGCCCAGCCAGCTACCTTTTCGTAGGGGGCCACGTCGTCGCTGTCGCCGAGAAAAGCGAAGATGGGGCACGACACAATGGCGTCCGGCGGGCAGTTGTAATTGCTGATCGCTTTCAGGCCGCGCAGGGTCGGAAGTATCTTCGCCGCGAATTCCTCGTCTTCGATGAACTCTGGATCGGCGCCGGTCATCTGGCTGACGGCAGCAAGTAGCCCTTCGTCGGATTCAGGGATGTCCTCGAACCCCACTCGTCCGGGTGCGGCAGAGGCAGAGACGAACAGGGCTTCGATGGGATTGCCTGCCGCTTCGAACCGCAGCGCGACCTCGAATGACACCAGTGCGCCCATACTGTGCCCGAAGAATGCGACACCTCGTCCGGGCGTATCCCGCGGGGAAAGCATTCCACATACTTGATCCGCGAGATCCTGGACGCTTTTGAACGACGACAGGTCGTGAGTCCCGCGCCGTCCCGGATATTGCACTGCCAGGCGCTTGATATCCGATTTGAAAGCCTTTGCAAATGGCGCGTAATACTGCGCTGATCCACCGGCATGCGGAAAGATGTACAACGTCGGCGTGTGCGCGGCCACGAGATCACATTACCTCTGGGCTCGCCGACGGATCGGTTCTCCGGCGATCAGCAAAGCGACCCGACGCCGTGCAGCCGGCTCCCAGCTTCGCAGCGGCACTGGCCGTGTGGCCACCGAAGCGCTGCGCGGGATCGCGGCAGCAATCTCCGATGCCGGTGCCCCGGGGCCTGCCCACACGCCGGTCGGCCCGCCGTCGGAGATGTTTGAGAAAGCAAACAGGCATTAACTCGGTTGCGGGACAGCCAAATCCGCTGCGCCGAAGCGGCCGCGCCGGGTTGATCGGGACTAGCCCTCCAACTTGTAACCCAGGCCGCGCACCGTGATCAGATGCACTGGGTTTGCTGGATCTGCTTCGATCTTGGAGCGCAGCCGCTTCACGTGAACGTCGAGAGTCTTCGTGTCGCCGACGTAGTCGGCTCCCCACACCCGATCGATCAGTTGCCCGCGGGTGAGCACTCGGCCGCTGTTACGCATCAAGTACTCCAAGAGGTCGAACTCCTTGAGCGGCAGAGTGATCGGCTCACCGTTCACCGACACCACGTGGCGTTCGACGTCCATGCGGACCGGACCCGCTTCCAGCACACCGTCTGCCGCGCCCAGGTCGTCGGTGTCGGCGCCGCGGCGCAGCACCGCCCTGATCCGGGCGATCAGCTCGCGCGCCGAATACGGTTTGGTGACGTAATCGTCGGCACCGAGTTCCAGCCCCACCACTTTGTCGATCTCGCTGTCGCGAGCCGTCACCATGATGACCGGCACACTGGACTTGGCTCGCAGCTGCTTGCACACGTCGGTGCCGCTCATGCCGGGAAGCATGAGATCCAGCAGCACGATGTCGGCGCCGGCGCGGTCGAACTCGGCCAGCGCAGTGGGCCCGTCGGCAACCACGGTCGCCTCGAAGCCCTCCTTGCGCAACAGGAACGCCAGCGGGTCGGCGAGGGACTCCTCGTCCTCCACGATCAGCACACTGGTCACGACGTGGTGTTTCCTCTCATCCAGCCGACGGGTCGTCGGCGTCTTCATGGCCGGCTGCGCCGTCGGTGTCCTCATAGGCCGGAATCGACAGCGTGAACGTCGACCCCGTGCCCGGTTGGCTCCACAGCCGGATCGTCCCGTTGTGGTTGGCCGCAATGTGTTTGACGATCGCCAGCCCCAGCCCGGTACCGCCCGTCGCGCGGGAGCGGGCCTTGTCCACCCGGAAGAACCGCTCGAACACCCGCTCCTGGTGTTCCTTGGCAATCCCGATGCCCCGGTCGGTGACGGCGATTTCGACGTTGCCGCCGCGGCGGCGCCTACTGATCGACACCGGCGAGCCCGGCGGTGAATAGGAGATCGCATTACTGACCAGGTTGGCCAGTGCAGTGACCAGCAGACCTTGGTCGCCCAGCACCTTGAACCCGCTGGGCTCGTCGGTGGCGATCGTGATGTCGGCGTTGTCGGCAGCCACCTTGGAGCGCGATAGCGCCTCAGCGACAACGGTATCCACGTCGACCGCTTCGAGCTCGGGCAACCGTTCAGCTCCCTGCAGCCGCGACAGCTCGATCAGCTCGCTGACCATATTGGCCAGCCGCTGAGACTCGAAGTGCAACTTTTCGCCGAACCGGCGCACTGTGTCCGGGTCGTCGGCCGATTCCAGCAGCGCCTCGGCCAGCAGTCCCATCGCCCCCACCGGTGTCTTGAGTTCGTGGCTGACGTTGGCGACGAAATCACGACGAGTCGCTTCCATGCGCGCCACTTCGGAGTCGTCGAACACGTAGATCACCGCGAACCGGCGGTCTTCCTCGGCGAGCAGGCGCACCCGGCCGCGCACGGACAACCCGGACCGGCCGGACGGGGACGCCCCCGGCGACAAGTCGATGTCGACATCGTCCCCGCGGGCGAGCACGCGGCGCGCGGCCGTCCACGCCCGGTCGTCGAGCAGCCGGTCACGCACCAGGCCGAGTTCTTGGGCCCGGGCGTTCAAGAACACGACATCGCGATGGTTGTCGACGACAGCGACGCCGATCGGCGACAGCGCCACGATGCGGTGCAGCATCTGCGACACCGTCAGCCCGGCCTCTTGGGCGGCCACACGCCGGTTGTGTTCGGCGAGCCGCGGCATCACCGCGCCGCCGACGACGACGCCGATCACCAGCGCCACAGAGGCTGCCACCGCGGCCACGAGGACCGCAGACGCCACAGTCACGTCCGAATCGTACGCAGACGGTGAACGTCACCCCAGCAGCGTGAGGCCATTTCGGGACATCTCACACCCGTCGGCGAAGGAGTTCCACTGCAGTTCACCGACTGTTCGCCGAGGCGCGGCTGGTCAGCTCTTCGCGCCCGCGCCCTGGCTGGCCACTGCGGCGGCCCCGGCGGCGGCGGCCTCCGGATCGAGGTACTGCCCGCCGGGTGTCAGCGGCCGCAGGTCGGAATCGAGGTCGTAGCGCAGCGGAATCCCGGTCGGGATGTTGAGGCCGACCACCTCGTCGTCGGACATGCCGTCGAGGTACTTCACCAGCGCGCGCAGCGAGTTTCCGTGCGCGGCGATCAGCACGGTCTTGCCCAGCCGCAGGTCCGGCACGATGACGTCGGTGTAGTACGGCAGGAACCGCGCCACCACGTCGGCCAGGCATTCGGTGAGCGGGCCACCGCCGATGTCGACGTAGCGCGGGTCGGTGTCCTGGCTGTACTCGCTGCCCGGCTCGATCGGCGGCGGCGGGATGTCGTAGCTGCGCCGCCACGCCATGAACTGCTCTTCGCCGTACTTGGCTTTGGTTTCGGCTTTGTTGAGGCCCTGCAGGGCGCCGTAGTGACGCTCGTTGAGCCGCCAGCTGCGCTTGACTGGAATCCACAGCCGGTCGGCCGCATCCAGCGCCAGATGCGCAGTGGTGATGGCGCGGCGCAGCAGCGACGTATGCAACACGTCGGGCAGCAGCCCGTGCTCGGCGATCAACTCGCCACCCCGGATCGCCTCGGCGCGACCCTTCTCAGTCAGGTCGACGTCCACCCAACCGGTGAACAGGTTCTTGGCGTTCCATTCGCTTTCGCCGTGGCGAAGAAGCACGAGCGTGCCGACGTCTGCCATGCCGGAAAGTCTCTCACGGGGCCGAATCTGGGCGCTCGATCAGATGGGCGAACGCCTCGAGGTTCTTCAGCGACTCACCGCGCGACACCCGCCATGCCCACTCGCGGCGGATCGACGTCGAGAAACCCAATTCCAGCAGCGTGTTGAAGTCTTCGTCGACGGCCTCGAGCACCTGTCCCAGCACCCGGTCCAGCTCCTCGGCGGTCACCGCCGACAGCGCCATCCGGCCGACCAGGTAGATGTCGCCGACGTTGTCGAGGGTGTAGGCGACTCCGTAGAGCTTGCGATTGCGCTTGAGCAGAAATCGGTAGACCGCTTCGTGGTTTTCGTCGGGGTTGCGGCAGACGAACGCCTCCACCCGCACCGAGTGTTCGCCGACGGTCAGGATCGTGTTGGTCTTGAGCCGTCGCTCCCCCGGCAGCTCGACCACGATTCCGGGTGGTCCCCCGTGGGCGCCCTCGTGGTGAAAATAAGGCAGCCCGCTCTCGTCGAGCGCGTCTTCGATGCGCTGTTGGACGTCGTCGGTCATGCGCGTAACCCCCGCCTCATGCTCCACCGACGACCCAACCGGCGCGACGCCAGCGTGACAACCGCACCGCGTTGCCGTCCGGCGCGGTAGTCCTCGGTCGCCCGGCCGTAGGCGTCCAGCAGCGCGTCGACGGTGCGCGCCCACGAGAAGTTCGCGGCGTGCGCGACCGCGGCGCGGCTCATCGCCGGAGCTCTGGTCAGCAGCGCGTCGATGCTCTTGGCCCAGTCGTCGATGTCGTGGCTGGACACCAGCGCGCCGCTGACTCCGTCGCGGACCGCGACGGGTAATCCGCCCACGGCCGCCGCGACGACGGGCGTTCCGCAGGCCTGCGCCTCGATGGCCACCAGGCCGAACGACTCCGAGTAGCTGGGCACCGCAACGAGATCCGCGGCCCGGTACACGGTTATCAGCCCGGTGCGCGGCTGCGGCGGAAGGAACGTGACACGTGCGCTGATTCCCAGCTCGGCGGCTAGCCGCGCGAGCGTCTCGGGTGCCTGCAGCCCGGAGCCGGACGGCCCGCCGGCCACCACCACCCGCAGCCGCGGATGGGTATCGGTCAGTTTCGCGGCCGCACGCAGCAGGATGTCGGGGGCCTTCAGCGGCTGGATGCGCCCGACGAACGCCACCACCTGCTCGTCGCCGGCCAGTCCCAGCGCCACCCGCGCGGCGGCTTTGTCACCCGGCGTGAACGTCTGCAGGTCGACGCCGGGGTGCACCACGTCGATACGCGCAGGGTCCGCGTGGTGAATCGACATGAGCTGGCGCGCTTCGTCTTCGGTATTGACGATCAAGCGGTCGGCCTCGTCGACCACCTGCTGTTCACCGACCACGCGCATCAGCGGCTCGGGAGCGTCCCCGTCGGCCAGTGCCGCGTTCTTCACCGCGGCCAGCGTGTGAGCGGTGTGAACCAGCGGCACTGCCCAGCGGTCGCGAGCCAGCCAGCCGACTTGGCCGGACAGCCAGTAGTGCGAGTGCACGATGTCGTAGTAGCCGGGTTCGTGGGTGGCCTCGGCACGCACTACCCCGGCGGTGAACGCGCACAGCTGCGTCGGCAGGTCGTGCTTGTCCAACCCCTCGAAGGGACCGGCGACGACGTTGCGCACCAGCACACCGGGTGCCACCGGTACCGTCGGCGGATCCTGCGACGACGTCGCGCGAGTGAAAATCTCCACCTCGACGCCGCGGCGGGCCATCTCGAGCGCCGACTGCAGGATGTAGACGTTCATGCCGCCCGCATCGCCGGTACCGGGCTGCGCAAGCGGCGAGGTGTGCACCGACAGCACCGCGACGCGGCGGAGCTCCTGAGCGTCGGTCACATGCCATGTCTACCCGAAAGGGCTGCGGACCTATTCCCGCGGCACCCCGCTCGGCCGCGTCAGGCCGAGACGCCTTCACCGGCCGGCGCACCGCCGATGCGCCGGAACGCGCGCCTCATCGCCCCGATCGGGTCGGCGTAGAGGGCACTCAATGACGTCACGCCGGCGCCGGCCTCCTGCACCCGGTTGCCGAACGCCGTGACCCTGATGTCGCGCGGCGGCAGCGTGGAGTGCCGAACATAGGAGGCCTCAACCTCGGTGATGCCTTCGGGGTATTCGGTGAACGCCTGGCCGCCGACCACGAGGTCGTCGGGATTGAGCATGTCGCGCAACAGTGCCACCGCGCCACCGAGCACTCGGGCACGCTCGGCGAGCAGTTCGCGAGCCTGCCGGTTGCCGCCGCGCGCAACACGCAGCAGCGTGCTCATCGTGGCGCCGGCGGGGATCACGCCCAACCGGCGCCCGGCGGCCAGCACAGCCTCGTCGCTCACCGTGGACTCCAGCCGGCCCGAGCCGCCCAGCAGCTCGGACTGGGTGGGCAGCGCGGAAATGTTGCCCGGGCCGCTGGCCGGGCTGTGCACCCGGCCGCCGATCACCAAGGCATAGCCGACGGTCTCGCGGGCGTAGACGTAGAGGCTGGTCGACGACCGCGCGGCGAACCGTCGCATGCCCAGCAGCAGTTCCGCCCCGGCCATCGCGTCCACGTGCACGGCCACCGACACGGGCAGGTCCAGCGTGTCGGCGAACATCGGCCCGACCGGGGCGTCGGTCCAGCCGAGCCGCGGGTGGTCGACGGTTCCGGTGGCGCCGTCCACGACGCCGCCGATCGCCACGCCCACCCACAGGGCCCGGCGCCGATGCCAGCGCCTCAGGTACCGCTGGGCGCTGGCGGCCAGCGCCGTGAGCGTCGCGGCCTGGCCGGTCTGCGGGGTAGGGGTCTCGACGACGTCGAGCGTGCGGCCCAGCAGATCGGTGGCGACGATGCTGGTGGTCCGCGCGCCGATGTGCAGGCCCAGCGTCAGGTACGGCTCGTGGTTGATTTCGACGGGCACCCGGGGCCGGCCGATCGCACCTGACGCCGCCAGGTCGGGGCGTTCCCGCAGCAGCCCCGCGTCCAGCAGCGCGGTCACTTGGCGGTTGACCGTGGCGATCGACAGGGATGTGACTTGGGCGATCGCGTCACGCGCGATCGGGCCGCGGGTCCGTGCGGCGCCGAACACCGCGGCGGCTGCCGCCTCGGGCAGACCCAGCGACGGCGCGACGATGTGGTGGCGGGTCAGAAGAATCGTGGATCGCATGGGGGTTGTCCTTCGTCAGTCGGTTGGCTGGACCCTGGCCGCACCGACTCAGCGGTCAGGCGCGGCGATGACCGGGGCGACAACACCTACAGGCGAAGAACACGTCGTGGAACTTAGCACGGCTTTGCGACTGGCACAGGGCAGGGCGTCGGCGCTCTCTAGAGTGAGGGCATGACCGCGCAGCCGCAGAGAGTCGCCGTCGTCACCGGCGCCAGCTCGGGCATCGGCGCTGCAACCGCGAAAACCCTTGCGCGCCAAGGATTTCACGTAGTGGCCGTGGCTCGGCGTGCGGACCGCATCGAGGCGCTGGCCGCCGAGATCGGCGGCACCGCGATAGTGGCGGACGTCACGGACCAAACAGCCGTGGACGAGCTGTCACGGCGGCTGGATCGCGTCGATGTGCTGGTGAACAACGCCGGCGGCGCCAAGGGCTTGGCGCCGGTGGCCGACGCCGACCTCGAGCACTGGCGCTGGATGTGGGAAACCAACGTGCTCGGCACGCTGCGGGTGACCCGGGCGTTGCTGCCCAAGCTGATCGCATCGCAGGACGGGCTGATCGTCACGGTCACGTCGGTGGCGGCGTTGGAAACCTACGACGGCGGCGCCGGATACACCGCCGCCAAGCACGCCCAAGGGGCGTTGCACCGCACGCTGCGCGGCGAGCTGCTCGGAAAACCGGTGCGGCTCACCGAGATTGCGCCCGGTGCGGTGCAAACCGAGTTCTCGCTGGTGCGTTTCGACGGCGACCGCACGCGTGCCGACGCGGTGTATCGGGGCATCACCCCGCTGGTGGCCGAGGACGTCGCCGACGTGATCGGCTTCGTGGCGTCGCGGCCGTCGCACGTGAACTTAGACCTCGTCGTGATGCGGCCGCGCGATCAGGCGACCGCGTCGCGGTTCTACCGCCGAGACGACGGCGCTAACGGCCCGGGCGACCGTTGACCGGTTGCGGCGCGCCCGACGGGGTGGCCGGCGCGCTGCTGGGGATATTGGACGGCGGCTGCTGCGACGAGAGAGCCGACATCGAGCGCCACGTGTCCCAATCCACAGCCCAGTCCCAGATGTCGCCGTCGGAGTAGGACAGCTGAATCGACGTCCCGGTGACCTCGACCGGGTCGCCGTACATCGCGCTGTTGAAGTATTGGATGGCGTTTTCCAGGTTCAGATTGATGCACCCGTTGGTGACGTTTGTGTTGCCTTGCGCGCCAATGCTTTCCGGGTTGCAGTGAATGAATTCGCCGTTGTTGGAGATGCGCACGGCGTAGCGCTCGTGGACATTGCTGTAGCCGGCCGCTGGGTTGCTCATCCAGAAGTCGGCGTACTTCTCCGTGACCACATGGGTGCCGCTGCGAGTGACGTTGCGCGGCTGGTCTCCTTCGCCGTAGCTGCACGGGAAGTCCATGATCACGCCCGCGTCGGTCACCACCTGCATGCGATGCGACGGCGCGTGCGCCTTGACGATCTGGCGTCGGCCGATGGTGAAGTTCAGCGAGACGTCCTCCTCGCCGTAGGCGTCGTCGCCGAAGTTGACGCCGTAGAGCTTGGCGTCCACCTTCACGGTGGTGCCCGGCTGGTAGTACTCCTTGGTGCGCCAGTGCACACGCGAGCCTTGGGCCTCGTCGGGCAGCCAGGCCCAGCTGCCCTCGGTGGCGGGTTCGGTGGTCACCGTGAGCGCGCGTTCGACGGCGGCCTTATCGCTGATCGGCGCGTTGAATTGCAGGATGATCGGCGCGGCGATGCCGACGGTCTGCCCGTCTGCCAGCTGGAACTGGCCGCTGACCGTCTTGGTGGGTTTGACGGTGGTGAAGCTGCCGCTGACCGGGACCGTGGTGCCGTCGTGGCCGACCACTGACCCCGACCAGGTGTACTTCGAGCCGTAGCCGAGGGGTTCGGTCACGGTGTAGGACGTGCGGTCGCGGCCGAGCGCGCCGGCCACCACTTTGCCCTCAGAGTTGGTCAGCGTGACCCGCTGAAACCAGCCGTCACTGACCTCGGCACCGATCTGCGCGGTCGGCAGCACGTCTTCGGCGCCGTCGTTAGGCCGTAACGTCACGGTCGGCTTCGGCGGCGGGCCTGCCGTCTCACCCGGTTTGCCGGATCTGCTGATACACGACGCCAGCGCGCCAGGCGCAACCACCCCGACCGCGAGCGCAGTCAGGGCCCGGCGGCGAGTCAGCCGCGGCGCGTCGTTGGCTGGTGTCACGTCGACCCAGGGTACGGGTGGCCCGGTGTCCGTGCTAAATCGTCACGCCGACCAGCACGGGTTCTGGGACCAACGTGATCCCGAACGCGTCGCGCACGCCGTCGCGGATTCTGCGGGCCAGCGCCACGATGTCGGCCGTGGTGGCCGACCCTCGGTTGGTCAGCGCCAGTGAATGTTTTGTCGACAACCGGGCGGGCGCGCCCGCGCCGGGGTATCCCTTGTGAAACCCGGCCTGCTCCACCAGCCATGCGGCTGCCAGTTTGACCCCGTCCGGCGCCGGGAAATGCGGCACCGGCCCGGCGCTGCGGTAGGCGAGACGGTCATAAACCTGTTGTGACACAACGGGATTGGTGAAGAACGAGCCGGCGCTCCAGGTGTCGTGATCCCCGTCGTCGAGCACCATGCCCTTCCGGCGGCGCAAGGCCAGCACCGCGTTGCGCACGCGGCCCGGTTCGATGCGGTCGCCTTCCTGCGCGCCGAGCGCGGCGACCAGCTCTCGATAGCGCAGCGGGGCACTGCGACCCGTCGCGTCGAGCGCGAACTCGACCTCCAGCACCACGAACTCGTCGGCGCTCTTCAGCATGCTGTGGCGGTAGCCGAACCCCAACTCTTCCGGGGCGACCCACCGCACGTCGCCGCTGGCACGGTCCAGCAAACGCACCCGGGTGATGCAGTCGGCCACCTCCACGCCGTACGCGCCGACGTTCTGCACCGGTGTGGCGCCCGTCGACCCCGGGATGCCGGACAGGCACTCCAATCCGCCCAGCCCGTGCCGCAGCGAGGCAACCACGACGTCGTCCCAGACGGCTCCGGCTTCGGCCCGCAGGATCGGCCCGTCGATGGTCACGCCGCCGGTGGCCAGCCGCACCACGGTCAGATCGGTCAGGTCGTCGGCGATCACCAAGTTCGACCCGCCGGCCATCACCAACACCCGACCCGCTTGCGCGTCGACCGCGCGCATCGCCGCTACCACCTGATCCGTTGTGGCGCAGGTGATCACACGCCGAGCGACGGGTCCGACCCGCAGCGTGGTCAGCGGCGCGAGCGGAACGTCGTCCGCCACGCGAGCGCCGGCGTATTCAGCGGTGGCCACGGCCGGTAACGGTAACCTGACCTGCTATGCCGCGTTCATTCGACTTGTCGGCCGATTACCACGGCACTGTCGAGCAAGTGCGCGCGGCATTCTCCGACGAGCAGTACTGGCTGGCCCGGCTGGTCGACTCGGGCGCCGACGTCGCGACGCTGGATTCCTTGACGGTCGCCGACGACGGCTCCGTGACGGTGGCCACCACCCAGACGCTGCGCGCCGACCGGCTGCCGGCGGTGGTGACGCAATTCCATCCGCGCAATCTGCAGATCATCCGCAACGAGACGTGGACGCCGGTGCGCGACGGGGTGGCCCGCGCCGAAGTGTCCGGGGCGGTGCCGGGCGCTCCCGTGTCGCTGACAGGAACGGCGCTGCTCAGGCCTACAGAGACGGGCTCGCGGCTGCAGTTCAGCGCCACCGTCGAGGTGAACATTCCGCTGGTCGGCGGGAAGCTCGAGACGTTCATCGGCGGCAAGCTCGCCGAGCTCGTCGCCGCCGAGCAGCGCTTCACCACGGTGTGGATCACCGAGAACGCTTGAGCGCCAGCTAATCTGAACTGATGAGCCGACGACTCGACTACACGGTCACCTATGACGCGTCGGCCGCGGACGTCTACCGCAGCTTCACCAGCCTCATGTACTGGCAATCTCTGCTGCAGGAGTACCGCAGCGTGACTCCGGATTCCGAGCTCACGTCCTTTTCCACCGACCACACCGGAACGCGGGTCGTGTTGACCCACAGCCTGCCGCGCGCATACCTGCCGCCGATCGGGCGCGCCGTGGCGCCGGACGATGTGGTGGTGAGGCGTGAGCAGCAGTTCAAGCCGTACGACCCCCACCGGAATCAAGGCACCGGAACGTATCGGGCGTCGATCCCGCGGGTCGTCGGCCACTTCCAGGGCTCGCAGCTGCTCACCCAGACCCGCAACGGCTGTCAGTTGCGGCTGTCGAGCGTGTGCAAGGTGGCGATCCCGCTGGTCGGCCGACGACTCGAAGAGCTGGTGACCCGCCACGTCACCGCGCTGTTCGACGCTGAACGGCGGTTCACCACCGAGTGGGTGTGCCGACACTAGGCTCGCCTTCATGCGCATCGCGCTGGCGCAGATTCGCGCCGGAACCGACCCGTCAGCCAACCTGACGCTGGTCGCCGAGAACGTCCGCCAGGCCGCCGACGCCGGGGCGGCGCTGGTGGTGTTCCCGGAGGCGACGATGTGCCGCTTCGGTGTGCCGCTGGGCCCGGTGGCCGAACCGCTCGACGGGCCGTGGGCGTGCGCGGTGCGCTCGATCGCCGCCGACGCCGGCGTCGTCGTGGTGGCGGGCATGTTCGTGCCGACGCACGACGGACGGGTCACCAACACGCTGATCGCCACGGGGCCGGGGGTCGACGCCCACTACGACAAGATCCACCTCTACGACGCGTTCGGGTTCGCCGAGTCGCGGACCGTCGCACCGGGGCGCGAGCCCGTCGTGGTCGACGTGGCGGGCGTCGGAGTGGGCCTTTCCACGTGCTACGACGTGCGGTTCCCGGCGCTGTACACCGAGCTGGCCGACCGCGGCGCGCAGGTGATCACGGTATGTGCGTCGTGGGGGGCGGGCCCCGGCAAGCTCGACCAGTGGCGGTTGCTGGTGCGTGCCCGTGCGCTGGACTGCACCAGCTTCGTCGCCGCGACCGGCCAGGCCTATCCCGGCGACGACCTGGCAGCCAAAGGCGCGCCGACGGGCGTGGGCGGAAGCCTGGTTGCGTCGCCGTTCGGTGAGGTGGTTGCCGAAGCCGGTGCCGATCCGCAATTGGTGCTGGCCGACCTGGACCTCGACACCGTGGCCACGGCCCGCGACACGCTCGCCGTGCTTCGCAACCGCTCATCGTTCACTCAGGCGGATAGGGCAGAATCGCGCGGGTGACGAACCCGCAGGGCCCGCAGCACGGTGACCCGCAGGCCTGGAGCCGTCCCGGCAGCCAGCCTCCCCCGCCACCCCGCCAGCCGGGACCGCCGCCGGAGCAGCCCACCCACCAGATTCCCAGGGCCGGCAGCCCGATGGATGGGCCGACGACGCACATCCCCCGAGCGGGCCAGACCGAACCGCCCACCCAGCACATCCCCAAGGCGGCCCCACAAGCCGAAAAGCCGGCCGCCGCCCCTGCGGGCGGCAAGCGCAACTTCTGGCGCGACCCGCTGTCGATCGTGCTGGTCGTCGTCATCGTGCTGGCGGTGGTGGCCGCCGGGTTGATCGCCGGCGAGTTGTACGCGCGCCACCGCGCCGACAGCGTGGTGGCCGACGCGACCGAGTGCGTGACCCAAGACGGCGCCAGCGTCTCGTTCGGCGCGATGCCACCGTTCCTGTGGCAGCACATGACCGGTCACTACGACAACATCCTGATCAAGACCGACGGCAACCAGATCCGCAGCGCCAAGGGCATGAAGGCCGAAGTGTCGATCGACGACGTCGAGTTGGAAGGCGGCGCCAACAACAGGGGCATGATCGGTGCGCTCGACGCGACGATCACGTGGACCGCCGACGGCATCAAACAGACTGTGCAGAACGCGATTCCGATCTTCGGCAACTTCGTCACCGGAGTCGCGACCAATCCGTCGGACGGCACGATCGAATTGCAGGGCACCTTCGGTAGCATCACCGCCAAGCCGCAGGTGGTCGACGGCAACATCGCGTTGCAGGTGGTCAATGTCACGGGGCTGGGATTCGTCTTGCCCCGCGAATCGGTGCAGCCGGCGTTGGACGGGTTCACCAAGCAGCTGGCCGACAACTATCCGCTCGGCATCAAAGCCGACTCGCTGCAGGTCACGGATTCCGCTGTGGTAGGCCACTTTTCGACGCGCAACGCGTCGCTGCCGGCCGACCAGCAGGATCCCTGCTTCGCGCAGCTATAGCCCTTCGAGCACGCCGCGGGTCCCCGACAGACCCAAGCGCGTGGCGCCCGCGTCGATCATCGCAAGCGCGTCGGCGGCAGTGCGGATTCCGCCGCTGGCCTTCACGCCCAGGCGTCCGTTGACGGTGCGTGCCATCAACTCGACCGCCCGGATCGACGCGCCGCCGCTGGGGTGAAATCCGGTGGAGGTCTTCACGAAATCGGCTCCGGCGCCACCGGCGACGCGGCACACGTCGACCAGTGCCGGCTCACCGCCAAACTCGAGCAGCGCAGCCGATTCCACGATCACCTTCAACACCGCCCCCGGCACCGCGCGGCGCACACCTTCGATGTCGGCGCGTACAGCGTCGAAGTCACCGGCCAGCGCTGCCCCGATGTCGATGACCATGTCGATCTCGGCCGCACCGGCGCGCACCGCGAGCGCTGCCTCGCGGGCCTTGACCTCGGTGAGGTGCTTGCCCGACGGGAACCCGGCGACCGCCGCGACGACAGGGCCGCCGGGCGGCCGGGCCGCAACCGCCGCCGGCACCATCGACGGGGACACGCATACCGCAAAAGCGCTCAGCTGCACGGCTTCTGCGACCGCCGCCGCCACATCGGCTGCTGTCGCCTCGGGTTTGAGCAGGGTGTGGTCGACGAGCCCGGCCAGTTCGGCTGCCGACACCACTAGAACGGTTCTTCGACGTTGCCGGGATTGCAACCGGCGTCGACCATCTGGGCCGGCGTGACCACCGGGCGCCACGGCTCCAGGTTCCAGCTGACCTTGCCGGGTTGCGCGAATTCGGCTAGCTGCCAATGACACACGAATTGATCACGCATGCCGGGCAAGTCGGCATCGGGGGCGTGCCTGAGCACCTCCGACCATGCCTCGTCGGGGCTGACGAGCTCGATGCTGGCTTCCCGGCCCGCTGCAGTCGGATACACCCGCAGGCTGGACAGGTCGGCCCAGTGCACCCATTCGGTGTGGTCGACGTAGGGTGGCGGCGGCGCGTCGGCATGCGCCGGCGCAGCGACCATGACAGCCACTGGCAGCGCAGCGCACGCCGCGAGCAGGACGGCACGCATCCGCTAGCGCGACTTCCCTTGGATCTCAAGCAGTTTCGGCCGCACATCGACCAGATACACACCGGCGGCGCAGGCGGCGATCACCAGACCCATGACGCCCAACGGATACAGCAGCACACCGGCCGCACCGAGGATGAGAAGCCAGATCGGCTTGGTCAGCTTGCCCGTGGCGGTGTAGGCGTCGCTGCGCTGCAACGCAGCATGGACGAACGCATAGACAGTCATCACCAGTACGGCGATCTGCACGACGAAAAGGACGGTACCCGCGAGGCCAAGCATCACTGCTCAAGCCTAGGCGGATACCGTCCCGATCGTCGACTTGCCTACTTCTGCGTGACCTTCTTGGCCGCGCCCTTCTTGGCCGGCGCCTTCTTGGCAGCGGTCTTCTTGGCGGGCTCAGCCTTCTTGGCGGCGGCCTTCTTGGCCGGTGCCTTCTCCGCCTTCTGCGCCTTCGGAGCCGGCTCACGGCCGATCAGCTTGGCGGCCCGCTCGCCGACCGCGCGGGTCTGGCTTGCGACGTTGCCGAGCGCCTCTTGGGTCAGCTCGACGGTCTCGCTCAGCGCCTGCTCGGCGCGCGCGCGGCGTTCCTCGAACCCGGGCTGGTTGCGCAGCCGTTCCAGGGCGGCTTCACCGCGGGTGACGAGGTCGCGGTACAGCTCGGTGGCCTGCTCGCGGTAGCCCTCGGCGGCCTTGCGCAGCTCGTCGCCGCTCAGCCGGCCCCGAATCTCCTCGGCGCGTTGCGGGAGATCCTCGCGAGCCTTGGTGAGCCGGCCGCGTGTCTCCTCGACCCGGGTGCTCGCGTCCGTGCGGGCCTCTTCGGCACGCTCACGAAGCGCGGTGACGATCTCGTTGACCCGCTCCAGGGCGAGGTCAGCGGCACCGACCGCGGCAAGCAGCGGAGCCTTCAGATCCTCGGCAGTGGGGTTGGTCCTCTCGGCCATGTGTGTAATTCCTTTCGAATTCAGAAACGTATGGGGACGGATTGCACAATTTCCTGACAGTTATGCAGTTGACGACTCCTCACCGGCAGCTTCATCGGGTTGATGCGCCCTTTGTTGACGAAAGGAGGAGTAGATGTCAAGCAATACCTGCTTCTGCCGCTCAGTGATCGACGTGTCGTAAATGATCGCGTCGCGGACCGCACTGGGCTCGGTGGGCTCGAGAATTCCGGCCCGGATGTAGAGCACTTCCGCGGACACCCGCAACGCCTTGGCGATCTGGCTGAGCACTTCGGCGGACGGTTTGCGCAATCCGCGCTCGATCTGGCTGAGGTACGGATTGCTGACACCGGCCTTTTCGGCCAACTGCCGCACCGAAACCTGGGCCGCTTCTCGCTGGGCCCTGATGAAGCTACCGATATCTTGAGCGGCGTTCGTCACCACGGCGGCAATGTCGGAAGAAGCAAGGTCGCGCTCATGCTCTTCGCGCAAGCCCACTTCGACCTCTTGTGTCGGCATTGATCACCACCTCGACAAACGGGTATCAGTACGGACATTCGACACCCTACGGCGAAGTGCTAGCTTTAGCAAGCAGCCAGTTAGCGGTCTTTTAGAAAAGAAGCTGGCCGACGGTGTAAATCACCAGCCCCGCCAGCGAGCCGACCACCGTGCCGTTGATGCGGATGAATTGCAGGTCACGGCCCACGTGCAATTCAATGCGGCGACTGGCTTCGTCGGCGTCCCACCGCTCGATGGTCTCGGTAATGATCGCGGTGATCTCAACGCCGTATTCGGCCACCAGGTGCTTGACGCCGCGAATGATCCAGTCGTCGACTTTGTCGCGCAGGTCGGCGTCATCGCGCAGCGACTCCCCGATGTGCACGACGGAGTCGGCGATGCGGGTGCGCAGCGCGCTGGACGGGTCGTCGACAGACTCCACCAGGTTGCGCTTGAGCGCCGACCAGGCCGTCTCCGCCGCGCGGGTCACCTCGTCGCGGGCCATCACTTGCTCCTTGACCGTCTCCGCCCGCGCGATGGTGTCTTCGTCGTTCTGCAGGTCGTCGGCGAAGTCGAACAGGAACCGGGTGGCCGAGCGGCGCAGTTCGTGGTCCGGGTTGCGGCGCACCTTGTCGGTGAAGTCCATCAGCTCCCGGTGGATGCGGTCACCGACAAGGTGGTCGACCCAGCGGGGCGACCACGTCGGCGAATCCCGTTCCACCACGCGCTGGATGACTTCACCGGCGTTCAGCGACCAGTGGAACGCGCGGTCGGCCAGCAGCTGCAGCAGCGCCTCCTGCCGGTTCTCCCGCAGCAGAGTGCCCAGCACCCGGCCCACCGGCGGACCCCACTTAGGTTCGGCGAGCCGTTTGACGATCATGCGGTCGAAGACGTGCTGAACGTCCTCGTCCCGCAACATCTCGACCAATACCCGCAGCACGTTGGACGCCTCGGAGGCCACGCGGGTCGCGTGGTCGTGATCGGACAGCCACTTTCCCAACCGGCTGGCCACCTGCGCCTCCCGCAGCTTGGCCTCGACGTTCTCGGGCGACATGAAGTTCTCCCGCACGAAGGTGCCCAGCCCTTCGCCGAGCTGGTCCTTCTTGCGCTTGATGATCGCGGTATGCGGGATCGGTATGCCCAGCGGGTGCTTGAACAGCGCGGTGACCGCGAACCAGTCCGCGAGCGCGCCGACCATCCCCGCCTCGGCGGCCGCACCCACGTAGCCCACCCATGCGGGTGCATGGTTGGCCTGACCCCATCGGCAGAGAAGGAAGACCACGGTAGCGCCGAGCAAGAAGGCGAGCGCGACCACCTTCATCCGGCGCAGCTGGGTGCGGCGCTGCGCGTCCGCGCTCACGTCGACCGCGAACATGCCCTCGAGGTCTGCCGTCGGGCGCTCGTAGTTGCTCAGGCGGTGTGCCATCCCACCATCATCCAGGCAAATCGGGGTGCTCGGCGGAATGCGTCGCATGTCGGCGCCGGGCCGTAATATCGAAGTGGGCTAACGAACGGACATTCGCGACAGTGGTAGATCGACTCCCGGCGACAACCGCGAAGGTTGATGGTCGCAAACGGCGATGGCATCAGCACAAGGTGGACCGTCGCAACGAACTGGTGGACGGCACGTTGGAGGCCATCCGCCGCCGGGGCCGCTACGTCAGCATGGACGAGATCGCCGCGGACATCGGGGTGTCCAAGACCGTGTTGTACCGCTATTTCGTCGACAAGAACGACCTCACCACCGCGGTGATGATGCGGTTCGCGCAGACCACGCTGATCCCGAACATGGCCAAGGCGTTGTCGTCGAATCTCGACGGATACGAACTCACCCGCGAGATCATCCGGGTGTACGTCGACACCGTCGCCGCCGAACCCGAGCCGTACCGGTTCGTGATGGCCAACAGTTCGGCAAGCAAAAGCAAGGTGATTGCGGATTCGGAGCGGATCATTGCCCGCATGCTCGCGGTGATGCTGCGCCGCCGCATGCAGGCAGCCGGCATGGACACCCGCGGGGCTGAGCCGTGGGCGTACATGATCGTCGGCGGAGTGCAACTGGCCACCCACTCGTGGATGTCGGATCCGCGGATGACCGCCGACGAGCTGATCGACTACCTGACCATGCTGTCGTGGAATGCGTTGTGCGGCATCGTCGAAGTGGGCGGCTCGCTGGAGAAGTTCCGCGCCCAGGCCCACCCTGCGCCCGCATTGCCGCCGTCATGACGGACTGCTGGAACCGGGATGCCCGCAAGGTCTTGAGGTTTCGCGCCGGCGACAAGGTCGCCGACATCGACACCCGTGCTACTCCGGGCTTCTCCGGCAAGAAGAAGCATGCGCCGGCCATCCAGAACGAGCGCAACAAACGCTTCGCCGAATTGCAGGAGATGTTGTACGCCAACAGCAGAAGCGACGAAGGCGACCGTCACGCCGTCGTACTGGTACTACAGGGCATGGACACTGCCGGCAAAGGCGGCATCGTGAAACATGTTGTCGGAGCGGGCAATCCGCAGGGACTGCGGTATACGGCGTTCGGTGTGCCGACCGAAGAAGAACGCAAGCACCATTACCTGTGGCGAATTCGCAAGGCGCTGCCGGAATTCGGCGCGATCGGGGTATTCGATCGGTCACACTACGAGGACGTCTTGGTGGTGCGCGTGCACAACCTCGTGCCGCCCGAGGTGTGGGGCGGTCGCTACGACGAGATCAACGCATTCGAACGCGAGTTGGTGGACGAGGGCTTCAAGTTGGTGAAGGTCGCGATGTTCGTGTCGCTGGACGAGCAGAAAAAGCGGCTGGCCAAACGGCTTTCGCGACCGGACAAGTACTGGAAGTACAACCCGGGCGACGTCGACGAACGCAAGCTGTGGCCCGACTACCAGGAGGCGTACCAGGCGATGCTGGACCGCACGTCGACGGAGTATGCACCATGGTATGTGGTGCCGTCGGATCGCAAGTGGTACAGCCGGCTCGCGGTGACCGAGCTGCTGATCGCTGCGCTCGAAGACTTCGAGCTCTCCTGGCCCGCACCGGATTTCGATGTCGAGGCGGAGAAGCGGCGGCTCGCACAGGCCTAGCCCAGCCCTAGCCCAGGCCTAGCGGGGCTTGCGCCGCCCAGCTTGCGGCGCCCAGGTCCGGCGCCGAGCTCCGGCGCCCAGCTCCGGCGCCCAGCTCCGGCGCCCAGCTCCGGCGCCCAGGTCCGGCGCCGAGAACACACTTGTTGGCATGATTTCGGTGAATTGGCGTAAACAAGTGTGTTATCGGTGCACGAGAATGTGCTCATGGGGGGATTACTTGGCTTAGTAGTCGCGTCAGAGGCCCTGGAAACCGGCCAGGTGACCCGATGGCAGCTGCAACAGCACTACACCAAACTGTTCCGCAACGTGTATGTCCTCAACCGCGTAGAACTGGACGCTTTCCTACGTGCGCGCGCCGCGTGGTTGTGGTCAGGCCGCAAGGCGGTGCTCGTCGGCAACTCGGCGGCCGCAGTCCTAGGCTCGCGGTGGATACCCGCAGATAGTCCGGCGGAACTCGCGCGGGTACGGAATCGAGCTCCGGCAGGTATCGTCGCGCACGCTGGTCAACTTGCGCCCGACGAAGTGCGTCGTGTCGGCGACATGCTGTGTACCACCGCCGCCCGGACTGCCTACGACTTCGGTCGTCGACTTCCCTTCGACATCAACATCATTCGCATCGATGCGCTGCTGAATGCGACCGGCTGCACCGTTGCAGACGTGAACCGGATCGCCGCCCGGTACGACGGGGCGCGCGGCATATGCCAACTGCGGAAGGTGCTGGAGTTGGTCGACGCGGGAGCGGAATCACCCAAGGAGACCGAACTGAGGCTGCTGCTGGTGCGGGCGCGGTTACCAAGACCCGTGACCCAGATCCGTGTCGTGGACCCACGTCGTCGCAAGGTGCGCCGCATCGACATGGGATACCCCGAGTGGAAGGTCGGCGTGGAATACGACGGCGAGCACCACTGGACAAATCCGCGGCAGCATGCAGACGACATCGAACGGCTGGAATTCTTTGCCACACAAGGGTGGACGATCATCCGGGTCAGCGCACGGCAGCTACGGTATGAGCGCGACGAGATTGTGCGGCGTGTGCGTTGTGCGCTACTGCAGGCGGGCGCTGCAGTCTAGTAGGAGTAGAAACCCTGCCCGGACTTCTTGCCGAGCTGGCCGGCCTCGACCATCCGCAACAGCAGCGGCGGCGGACCGTAATGCGGCTCCTTGAACTCCTCGAACATCTTGTCCGCGATCAGTTTCAGCGTGTCCAACCCCACCAGGTCGGACAGCCGTAGCGGACCCATCGGATGCGAGAGCCCGGCCACCACCGCTTTGTCGACGTCTTCGACCGTCGCAAAGCCTGCCTCCACCATGCGGATCGCCGAGAGCAGGTACGGCACTAGCAGCGCATTGACCACGAAACCAGAACGGTCCGAACACCGCACCACCTTCTTGCCCAGCACCTCGCCCGCGAATCGCTCGGTCCGCTCCAGCGCGGCGTCGGACGTCGTCAATGCACTGACCAACTCGACCAGCGGCAGCACCGGCACCGGGTTGAAGAAGTGCAATCCCAGCACCCGGCTCGGATCTTGCGTTGCCGCAGCCAGTTTCATGATCGGGATGCTCGACGTATTCGACGCCAACACCGCATCCGGGTCGGTGATCACCCGATCCAGTTCGGCGAAGATCTGCTTCTTGACGGCCTCGTCTTCGATCACCGCCTCAATGACGAGCTGCCGGTCGGCCAGGTCGGCCAGGCTGGTCGTGAACTTCAGCCGGGCCACCGCGGCGTCGCGCTCGCGTTCGGTGATCTTTCCGGCGCTCACGCCGCGTTCGAGCGACTTCAAGATGCGGGCACGGCCCGCTGTCGTCAGCGCCTCGGTGGTCTCGAAGACCAGCACGTCCACGCCGGCGCGGGCCGACACCTCCGCGATGCCGGCGCCCATCTGACCGGCTCCCACCACACCTACTCGTTCAATACTCACGGTGTCTCCTTCACAGCATCGGGCCCCGCCCAACATCATGGACGGGGCCCGATGCCGTCAATTCAGCGGCTCAGTGAATCAGTGGGTCAGTGGCTCAGACATCGTCAGTGGAACTGGCCCTCTTCGGTCGACCCCTTCAGCGCGACCGTCGACGAGTTCGGGTCCACCGTCGTGGCGATCCGGTCGAAGTAGCCGGCGCCGACCTCGCGCTGATGCTTGGTGGCGGTGTAACCGCGCTCTTCGGCGGCGAACTCGCGCTCCTGCAGCTCCACGTACGCGGTCATCTGGTTGCGGGCGTAGCCGTAGGCCAGATCGAACATCGAGTAGTTCAGGGCGTGGAAGCCGGCCAGGGTGATGAACTGGAACTTGAAGCCCATCGCGGCGAGCTCCTTCTGGAACTTCGCGATCGTCGAGTCGTCGAGGTGCTTGCGCCAGTTGAACGACGGCGAGCAGTTGTACGCCAGCATCTGGTCCGGGAACTCCGCCTTGACTGCCTCGGCGAACTGCCTGGCCACCTCGAGGTCCGGCGTGCCGGTCTCCATCCAGATCAGGTCGGCGTAGGGGGCGTAGGCCTTGGCCCGCGCAATGCACGGCTCGATGCCGTTGCGCGTGCGGTAGAAGCCTTCCTTGGTGCGCTCGCCGGTGATGAACGGGCGGTCGTACTCGTCGACGTCGGAGGTGATCAGCGTCGCGGCCTCGGCGTCGGTGCGCGCGATCACCACGGTGGGCACGTCGGCAACGTCAGCGGCCAGCCGCGCCGAGGTCAGCGTGCGGATGTGCTGCTGGGTGGGGATCAGCACCTTGCCACCCAGGTGACCGCACTTCTTCTCGGAGGCCAGCTGGTCCTCCCAGTGAGTCCCGGCAGCGCCTGCGGCGATCATCGCCTTCTGCAACTCGTAGACGTTCAGCGCACCACCGAAGCCGGCTTCGCCGTCGGCGACGATCGGCACCAGCCAGTTGTCCACCGAGGTGTCGCCCTCGACCTTGGCGATCTGGTCGGCGCGCATCAGCGCGTTGTTGATCCGGCGCACCACCTGCGGCACCGAGTTGGCCGGGTACAGGCTCTGGTCCGGGTAGGTGTGGCCGGCCAGGTTCGCGTCACCGGCAACCTGCCACCCCGACAGATAAATGGCCTTCAGGCCGGCGCGCACCTGCTGCACCGCCTGATTGCCGGTCAGCGCACCGAGCGCGTTCACCCACTCCAGATCGTGCAGCTGCGACCACAGGATCTCGGCGCCTCGGCGGGCCAGGGTGTGCTCCTCGACCACAGTGCCCTGCAGCGCAACAACGTCCTGTGCGGTGTAGTTGCGGGTCACGCCCTTCCAGCGCGGATTGGTCTCCCAGTCGTGCTGAATCTGCTCTGCCGTTCTGGGCTTTCCAACGGTGGACATGCGACTCCTTCAGACGTTGCTCGACGGCCTCGACAGGACTGCTGACTCCATTGCCTGCTAACCCATCGGGCGGCTTTACTCACCAGTAACTTAACCATGCCACGGCACATATGCGCAGGTCCAGCGGTTCCAGTTGCGAATTTCAGCTATACCGGACGCTTGTCTTGCGAATCCTGCGAACCCGACGTGTAGCTGTACCGTTTCAGTTGCTACTCGTTGGTAACGTCATTGCCGCAGGTCAGGCCGTCAAAATCACGGCCGGATGATCTTTACAGTGAGAAGATCGACGCGACGGCTTTGGCCTCGTCGCCGACCAAATATGTGAGCGTTGTAACAGTCTTGTTCGCAAGCTCTTCGCCGAACCGGTCCGTGGAGCCGGGCGGATGCACATGCGCCGCAATCTCCAGCTTGTCGCCGAGACTCACCGGCGCCTCGTGCTCGATGGTCACCCGCGTCGGACTCCTCAGCAGTTCAGGCGTGGCCGAAAGGTAGTCCTCGACGACGCTCCAGTACACCGAGTTGTTCATGTGGTCGAAGAGGTCGATGTCGGTGAACCGCACCGGAAACTCGCGGATCTGGTCGGCGGTCTCGCGCGGCAGCGGCTTCAGGTAGGCCTTCCAACGCAGCCGGTCGACGCTCGTCGTGCGCTGCAGGCCTTCGATGAAGTCGTCGGCAATGCGCGCCGGGCCCTGCGTTTCGCGGTTGATGTTGATCCAGAACGCCTCGGACTCGATCAGCCCGCCCCTACGGCCGTCGACGCGGACCCGCATCTCACACCAGCGATTCGAGGTGCCCGAGCACCACCGGCGCAGCCGCAAGATGTCCTGAAATTCGATCGGCCGGATCAAGTCGACCATGGTGCGCCGCACGATCCACAGCGGATGAGTCTCCTGAAAACCCAACTCGCGCAGCTGATCTTGACCGATGTCCTGGATGTGCCGGGCGGCGGCGTCCAGGCGCAACCGGCCGGTCGCGTCGATGTCGGCGACCCGCACCGGCCATTCGCGGTCGAAGACGTCGGGATGCGGGTCGGGGACCGGCATCATTACTTTGGCTAGGCCGTTCTGCGCGCTCATGTGGCGCCGATCATGCCAAACGGCGCAGCGGCGGCCAAATGCCAAGACTGCGAAGCGCCACTTCACACGCGCGTACGCTGATCGGCATGCCTAAGACGTTCGTCGGGTCGCGGGTTCGTCAGCTGCGCCATGAACGGGGCTACAGCCAGGCCGCGCTGGCTCAGATGCTCGAGATCTCGCCGAGTTACCTCAACCAGATCGAGCACGACGTGCGTCCGCTGACCGTGGCGGTGCTGCTGCGGATCACCGAGGTGTTCGGCGTAGACGCAACGTTCTTCGCACCGCAAGACGACACCAGGCTGGTCGCCGAACTTCGCGAGGTGGTCATGGACCGCGACCTCGGCATCGACATCGATGCGGCCGAGGTCGCCGAGGTCGTCACCGCCCACCCTGCCCTGGCCCGGGCGATGGTGAACCTGCACCGGCGCTACCGGATCACCACCGCCCAGCTGGCCGCCGCCACCGAAGACCGCTTCAGCGACGGCAGCAGCGGCAGCGGCGCGATCACGATGCCGCACGAGGAGGTCCGCGACTACTTCTACGAACGGCAGAACTACCTGCACGAGCTCGACACCGCCGCTGAGGAGATGACCATTCGCATGAGAATGCACCGCGGCGACCTGGCGGGCGAGATCGCGCGCCGGCTCGCCGAAGTGCACGGCGTGCGCATTGTCAGGCGCATCGACCTCGGCGACACCGTGCTGCACCGGTTCGACCCGCAGACGAAGACGCTAGAGATCAGCAACCACTTGTCGACGGGCCAGCAGGTGTTCAAGATGGCCGCCGAGCTGGCCTACCTGGAATTCGGGGACCTGATCGACCGGCTGGTCGACGAGGGCAAGTTCACCAGCGAGGAATCGCGCACCCTGTTGCGGCTGGGCCTGGCCAACTACTTCGCGGCGGCCGCCGTGCTGCCGTATCGCCAATTCCATGACGTCACCGAGAATTTCCGCTACGACATCGAACGGCTCTCGGCGTTCTACTCGGTGAGCTACGAGACCATCTGCCACCGGCTTTCCACGCTGCAGCGGCCGTCGATGCGCGGCGTGCCGTTCTCGTTCGTCCGCGTCGACAAGGCTGGCAACATGTCAAAACGCCAGTCCGCCACCGGGTTTCACTTCTCGTCGAGCGGCGGCACCTGCCCACTGTGGAACGTCTACGAGACGTTTTCCAATCCGGGCAAGATTCTGGTGCAGATTGCGCAGATGCCCGACGGACGCAACTACATGTGGGTGGCACGCACCGTGGAGCGCCGGGCGTCGCGCTATGGTCAGCCGGGAAAGACGTTCGCAATCGGCCTGGGCTGCGAACTGCGCCATGCGCATCGGCTGGTGTACTCGGAGGGACTGGACTTGTCGGGCAACGTTGCCACCCCCATCGGCGCGGGCTGCCGGGTCTGCGAACGGGACAACTGCCCGCAGCGCGCATTCCCCGCACTCGGGCGCGCTCTCGATCTCGACGAGCACCGCAGCACCGTCTCGCCGTATCTGGTGAAACCGGCATGACCGCACCGCGAATCGAGCCGGGCGGCGTGCGTGAAATCGGCCTTGCGGGCTGGCTGATGTGCAAGGTGCTGGCGCGTGCGTCCGGCGTTCCGCAGGTGCATTTGTTCACCACGCTCGGACAGCACAAGCGGCTCTTTTGGACCTGGCTTCCGTTTTCCGGAATGCTGCTCGGTCCCGGGCGTCTCCCCCGCGCCGATGCCGAGCTGGTGATTCTGCGCGTCGCCCACACGCGCGGCTGCGAATACGAACTGCAGCACCATCGTCGGATGGCGAAGCGCCGCGGGGTAGACGCGGACAAGCAGCAACGCATCTTCGAGGGCCCAGACGCCGACGGGCTCAACGACCGCGAGCGGGCTCTGCTGACCGCTGTCGACGAACTCCTCGAAACCCGCAACGTGTCCACGCAGACCTGGCAGTGGCTCTCGCGCCACCTCGACCGTCGTCAACTCATCGAATTCGTCACGCTCACAGGGCAATACGACGCACTGGCCGCCACGCTCAACACGCTGAAGGTGCCGCTGGACTTCGCGGACTGATCGCGCTCACCGGGCCGGCACCGCGACGCTGACGGTCTCCACCTTCGCGCTGCGTGCCGCACGTGACTCGTCAGGCTGGATTGTCGACGCCGTGCAACAGAACAGGGTGCGGCCGTCGTCGCCTCCGAGCGCGCACGCAATCGCATGGCGGCCAGGCGTTTCCACGACGTCGGTCACCTCGCCGCCTTCCCGTACGCGCGCGAATCGGTCTGACGTCGGGCTCGCGAACCAGATCGCATCCTCGGCGTCGATGCAAATGCCATCGGGCACATCGCTTTTCGGCAGGTCCGCCCACACACGCTGGTTGGACAGCGCACCGGCGGGCGTCAGGGAGAACGCCACGAGGCGCTGCCCTGCGGTTTCGGCGACGATCAGAGTCTGGCGGTCCGCGGTGACAACCATGCCGTTGGCGAAGCGCAGACCCTCGGCGGCCCGGTGCACGCCCCCGTCGGGGTCGACGCGCAGCAGCGGCGCGGGTTTGATCGGTTCACCGGCGAACATGTCGCAGCCGAATTGGGACACGAAGGCATGCCCGGAGTCGTCGACGAGCATGTCGTTGATCGGATGCGGGGCAAGACGACTCAGATCGGCGTGCTCGGTCAGCGCGCTGCCGTCACCGCGACGACGCAGCAGCTTGCGGTCGTCCATCGACACGACCAGCATGCTGCCGTCGGGCAACCAACCGAGCCCCGACGGCGCGGTGTCGAGCCGTGCGATCACCTCGACGCTGCCGTCGGTCGTGATCCGCAGCACCTCGTGTGCGTGCATGTCGGAGACGAAGAGCGCGCCCTCATGCCAGCGCGGACCTTCGAGGAACACGCGGCCGTCGACAAGCGTGTCCGGCATGCCTTAGAAATTGATCATGTGGCCGACGAGCCCGTGGAAACACTCCTGCAGCGCCTCCGACAGCGTCGGGTGCGTGTGCACGTTGCGGGCGAGCTCGTTGGCCGTCAGGTCCCACTTCTGGGCCAGCGTCAACTCGGGCAGCAGCTCAGAGACGTCGTGCCCGATCAGGTGGCCGCCCAGCAGCTCGCCGTACTTCCCGTCGGCGATCAGCTTGACGAAGCCGGCCGTCTCCCCCAGACCGTGCGCCTTGCCGTTCGCGGTGAACGGAAACTTGGCGACCTTGACGTCATAGCCCTCGTCGCGGGCCTGCTCCTCGGTGAGCCCGAAGCTGGCCACCTGAGGCTGGCAGAACGTGGCGCGCGGCATCATCCGGTAGTCACCGAGCTCCAAAGTCTCTGCGCCCGCGATAGTTTCGGCCGCGACCACGCCCTGTGCCTCGGCGACGTGCGCGAGTTGCAGCAACCCGGTGACGTCACCGATCGCGTAGATGTGGTCGACGTTGGTGCGCATCCGCTCGTCGATCGCAATGGCCTTACGGTCCGACAGCTTCACCCCGGCGGCATCGAGGCCGTAGCCCTCGACGTTGGGCGCAAAGCCGATGGCCTGCAGCACGCGGTCGGCCTTGAGTTCCTCGGAGTTGCCGTCCTTGCTGACCTTCACCGTGACCGTCGACCCGTCGTCCTTGATCGACTCGACCTTGGTTCCGGTCATGATCTTGACGCCGAGCTTCTTGAACTGCTTCTCGATCTCCTTCGACACCTCGGCGTCCTCGTTGGGCAGTGCCCGCGGCAGGAACTCGACGATCGTCACGTCGACGCCGTAGTTGGCCAGAACGTAGCCGAACTCCATGCCGATCGCGCCGGCCCCGGCGATGACGATCGAGCCCGGCAGGTCGCGCGACAGGATCTGCTTCTCGTAGGTGACGACGTTCTCGGACAATTCGGTGCCGGGAACCAGCTTGGTGCTGGCACCGGTGGCGATGATCGCGTTGTCGAACGTCACGGTCTCGGTACCGCCGTCGTTGAGGTCGACCTCCAACGTGTTGGCGTCCTTGAACGTGCCGCGACCGTGGATTTCGGTGATCTTGTTCTTCTTCATCAAGAAGTGCACGCCCGCGACACGACCGTCGGCGACCTTGCGGCTGCGGTCGAACGCCACACCGTAGTCGAACGTCGCCTCGCCGTTGATGCCGAACGTCTTGGCCTGCTTGGTGAAGATGTGGGCCAGTTCGGCGTTGCGCAGCAACGACTTCGACGGGATGCACCCGACATTCAGGCAGACCCCGCCCCAGTACTTTTGCTCGACGATGGCGGTCTTGAGTCCCAGCTGGGCGGCACGGATGGCGGCGACGTATCCGCCGGGGCCTGCGCCGAGGACGACGACGTCGTAATGAGAAGTCACCAAGCCACCCTAATAAGGGATCACCCCGGCTAGGCAAGGCCGGGCAACCCGATCGCAGTAGTAGATGCCGTGCAGCACGGCCGCCGCGGCCACCGCGGCCAGCGGAGCCGACATGATCGCGATCCCCGCCGCTGCTACCAGCGGCTTGCCGTCGACCATCGCGGCGAGCATCGCCGCGACGCTGCACACGACCACGAAGATCAGCACCGCGAACACCGGCCAGGTCTTGTCCAGCGAGTGAAACCACCAGTAGTACAAGCCAAGACCAGCCGCAGCGGCAGGAATCCACACCGCGACGAGCGTCAGCACGAACGTCCACCGCTTGAGGTAGTGGTATTGGCCGGGCACCACGTGCGGTCGCGCCGAGATGGGCAGAAACTCGGGGACGGCCGGTTCGGCGGGTTCGTCGGCGGACTCGTCGGCCGGCCGTTCACGGTCGCCGATCAACGGCTCGCGGTGGGCGGTCAACGGCTCCCACGGATCCGGGCGGGCTTCTGGGCTGGGCTGGGTCTGCGGGCCGGTGTCGGCTGGATCAGGCACCGGACACCGCCTCGATCGCAGCGAGCACGCCGAACCAGCCCGGGCCGACCGCCAGCAGGAACGCCCCGAGCGCTGTCACCCACCGGACTCTCGACGACACGAGCAACACCAGCCCGAGGGTGGCCGGGACGCCGACGACGAGCGCGATCACCACGTCGGGCCGAATGGTGACGTCGACCGTCAGGGTCGCCGCGATCGCCGCCAGAACCCCCACCGCAGTACCGATCAGCATTGCACCGGCGAGCAGCCAAGGGCGGGGAAGCGGAATCACGCTCCCGAGGTTAGCGACCCCTTGACAGGCCTTGGGTTCGCCCCGCTCGCGGGCCGTCGGCCGTTTGCGTAGTCGGCACCGGTCAACGGCGGTTCCGCTTGCAGTTGTCGGAGTTCGTCGGCGGAGAACGTCCGGCCCCGGGACAGGAACCGCATGCCTTCGGGCGCCTCCATCGAAAAGCCGCCGCCGCGGCCGGGCACCGCGTCGATGATCAGCTGCGTGTGTTTCCACGCGTCGAACTGCGGGCCGGAGATCCACACCGGCGTGTCCTCGACGATGCCGAGCAGCACATCGCGGTCGCCGACGATGAACTCGCCGTCGGGATAGCACATCGGCGACGACCCGTCGCAGCAGCCGCCGGACTGATGAAACATCAACGGGCCGTGACGATTTCGCAGCTTGTGCAGCAGGCCGGCGGCGGTCTCGGTGATCAGCACCCGCGGCGGCGCGTCGCTGCGATTTGGGTGCGTTAACCGGCGCTCAGCGCCTGTTTTCGCACCGAAATCACCCATCAGAAGAAGCCCTGCGCCTTGTTGCTGTAGCTCACCAGCAGGTTCTTGGTCTGCTGGTAGTGGTCGAGCATCATCTTGTGGTTCTCGCGGCCGATGCCGGACTGCTTGTAGCCGCCGAACGCCGCGTGGGCCGGATAGGCGTGGTAGCAGTTCGTCCATACCCGGCCGGCCTTGATGTCACGGCCGGCGCGGTAGGCGGTGTTGCCGTCGCGGCTCCACACCCCCGCACCCAGGCCGTAGAGCGTGTCGTTGGCGATCGCGATCGCGTCGTCGTAATCACGGAAAGACGTGACCGCGACGACGGGCCCGAAGATCTCCTCTTGGAAGATCCGCATCTTGTTGTGGCCCTCGAAGATCGTCGGCTGCACGTAGTAGCCGCCGGACAGGTCGCCGCCGAGTTCGGCGCGCTCTCCGCCGGTGACGACGCGGGCGCCCTCGTCCTTGCCGATCTCGATGTAGGACAAGATCTTCTCCAGCTGGTCGTTGGAGGCCTGCGCGCCGATCATGGTCTCGGTGTCCAGCGGATTGCCTTGGCGTACCGCCTTGGTCCGGATCGCGGCGAGTTCCAGGAACTCGTCGTAGATGTCGGCCTGGATCAGGCTGCGCGACGGGCACGTGCACACTTCGCCCTGGTTCAGCGCGAACATCGTGAACCCTTCCAGCGCCTTGTCCTGGAAGTCGTCGTGGGCGGCCATGACGTCGTTGAAGAAGACGTTCGGGCTCTTGCCGCCGAGCTCCAGCGTGACCGGGATCAGGTTCTGCGAGGCGTACTGCATGATGAGCCGCCCGGTGGTGGTCTCCCCGGTGAACGCGATCTTGGCGATCCGATTGCTCGACGCCAGCGGCTTGCCCGCCTCGAAACCGAAGCCGTTGACCACGTTGACCACGCCGGGCGGGATCAGGTCGCCGATCAACCCGAGCAGGTACAGGATCGACGCCGGGGTCTGCTCGGCCGGTTTGAGCACGACGGCATTGCCGGCGGCCAGCGCCGGCGCCAACTTCCACGTGGCCATCAGAATCGGGAAGTTCCACGGGATGATCTGCCCGACGACCCCGAGCGGTTCGTGGAAGTGGTAGGCGACGGTGTCCTCGTCGATCTGGCTCAGCGACCCCTCTTGCGCGCGGATGGCGCCGGCGAAGTAGCGGAAGTGGTCGACGGCCAGCGGAATGTCGGCGTTGAGCGTCTCGCGGATCGGTTTGCCGTTGTCCCACGTTTCGGCGACGGCCAGCGACTCGAGGTTTTCTTCGATGCGGTCGGCGATCCTGTTCAGCATCAGCGCCCGCTCGGCCGGAGCCGTTTTGCCCCACGCCGGGGCAGCTGCGTGCGCGGCGTCGAGCGCCTTGTCGACGTCGGCTTCGGTGGAGCGGGGGATTTCGCAGAACGCCTCACCGGTGATCGGCGACGGGTTCTCGAAGTATTCGCCGCTGACAGGCGGAACCCACTCGCCGCCAATGAAATTGGCGTACCGGGACTCGTACGACATCAGCGAACCCTCGGCGCCGGGGCGGGCAAACACAGTCATGGTCGACTCCTTCGTCGTGCATGTGTTGTATGGCTCACACTACTCGCGGCACGGGCCGTGACCGCCCTGAGAGAATGCCGGAGTGGACGACCCCTACCTCTGGCTCGAGGACATCACCGGCGAAGAGGCCCTGGACTGGGTGCGCCGGCACAACGAGCCGACGTTGGCCGAGCTGTGCGACGAACGCTTCGAGCAGTTCCGTCAAGAGGCGCTGGAGGTGCTCGACACCGACGCCCGCATCCCGTACGTGGTGCGCCGGGGCGAGTATCTGTACAACTTCTGGCGCGACGCGGAGCACCCGCGGGGGCTGTGGCGTCGCACCACGCTTGAGCAGTACCGGACCGACGCGCCCGAATGGGATGTGTTGATCGACGTCGACGCACTGGCAGCCGACGAAGACGAGAACTGGGTGTGGGCCGGCGCGAACGTGATCGAGCCGGAATACACCCGAGCATTGGTCTCGCTGTCGCGCGGGGGCGCTGACGCCGCCGTCGTACGCGAATTCGACATGGCGACAAGGCGATTCGTCGCCGCCGGATTCGTGGTCGCAGAAGCCAAGACCAGCATCGACTGGGAGGACGCCGACACAGTGCTGGTGGGCACTGACTTCGGTGAGGGCTCACTGACCGATTCCGGTTACCCCAGACTGGTCAAGCGGTGGCGCCGCGGGCAGCCGCTGTCGTCGGCCGAGTTGTTGTTCTCCGGCACGCATGTGGACGTCAGCGTCGGAGCGTCGGTCGACCGCACCCCAGGGTTCGAACGCACGCTGGTGAGCCGGTCGATCGACTTCTTCAACAGCGAGGTCTACGAACTTCGGCACGGCGAATTCGTCCGCATCGACGCACCCACCGACGCGTCGCTGTCGGTGCACCGTCAATGGCTGCTCATTGAGCTGCGCACCGACTGGTACACCGCATCCGGCGATTACCGCGCCGGTTCGCTGCTGGCCGCTGATTACGAGGACTTCCTCAGCGGTACAGCGCAACTGGCGGTGATATTCGAGCCCGACGAACATACATGCCTTCACCACTACGCGTGGACGCGCGACCGTCTGGTGGTGGTCACGCTGGCCGACGTGGCGAGCCGCGTGCAGATCGCGACGCCGGGCGAGTGGTCGCTACAACCAGTGGTCGGGCTGCCGGAGAACGCCAACACGGTGATCGTGGCGGCTGACCATGCTGGCGACGAATTCTTCCTCGATTCAAGCGGATTCGATCGACCGTCGCGCCTGCTGCGCGGCGTAGCCGGCGGGGAGCTGGAGCACATCAAGTCTGCACCCCAGTTCTTCGACGCCGACGACCTCACCGTCACCCAGTATTTCGCGACATCTGAGGACGGCACGGCGGTGCCGTATTTTGTTGTCGCGCATACGGATGCCGACGGTCCCGGGCCGACGCTGCTCGGTGGATATGGCGGGTTCGAGGTGGCGCGCACACCCGGATACGACGGCGTGCTAGGCCGGCTGTGGCTGGCCCGCGGCGGGACGTACGCACTGGCCAACATTCGTGGAGGTGGCGAATACGGACCAGCCTGGCACACCCAGGCGATGCGCGAGGGCCGACACAAGGTTGCGGAGGATTTCGTCGCTGTCGCAAGGGATTTGGTGGACCGCGGCATCACCACGGTGCCGCAGCTCGGCGCCGCGGGCGGCAGCAATGGCGGGCTGCTGATGGGGATCATGCTGACGCAGTATCCGGAGTTGTTCGGTGCGCTGGTGTGCAGCGTCCCGCTGCTGGATATGCGCCGCTTCCATCGGTTGTTGGCCGGCGCTTCGTGGGTGGCGGAATACGGCAACCCCGACGACCCGGCGGACTGGGAGTTCATCTCCGAGTATTCGCCGTACCACCATATTTCGGCGGACCGTCGCTATCCCCCGCTGCTGATGACGACGTCGACCCGCGACGACCGCGTGCATCCTGGGCATGCCCGCAAGATGACCGCCGCGCTCGAGGCGGCCGGGCATCACGTGCGCTACTACGAGAACATCGAGGGCGGTCACGCCGGGGCAGCCGACAACAAGCAGGCCGCTTTCAAGGCGGCGCTGATGTACGAATTCTTGTGGCGGACCATCGGCGCGGCACGGCCATAATGGAGTCATGCTGGTCAACGTCGAGGGACTCTGCGTCGGGGCGAACACGTCGCACAAGGCGGCAGAGCGGGCGTCGGATGGCGCCAACAGGCTCGCTGTAGTGGGTTTAGCACCAACCGCTTTCGGCGATTTCGACGCCGCGTCGTCTTTTTACGCACGCGTCTTGTGCGCACAAAGGCATCACGCAGCGCTGATGGAAAGTCATCACCGCGCGCTGAGCACAATCGGCGAGAAGGCGCACGCGGTGGCCGTAGCCTTCACCGAGACCGAGGATCGCAATGCCGCAATGCTCGACGGGGTAGGGGCCGAGTCTTAGCGCTGGCTCACTCCGATTTCCGCCAGAAACGTGGATGTGCCGTGTACTCCATCGACCGCTTGAACCTCCACGGCCACCGCTTCCCGGCGGCGTAGGCGGCCAGATAGAGAACCGCGAAGACGCCTGCCGTGACGATGCCAACGAGCACGAACTGTAGGTACTGCCCGCGAGCAACCCGATATCCCCAACTTGCGTCACCATGGCCGAACACGAGGGCAACGAGTATTAGGCACACTGCAGTCACTAGCGGGAGCCAAGGACTTCCTCCGTGTACAAAGTAGAAGAAGACGTTCCCGGAACAGAGTCCCATCGCGAATACCATGTTCCACCAACTCTTTTGAGCGGTGGCCAAGCCGCCGTATGAGTCAGGCGCCGGATCGTAGTTCGGGTCGTCGCTACCCGGCGGAGGCGAACCGTCGGCGGCCGGATCCGGCAGACTGTCGCTGACACTGAACGCGTAGATCTTGCCGCGGATCTTGATGTAGGGCGTGGAAAAGTAGGCCTGGAGAACCATTAGGTACACGACAAACAGGGCGAGCATCGCGCCGGTGCCCCAGCGGGGAATTGACGCAAGGAACACAGACACAATCGCCCCCAGCGTCGCCGACCAGTAGAACCGTCGCTGCCACGCCCGGCTCTTCTTCTCTGGCATCACCACAGGACCGGCGACACAGAGCACCGCGATGACCAACAAGATCAACGTGTGCGGCTGGTGAAACATCGACTGCGACGCCATCCGCTCGATGCTCAATGGCAGCCCCGCCATGAGATAGCTAGCCTTTCATCCCGTCGATGACTTCCCCTGCAAGGTACTCGCCGCCCAAGGCGCCTGCAGTGCCGCCGACAAGCGCACCCACGAATGCGCCAGGCGGTCCGCCGACGAATGCGCCGATTTCCGCCCCGGCCTGCCCGCCTAGCCAAGCTGCACCCCACCCGGTCCCTGCCTCCGCAAGGACCTCCGCAGGCGGCTTGCCTTCTCCGAAGACCTCATAGAGGCCAGTGGCGAATTCCAGTACAGTGCCGACCCGCCCAACACCTTTGGCGAGGCGCTTCAGCGCTTCGATGTCCTGGGGGGAATAGGCCACGCCCGGTTCCCAGTGGCGTCCGGTGGGCACCAACTCGCTGTAGCGCTCAATGCCCTTCTTTCCGGCATCGAAGACGCTGCCGGCCGCAGAAGCGGCTTCGACATACTCGGGTGGTACGACGCCGCGGCCCATTCCCGTCGCGACGGAAGCGGCTCCCTGCGGCGACATGCCCGCGCGCTGAAGCTCCTCCTGCAGCGTCGTCAACGCGTTCACGCGATCCGTGACCTCCATCCTGTCCATCAGCATGGTCGCCTCATCAGGTGTCATCGGTTGCGAGCTGGAGGCTAGTTCACCGTTCTGCAAGTCACGCTGCAACTTCAACCTGGCTAGCGCGCGGTCGCGGGCATCACCGCCGAGCACGGGGTCGCGTGGCAGCGGCCCAACCAGCTGTGCGGTGTTGAAATCATCCAACCGCTCACCGGCCAGCCGGGCTGCCAGCTCTTGGTCGTGAGGGCTCCCGCGATGAGCCACCCCATGGGTCGGATCGGTAACCGACAGATAGTCTTCGAGCCGCTGAGCCGCGTCCTGCTCTTCTCGGCTCCAGTGGGGCTCAGGCTCACCGGTGGCTTCGGCTTGATCGACAAGGGACTGATCTCTCGCCCGCTGTCCCGACTCGTCGTAGCGCCGAGCAGCCTCTTGAGGTGAATCACCGGGCGATCCGTCGACACCGTCGAGCGCGTCGGGCACATATCCCGACGCCATCATCGCCGTTTCGAGGTCATGCAACTGCGCGACATAGCCGCCGCGGATGTTATCGATGTGGTCGAGTGCCGTTTTGACAGCGTCGCGCGCCTGACCGAACAACTGCAGCACCAGACACGGTGGGGCCGTGCGCATCTGCGTCGAAATCTGCTCGTCGATGCCGCGCAATTGGTCATTCAGGCGATCGATCTCGGCAGCACTGTCACGTTGCGCCGTCGCCAGGGCCGCCGCAGCCTGCTCCAAATCCGCTGCAATGCGGGTCAGTTCCTCCGGATGCCCGGCCAGCTCAGCGCTGACCCGAGCGACCTCTGCCGAGTCATTGATCGGATGTTTTATGCCGTCGCCATGGTATGAACCGAGGAAGTTCTGCTTTGCAGAGTTGAATTCGTCGTCGGCATCCTTGACGTAGACGCCGGACTGATGAAAGGCAGCGGCGAGTTCGTCGATCGCCGCCGCATCTCCGGCTTGCAACTCCTCGTCACGCTTCCACGGATCGCCGCCGACGACGGCCGACAGCTCAGCCGCCGTGAAGTTGACGAATTGCGAACTCACACATCAATCATCGGTCCTCTGCCGCGTCCGCTTTGCACCAACTTTGCGGTGCGCTGAGAGCGAAGAAGGGTACCGAGCATCGCTACGGCAACCCCGAAGACCACCAGCATGGCGCCCGCCGCGAGTGTGACGTTCAGCCAGTGATGAAGACTCGCTTCGGCGTGGTCGACCATCACGTCGGCGATCGTGCGAATGTTCCCCGACGTCTCGTTGAGCGCATTCTCCAGGCGGCGGCGCCCGATCTCCGCGCCAGCATATCCACCGCCGCCGACCAACAGCGCCGAAACCCCTAGCGCCGCAATAGCTTTCCCGCGCGCCTTCGCCACAGCAACCGTCAGTAGAGCCGCGATCCCGGACACTACGGCAGCAGCGAGAATCACCCACGGCCCCCACGTCGCCAATGGTCGCAGCTGCCCGGGATGCAGAGTCTCCACCGACTCGGACGTCACCGGGACCTCGACGCTTGACGGCACCGACAGTCCCCGGCTGCTCAAAGCCTGAATGATGGACAGGTTCCACAGCATCGGCCCGACGTCGACGGTCCAGCGGTCACCGCTCTGCTGCACCATGTCGGTGAACAGCCACCGGTGCGCGAGGCGGTTGACATCGGTGAACTGGCCGGGGAACGACGAGCTCGCAGTGTAGGCGCTCACTGCACCGCGGACCGCATCATCGCTGGGCTCGTAGCCACGCTTGCGCGCGATCACCAGCGTCTGAGTGGCGAGTTCGGCGGCCACCGCATTCTGCAGCGCTGGATCCCCTGCGGCCGACGATGCCAGGCGCGCGTAGCCGTCGGCGTCGATCAAGTTGCGCTGCACCCAGCCGCCCCCGATGGCGACCGCCAACGCGACCGTGGCGACGAGCCAGCACAGCACCGCCACCACCAACCGCACGGACCGACCTTAGCGGTCGCGCGCCACGCGTTTCGGCCGGCGCAGCGCCATCCACATCATCTGCTTGGACATGCGGGCCGCGGCTTTCGGCGACGAGGAGTAGTAGTTGGCGCCCGAGCCGATCTTGATACGCGGCTCGACGATCGTCTCCATCCGGCAGTACTTGCGCATACCCTCGGCACCACCGAAGCGCGCGCCGATGCCGGACTCCTTCCAGCCCCCCATCGGCGCAGTGGTACACATCAGGTTGGCCACCACGTCGTTGATGTTGACAGCACCGCAATCCAATTGCAGCGCAACCTCTTTGGCGCGCTCGATGTTGCGGGAGAAAACCGACGCGGACAGCCCGTACGGGCTGTCGTTGGCCAACCTCACCGCTTCGGCGACGCTACCGACCTTCATGATCGGCAGCGTGGGCCCGAAGGTCTCCTCGGTCATGCACTGCATGGAATGGTCGACGTTCACCAGCACGGTCGGCTGATAGAAGCTGCCCGGTCCCGGCACCCGCTCACCGCCGGTGAGCACCTGCGCCCCTTTGGCTTTCGCATCCGCAACGTGCCGCTCCACTACAGCCAGCTGCTGATCGTCGATCATCGACCCGAAGTGCGGGCCGTCGCCTGCGCCCACCTGCAGCGCTTTCACGTCGCGCACCACCGCGTCGACGAATTTGTCGTACACCGAATCCAGCACATAGATCCGCTCTACTGACACGCACATCTGCCCGGCGTTGAACAGGCCACCCCACACCGCGGCGTGCGCGGCCAGCTCGACGTCGGCGTCGTCGAGCACGATCATCGGGTCTTTGCCGCCGAGTTCCAGGCTCACCGGCGTCAGCCGCCGCGCCGCACGTTCCATCACCTTGCGGCCAGTCGCCGACGAGCCGGTGAAGTGGATGAAGTCGCTGTTGTCGATCACGGCCTCGGCGGCCTCGCGGGCGCCCTGCACCAAGGCGAACACGTCCGGAGCACCGGATTCGCGCCAGCCGCGCACCAGCACCTCGGCCGTCAGCGGGGTCCGCTCGGACGGCTTGAGCATCACCGCGCAGCCGGCGGCCAGCGCACCGAGCGCGTCCATCATCGCGTTGGCCACCGGAAAGTTCCACGGCGCGATGATTCCGACCACCGGACGGGGCCGGAAGTGCACCGTGATCTTCTTGACCGCCAGCGCCGGCAGCGGCGCGGGCCGCGTCTCCGGAGCCAGCGCCTTCTCCATGGTCTTGATCAGGTAGGAGGCGATCATCACCAGCATCGGCACTTCCTGCACCGCGTCGGTGCGCGACTTGCCGGTCTCGTTGATCAGCAGCTCTTCGATCTCGTCGCGGTGATCGCCGAGCCACACCGCGAACCGGGCCAGCACCTTGGCGCGGCCCTTCGCTCCGCGCTTCTCCCACTCGCGCTGCGCCTGCGCGAGGCGAGCGGCGATGCGCGGCACGTCGGCGGGATCAGTCCAGTGCACCTCACCGGCGACACCGCCGGTGGCGGGGTTGAGGATTGTGCCCGTGGAGCCAGGCTGAATCGATGGCTTGAGATCCGGTGTGGCGGTCATCACATCATGCTAGTCCGAGGCTATGCCGGCCAGGTATGCCGCCTGCCCGAGGTGCTGGGCACAATCGTCGATGATGCTGACCAGCCGCATGCTGGCGGTGACCGGCGGATCCCAGTTGCGGTCGATCACCCGGGCGAGACCGGCGGTGGTGAGGGTGGCGACGAACTCGAGCGTCATGTCATGCACGGCGCGGTAGTAGCCGGCCAGCAGTTCTGCCGACGCCCGCACCTTCGCGACGTCGTCGGGGCTGTGCCCGTAGCCGGTGTCGTCGCGAGGCAGGTCGAGGCCGAAGCGGTCTACAAAGCCGTCGCCCGTCCAGACTTGTTCGCGCCCGGCGATGTCGCAGACCTGCGCGTCCTGCACGCGGGCGCTGTGCCAGATCAGCCACGCGATGCTGTTGGCCTGAGGTGTCGGGCGGTAGAGCGCCACGCGATCGTCAAGGCCGTCAGTCAGCGCGTCGACGTGTTCGATCAGGCGGGTGAAGGCATCACGCAGCAGTTCCTGCGCGGCGGCGGCATCAGTGTCGGCGGTGTCGGCGGTGTCGGGCATACCGCCGAAGCTACTCGGACGCCGCCCCGTGGAACACGGCCTCGACGTTGTTGCCGTCGGGGTCGCGCACGAACGCACCGAAATAGCCGGGGTGGTACTCCGGCCACAGCCGCGGTGCGTGCAGAGATTCGGCACCGAGCGCGATCGCCGCGTCGTAGAACGCCTTGACGGCGTCTTCGTCGGCGGCCGAGAACGCGACATGGATTTCGCGGTTCGGACCGAGGTCGGCATCGGCGATCCAGAAGCTGGGCTTGCCGTCTTTGCCGTAGCCGATCGCCCTGCCGAAGTCCATTTGCCGCGTGAAGCCCAGGACACCGAGCACCCGGTCGTAGAACTGCTTGGCCTTCTCGAAATCGCTGCAGTTGATGCCGAAGTGATCTATCACGGCGCCCATCCTGACACTTACAGTCGGTTGATGAGCTACGACCTTGTCATCCGCGGCGGCACGATCGTCGACGGCCTCGGCGGCGATCCGTTCGTCGGCGACGTCGCCGTCAAAGACGGGGTGATCGTGGGTCTCGGCGCCGTCGACGGAGCCGGGACACGGGAGATCGATGCGACGGGCTTGCTTGTCAGCCCGGGCTTCGTCGACCTGCACACCCACTACGACGGGCAGGCCATCTGGTCGGACCGGTTGACGCCGTCGTCGCGGCACGGCGTCACCACCGCGGTGATGGGCAATTGCGGGGTGGGCTTCGCGCCGTGCCGCGCCGAAGACCACGACGTGCTCGTCGACGTGATGGCCGGCGTCGAAGACATTCCGGGTGTGGTGATGGCCGACGGACTGCCATGGGACTGGGAGACCTTTCCGCAGTACCTCGACGCGTTGGAGGCGCGGCAACGGGATATCGATGTCGCCGCCTACCTGCCGCATTCGCCGCTGCGGGTGTACGTGATGGGTGAGCGGGGAGTGAACCGCGAACCCGCGACCGACGAGGACTTGGCCGGCATGCGGGCGCTGGCCCGGGAGGCGGTCGAAGTGGGCGCCATGGGCTTCGCCTCGTCGCGGTTCGTGTTGCACAAAACCGCTGGGGGACAACAGATTCCGACCTACGGCGCGGCACGCGACGAGATCATGGCTATCGCTCAAGGGATCGCCGAGGGCGGCGGCGGGCTGATCCAATTCGTTCCCGATATTCCCGCGGGGGGCTACGAATCGGTGCTCGGAGCGGTCTTCGAGGTGGCTCAGGATGTCGGACTGCCGGTGACGTTCAGCATGGCCACCGGCAACAGCGGCGACCCGATGTGGCCAGACGCGTTCACGTTGATCGAGAAGTTCACGTCGGCGGGCGTCGACATCACTGCGCAGATGTTCCCGCGGCCGATCGGACTGGTGATCGGACTCGAACTCAGCGGCAACCCGTTCGTGCTGTGTCCAAGCTACCGGGAGATTTCCCACTTGCCGCTGGCGGAGCGTGTCGCTGAGATGCGTAAACCCGAAGTGCGCCAACGGATCCTGAATGACAAGCCGACGGAGCAGGGCAATCCACTGCTGCACCTGGCGCAGATGTGGGAGTGGATGTATCCGCTGGGCGATCCGCCGGACTACGAGCCGCCGGCGTCGTCGAGCATCTTGGCGCGGGCTGTCGCGCGCGGAGTGGATCCCAAAGAGGAAGCCTACGACCGGCTGCTCGACGACGACGGGCACGCCATGCTCTTGGTGGCGATGGGCAACTATCAGGACAACTCACTCGACACCCTGGGCCGGTTGTTGCGCCGCGATGACGTGGTGCTGGGGCTGGGCGACGGCGGCGCGCATTACGGAATGATCTGCGACGCAAGCTTTCCCACGTTTCTGCTGGCGCACTGGGCGCGCGACCGAGCGTCGGGGCGGCTGAGCGTGGCAGAGGCTGTTCGCGAACTGACATCGGTGCCGGCGCGAGTGGCCGGTTTGCATGATCGCGGTCGAATTGCCTTGGGATACAAGGCAGATCTCAACGTGATCGATCACGCCGGGTTGCGACTGCACCGGCCGGTGATCACCCACGATCTGCCGGCCGGCGGCAAGCGGCTGGACCAGACCGCCGACGGGTATGTCGCGACAGTCGTCAGCGGAGAGGTGATCGCCGCCAACGGCGAGCCGACGTCGGCGCGGCCGGGGCGGTTGGTGCGGGGACGGCAACCGGCACCAGCGGCATGACGCGCGTCGCACCGCTGGCTCCGCCGTGGAGCGAGGAGGACGCCGCGGCGATCAACAGCTGGGGCCATCCCGATCGCACGTATGAGCCGCTGCTGTTGGTGCGCTGCCTTCAGCGGCACCCGGTGTTGGCCGCCCGGCTGCGCAAGCTGGGCGAGTCGCTGTACGTCGATGCGCGCCTGCCACCACGGCTGCGCACGATCGCGATTCTGCGCACCTGCGCGCTGTTGAGATGCGAGTACGAGTGGGGCGGGCAGGCCGCGTTCTGGGGACCGATCGTCGGCGTCAGCGGTGACGAGTGCGACGCGCTGGTGACCGGCGGGGCCGACGACCCGCGCTGGATCGCGTCGGAACGTGAAGTGCTCTGTGCTGTCGACGAACTCGAACACACCGGGTCGTGGTCCGATCGGACGTGGACGGCTCTGGGCCGCGATCTCGACGACGAGCAGCGGATGGAGCTGCTGATCGTCATCGGCTGGTATCGGACCATCTGCACGTTGTGCAACGGCCTGGCGTTGCCGACCGAGGGCTGGATGCGGCGCTGGCCTGCGTCAGCGCGCTGAGCGGTCGCGCCGCAGTGCCGGATGCTGACGGGCCAGCAGCGGCAGCAGCACTCGCCGCGGCATGAACTGCAGCAGCCGAGTGCTGATCTGGCTGGGCAGCCCGGCGATCACCAGTCCCCGATCGTTGGCGACGGCGTCGACACCCGCTTTTGCTACCTCGCGCGACGGCATCCACAGCACCTTCGGGAATGCGTCGGCGAATGTGCGTTCGTCCATGCCCGCGGTCTTGAGGAACTCCGTGCGCACTGGGCCCGGGCACAGCGTGGCGACGGTGACACCGGTGCCGGCCAGTTCACCTCGCAGCCCTTCGCTGTAGGTGTTGACGAACGCTTTGGTGGCCGCATAGCAGGACTGACCAGGGAAAGGATGAAACCCGGCGGTGGATCCGACGTTCAAGATGGCACCGCGACCGCGTGGCACCATCTGCTGCAGTGCGCGGGTGGTCAGGTCTACCACGGCTTCGACGTTCACTCGAACCTGCGCGAGCTCGTCGGCAACTGGCGACTTGACCACCGAGCCCATGGTTCCGATCCCGGCGTTGTTCACCAGGATGTCGACGGTCAGGCCGCGCTCGGCGACCGCGTCGAGAAGCCCCGCCCGCGCATCGGCATCGGCGACGTCGCAGGCGATCACCTCCACGCGCACCGTCGAACCAAGCTCGGCGGCCAACTCGCGAAGGCGGTCCTCGCGCCGCGCGACGAGGGTGACGCCGTGGCCGCGCGCCGCCAATTCGCGGGCGATGTCTGCGCCGATACCGGACGAAGCTCCGGTGACGACGGCGGTGGTGGTCGGCGAAGGCGGCGGCAGCGGCATCGCTCGACGGTACTCGGCCGCCTCCTCCGCGCCGAGTGTGCGGTGTCGTAGACGACACGCCGCGGCAGGCATTCAAAACCGCACAGTCACCACGTCTTCGGGCAGCCGCGCGCAATCAGGGCCGCACCGACGCGGTCGAAGAAGGCCTGCGGTCGGTTGAGGAGCATGCCGCTTGTCACCCGGATGTCGTTCCAGCCCAGCGCGGGTAGGACGTTGTACCGCTCGGCGTCCTTCGAACGTTGCCCCGGATCGGTCCAGTGATGCGCGCCCTCGAAGTCGACGCCGACGAGGTACTTTCGCCATCCCATGTCGATGCGAGCCACCACGAAGCCGAACTCGTCGACGACGATGATCTGGGTGTCCGGTCGCGGAAAGCCGGCCTCTATGAGCAGCAGCCGAGTAAGCGATTCGTAGGGCGACTCTGCCCCACCGTCGACGAGATTCAACGTCTGGCGCAGCTGACATAGGCCGCGACTACCCGGGTGCGCTGCGATGACGGTTTGAATGTCGACGACCTTCACGTCGGTGGCATTCATCAGAGCATCGATGCGCTGCACGCCTTCCTTGAGGGGCAACCGCCGACCGAGGTCGAACGCGGTGCGCGCCGGCGTTGTCACAGACATCCCGGCGATGCGCACACATTCACCGGGTGCGAGCGCGTCGCTGTGCACTACGAGTGACGGCGGTGGCCGCCTGTTGTTGTGAATGAGCTCCGCCGGAGTATCCGGCTCGACCCATCGCGCACCCAGCATTGCGGAGGCCGACAACCCGGCGAGGACTCCGCGGCCCCGAGACCACAACCATGCCGCCCGCGAGCGCTGCGCGGTCGAAAGCTCGACTGCGCGTGGCACATAGACGCCGGGGTAGACGGGCGTATAGAACCGCCGCAACTCGTGGATCGTCAACTCACCGGCTTCGACTGCGTCCCAACCCCTGAACGGCCACTTGACTTCTGCCATAACAGCAGGGTCGTCGGGGTGCCCGACAGGAATCACCCGCTGCGCCGACTTATCCACAGCCCGCAACTGTGCGAATTTGTAGTGCCTCGGCGGCGTGTCGCATAGGACACCGCACAGTCGGCGTGAAGACGCCGGTGGGCGGCCGCGCACCGACCGGCCGCGCACCGCACGAAAAAGCCCGGCTCCCTTGGGAACCGGGCTTTCTCGTAGGCAGACTCAGAAGTCCATGCCGCCCATGCCGCCGGTCGGGTCGCCCGCAGGTGCGGCCGCCTTCTCCGGCTTGTCAGCGACAACCGCCTCGGTGGTGAGGAACAGGCCGGCGATCGACGCGGCGTTCTGCAGCGCCGAGCGCGTCACCTTCACCGGGTCGGCCACACCAGCGCCCAGCAGGTCCTCGTACTCGCCGGTGTCGGCGTTGAGGCCATGCCCCGACGGCAGGTTGCGCACCTTCTCGGCGACCACACCGGGCTCGAGGCCGGCGTTGAACGCGATCTGCTTCAGCGGAGCCTCCAGTGCCACCTTGACGATGTTGGCACCGGTGGCCTGGTCGCCCTCGAGCTTGAGCTCGTCGAGCGCCGGCGCGGCCTGCAGCAGGGCCACACCGCCACCGGCGACGATGCCCTCCTCGACGGCCGCCTTCGCGTTGCGCACGGCGTCCTCGATGCGGTGCTTGCGCTCCTTGAGCTCCACCTCGGTGGCAGCCCCGGCCTTGATCACCGCAACGCCGCCGGCCAGCTTGGCCAGCCGCTCCTGCAGCTTCTCGCGGTCGTAGTCGGAGTCGCTGTTCTCGATCTCCTGACGGATCTGCGCGACGCGGCCCGCGATGGCGTCGGGATCGCCGGCGCCTTCGACGATCGTGGTCTCGTCACGGGTGACGACGACCTTGCGGGCACGGCCGAGCAGCGACACGTCGGCGTTCTCCAGCGTCAGGCCGACCTCTTCGGAGATCACCTGGCCGCCGGTGAGGATCGCCATGTCCTGCAGCATCGCCTTGCGGCGGTCGCCGAAGCCCGGAGCCTTGACGGCGACGGACTTGAACGTGCCGCGAATCTTGTTGACCACCAACGTCGACAGGGCCTCGCCCTCGACGTCCTCGGCGATGATCAGCAGCGGCTTGCCGGCCTGGATGACCTTCTCCAGCAGCGGCAACAGATCCTTGACGGTGCTGACCTTCGACGACACCAACAGGATGTAGGGATCCTCGAGCACGGCTTCCTGACGCTCGGGGTCGGTCACGAAGTAGCCCGAGATGTAGCCCTTGTCGAAGCGCATGCCCTCGGTGAGCTCGAGCTGCAGGCCGAAGGTGTTGGACTCCTCGACCGTGATGACGCCCTCGTTGCCCACCTTGTCCATCGCCTCGGCGATCAGCTCGCCGATGGCCGGGTCAGCCGCGGAGATGCCTGCGGTTGCGGCGATCTGCTCCTTGGTCTCGACCTCCTTGGCCGACTTGAGCAGCGTCTCGGTCACCTTCTCGACGGCCTTCTCGATGCCGCGCTTGAGCGCCATCGGGTTCGCACCGGCCGCGACGTTGCGCAGACCCTCGCGCACGAGCGCCTGGGCCAGCACCGTCGCAGTGGTGGTGCCGTCACCGGCGACATCGTCGGTCTTCTTGGCGACTTCCTTGACCAGCTCGGCGCCGATCTTCTCGTACGGGTCCTCGAGCTCGATCTCCTTGGCGATCGACACGCCGTCGTTGGTGATCGTGGGGGCGCCCCACTTCTTCTCGAGGACGACGTTGCGGCCCTTGGGACCCAACGTCACCTTTACCGCGTCGGCGAGGCTGTTCAAACCCCGCTCGAGACCGCGCCGGGCCTCTTCGTCGTACGCAATGATCTTGGACATTTGCGAAGTAAATCCTCCGGTTGGGGGGTGACGTTCCGGGCCGGGTCAGTGCCCGCGACGGACGACCGAACTTCGGTCTCACCGTCCCGACCTAGCACTCGCCGGTCGGGAGTGCCAACGTCATTCTTAGCACTCGCCCATGCCGAGTGCAAGGTGCGGGCACGTGGCAGGCTTGGGGCGATGTCGCTCGTCGTGCCGCCCTATCCGCTACCCCGGTACACCGCCCGAGAACCCGAGGTCAGCGCCAGCCTGCGACGCGGCGACCAGCCTGCCGACTACGTGGCGGGCGGGATGGTCGAATACCACTATCTGGCCAACCAGCAGAAGACCGACGGCGACTACGGGCTGTATCGCGTCGAGCTGGCCCCGAAGGCCGGCGGACCGGGCCCGCATTTTCATCGAGCGATGTCCGAGGCGTTTTTCGTGCTGTCCGGCAGCATCAGGCTCTACGACGGGCGTGAGTGGGTGGACGGCTCGCGCAACGACTTCCTCTATGTCCCACCGGGCGGCGTGCATGGTTTCCGCAACGAAGCCGACGGACCCGCGTCGATCTTGATGCTGTTTGCTCCAGGCGCTCCGCGCGAGCAGTATTTCGAGGGACTTCCGCAGCTCGGCGACATGACCGACGACGAGCGCCGCGAGTGGTTCATTCGCCACGACAATTTCTGGGTCCCGTAACGGCGTGTGGCCGTAATCCCTTGGGCTACACTGTCCTTCGATCAGTGAGGAGTCTTGGGTGCGGGCTGGTGCTGCGCCCGACACCCAGGCTTTGCGGGGCTGGCAGCGTCGGGCATTGGTGCGGTATCTTGCCGCGCAGCCGCGCGATTTTCTTGCCGTGGCCACCCCCGGTTCCGGCAAGACCAGGTTTGCCCTACGCGTGGCCGGCGAGCTGCTTGCCGACGGCACCGTGGAGCGGATCACCGTGGTGGTGCCCACCGAGCACCTCAAGACGCAGTGGGCGGCAGCGGCTGCATCCGCCGGTATGGCGCTCGATCCCAAGTTCAGCAACACCTCGGGGCACACGTCGTCGGAGTACCACGGCGTCGTCGTCACCTACGCGCAAGTGGCCAGCCATCCGGTCCGGCACCGGATCCGCACCGAGCACTACCGCACGCTCGTGGTGTTCGACGAGATCCACCACGGCGGCGACGCGAAGAGCTGGGGCGACGCCATCCGCGAGGCGTTCGACGACGCCACGCGCCGGCTGGCGCTGACCGGCACGCCATTCCGCAGCGACGACGCGCCGATTCCGTTCGTCACATACGAGCCCGACGGCGAGGGCGTGCTGCGCTCGCGCGCCGACCACACCTACGGCTACGCCGAGGCACTGGCCGACTGTGTGGTGCGGCCAGTCGTGTTCCTGGCGTACTCCGGCGAGGCGCGGTGGCGCAGCAGCGCCGGGGAGGAGCACGCGGCCCGGCTCGGCGAGCCGCTGACCGCCGAGCAGACCGCACGGGCCTGGCGCACCGCGTTGGATCCGTCCGGGGAATGGATCCCCGCTGTGCTGCAGGCCGCCGACACCCGGCTGCGCCAGCTGCGGGTCGGCGGCATGCCGGACGCCGGAGCGATGGTGATCGCCTCCGACCAGACTGCGGCCCGCGCATATGCCGAGGTGCTGACCCGCCTCACCGGCGAGCAGCCGACGGTCGTACTCTCCGACGATCCGGGCTCGTCGAAACGCATCGCCGAGTACTCAGCAGGCACCAGTCCGTGGCTGGTCGCAGTGCGCATGGTGTCCGAGGGTGTCGACGTGCCGCGGCTGGCGGTCGGTGTGTACGCCACGAGCGCATCCACGCCGCTGTTCTTCGCGCAGGCGATCGGGCGTTTCGTGCGCTCGCGACGGCCCGGCGAAACCGCGAGCATCTTCCTCCCGTCGGTGCCGTCGCTGCTGGATTTGGCCAGCCAGTTGGAGGCACAACGCGACCATGTGCTGGGCCGTCCGCATCGCGAATCGCTCGGCGACCCGCTTGAGGGCGAGCTGGCCGAACGGCGCCGCAGCGAGCCGACCGACGACAAGGGGTTCGAGTCGCTGGGTGCCAGCGCTGAGCTCGATCAGGTGATCTTCGACGGCGCGTCGTTCGGTACCGCCACGCCCGCGGGCAGCGAGGAAGAAGCCGACTACCTCGGCATCCCCGGGCTGCTGGACGCCTCGCAGATGCGAGACCTCTTGCACCGCAGGCAAGAAGAACAGCTGACCCGGCGTACCGCTGCAGGCGAGAACCCGGCACCGCGCACCACGCACGGTCAGCTGCGCGAACTGCGTCGCGAGCTCAACACGCTGGTGTCCATCGCGCATCACCGAACCGGCAAGTCACACGGCTGGATTCACAACGAGCTGCGGCGGATCTGCGGCGGACCGCCGGTGGCGGCGGCGACCACCGATCAGCTCAGAGCACGCATCGAGGCTGTCCGCACTCTGAAGGCTTAATGGCCTTGCGCCAGCCGGGCGAGGTTGGTCAGCGAATTCTCGAGGTGCGACGGGTCGAACGGCGGGAAACCGATGTGATCACGCAGCTGCTGTGGCACTGCCGACCAGTCGTAGGTCAGCGTCACTTCGGTGTGCTCCGGGCCGGCGGGCTCGAGGTCGTAGCGCCAGATCCAGCCGCCGAATTCGACGTCGCCGTTCTCGTTCTCCTGGCCGGGCTGCCAGGCGATCACGCGCGGGCGGTCGAAGACCTCGACGCGGTTGGCCATTTGATAGTGCTTGTCTGGGTGGTTGTCGTGGTACATCGCCATCCGAAACAGCTGGCCCTGCTCCGTCAGGTGCTTCTCGTCCAGCGATTCGCGCACCCAGCCGGTGCCGTCGATCGCTTGGTGCGTAGCGGGGTCGGCCAGCACGTCGAACACGGCGTCGACGGGCGCGTGGATGGTCAGTGTGGAGTGGATGCTGTCAGTCACACCGGTACAGACCTGCGCCGGGCGATGAAGTCATCGCGACAGCCCCAGCAGCTCCGGCAGATCGGCCACCGAATCGATGACGTGGTTGGGCTGCATCGCGAATTCGTCTGCGGCCCAACGATCTAACGTGTCTTGACGGAACTTTCCGGTACGCACCAGCACCCCCGTCATGCCGACCACCTGGGCGGCCAGCACGTCGTTGTTGAGATCGTCGCCGACCATGTACATCTGTTCCGGGTCGACGCCGAGCCGAGCGGCCGCGGCGAGGAACCCGGCCGGCGCGGGCTTGCCGACGGCGGTGGCCTTGCGTCCGGAGGTCTGCTCCATCCCGATCAGGTACATGCCGGTGTCGATCCGCAATCCCTCGGTGGTTTTCCAGGCCGTGCTGCGGTGCATTGCGACGACGGGCACGCCCTGGGCCATCCAGTCGTAGACGCGGCTGAGCGTGAGGTGGTCGTACTCGGGGCCGGCCCCGCCCATGAGGATGACGTCCGGCGGTCCGTCGTCGGCGTATTCCGTGGAGGCGACGACGTCGACACCGGGCATGTCTTCGGTGATGTCGCCGCTGTTGACCAAGAAACATCGCGCGTGCGGATAGTTCTGGCGCACGTACTCGGCGGTGAGCGCCGCCGCGGTGATCACCTCGTCGGGGCGCACGGTGATGCCGGCGTCGGCCAAGGCCTCGGCGATCTGCTGGCGGGTACGCGTGGTGGTGTTGGTCAGATACGAGCAGGCGATCTGGTGGTCGGTGAGGATGCGCACCGTCTCGGCGGCACCCTCGATCGGCTTCCAGGACGTGACAAGCACGCCGTCGATGTCGAACAGCACCCCGCCGACGCCCATGGTCCCGACGATAAACGGGGTGCGCGGGTGCGCAAGTCGTAACGGGCAGCGGGCGGTCACCGGGCGGTCACCGGGCGGCCAGCGGGCGGTCACCGGGCGCCAGCGTGCGCTCTGGTACGCCTGGCGTCGGCGTGCCGGTGCACAGACACGCACCCTCGCGGAAACTAGCGGCGGGTCCAGATGCTGTCGGCCACCCACGGCGACGCCTCGGCGGCCACCGACCACGCCAACTCCGCGGGCACGTCGATCAGCTGGTAGTGCTTGCGTCCGGCCGCGGTAGCTGCGATCAACGTGGCGACGCCGGCGCGCCGCTGCAACAGCGTCTGACGCACGATCCAGCCGATGATGCCCGCGCATGCGATGCAGTCGCGCCGGCGTTCCAGGCTGCCGGTGCGTGCGACAAGCCAGCCGTCGGCCACTCGATGCCCCAGGGACCGGACGCGGTCCACCGCCAGCAGTGCGCACACCACCGCCGCGGCCGCCCAGCCCGCCCACACCCAAACCGGAAGCGGCGCAACGCAAATCACCGCAGCAGCCACGGCCGGGACAGCCATGGCCCGGGTCCAGCGCCGGCGCGCCGCCGCCCGGCCATGCCCGCGCAGCGGCCCGTCGACGGCCGCCTCGTCGTCGACCAGCTCGACGAGGACCGCCTTCGCGGTCGCCGCCGGGCACGGCGGCAGCAGCACTGACGACTCCCCTTCGCCGTGCACGCCCGTCATGACCGCGTCCAGCCGCGCGCCCCGCAACAACCGGACCAACAGGGGTTCACGAAGTGTGCCGCCGCGCAGCCGCCGCATGTCGAAGGTGTGCTCGCGCACCCGCAGCACCCCGTGGCGCAGATGCAGAACGCCGGCATCGCGGCGAAGCACCAGATTTCCGTACGTCGCCCACGACCACAGCACCGCCAGCGACAACGACACCAGCAGTACAACGACCACCCCGACGGCGACGACGACCGCGATGCCGGCTCGGTGCGCCGCCTCGGTGCCGGCCTTCGCCACCCGTTCGGACAACGTCACGCCGGCGCCCGCCTGGTACGCCAGGCCGATCACGGCTCCGATCATCACCAGGCCCGAGAAGTTCAGCGGCGCATACCGCAACCACGACGGTTGCCAACGCGCCAGCACCTGTCCTGCAGCCTGTTCGGGCAACGGCACCGACTCGGCCAACAGCGCCGCCCGCAGCTGCGGCACCTGCGCGGCCGCCACCGCGTCCAACGCGAATGCATTGTCGCGGTGTGCCTCCTGACCGGTGCCCACCCGCAGCACGGTCAGGCCGAGAATCCGGTGCAGCAACCGCGAGTCGGTCTGCACTGACCGAATCCTGTTGCGGGGCACAGACATCGACCGCCGACGCAGCACACCGGTGCGCAGTTCCAGATACTCGTCAGTGATGCGGTAAGTGGTGAAAACCCAACGCAGCAGCCCAATTCCGACCACCACGCCCAGCGCTGCCAGCGGCCAACCGTTGTTGCCTGTCGAGGATCCCAGAACCAACGACCCGACCAGCACTGGCAACTGACGCAGCACCTCGTGGACGGGATGCACCAAGAGCATGCGCGGGCTCAGCCGTTGCCAGGGGGTCACGTGGCGTCCTCGGCGCCAAGCGCCGCGATGTCGGTCAGTTGCGCAACAACGCGATCGGCCACGTCGGCGTCCAAAGCGACGATGTGCACCGCACCGGCCGAGGAGGCCGTCGTCACAGTCACGTTGGCCAACCCGAAAAGCCGGTCCAGCGGGCCGCGGTACGTGTCCACGGTCTGCACCCGCGAGATCGGCGCAATGCGCCGCTGCTGCACCAGCCACCCGGTGCGCGTGAACACCGCCTGCGAGCTGATCTCCCAGCGGTGCACCCGATAGCGCCACGCCGGAATGACGCCGACGTGCAATGCCATCAGCACGATCGTCGCGACCGCGACCGCCAGATGCCACCGGAGGTGCGCCGGCTGCACCACCCACCACACCACCTGGGCGACCGCCGGCACCATCCACGCGGACAGCGCAGACACTGCCCACATCAACGGTGCACGACGGCTAGGGGGATTCGCAGGCTCGGCGAACGTAAGCAACGACAGATTCCTGTTGGATTAGCTTTGACCGGTATGACGATACGTGCGGCCCGAAGGAGAGACGATGAGCAGCAAGTGGACCACCGCTGACATTCCCGACCAGTCGGGCCGGATCGCGATCATCACCGGAGCCAACACCGGCTTGGGGTTCTGGACCGCCAAGGCGCTCGCCGACAAGGGCGCCCACGTGGTGCTCGCGGTGCGCAACCTGGACAAGGGCAAGCAAGCCGCGGCGCAGATCAGCGCCGACAACCCGAACGCCGTCGTCGCATTGCAGCACCTGGATTTGACCTCGCTGCAGCAGATCCGCGAGGCGGCCGAGGAGCTCAAAGCCAACCATCAGCGGATCGACTTGCTGATCAACAACGCCGGCGTGATGTACACCGACAAGAGCACCACCAAGGACGGCTTCGAGTTGCAATTGGGCACCAACCACCTCGGCCACTTCGCGCTCACCGGCTTGCTGTTGGAGTGCCTGCTTCCGGTCGACGGCTCACGGGTGGTGACGGTCAGCAGCATTGGCCACCGGATCATGGCCAAGATCCACTTCGACGACTTGAACTTGGACCACGGATACAACCGGGTGGCCGCCTACGGGCAGTCCAAGCTCGCCAACCTGCTGTTCACCTATGAGCTGCAGCGCCGGCTGAAGCTCAAGGGAGCGCCAACGGCCGCGCTGGCGGCGCATCCCGGCGGCTCGAACACCGAACTGCTGCGCAACATGCCGGGCTGGATTCGAGGAGTTTCCCAGACCGTGTGGAACGTGTTCTCGCAGAGCGCCGAGATGGGCGCGCTGCCGACGCTGCGCGCGGCTACCGACCCCTCAGCGCAGGGCGGCCAGTACTACGGCCCGGACGGTCTAGGCGAGCAGCGCGGTCACCCCAAAGTGGTGAAGTCCAGCAAGCAGTCCCATGACCCGCAGCTTCAGCGCCGGCTGTGGCAGGTGTCGGAGGAACTGACCGGCGTCACGTATCCCGTGTGATGCGCTCGGTCGAGGAGCACGCCCGGGTAGTCGCCGGGCTGATCCAGCCGCGGTCGGCGATGCGGGTTCGGTTGACCGAGGCGGCGGGACTGGCCCTCGCCGACGACGTGGTGGCGCCGCTGTCGTTGCCCGGTTTCGACAACTCCGCGATGGACGGCTACGCGGTGGTGGCCGACGACGTCGCCGCCGCCAGCCCGGACAATCCGGTGTTGCTGCCCGTGGTCGAAGACATTTTCGCCGGCCGCACCGACACGCTGACGCTGAAACCCGGCACCGCGCACCGGATCATGACCGGCGCGCCGATGCCCGCGGGTGCGACGGCCGTGGTGCCGGTCGAGGCCACCGACGGCGGAACGGACACGGTCGCGGTGCGCGCCGCACCGAGGCTCGGCCAGCACATCCGCCGGGCCGGCGAGGACGTCACCGCCGGGATGACCGCACTGCGGGCCGGACAGATCGTCACGCCGGCCGCGCTGGGACTGGCCGCCGCACTCGGGCTCACCGAGGTGGTCGTGATCCCGCGGCAGCGCGTGCTGGTGGTGTCGACGGGCGAGGAGCTGGTGCCGCCGGGGCAGCCACTGCGGCCGGGACAGATCTACGAATCCAACGCGGTGATGCTGGCCGCCGCCGTGCGCGACGCCGGCGGTGAGGTGGTGGCCGCCCCGATGACCGGCGACGACGTCGGCGAATTCCGTCATGCGCTCGAGACCTATGCCGGCCTTGCCGACCTCGTGGTCACCACGGGCGGGGTCAGCGCAGGCGCCTACGAGGTGGTCAAAGACTCGCTGCGGGACGACGGGATCGAGTTCGTCAAGGTCGCGATGCAACCCGGCATGCCGCAGGGTGCCGGCCAGTTGAACGACACTGCGGTCGTCACGCTGCCGGGCAACCCCGTCAGCGCGCTGGTGTCGTTCGAGGTGTTCGTCCGGCCCGCCCTGCGCACCGCGATGGGCTTGCCGTCGCCGCACCGGCCCAGGCGGGCAGCAGTGCTGGCCGACGCGTTGACGTCGCCGCGCGGTAAGCGGCAGTTTCGCCGCGGCGTGCTGGACGGGGAACACGTGACGACGTACGGGCCGCCCGCATCGCATCACCTGCGGTGGCTGGCGTCGGCGAACTGTCTGCTCGAAATCCCCGAGGACGTCACCGAAATGGCGGCCGGAGCGCAGGTGCAAGTGTGGGACTTAAGATAGCGGCCAATGGCTAGACGCCCACATCTCCCGGCTGACGACTCGGAGTCGGAAGCCTCCCGGCTCATCGAGCTGGTCCGTTCGACCGTTCCGCCGATGCACCCCGCGGGGTTGCCGTTCGTCTCGGCGGGTCTCGCGGTCGCGGCGGCCGGCGTCAGAAACCGGTGGCTGCGCACGACGGGCCTGTCGGCGGCCGGCGCGTTCGCGCTGTTCTTCCGCCACCCGGCCCGGGTGCCACCGGACCGTTCCGGTGTCGTGGTGGCCCCTGCCGACGGGCAGGTCACGCTCGTCGACACCGCGGTGCCGCCGGCCGAACTCGGGTTGCCGGAGCAGCCGATGCCGCGGGTCAGCATCTTTTTGTCACTGTTCGACGTACACGTGCAACGGGTTCCAGTCGCCGGTGAGGTGGTCGCGGTGCGGCATCGGTCCGGCGCGCACGGGTCCGCCGACCGGCCTCGTTCCAGCGCCGAGAACGAGCGCAACAGCATGTGGATCCGCACACCGGATGGCCATGACGTGGTGGTCGTGCAGATCGCCGGGGTGTTGGCACGCCGCATCGTGTGCGATGCGCGCGCCGGGGACAAGCTCAGCATCGGCGACACCTACGGCCTGATCCGCTTCGGCTCCCGGCTGGACACCTACTTCCCCGAAGGGTCGACCGTGCCGGTCAAGCCGGGCCAGCGCGCGGTCGGGGCCGAGACCGTCATCGCCGAACTGCCATGACCACGCGGGTGAGCAAGCGGCAGAAGAGCCTGTATCTGCTGCCCAGTGCCATGACCGTGGCAGCGATCTGTCTGGCGATGACGTCGGTGGTGTGGGCGCACGACGGCGACCTCAAACCGGCTCTGGCGCTGCTGGCCGTCGCCGCGATCCTCGACGCGCTCGACGGTCGGATCGCCCGGGTTCTCAAGGCCACCTCACGCATGGGCGAGGAGATCGACTCGCTGGCCGACGCGGTGAACTTCGGCGTCGCGCCGGCGTTCATCGTCTACTGGACCCTGCTGTCGGGATCGCAGGTCGGCTTGATCGTGGTGCTGCTGTACACGTCGTGCATCGTGCTGCGGCTGGCGCGCTACAACGCGGCGCTCGACGAAGAGCAGCCCGCGTACATGAAGGACTACTTCGTCGGCATGCCGGCACCGGCCGGGGCGATCGGCGCGATCGGACCGCTGGCCGTGCAGCTGCAGTTCGGCCACGGCTGGTGGACGTCGGAATGGGCGGTATCGCTGTGGATGATCGGCGTGTCGCTGCTCGTGGTCAGCACCATCCCGATGCGCAAAGTGCACACCTTCTCGGTGCCGTCGAACATGGTGGTGCCGCTGCTGGCGTTGCTGGCACTGGGCATCGCCGCGTCGATCAAATTCGGGGCAGTCGTGTTGATGGTGATCATCGTCAGCTACGTCATCCACATCCCGTTCGCCTGGCGCAGCAACCGCTGGGCCGCAAACCATCCCGAAACATGGGATGACAAACCGCGGCAGCGCCGGGTACAACGCCGCGCCAGCCGCCGGGCTCAGCAGCCGCATCGCCGATCGGTGGCGCGGCTGGGCCTGCGCCGGCCGCAGCGATGACATGGCGCCGACCCTGACGCTGACCGCGCGGCTGAACACCTCCGCGGTTGATTCACGGCGCGGTGTCGTCCGTCTGCACGCGGAAGCCCTTGCGGCCCTTGGCATCAGGGAATGGGATGCGGTGTCGCTGACCGGCTCGCGCACCACCGCGGCCGTGGCGGGCCTGGCCGGTGCCGACGTGCCGGCCGGCACGATCCTGCTCGACGACGTCACGCTCTCCAACGCCGGGTTGCGCGAGGACACCCCGGTGATCGTGGCGCCGGTGACGGTGTACGGCGCGAAGTCGGTGACGCTGGCCGGCTCCAACCTTGCGCGGCAATCGATTTCGCCGGCGACGCTGCGGATGGCATTGCTGGGCAAGGTGATGACGGTCGGCGACACGGTTTCGCTGCTGCCCCGCGACCTGGGTCCCGGCACGTCGACGTCGGCGGCCAGCGCTGCGCTGGCGTCGTCGGTCGGCATCACCTGGACCTCGGAGCTCTTGACGGTCACCGGCACCGACCCGGCCGGACCGGTCAGCGTGCAACCGAACTCGTCGGTCACCTGGGGCGAAGGCGTGCCGACGGCCGCGCCGCGCGCCGTCTCCACCTACCAGCCGGCCACACCGCCGGTCGACGTCGCCGACCTCAAAGGCGCCGAAGCCCAGGCTGCGCGGCTGGCCGAATGGTTGCGGCTTGCGCTCGACGAACCCGAGCTACTCCGAAAGCTCGGAGCCACAGCCAATCTCGGCGTCTTGGTGTCCGGCCCGGCGGGTGTCGGCAAGGCGACGATGGTGCGCGCCGTCTGCGCCGACCGCCGACTCGTCGAACTCGACGGCCCCGACGTCGGCGCGCTGGCGGCCCAAGAACGGCTCAAGGCCGTCGCCGACGCGGTGGCCAAGGTGCGCGACGGCGGCGGAGTGCTGCTGATCACCGACGTCGACGCGCTGCTGCCGTCACCGGCCGAACCGGTGAGCACGCTGATCCTGGCCGAGCTGCGCACCGCAGTGGCCACCGACGGAGTGGCGTTCGTTGCGACCTCGCAAGCGCCTGACGCGCTGGACCCACGGCTGCGCTCACCCGAATTGTGCGACCGCGAACTCGGCTTGAGCCTGCCCGACGGCGCCACCCGCAAGGCGCTGCTGGAGGTGCTCCTTCGCGGCGTGCCCGCCGGGCATTTGGATCTCGACGAGATCGCTTCCAAGACACCAGGATTCGTGCGAGCGGATCTTGCCGCGCTGGTGCGCGAGGCGGCACTGCGGGCGGCGGCTCGCGCCAGCGAAGCCGACACACCGCCGGCGCTGACCCAAGACGACTTCACCGGCGCGCTGACGGTGATCCGCCCGCTGTCCCGGTCGGCGACCGAGGAGATAGCTGTCGGCGGGGTCACGCTCGAAGACGTCGGCGACATGGCGGACACCAAGCAGGCGCTCACGGAAGCCGTGCTGTGGCCGCTGCAGCATCCGGAGACGTTCGCGCGCTTGGGAATTCAGCCGCCGCGCGGCGTGCTGCTCTACGGCCCGCCCGGATGCGGCAAGACGTTCGTGGTGCGCGCGCTGGCCAGCTCGGGCCGGCTGTCGGTGCACGCGGTCAAGGGTGCCGAGCTGATGGACAAATGGGTGGGGGCTTCGGAGAAAGCGGTGCGCGAGTTGTTCCGTCGCGCCCGCGACTCAGCACCGTCGCTGGTGTTCCTCGACGAGATCGACGCGCTGGCGCCGCGGCGCGGCCAGAGCTTCGACTCCGGCGTGACCGACCGGGTGGTGGCGGCGCTGCTGACCGAGCTGGACGGCATCGAGCCACTGCGCGACGTCGTCGTGCTCGGTGCCACCAACCGCCCGGACCTGATCGACCCGGCGCTGCTGCGGCCGGGCCGGCTGGAGCGGCTGGTGTTCGTCGAACCTCCGGATGCAGACGCCCGCCGCGAGATCCTGCGCACCGCGGGCAAGTCCGTGCCGCTGGCGGCGGACGTCGACCTGGATGCAGTCGCCGCCGAGCTGGACGGCTACAGCGGCGCCGACTGCGTCGCACTGCTGCGAGAAGCGGCGCTGACCGCGATGCGGCGCTCGATCGACGCGGCCGACGTCACCGCCGCCGACATCGCCGCAGCGCGCGACAAGGTGCGACCGTCGCTGGATCCGATGCAGGTCGACTCACTGCGGGCGTTCGCGGCCGGCCGCTGAGCGCGCTGGACCGGCGCCCCAGTCGTCCAAGAGGCGAAAAGGAAAGCCCAAGCGGCGTCCGTAGACTGAGCTCACCCCATGCTCGCCATCCTGCTCGCCCACACTGTTGCTGCCGTGGTGGCGCCAGTTCTGGTGTATCGGTGGGGCCGCAAGGCGTTCTACCCGCTGGCAGTCGTTCCGGCCGCGTCGCTGATCTGGGTGGTGCTGCACTGGCCGAAGCCGACCAACGTCTACACCGAGCACATTCGGTGGGTGCCCGAACTGTCGATCAGCCTGGACCTGCGCCTTGATCCGCTGTCGGCGGTCATGGCGGTGCTGGTTCTGGGCATCGGCGCGCTGGTGCTGTTCTACTGCGCTGACTACTTCCACCATCACGACGGGCGTACAGAGCACCGCCTGCCCAGTTTCGCCGCCGAACTCATCGCATTCGCCGGCGCGATGTTCGGTGTGGTGGTCAGCGACAACATGCTGCTGCTCTACGTGTTCTGGGAGCTGACCACGGTGCTGTCGTTTCTGCTGGTGGCGCACTACGCCGAGCGGGCCACCAGCCGCCGCGCCGCGATGCAGGCGCTGCTGGTCACCACCGCCGGTGGCCTGGCCATGCTCGTCGGCATCATCGTGCTCGGCCGCACCGCCGGCACCTACCGGCTGTCGGAGCTGGTCGCCGACCCGCCGTCCGGCGCGGTCACAAGCGTGGGCCTGACGCTGCTGCTGGTCGGCGCGGTCAGCAAGAGCGCGCTGGTGCCGCTGCACTTCTGGCTGCCGGGCGCGATGGCGGCGCCCACACCGGTCAGCGCCTACCTGCATGCCGCCGCGATGGTGAAGGCCGGCGTGTACCTGGTTGCGCGGCTCACCCCCGGCTTCGCCGACGCGCCGCCGTGGCGCCCGACTGTGGTGATCCTGGGGCTGGCCACGATGCTGCTTGCCGGCTGGCGCGCGGTTCGCGAGTACGACCTCAAGCTGATCCTGGCATTCGGCACCGTCAGCCAACTCGGCTTCATCACGCTGCTCGTCGGCGCCGGCGGAGGCGACCTGATGCTCGCCGGGCTGGCTCTGTTGGTGGCGCACGCATTGTTCAAGGCGACGCTGTTCATGGTCGTCGGGATCATCGACCACGCCACCGGCACCCGCGACATCCGCCGGCTCGCGTGGCTGGGCAACCGCAACAAAGCGTTGTTCGTCATCGCCGCGTTCGCCACCGCCAGCATGGCCGCCGTACCGCCGTTTCTGGGCTTCGTCGCCAAAGAGGCCGACTTCGAGACGCTGGCACACAGTGCGTCGCTTGGCTCCGCCGCTCCGGTGGTGCTGGCCGCAGTGGTGCTGGGCTCGATCTTCACCACCATCTACAGCTTCCGGTTCCTGTGGGGGGCGTTCGCCCGCAAAGGCCGCAGCGGGCCCAGCTCCCTTGTGGACCACATGCACCAGCCGTCACCGAGTTTCCTTGTGCCACCGGCGATTCTGGCCGCAGTCAGTTTGCTGCTCGGCCTGGTGCCCGGCTGGCTGGACGACGTACTCGACGACTACGCCGACGTTCTGCCCGGCGAACACACCTACACGCTGTCACTGTGGCACGGCGTTGGCTTGGCCCTGGCGCTGTCGGCGGTCGTGCTGGTTGTCGGCGCCGGAGCGTTCCTGCTTCGAGATCGGTTGCGGCGCATGCGGATTGGCTGGCTTCCTCTGGGCAACGCCGATCGCGGCTACGACGCGGTGGTGCGCGCAGCAGACCGCCTTTCGCTCAAGGTCACCGCTGTGACGCAGCGCGGCTCGATCCCTGCGACGCAGGCGGTGATCCTCTCCACGCTGGTACTGCTGCCGATTGGTGCGCTGCTGTTCGGCGCCCGCGACCGCCCGCAGTTCCGGCTCTGGGATTCCGCACTGCAGCCGCTGGTGGGCCTGTTGATCGTCGCAGCGGCGGTGGGCACCACGATCATGCGTAACCGGCTGGCCGGCGTACTGCTGGTCGGAACCACCGGCTACGGCTGCGGCGTGATCTTCGCGCTGCACGGTGCACCGGACCTGGCGCTGACCCAATTCCTCGTCGAGACACTGACTCTCGTGGTGTTCGTACTCGTGCTGCGTGCACTGCCCGCCGAAGCGCCGGCCACCAACATCAGGCAGCACCGGTGGAAACGCATCACGCTGGCGCTGGCGGTCGGTGCCAGCGTCACCACACTCGCCGTGTTCGCGATGGCGGCGCGCACCGGCGCCTCGATCGCGTCGGTGCTGCCCACGGCCGCCCACCAGCGCGGCCACGGCTCCAACACCGTCAACGTGCTGCTCGTGGACATCCGCGCGTGGGACACGCTCGGCGAGATCATGGTGCTGCTGGTCGCGGCCACTGGTGTCGCGTCAATGGTGTTCCGGCACAGGCGCTTCGGCGCCGCACCCAGAGTGTCCGACGCTCCGCATCCGGCACCGGTCAGCAGCGACGTGACGTGGCTTCGCGGCAGCGAGCTGCGCGACCCGCGTCATCGCTCCCTGGTGCTGGAGGTCGCCACCCGGGTGATCTTCCCGTTGATCATGGTGCTGTCGGTCTACTTCTTCTTCGCTGGGCACAACACTCCCGGCGGCGGATTCGCGGGCGGGCTGACCGCCGGGCTGGCGTTGGTGCTGCGGTATCTGGCCGGGGGCCGCTACGAACTCGGCGAGACGCTGCCGATCGACGTCGGCAAGGTGCTGGGCGTCGGGCTGGCGCTGTCGGTGGGCACCGCGGTGGGCTCATTGCTGTTGGGTGCGCCGGTGCTGTCGTCGGCGCTGATCGAGGTGGACGTCCCGGTGCTGGGCCACGTCAAGTTAGTCACCGCACTGTTCTTCGACCTCGGCGTCTATCTGATCGTCGTGGGGCTGGTGCTCGACGTGCTGCGCAGCCTGGGCGCCCGGCTGGACGACGAACTCGCCCCTGCCGCAGCCGAATCCAGAAAGGCGACATTTCGATGACCACCTCGTTGGTTCCTCTCGTGCTGATCGGCGTGCTCACCAGCTGCGGTGTCTACCTGCTCCTCGAGCGCAGCCTCACCCGAATGTTGTTGGGCCTCTTGCTGATCGGCAACGCGGTAAACCTGCTGATCCTGTCGGTGGGCGGGGCGTCGGGCAACCCGCCGATCTTCGGGCGCACCAGCGCCGGCCGCACCACCACCGCCGACCCGTTGGTGCAGGGCATGATCCTCACCGCGATCGTGATCACTATGGGCGTCGCGGCGTTCGTGCTCGCGCTGGCGTACCGCTCGTACCGGCTCACCACCGCGGAGGAAGTGGGTGACGATCCCGAGGACACCCGCGTCTCCCAGCAGACAACCGACGAGTCCGACGACGACGTCATTCACCCCGAGCCGGACCGCGACGCCGACGAACCCGCCGAACTCGACGCGCTGCCCGCCTACTCGCAGAAGGCGCAAGAGACCTCGTGAGCGTCGCAGCCACCCTCACTCCGCTTCCGGTGCTGATCCCCGCCGGCGGGGCGGCGCTCACCATGTTCGTCGGTCGCCATCCTCGGTTGCAGCGCACGATCAGCCTGGTCGCGCTCGCGGCCGTCGTCGCCGTCTGCGTCACGCTGATTTATCTGACGGACCGCGACGGCACCGTCGCCGTCCACGTCGGCGGATGGGGGCAGACAGTGCCGGGCCTCGGGCCGCTCGGCATCACGCTCGTCGTGGACCGGCTCTCGGCGCTGATGATGGTGATCTCGTCGATCGTGCTGCTCGCCGTGGTGCTCTACGCGATCGGCCAGGGTATCCGCGACGGTGACCAGCGCCAGCCGGTGTCGATCTTTCTGCCCACCTACCTCGTGCTGTCAGCCGGTGTGTGCGGTGCGTTCTTGGCCGGTGACCTGTTCAACCTGTTCGTCGGCTTCGAGGTGCTGCTGACCGCGAGTTTCGTGCTGCTGACCGTCGGGGCCAGCGCAGACCGGGTACGCGCAGGCATCGCGTACGTGATGGTGTCGATGGTCTCGTCGCTGATCTTCTTGCTCGCGATCGCGCTGATCTACGCGGCGACCGGCACGCTGAACATGGCCGAGCTCGCGGTGCGGCTCGACAGCGTCGCGCCGGGTGTGCGCAGCGCGCTGTTCGCGGTGCTGCTCGTCGCGTTCGGCATCAAGGCCGCGGTGTTCCCGTTGTCCACCTGGCTGCCCGACTCCTACCCCACCGCGCCCGCGCCCGTGACCGCCGTCTTCGCCGGACTTCTCACCAAGGTCGGTGTGTACGCGATCATCCGGGCTCATTCGCTGCTGTTCCCCGCCGGCGGGTTGGACACGGTGCTGTTGGTCGCGGCGCTGGTGACCATGCTGGTCGGGGTGCTCGGCGCGATTGCGCAGAACGACATCAAACGGTTGCTGTCGTTCACGCTCGTCAGCCACATCGGTTACATGGTGTTCGGCATCGCGCTGGCCACCCGGCCCGGCATGTCCGGAGCGATCTACTACGTCGCCCACCACATCGTCGTGCAGACGACACTGTTCTTGGTCGCCGGGCTGATCGAGCGACAGGCCGGGGCGTCGACACTGCGCCGGCTCGGTGGTCTGGCCAGTGCGAGCCCGTTGCTGGCCCTGCTGTACCTGATACCGGCGCTGAATCTCGGTGGTATTCCCCCGTTTTCGGGGTTCCTCGGTAAGGTCGCGCTGCTGCAGGCAGGGGCTCGCGACGGGTCGGCGCTGTCGTGGGTATTGGTGGGTGGTGCGGTCACCACCAGCCTGCTGACGCTGTACGCGGTGTCGCGGGTGTACAGCAAGGCGTTCTGGCGTCCGCGCGCAGACGCGCCCGAGGGCGCGCTGTCCAGCGCCGGTCCGACCGTGCTTCTCGACGACGCCGACGAAGACGTCTCGTTCATCGACCGCGACGACGTCGGGCGGATGCCGTTCGGAATGCTGGCGCCGACGATGGCGCTGATCGCGGTGGGACTGGCGCTGACATTCTTGGCCGGGCCGTTCTTCTCTTACGCCGACCGTGCGGCCGCCGAAGTGCTCGACCGCGATCGCTACATCACCGCGGTGGTGTCCCGATGAGCCGGCGGTGGGCGTTGCGGGTGTGGTCGATCTGCTGGCTGGTCGCCGTGTGGATTCTGTTGTGGGGCACGCTTTCTGCCGCCAACGTGCTCAGCGGGCTGGCGGTGGCCTTACTGATCATCGTGCTGCTGCCGCTGCCTGTGGTGCCGGTGGAGGGCCGTTTGCATCCGCTGTCGCTGGCGCGGCTGAACCTGGTGATCGGCCGCAATCTGGTGGTGTCGAGCCTGCAGGTGGCATGGCTGTCCATCAAGCCGGGACCGCCGCCGATGAGCGCGGTGCTGCGGGCCAGACTGTCGCTGAAGTCGGACCTGGTGCTTGCGCTTGCAGTGCATGCGATCAACGTCACGCCGGGCACGATGGTGCTGGAGATCGACCGGGACCGGCGCCTGGTGTACGTCCATGTGCTCGACGTCGGCTCTCGGCGTGCCGTCGACCGGTTCTACCGCGAGGTCGCAGAGCTGGAGCGGCTGCTGATCGCGGCGTTCGAGCGCGACGAAGACTGGAAACCCGCCGTCGAGGAGAACGCATGACCACCGTCTGGATGATCGCGGCCGTCATGCTGACTGCCGCAGCCGCGCTCACCACATATCGAGTCTTGGCCGGCCCCAGCACATTAGACCGGTTGGTGGGCGTCGACACTCTGGTTGCCGTGGCGATGTGCGGCTTGGGCACGTGGGCGGCGTTCAGCCTGGATTCCACGGTCGTGTACGGAATCACCGCGCTGTCGTTGATCAGTTTCGTCGGCTCGGTCAGTGTCGCGCGGTTCCGGGTGCCCGACGTGGCGCCGGAGGACCGGGGCCGATGAGCGCTCGCGCCGAGAGCAACGGACGATGACCATGCTGGACGCGGTGACCGCGGTGGTGGTGCTGACCGGCTCCGCGCTGGCGTTGACCGCCTCGATCGGTGTGGTCCGCTTTCCGGACACGCTGTCGCGCATGCACGCCGCCACCAAGCCTCAGACCTTCGGGATGCTCTTGGTGTTGCTGGGCGCGGCGATTCAGCTGCGCGGCAACGTCGACGTCGGAATGCTGATCCTCACCGGCATGTTCACGTTGATCACCGCCCCGGTGGTCGCCAACCGCGTCGGGCAGCTGGCATACCGCGAACAGAACATCCGCGACGACCTGCTCACCGTCGACGAACTGGACGAGGACAGCTGACGGGGCTCAGTCCGGCAACTGGAAGTCGATCAACGCGGCCATGGTCTCGACCGCTTCGGAGATTGCCTGCAGCCGCGCGTGGGGCGACGGCGCCGACAGCACCGCGTAGCGGTCCGCCTGGCCCATCGGCACCGTGGACGCCAGTGCGTAGAGCTTTTCCCCGGCGTGTCGGCGAGTGTGACGCCCGCGAAAAGCATGTCCCGCGGCGGCATTTCGGCTCCCCTCGCCGCTGCGAGCCGTTCGAACAACGACATCACGCGGTCGGCCAGGCCTTGGATCGCTTCGTCGCTGACGGGCTCACCGGGTTCGTCGGGCCAACTGTGCACCACCGCACGCGGATACGGGTCGTCGGGCAGCCAGCGCTGCACCCGGATGCGTTCGGACATCCGGCAGCGCAACGTGTACTTGCCCGCCCCGAGCGCGCGATGCTCGACGATGCGTGCCAGCGCGCCCACGTCGTAGCGGTCGTCGCCGCCGCCGACCTCCCGGCCAGCCGCGATCAGCACGACCCCGAAAACCGGGTCGTCGGCTGCCAAACAGTCGGCGACCAGTTGCGAATAGCGCGGTTCGAAGATGCGCAGCGGCAGGTCGTCGTCGGGCAGCAGCGCCACCTCGAGCGGGAACATCGGCAGCTCGCGCTCCATCAGATGTCCAGCTCGCCGACCAACGCGTCGACCACCGCCCGCAGGTCGCCGTCATTGTCCTCCGCGATGCGTCGCTGCCTCTGGTACGACGCGCCGACCTTGGGAATCTCTGCGACAGAAGCGAGTTCGTCGGCGCAGCCCAATGACCGGGCGACCGGCTCGAGCCGGGTCAGCAGGTCGTCGAGGTCCTCGGTGACCAACCGTTCGTTGCTGTCGGCGTCGAGGATGATCACCGCATCCAGCCCGTAACGCGCTGCGCGCCACTTGTTTTCCTGGACATGCCACGGCGGCATCACGGGCAGCGACTCGCCGGCGTCCAGACGCCGGTCGAGGTCCACCACCAGACAGTGCGTCAACGCCACCAGCGCAGCCAGCTCGCGCAGGTTGGACACGCCATCGAAGATCCGTACCTCGACGGTGCCCAGGTGCGGAGAAGGCCTTACGTCCCAACGGATTTCGTCGATGTGGTCGATGATGCCGGTCTTCTTCTGGTCGTGGACGAATCCTTCGAACTGACTCCAGGTGCGGAACTGGAACGGCAGACCGGCCGTCGGCAGTTGCTGGAACATCATGGCCCGGTTGCTGGCATAGCCGGTGTCCTCGCCGGCCCAGAACGGCGACGACGCCGAGAGCGCCAACAAGTGTGGGTACTGGTTGAGCAACGACGAGATGATCGCCATCACCTTGTGCGCCGAGGAGATGCCGACGTGCACGTGCACTCCCCAGATCAGCATCTGCCGTCCCCACCACTGCGTACGCTTGATAAGTTCCGCGTAGCGCGGAGCGTCGGTGAGCTTCTGCGCCGACCACTTGGCGAACGGATGGGTGCCGGCACAGAACAGTTCCATGCCGTGACCGCGCACGATCTCGCGCGCGGTCACCAGCGTGGAGCGCAGATCCTCTATCGCCTGCGGGGTGGTGTCACAGACACCGGTGACGAACTCCACGGTGTTGCGCAGCAATTCCTTGTGCACCTTGGGGTTCTCGCCGATTTCGGCGATCACCGTGGCCGCTTCGTTGGACAGGTCGCGGGTCTCGGCGTCGACGAGCGCGAACTCCCATTCCACGCCGACGGTGGGACGGGGCGACGCAGCGAAGTCGATCCGGCGTCGGGTCTTGCTACCCGGTGATGACACCGCAGGCCAACCGCTTACCCGCGTCACCGGTAGCGAGCGTCTCAGCGTCGGGGCCTGCCTCGCTGTAGCGGGTGGGGATATTGGAGAAGTTGTCGGCCTTCTCGTGGATGATGATCGCGGTGCCCTGCCCTGCGAGCAGCTGTTCGGCGGTGAAGCCGTCGGTGGTGGTCACCAGCTTCGCGGCTCCGTTGGAGCGCACTTGAAGCGAGGTGAGGTCGCCGCTGGCGGGATGGCTGTCGTGGCCGGGAACTTGGAAGTGGCCGCCGGCGGACAGGAAGTCTCCTGGAGGGCCGCCGGTGGGTGCCACCGAATTGGCCTCGCACTTGCCTACCTGGTGGATGTGCATGCCGTGGAAGCCGGGCGACAGCACGCCGTCGCCGACCGTTTCGACGGTGACCGTGGCGTAGCCGTCCGAGAACTCGATCGTGGCGGTGGCGACGGGCTTGCCGGCCGGGTTCGCCAGCTGCGCGGTGAGCTTCTTGCCCTGGCCCGCCGGCGCCGGGGCACCGGGTGACTGCGCCCCCGGCGAGTGGGTGGGCGACGCCGACGGCGACGAGGCGCCCGTCCAGACCGGCGGTGTGGTGCCGGGGCTGGTGCTCGGCTTCTGGTTCGGGCTGCAGGCGCTCAATGCCAGAGCGGGGACGGTCAACAGGATGGCAGCGGCGGTGGCGGGTTTGACCATGCAGGAAGCCTATCCGGTGACGGTCACGATGACGCCGGGCGGCAGGTTCGCGAGTTCCGGGCGCCGGGCCTCCACCGGTGCGTTGTTCAGCAGCTTGGCCACTTCCTCCGCCGACTCCTTCTCGCCGGGAGTGTCGGTGAACCACACCGTGGTGGCGGTGACGTCGGGCAACTCGAGGGTGTTGGGCTCGACGGTGACGGACCAGCCGGCTTGCGTCAGCTGGTCACCGGTGCGCGCGGCGGCGCCCTCCACTTGGGAGATGTTGTAGACGAGCACGCCGGCCTTGGCCGGGGCGGTCGTGGTCGTGGCGGTCGTGGTGGTGGCCGCTGACGTCGCCTGATCGCTGGAGTCGTCGCCGGATACCGCTGCCTGGATTCCCAGCAGCAGAAACAGCACGGCGAGGAACAGCAGCACCATCACCATGGCCCGCAGAGGCAGGCCGCGGGAGTCGGGTACGCGCTGATTCATCGTGCCCACTGTAGCCAGGGCATCGTTTCGGCCGGAGAGCTCAGGTGAGGTCGAAGCCCAGCCGGCGTGCCGCTCTGGCCTTCTGCCGGCTGGCTCGCAGCCGGCGCAACCGCTTCACCAGCATGGGGTCGGCGGCCAGCGCCTCGGGCCGGTCCACCAACGCGTTGAGCACCTGGTAGTAGCGAGTGGCCGACATGGAGAACAACTCCTTGATGGCTTCTTCTTTCGAGCCGGCGAACTTCCACCACTGTCGCTCGAACGCGAGGATGTCGTGTTCTCGGCGAGTCAGCCCGTCGACGGGTTCAGCGTCATCATCCGACTGCTTTGCCCGCGCCATGGCGCCGTCCATATCGCTCCTCGGACCCCTCTGCAGAACTTCGATGACATCCCGTGGGTTTCGGCATGCATTCAATCACGGTTGACTGCACGCACACGTCAGCCGAGCCCGCGAGTCGGCTGACTAAGCTGTTGGTCCGTGACCGTGCTGCCGATCCGGATCGTCGGAGATCCCGTCTTGCACAACCCGACCAATCCCGTGGAGGTCGGGCCGGACGGGTCGATCCCCGAGGACGTGCGCAAGCTGATCGCAGACATGTACGAAACCATGGAGGCGGCGAACGGAGTCGGCTTGGCGGCCAACCAGGTTGGCGTGCCGCTGCGGATTTTCGTTTACGACTGCGCCGAAGCGCGCGGTAAGACGGTGCGCCGCAAGGGCGTGGTGATCAACCCGGTGCTCGAGACATCCGAAATCCCGGAAACCATGCCAGATCCCGAGAACGACGACGAGGGCTGCCTGTCGGTGCCCGGCGAGTCGTTTCCGACGGGCCGTGCGAAATGGGCGCGTGTGACCGGTCTCGACGCCGACGGGTCGCCAGTGACGTTGGAGGGCGAGGATCTGTTCGCGCGGATGCTGCAGCACGAGACCGGGCATCTGGACGGTCAGCTGTATCTCGACCGGCTGCTCGGCCGGCATGCGCGAAGCGCGAAGCGCATGCTGAAGTCGCACGGCTGGGGAGTTCCGGGGTTGTCGTGGACGCCGGGTGAGGTGCCCGATCCGTTCGGCCACTGAAACGTACGCTTGAGCGGTGCGGCTGGCCACCTGGAACGTCAACTCGATTCGCGCCAGGCTGCCGCGTGTGTTGGATTGGTTGCAGCGCGCCGACATCGACGTGCTGGCGATGCAAGAAACCAAGTGCTCCGACGAGCAGTTCCCGACGCTGCCGTTCTTCGAGCTGGGCTACGAGGTAGTGCATTGCGGGTTCAATCAGTGGAACGGGGTGGCGATCGCCTCGCGCGTGGGTGTCGACGACGTGCAGGTGGGTTTCGAAGGCCAGCCGTCGTGGAGTGACTCGCCTGAGGTCGAAGGCAAGGCCGAAGCCCGCGCGGTCGGTGCGACATGTGCGGGCGTTCGCGTCTGGAGCCTCTATGTGCCCAACGGTCGTGTGCCGGATTCGCCGCATTACTACTACAAGTTGGAATGGCTTGCGGCGCTGAGAGATGCAGCCCGCGGCTGGCTGGCGGACGACCCGCAGGCAAAGATCGCGCTGGTCGGTGACTGGAACATCGCACCGACCGATGACGACGTGTGGAGTGTGGAGTTCTACAAGAACAGCACACACGTGACCGAACCGGAGCGACGCGCGTTCCGCGAGATCGTCGACGCTCGATTCAGCGATGTGGTGCGGCCTTTCACGCCTGGGCCTGGTGTGTACACCTATTGGGACTACACGCAGTTGCGGTTCCCGAAGAACCGCGGCATGCGGATCGACTTCATCCTCGGCTCACCGGCGCTGGCCGCACGCGTGACGCATGCGGAGATCGTTCGCGATGAACGAAAAGGCAAGGGACCCAGCGATCACGCGCCAGTGCTGGTCGAGTTGAGCGAGGCCTAGAAGGGCGGTCAAGGCGACGGACATCAGGCTCCGTCTTCGCCGGGAACACACTTGTTGACGGAATTTCGGCGAATTGGCGCAAACAAGTGTGTTTTCGGTGCTCCTCAGACAGCAGGTATCTCGAGGTCGCGAGCGCCGACACACGCAGAGCCGAAGCCGACGTCAGCCGTAAAGCGCGTCCGGCTGCGGCTGATTCGCATCCGCACTCGCACGCCGCGGCGCCGTCCACGACGGGACCATGACACCGGCGCGCGCAAAGAACGTCGCATAGAACGCACAACCGAAAACGGCCAGGGCGCCAAGCATCAACGGTCCGAACAGCTGCGGATAACGCGCCATCGGCTCGGCGAGATAGCGACAGCTCAGCAGCAGCACCGCCAGGAACGACGCACCGCCGGCGACCAAGCCGATCCGTGACCAGCTTCCGCCTCGCACCGGCTCACGCAGTGCCGATTCCACTGAAAGGCACAGCACCGTCCCGGCAATCAGGTCGACGCCGTAGTGGTAGCCAAATCCCAGCGTCGCCGCGACGGTGCACATCAACCAGAAGGTGCCACCCCACCTCAGCAGCCGCGGCGCCTCGCGCGAATGAATGAAAAGCGCCATCGCCCAAGCGGTATGCATCGACGGCATGCAGTTGCGCGGAACCAAATCGTCGAATGCGATAGGCGACGGGACGATGTTGACCGGCGGCAAGATGTGCGGCCAGTAATCTCCTACTTGGAGACCGTCACCGGCAGCGCTGAACGCAAAGAGGGGACCCACCAACGGAAATACGACATAGAGGATCGGCCCCACCAATCCGAGTACCAGAAACGAGCGGACCAGAAAGTGGCGTGGCCAACCGGCACTTGTCACATTGCGCAATTGGTAGATTGCGACTACCAGTGCGGCGGCCGGCAATTCGATGTACACCCAATGCAGCACCCCCGACACCGCCGGTCCTGCCATGTCCACCAACCGGCCCATGAGCCACGACGGTTGCGCTAGTGCATGATCGGCCAACAGCGCGTACTGATCCCACACCCTCGGCCGAATCATCGCGGTGACGCGCAGCCACGTGTCACCGACCTTGGTGGCCAGAATCAGCAAGAACCCGAACGCAATTGCGCGCAATGCGGTGCTGCGCTGGTCGCCGGTCCAGCGCCACCACACCACCACCGCCAACCCGGTGAGAACGATCAACGGCCCGTTGCCGACGGTGAATTCTCCACCTCGCGCCAGCCGCTCGGCACAGAACAGCACATCGAGCCCGGCTGCCAACGCCAGCGCCGCAACTCGCCACCGGACGCCGACACCGACCATCGCGACGCCCAGCCCTACCCACGGCACCGTGGCCGACTTCGGCGTGGCCACATAGTCGCCGAGCAGGCTGTGCAGCGGACCCTGAAATCCCGCACTGCTGGCGACGGCCTGCAGCACGACCAAAAGCAGGGCGATCGCTACGACGAAAAGAGTTACCCAGGTGCGTGTCGACGCCATGCGCCACTGCACGGGACGCACGTCGTCGATGAACATCTGTCGAATCTTAGGTGCCCGACCGACGTCGACGGAATGAATTCAAGATCACGGCCCCGCTACGGCGCCGCGAGAACTCAGAGTTCGTCAGCGTAGCGGCCCGGATTGAACAGCGACGCCAGTGCGCCGATCAGCATCAACACCGCGGCGGCGACGAACACTACCGTCAGCCCGGAGTGGAACGGCCCGGAGATCAGCTCGGGAAAGAACGACTTACCAGTGAGCACATCGGCGTTGACGCCCGGCTGCTGCAGCGCATGCGACGGACCCAGCAACTCGCCGATCGGGTTGTAGCCGAGAAACGCCGCGAACAGGCTGCCGACGGGCGGCAGGCTGGCGACCTCGTGCGCCACCGTCGGCGAAACCCCTTGCTGCTGCAGCCCTGCGTTCAACGCGTCGGGCAGCGTGTTGGCCAAGCCGACGATCATCAGCGAGAAGAAGATCCCGATGGACAGCGACGAGCCGGCGTTGAAGAACGTCGACCGCACACCTGAGGCCGCGCCGCGCTCCTCGGCCGGCACGCTGGACATGATCGCAGCGGTGTTGGGCGCGGTGAAGATTCCGCCGCCCAGGCCGTTGAGGAACACCAGCACCGCGAAAAGCCAGTAGTTGAAGTTCACCGGAATCAGCACCAGCGCCACGAATGTGGCTGCCATCAACAGCATTCCGCTGACCGTGAACGGGCGCGCCCCGAACCGGTCGGCCAGCGAGCCCGCCACCGGCCCCGCGATGAGGAAGCCGAACGTCATCGGAAGCATGTAGATCCCCGCCCACAGGGGCGTGGACTCGAAGCTGTACCCGTGCAACGGCAGCCAGATGCCCTGCAGCCAGATGATCAACATGAACTGCAGCCCGCCGCGGCCGACCGACGACATCAACCCGGCCAAGTTGCCCATTCCGAACGACGTCGACCGGAACAGCCGGATGTTCACCATCGGTTGCGGTGCCCTCAGTTCGACGAAGCAGAACGCGACCAACAGCAGGACGCCGAAGATGATCGACCCCAGCACCCACGGATTGGTCCACCCCGTCGGATGACCTCCGTGGGGCTGAATGCCGTACGTGATGCCGGTCAGCACGACGGTCAAACCCACGCCGAACGTCACCGTGCCGGGCCAGTCCAGGCGGCCCCGTCGTCGCACCCCGATCTCGTGCAGCGAGCGCACGCTCCAGACCGTGCCGAGCACGCCGATGGGCACACCCACCCAGAAGATCGCGCGCCAGTCCCACTCGGAGAGCACGCCGCCGATCAGCAGCCCGAGAAACGAACCCGCGACGGCGGCGACCATGTTCACCCCGAGCGCCATGCCCCGCTGGTTGGCCGGAAACGCATCCGTGAGGATCGCTGCCGACGACGCCATCAGCATCGCGCCGCCGACGCCTTGCACCACGCGCCAGGCGATCAGCCACAGCGCGCCCCCGCCGAGATGGAAAGGGTCGAACGACAATGCGATCGCCGCGACCGTGAACACCGCGAACCCGGCGTTGTAGATCCGCACCCGCCCGTACATGTCGCCGAGCCGGCCGAAGAGCACCACCAGCACCGCGGTGACGACCAGGTAGCCCATCAGCATCCACAGCAGGTAGCTGACGTTGGCCGGGGCGAGCGGGTTCAGCCCGATGCCGCGGAAGATCGCCGGTAGCGAGATCAGCACGATCGACGCGTTGATCGTCGCCAGCAGCATGCCGAGCGTGGTGTTGGACAGCGCGATCCACTTGTAGCGCGGGTGGTCGCGATCCCACCGCCGTCGCCGGCGGTCCGTCTCCGCGACGGCAATCGCCGGGTTGGTGATGATGGGAGTGTCAGCCATCTCTACGTCAGTCGTCATCGTCAGTCATCGTCGTCGTCAATCATCGTCGCGTGCACAGAAAACACATATGTTAGCTATACAAATGAACTGAGGCCAATCGGTATTCCGCCGCCACCGCCGCTGCGCTAGCGTGGGACCGGTCAACCGACCACGCGGGAGCGCACGCCAAGTGTGCTGAGAGGGCGGCTATCGCGCCGTCGACCGTACGAACCTGACCGGGTAATGCCGGCGTAGGGAGATGTGCAATGACCGATTCCGCTGTCGCCGTCGACACCGCCACCGTCACCACCGGACCCATCGAGGGCAGCACCAAGATCTACCGCCGCCTCGACAACGGCGCCCGGGTGCCGTTCCGGCGGGTGCACCTGTCCAACGGCGAGCACCTCGACCTGTACGACACCTCGGGTCCTTACACCGACCCTGACGCCCGCATCGACCTGTCGGCGGGCCTGCCGCCCCGGGCCGGCATTGTCCGCGACCGCGGCACCCAGCTGCAGCGTGCACGCGCCGGCGAGATCACCGCTGAGATGGCGTTCATCGCCGAGCGCGAGGGTGTGCCGGCTGAGCTGGTGCGCGACGAGGTGGCCCGCGGCCGCGCGGTGATCCCCGCCAACCACAACCATCCCGAGTCCGAGCCGATGATCATCGGCAAGGCGTTTCTGGTGAAGGTCAATGCCAACATCGGCAATTCGGCCGTCACGTCGTCGATCGCCGAAGAGGTGGACAAGATGGTGTGGGCCACCCGCTGGGGCGCCGACACGATCATGGACCTGTCCACCGGCCGCGACATCCACCAGACCCGCGAATGGATTCTGCGCAACTCCCCGGTGCCCGTGGGCACCGTGCCGATCTACCAGGCGCTCGAGAAGGTCAACGGCGATCCGGCCGCGCTGACGTGGGAGATCTACCGCGACACCGTGATCGAGCAGTGCGAACAGGGCGTCGACTACATGACCGTGCATGCGGGCGTGCTGCTGCGCTACATCCCGCTGACGGTCGACAGGGTCACCGGCATCGTGTCCCGAGGCGGCTCGATCATGGCGGCCTGGATGCTGGCGCATCACCAGGAGTCGTTCCTGTACACCAACTTCCACGAACTGTGTGAGATCCTGGCGCGCTACGACGTGACGTTCTCGCTTGGCGACGGGCTGCGGCCGGGTTCGATCGCCGACGCCAACGACGCCGCACAGTTCGCCGAGCTGCGCACGCTGGGCGAGTTGACCAAGATCGCGAAATCCCATGGCGTGCAAGTGATGATCGAAGGCCCCGGCCATGTGCCGATGCACAAGATCGCCGAGAACGTGCGGCTGGAAGAAGAGTGGTGCGACGAAGCGCCGTTCTACACGCTCGGCCCGCTGGCCACCGACATCGCGCCCGCCTATGACCACATCACGTCGGCGATCGGGGCCGCGATGATCGCGCAAGCCGGCACCGCGATGCTGTGCTATGTCACGCCGAAGGAACATCTGGGCCTGCCCGACCGCAAGGACGTCAAGGACGGCGTGATCGCTTACAAGATCGCCGCGCACGCCGCGGACCTGGCGAAGGGGCATCCCCACGCCCAGCGCCGCGATAATGCGCTGTCACAGGCACGCTTCGAATTCCGGTGGCGCGATCAGTTCGCGCTGTCGCTGGACCCGGACACCGCACGCGCATACCACGACGAGACGCTGCCCGCCGAGCCCGCCAAGAGTGCGCACTTCTGCTCGATGTGCGGGCCGAAGTTCTGTTCCATGCGCATCAGCCAGGACGTGCGCGACGCGATGGCCGAGAAGTCGCAGGAGTTCGTCGAACAGGGCGGACGGGTGTACCTGCCGGTCACCTCATGACCGCCGCGCCGACTGTGCGGTTTCGCACTCGACACGCCGCTGCGGTCGTATGAAACCGCACGCTCGCGAGTGCCGCGCATGAGTTTCCTCCCCCTACCCAAGCCCGGCGAGACGCCGCGGCGGGTGTTGACCATCGCGGGCTCGGACTCCGGTGGCGGCGCCGGCATCCAAGCCGATCTGCGGACATGCGCAATGCTCGGCGTACACGCTCTGGTCGCGGTGACCGCAGTGACGGTGCAGAACTCGTTAGGCGTCAAGGGTTTTCATGAAATCCCGACGGACGTGGTCGCAGGCCAGATCGCGGCGGTCGCCTCTGACATCGGCGTGCAAGCCGCCAAGACGGGCATGCTGGCATCGTCGGCGATCATCGAGACGGTCGCCCAGACGTGGAAAGAGCAGCTCGCCGGCACCCCGCTTGTCGTCGACCCGGTGTGCGCGTCGATGCACGGCGATCCGCTGCTGCACCCCTCGGCGCTCGGTTCGCTCAAACGCCACCTGTTTCCGCTCGCCACACTGGTGACACCAAACCTCGACGAGGTTCGGCTGCTGGTGGACATCGACGTCACCGACCGGAGCTCGCAAGAGCAAGCGGCCCGCGCGCTGCATGCGCTCGGGCCGCGATGGGTGCTGGTCAAGGGCGGGCACCTGCGCAGCTCGAAGCACAGCCCCGATCTGCTGTTCGACGGCAAGCAGTTCCACGAGTTCGACGCTGTCCGGGTGGACACCGGCAACGACCACGGCGCCGGCGACACCCTGGCCGCGGCGACGGCCTGCGCGCTGGCACACGGCTACCCGGTGCCTGACGCTGTCGCGTTCGCCAAACGCTGGGTCACCGAATGCATCCGAGCCGCATACCCATTGGGCCACGGGCACGGCCCGGTGTCGGCGCTGTTTCGCCTGTCGTCGTGAATCTCGACGAGATCGCCGGGGTCGCGCACGAGCCGAACGGCAAGCCGCGAGGCGTGGTGGTGCTCACACATGGTGCCGGCGGCAGCCGGGATTCGCCGCTGCTGCACCGGCTCTGCGACGAATGGGCGCGCCGAGGCTGGCTGGCCGTGCGCTACAACCTTCCGTACCGGCGCCGCCGTCCGAAGGGGCCGCCGTCCGGATCGGCGGCCGCGGATCGCGCGGGCATCGTCGAGGCGGTGACTTTCGCGAGGACCTTGGCCGACGGTCCGGTGATCGCAGGCGGGCACTCCTACGGCGGCCGCCAGACCTCGATGGCCGTCGCCGACGACGGACTTGCGCTCGACGTGCTGACGCTGTTCTCGTATCCGGTGCATCCACCCGGCAAGCCGGAGAGGACTCGTACCGAACACCTTCCGCGCATCGTCGTGCCGACGGTGTTCACTCAAGGCACCAGCGATCCGTTCGGCACCATCGACGAACTGCGCGCGGCCGCCGCGCTCATCACGGCGCCCGTCGAGATCGTCGAGGTTGCCGGCGCTCGCCACGACCTGGGCGTCAAGGGCGCCGACGTACCGGCACTGGCGGTCGACGCGGCGCTGCGTCTGCTGAAAATCCGCAAGTGACCTGCGCCGCAGACTCCCGCGAGCCATTTCTTTGCAACTCGATACCTCAGGTACCGTTTTATCTATGACCGACCAGCAGTTCGACGTGATCATCGTCGGCGCGGGCTTCGGCGGAATCGGGGCCGCGATCCAGCTCAAGCGGCTGGGCTACGAGAACTTCATCATCGTCGACCGAGAAGACGACCTCGGCGGCACCTGGCACGTCAACCGCTATCCCGGGCTGGCGGTCGACGTGCCGACCACCAGCTACTCCTATCGGTTCGAGCCGAACCCCAATTGGTCGCGGCTGTTCTCGACCGGGCCGGAAATCAAGCAGTACGCCAACGACGTCGCCGACAAGTACGACGTGCGCCGGCACATGCGGTTCAACACCACTGTGGAGGGCGCACGCTGGGACGACGAGGCCAAGGTGTGGCGGGTCGCCCTTGCTGGTGGCGACACGCTCACCGGGCGGTTCCTGATCACCGCCACCGGTTTCCTCTCCCAGCCGCACACCCCCGACATCCCCGGCATCCACAGCTTCGGCGGCAAGATCATCCACAGCGCCGCCTGGGACGACACCTACGACCTCACGGACCGCAAAGTCGCGATCATCGGTACCGGGGCGACCGCGGTTCAGCTGATCCCAGAGCTGGCCAAGAGCGCCCGTGAATTGACGGTGTACCAACGCACGGCGATCTACGTGGTGCCGAAATTCGACCTTCGCATCCCTGAGCTAGCGAAGCGACTGTTCGCCAGAATCCCGGTCACCCAGCGCGCGGTCCGCTGGCTCACCGACGTGTTGTACGAGTTCTTCACCCACGTCACGATCTACTACCGGAGACTTTTTCCGCGGCGCATGATCGTCGCCGCCTCCGACCTGGCCAAGATGCATCGCTTCGCCTCGGTGCGCGACAAAGAGCTGCGCGCCAAGCTCACCCCGACCTACAGCTTCGGCTGCAAGCGGCCCACGTTCTCCAACGAGTACTACCGCGTCTTCACCAAACCGCACGTGCACCTGCAGACCAGCGGGATCGACCGCATCGAGCCCGACGGCATCGTCAACAACGACGGCACCAAGACAACCATCGACGCTCTCGTGCTGGCCACCGGGTTCAATATGTGGGAATCCAACTTCCCCGCCATCGAGATCATCGGCCGCCAAGGACGCAACCTCGGAAAGTGGTGGCGCGAGAACAGGTTCCAGGCTTACCAGGGCGTGTCGATCCCGTACTTCCCCAACATGCTGTGCTTGGCCGCACCCTACGGCTTCTTGGGTCTGAACTTTTTCAATACCGTTGACTACCAGATGCGGCACATGGACCGGCTGCTCGGCGAGGTGAAGCGCCGCGGCGCAACCACTTTCGAGGTCACCGAGGACGCCAACGCGCGGTACTTGCAGCGAATGACCGAACTCAATAGCAACACGGTATTCACACTGGTGGACTGCACGAACTCGAACTCGTACTACTTCAACCCGCACGGCGAACCGACCCTGCTACGGCCGCTGCCTACGCGTGTCGCGGTCCGGGAAGCATCGGAATTCCCGTTGAGCGACTACGCGATTGCCTGAGCGAACCTACTCAAGAGCCGAGCAGCGTGATCTCCATCAGCCGTCGCACGCACGCCTGAGAGTGTGCGGACCCGTCGTAGTGGACCAGCCGGCCGACGTCGACGACGAGCGCCATCGCCGCATGCACCAGGAAGCGGGCCTGGCTGGGCGTCAGTTCCGGCCGGGCCGAGATGGCCAGTCGCACCCAGGAGTCGACGGTCGACCGCTGCACATTGCGTAGCAGCGTCTGGTCGGCGTCCGCCAGGTTGACCCGTTCGGCGTAGTAGACGATGGCCAACTCCGGGTTCGCGAAAGATGTTGCGACATAAGCACTTATGAGCTGCGTCAGCACCTGTCGCGGCTCGGCGTCCTCGGGCGGGAGCACCGACAACTCCCCCGAAATCCGGTCCGCGGCCCGGCGCATCACGGTCGCGAGGATGTCGGCCTTGCCGGAGAAGTACCGATAGATCGCGGAGGTGGGTATGCCCACCGCCGCGGCGATTTGCTCCATGGTGGTGTCGCGGTAACCGTGCTTGTCGAACAGCACCAGCGACGCATGCAACAACGATTCGTAGACACCGGCATCCGAAAAGATCGCTCGCCCTTGGGGATTGGGCTGGGCTTCGTCGGGATGCGGCAGCTGCGCCGACAGCACGGCCAGCCCGGCGTCGGTGAACACGGCGCGGATCTGGTCGGCCGGCATCCGGACGCGATGGTCGACAATGCTGCCGATGACGCTCAGCAGCGCCGCCGACAGCATCCACCGCTGCGACGACGACAGCCCGGGGCGCAGTGCCACCAGCGGTTTCTGGATTCGTCGATTGACCATACGCAGCTGGTCGGCGAGCAGCGCCTGATCCTGCGGACGTAAGTACCGGGTCTGCCAGCGGTACAGTCCGCCGGACGCGCGGTTGGCCAGCGTGACGTCGATCAGCGCGTCGACAACCCGCTGCAAATCCGTGTCGGCGTCGACGAACGCGGTGCAGTCCACGAGCTGGCGGCCGAGGTTGAGCACAGCCGCCCGGAACATCTCGTACTTGCTGGGATAGTGGCGATACAACGCGGGCCCGGAGATCCCGACCTTCGCCGCGACCTCCTCCATCCGGACCGCGTGGTAGCCGGCGGCGCTGAACGCCTCGGCCGCTGCCCGTTCGACTTGGGCCTTGCGGTCCTTGGGGCGCCGACGGGACGCAGCCGGCTCGGCGGGCAGGGTAGCCATCGCGTCACGGTAACCCGATTGGCGAATCGATGTACACATCCACGGCGAATAGGCGAGCAACCTGCAAATTCTGCTCGCTCCGGCACGGAATGGTGATTAACATATGACGCGTGATCGAGAAGGTGCGCCGTCTGTTCGGCTACCGGCTCTCCATCGCTGAGCTGATCGGGATCGGGTTCCTGGTCGGTTTTCCCTATCTGCTCGTCGGGCTGCTGTGGTCGATCAACCACACCGATCATCTGCACCAGATGCATGGCTTGGACATGATCTTCTCGTTTCTCGGAGCAATCCTGTTGTGGCCCGTGCTGATCGTGTCCGACGTGTGCATGGTCTGACCTCAGGAGGCTCTGTGACGAACCGTGGTTGGCTGATTCTCACGCTGGGCGTGACGCTGCTGGGCGTCGGCCTGCTGGCGCTGAACTTCCCGGTGTTCCTCGACTCCTACGACCAGTGGGGTTGGCAGATCAAGTGCGGCACCGGATACAACACCAATCTGATGCAGGCCCAGATCGCCAACCAAACGTCGCCACAGGCCGACTTCGTGGGCCAGTGCCAAAACGCGCTCGCGTTGCGCAGAGCATGGACGATCTCGCTCGCAGTGATCGGCTGGGTGCTGTTGTCCGGTCTGGCGGTGGCGCTGTGGCGGCATGCCGGAGAGCACCACCACGCGACAGCCGAGCCGCAGAACGCCAACGCCTAGCGGCCGACGCGGCGTGTACGCGCTGCGCCGACGATCTGACGCGGCTTATTGAGCCGTCACCACGTGGCGGACCCGGTCGTCGCGAACCGGCACGCCGTTGCGCCCACCGATGTCCTGGGCATACAGCGCCACCGAATACGCCACCCCGCCGCCCTGAATGCCCAGCGCCGTGCGGTCGATGTGCGCCACGGTGTCGGTGGGCTTGTGGTAGTTCGGATCGAACGGCTGGTCGGCCTCGCCGCCCCACAACCGCGCCTGCTCGGAGCTCTTCTTCTCTTCCGCGCCGGCGAACAGACCGCCCGACGGGATGCCGGCTTGCGTGAAGCCGTCGTAGTCGGAACGCCCGTCGAACGATGTGTCCTCCGCGGTCTTGCCGGCCAGGGTCAGATACGTGACCAAGGTCCGTTCGATGCCGGCCGAACCCTCCGGCACCCGCGGCTGGTTCTCGCCGGGACCCGACGGCGTCGACTGATTGCCGTCATAGGTGAAATAGCCGGGGTTCGGCGAGGCCAGCATGTCGAAGTTCAGATACAGGGCAATGTCCTTGAGCGCTTCGACGTCCAGCGATTCGACGTAGTTCATGGAGCCGACCAGCCCGGCCTCCTCGGCGCCCCAGAACGCGAACCGGACCGCGTTTTGAACCGGCGGCGAACTGCCCATCTGCAGCGCGGTTTCCAGCACCGCCGCCACGCCGGAGCCGTTGTCGTTGATGCCAGGCCCCTCCGGCACGCTGTCCAGATGCGCGCCTGCGACCACCACGTTCTGCGTGGAGCCCGTCTTGGTTTGCGCAATCACGTTGCGGGCTTTGATTTGTTGGACCCTGGCGTCGACCTTCATGGTGACCGGACCCGGCTGAGCGCGCAGCCTCGCGCCGTCGGCTTTGGTGACACCGATCGCCGGGATCTTGACGTCGGTGCGGGCGCCCAGCGTGGCACTCATCTTCTCTTCGTCGACGTTGTCGGCGACGATCATGCCGACCGCGCCGCGCTGTACGGCCGCGCCCTCTTTGACGGAGAACGGGCAGTAGCCGCGGTCGACTAGCACCACCGCGCCGGAGACCGGCAGTCCGTCGTAGTCCGATGCCGAACAGCCCGGGGTGTCGTCACCGGGCGCACCGGGGGCAACGACCAGCGGACCGCTCACCCCATCGGGTCCGGTGCCGATCGAGTATTCGAGCACCTGCGCCGGGACCGTCGCGCCGTTCACCTTCAGCGTCACCTGGCCGGGCTCGAACTTGCGGAAGTCGAACTCCGGGGTTTGCACATCGAAACCCTTGTCGCGCAAGGTATTTGCAACGTACTCAACGCTGGCGTCGTAACCCGGCGTGGCTACCGCTCGGGTGTTGTGGTTGGCATCGGCGATCTGCTGGAGGCGCTGCAGGTGCGCGAACATCGCGTCGGTGCTGACCTTCTCGCGGATCGACTGCGCGTAGTCCGACGCCGCGGGTGCGGTGCGGCGTAGCTCGGAGTCGTGACGCGAGCAGCTCGCCAGCGCCGCGAGCACCGTCACCACGGTCAGCAGAGCGACTGCGGTTCTGCCTGTTCGCCACACTGCGCCCACGTTAGCCTCCGCCGTCAGGGATCGCGCCGATTGATCGCGAACACCGCGGCCGCGAACACCGCGACCACCACGCCGGTGAAGTACAGCAGCGATGCGACCGGACCCCATTGCGGCGCAAACCCGCCTAGCCACGGCACCTTCGTGAACGCGTACGCATTCGCGAACGGCAGCAGCGGACCGACATGCTCGCCGACGCGCGGTGCCGAGCTGAGCAGCGGCTCGATGACGAACGGCATGAGCAGCAGCACCGCGATCACCGCGGCCGCATGCCGCAGCAGCACGGCGAGCCCGACGGCGAGCACCGCCGCCAGCGCCGCGTACAACCCGACCGCCCCCACGGGCCGCCACGCCGGAGCTTGGGTCAGCGACAGCCGCGCGCCCACCTGACCGTCGGCCAGCACGTGCGCCACCACCAGGGACGCGATCACCATCACCGCGGCGAACACGCCGGCCACGCCGGCCGCAATCAGCGCCTTGGCGACCAGTACCCGGGTGCGGTTGGGGGTAGCCATGAACGTCGTACGGATCATCCCGGTGCGGTATTCGCCAGTGACGGTCATCGCCGCGAGGATCATCAGCACCGGCACTGCGAACGTGGCGACGCCGACGGCCGCGCGTTCCGGCGGCAACGGCGCGCCGGAGAAGCTGGCCGCGGGCTGGATCGCGGCGATGCCCAGCGACAGCACCGCCGCGACCGCGGCCCCCCACACCGGTGAGCGCGTGGTCGTGAGCTTGATGCGTTCGGCGGCGAGCGTCACGTCGGCACCTCGGTGGCCCGGAAGTCGACGCTGCCGTCGGTCAGCTTCATGTAGGCCTCCTCCAGCGACGCGCGCTCAGCGCTGAGTTCGTGCAGCGTGACGCCGCGGTCAGCGGCCAGCTCGCCCACCTGCTCCATGGTGCCGCCGCTCACCAGCAGCGCGTTCCCGCCGTCGCGCACCTGCAGGCCCGCGCCCGTCAGCGCCTCACGCAAAGCGGCCGGCTGGGGGCTGCGCACACGCACGGTGTCGGCGCCGGAGCGGCTGACGAAATCGGCCATCGTGGTGGCGGCGATCAGCCGGCCGCGGCCGATGACGACGAGCCGGTCGGCGGTGTTGGCCATCTCGGCGAGCAGGTGGCTGGACACGAACACGGTGCGACCCTCGTCGGCCAGCGTGCGCATCAGCATGCGGGCCCACCGAATGCCTTCGGGGTCAAGGCCGTTCACGGGTTCGTCGAAGATCAGCACCGGCGGGTCGCCCAGCAGCGCCGCCGCGATGCCCAGCCGCTGCGACATGCCCAGCGAGAACGTTCCCGCTTTCTTGTCGGCCACCTCTGTCAGCCCGACCATGGCCAGCACGTCGTCGACGCGCCGGGCCGGCAGCCGGTTGCTCGCAGCGATCCACCGCAGGTGGTTGCGCGCGCTGCGGTTCGGATGCAGCTGCCTCGCGTCGAGCAGCGCACCGACGGTGCGCAGTGGGTGGCGAAGTTCGCGGTACTCGCGGCCGTCGATGGTGGCGGTTCCGGCGGTGGGGCGATCCAGCCCGACGATCATCCGCATCGTGGTGGACTTACCGGCGCCGTTGGGGCCCAAGAAGCCGGTGACGACGCCGGGTTCGACAGTGCAGGTGAGGTTGTCGACGGCGCGGGTCCGACCGAACACTTTGGTCAGCCCGCGCAGCTCGATCACGGCGCCCATGATGGCAGGCCACCGGACACCTGTGCCGTGACCAGCGCGGCGACGGCCCACATGCCGGTGGCGTTGGGATGCATCGGCGCGGGTCGGCCCGGCAGCGGCAGCCGGAACCCGACGGTCCACGGCTGGTCCGACCAGGCGTGGTGCTCGCGGCTGGCCTCTGCTGCCCGCACGATCTCGCAGCCGGTCTGCTCGGCGGCTTCGGCGGTCATGGTTTCCAGTGCGCCGGCGATGTGGCGGCCGAGGTCGGCGTCGGCCTCAGACAGCGGCGGAGCCTTCTCACCGGGGGGCGGCAGCAGCGTGAGGTAGTCGACGAACAGCACTCTGGCCTGCGGGGCGCGGCGCCGGATCGCCTCGCCCACCTCGTGCAGCGCCAAGACGACTTCGCCGAGAGCTCGGTCGCGGGCGTCGCGGTTGCGCAGCTCGCGCAGCCGACACCCGAGCACAGGCAGCCATTGGGCCGGCCGGGGCAGGCACGCCAGAGTCAGCAGCGGCACGTAGCCGACGTCGTTGCCGCCGATCGTGACCGTCACCAGCGCCTCGGAGCCGTCGAGTGCCTCGATCTGTGGCGGCGCACCAAATTGCTTGTGGCGCAGCACATGTGCGGTAGTGGCACCAGAGTAGGTGACGTCCACCAGGTCGAGGCCCAGCTCCTTGGCAACCAGGTGCGGGTAGTTGCGCGCCGAGCGGCCCGACGGCCACGGTGCGCCGTCGGCGCGCGGCGGGATACCGGGACCGGCCGCCATCGAACTGCCGATCGCGACGTAGCGAGGCCTCATGGGCGCCATTGTGCCTACCTCGGCACGACCGTCACCGGGCAGCCGATGCCCGGCGTCAATGAGATGAGGCGCATGCAGGCGATCGGCTCCGGTCAGTTGCCGCGCCTGCCCGCGATTCAAGAGCGCCGAAAACCGCGGCCGACGCGTCGAGGACCATCATCGCGCCGGGCGCTCGTGCTCCAATGCCTCGCGGCCAGGCGCGTCAGCCGGTCCACCACCTCGTCGGGGACGTTGCGCAGGTACCGCGTCGTCACGACCAGGTGTTGCTCGCACTTTGCTTGCCCGCTGTTAGCGTTCAGCCACCCTGCCCGTCGGCCCACGGCAGCTCAGGGCTGGACGCCTGCGCCCAGAACCGCTTCGGAATGCGCCCGGCATGGCGCGCCAGGTGCCCGGCCGTGACGGCGGCGGCCATCGCCGCGGCCATCGCGGGCGGGTCGGCGGCCCTTGTCACCGCACTGGCCAACAGCACCGCGTCGCAACCGAGTTCCATCGCGAGCGCGGCGTCGCTGGCCGTGCCGATCCCCGCGTCGAGCACGACGGGCACGCCTGCGGCTTCGACGATCATCTCGATGTTGTGCGGGTTGGCGATGCCCAGGCCCGTGCCGATCGGCGAGCCCAGCGGCATCACCGCGGCGCAGCCGATGTCCTCCAGCCGCCGCGCCAGCACCGGATCGTCGTTGGTGTACGGCAGCACCACGAAACCGTCGTCGACCAATTGTTCTGCCGCCTTTACCAATTCGACGGCGTCGGGCAGCAGCGTGCGTTCGTCGGCGATCACTTCGAGCTTCACCCAGTCGGTCTGCAGCGCCTCGCGGGCCAACTGCGCGGTGAGCACGGCCTCTGCGGCGCTGCGACAGCCGGCCGTGTTGGGCAGCGGGGTGATGGACAGCCGGGCGAGCAGATCCAGCACGCCGGTGCCGCCGGCGGCGTCGACGCGGCGCATCGCCACGGTGGTGAGCTCTGTGCCGGATGCCACCAGCGCCTCCTCCAGCACCGCGAGGTTGGCGGCCCCGCCGGTCCCCATGATCAGCCGAGACGAGAAGCTGCGCCCCGCGATGGTCAGCTTGCCCGGATCAGCCACCTTGCACCGCCGTCACTACCTCCAGTCGATCACCGTCGGAAAGCCTTGTGTCCCAATCGGATCGGGGTAGCACCGACCAGTCCAGGGCGACCGCCACACCGCGGTCCGGAAAGCCGAGCCGGGCGAGCAGCGCGGCGACCGTGGTGTCGTCGTCCACCTGCACGCGTTCGTCGTTGACGGTGACAATCACCTGGCAATCACCTAGCCCCCACAAGTGCGTCGCATGCGGCGAGAATTTTCTCCGCCGTCCATGGTGCCAACAGGAAGCCCGACCGGCCATGGCCGACGGCCGCCAGCACCCTCTCATCCAACCGGCCGACTATCGGCAGATTGTCCGGCGTCATCGGCCGCAGCCCGGCCGCACATTCGGCCAGTTCGTACTCGCCCAACGCCGGCACCACCGCGCAGGCGTCGTCGAGCAGCTCGCGCACCCCGGCCACCGCCGGCGCGGTGTCACGGCCGTGCTCGTACTGGGTCGCGCCCACCACCACACCGTCTGCGCGCGGCACCAGATACACCTGGCGGCCATGCACGCGGGCGCGAATCACCCTCTGCGGCACGGGCATACAACCATGGCGCCACCGTAGGCGCAGCACCTCTCCCTTGACCGGCCGCACCGCAAGCCCCGGCCACAGCGCAGGCGCGTCGATGCCGTTGGCCAGCACCACCGCGTCGACATCGGTCACCTCGCCGAGGTCGTCGACGGGCGGCGCCCAGGCCACATCGAGGCGTTCACACTCCGCGGCCAGCGCCTGCACCACCGCTCGGTTGTCCACCGCCAATTCGGTGGTGGCACGAAAGCCGTGCCGAATGCCTTGCGCCAGAAGCGGTTCCACATCGCGGGCCGCGGTGGTCAAGGTCACGGGCTGGCCCTGGGCGGCCAGCCACTCGCCGACGGTTCGAAGATCGGCTGCATCGGCGCGGTCGACGGCCACGACCAGTGACTCCTGCGCCGTGATCACCGTTTCCGGCAGCCCGTCGGTGAACGAGGAGTGCCACAGAGCCAGCGACTCCAACCCGATCTGCAGGAGCCGCTCCTCCCCCGGCCAGCCCTCGCTGTGCGGGGCGAGCATGCCGCCGGCCACCCAGGAGGCGCCCGGGTCGTGAGGCTTGCGGTGCACGCGCACCGTTCGGCCGGACTGCGCGAGACGGCGGGCCACCGAAAGGCCGATGACGCCCCCGCCGATGACCGCAATGGACCGGATAGACATGTCGGTTTCTAGGCTAGTCCTCGTGCTGAGGACCCGGCTGGCGCAAGCGCGGCTGTACCTGTGCACCGACGCCCGCAGGGAGCGCGGCGATCTTGCCGAGTTCGCGGACGCGGCGCTGGCCGGCGGGGTCGACGTCATCCAGCTGCGCGACAAGGGCTCGCCGGGCGAGCGACAGTTCGGGCCGTTGGAGGCCCGCGCCGAGCTCGAAGCGCTGGCGGTGCTCGCGGACGCCGCCCGCCGGCACGGGGCGTTGCTGGCGGTCAACGACCGCGCCGACGTCGCCAAGGCCGCTGGCGCCGACGTCCTGCACCTCGGCCAGGACGACCTGCCGCTGGCCGTTGCCCGCGAGATCGTCGGGGCCGCCACGCTGATCGGCCGCTCCACTCACGACATCGACCAGGTGCGCACCGCGGTGACCGAGGACGTCGACTACTTCTGTGTGGGACCGTGCTGGCCCACGCCGACGAAGCCGGGCCGCCCGGCTCCCGGGCTCGATCTGGTGCGGGCGGTGGCGTCGTCGAATCCGGTCAAGCCGTGGTTCGCGATCGGCGGTATCGACCAGCAGCGGCTGCCAGAAGTGCTGGAGGCCGGCGCGCGGCGCGTGGTCGTGGTGCGGGCGATCACCGCAGCCGAGGATCCGGCGCGCGCCGCGCGTGACCTCAGCGCGGCACTTGCAGCAGCGGCGTGACGCGGCTCAACTCGAGCAGTTGGCCCCAGCTGGCCGCGAATCCGGGATGCAGCGGTAGCTCGGCGACCTGGTCTTCTTCGACCCAGCGCAGTTCGACGCTCTCGTAGTTGGGCATGGTCTGCAGCGGATGCGGCGCATCGGCGACCACGGTCGTGTAGGTCCAGTGGCTGCCGCTGGCCCTGGCCGTGACCACGGCCGCGCGCACCACTACGAGCTCGGCGGGCAGCCCGGCTTCCTCCGCGGCTTCGCGGACCGCGGTCTCTTCAGGAGTCTCGTGGCTGTCGCGCGCGCCGCCCGGCAGCGCCCAGGTGCCGCCCTGATGGCTCCACACCGCCCGGTGCTGGAGCAGCACCACGCGGCCCCCGTCGGGGTGCGGTGCCCGCAGTAGCAGGCCCGCCGCGCCGTGGCGGCCCCAGTACCTGGCGCCGGTGTCCGAGATCACCCACCCGTCGCCGTCGCCACGCACGAGTTCAGGATAGGGAACGGCCCGATGAGCGCTTGCGCGAAGAGCAAACGGCCCGATGAGCGCTTGCGCGAAGAGCAAACGGCCCGATGAGCGCTTGCGCGAAGAGCAACGACCTGCCACCGAGAAGCCGCACGCGTCTTGCCGGGTTCTCTTAGACTTCGCTTATAGATTGGGCGCGATCGAAGGCATGAAGGGCGCACATCGGTGACCGTGGAGCTGGCGCATCCGTCAACGGAGCCGGCCCCGTCGCAGGCAACCATCGACCCCACCCACCCGCGATGGTGGTTTTGGACCACCACCCCGGGCCGCATCCTGATCAGCGGCGCGGTGCTGATTGCGTTGGTGGCGCTGACGGCCTTCGCCACCTCCACGACGATCGACCGCCGCCAGCAGGCGCTGACCACGGTGCTCAACCACACAGAGCCGCTGGCGTTCGCGGCCGGGCAGCTGTACACGACGCTGTCGGTGGCCGACGCCGCGGCGGCCACCGCATTCATTGCGGGCGCGGAGCCGCGGGAGGTGCGGCAGCGCTACGAGCAAGCCGTCACCGACGCGGCGGTCGCGTTGACGCAGGCCTCCAGCGGTCTGACCGACCAGCAGATGCTCGAGGTGCTGGGCCGCATCAACGCACGGCTGGCCGTCTACACGGGGCTCATCGAGACCGCGCGCACCAACAACCGGGCCGGCAACCCTGTCGGTTCGTCGTACCTGTCCGAGGCGTCGGCGCTGATGCAGCAGCAAATCCTGCCGGACGCCAAACGGCTCTACGACGAGACTTCCGCGCAGGTGGACGTCGAGACGACCGCTTCGACGAACATCCCGACGCTGCTGATTGTGTTGGTGGCCGCGACGCTGCTGTTCGGGGCCTATTCCAATCGCTGGCTGGCACGCAAGACCCAGCGCCGGCTGAACTTCGGTTTCGTGGCCGGCGGGCTGGCGGTGCTGATTATCGTGATATGGGTGGGCACGGTGCTGGCTATCTCCACCACCGACAGCCGCAGCGCCAAGGGCACTGCCGCTGACTCACTGAAGACCATCACCAACCTGGCGATCATGGCCCAGCAGGCGCGTGCCGACGAGACCCTGGCGCTGATCCGCCGCGGTGACGAAGACGTCCGCAAGCAGTCGTATTACCAGCGGATCGACCAGATGCACCAGATGCTTGCGCAGTACACCGACCGCGAAGATGTGATCGACAAATCGGATCTGCAGAACGCCGACCAACTGCTGGACCGCTGGCGCAGGGCCGACGAGCGGATCAACTCCTACATCGCCGTGGGCAACTATCAAGCCGCCACACAGGTGGCGCTGGGCACCGGTGAGCAAGATTCGACTCCGGCGTTCGACCGGCTGGAGGAGGCGCTGAGCAACGGCATCGAGGAGAGCCGGCGCCAGCTGCGCAACGATATCGTCGACGCGCGCTCGGTGCTGTCGGGTGCGACGGTCGGCGCGGTGGTGCTGTCGGTGGTGGCGGCGCTGGCGGTGACGGTGGGGTTGTGGCCGCGAATGAGCGAGTACCGCTGATGAGCGCTTGCGCGAAGAAGAAACAAACCCCGATGAGCGCTTGCGCGAAGAAGAGACCAACCCTGATGAGAACGCGATTGCCCGCTGTCTTGGCCGCGACGATCTTGCTCGTGGCCGGATGCGGGCAGTCCGATTCGCTGACCCCGCAGCCGTCGCTGACCCTTTCTCCGCCGACACCCGCAGGCATGCAGGAGTTGCCGCCGCAGCAGAACCCGGCCCCGCTGCCCGACGGAAACTGCGACCGCACCGCGAGCCTTCGGCCGTTCACCGACAAGAAGGACGCCGACGCGGCGGTCGCCGGCATCAGGCAGCGCGGGCGGCTGCTGGTCGGCCTGGACATCGGCAGCAACCTGTTTTCGTTTCGCGACCCGATCACCGGCGAGATCACCGGCTTCGACGTCGACATCGCCGGTGAAGTGGCCCGCGACATCTTCGGCACGCCGTCGCAAGTCGAATACCGCATCATGTCGTCGGCCGAGCGGATCCGGGCGCTGAAGAACAACGACGTCGACATCGTCGTCAAGACCATGACGATCACCTGCGAGCGGCGCAAGGACGTCGCTTTCTCGACGGTGTATCTGCTTGCGAATCAACGGATTCTGGCGCCGCGGGACTCGGCGATCCGGCAGGCGGCGGACTTGTCGGGCAAGCGGGTGTGCGCAGCGCGGGGCACCACCTCGATCAACCGCTTGCAGCGGATCAGCCCGGCGCCGATCATCGTGTCGGTGGTGACATGGGCGGATTGCCTTGTGGCGCTGCAGCAGCGGCAGGTCGACGCCGTCAGCACCGACGATTCGATTCTCGCCGGCCTGGTGTCGCAGGATCCATACCTGCACATCGTCGGCTCGAATCTAGAAGAGGAGCCCTACGGAATCGGCATGAATCTGAACAACACCGGCTTGGTGCGGTTCGTCAACGGCACGCTGGAGCGCATTCGCCGCGACGGGACATGGTATGCGCTGTACCGCAAGTGGTTGACCGTGCTGGGCCCCACGCCGGCAGCCCCTACGCCGAGGTACTCGGACTGATGGATGCCGAGGAGCGCTCGCGTGTCGAGTCGACGGATCACGAGACGGTAGGCACGCAGCCCGCGGCCTTCGGGATCGACTACGGCGAGGACTCGTCGTCGATGCTGCGACCGATGGCCACGCAGGCGATCTTCCGTCCCGAGCTCGACGACGAGTCGCACGACGCCCAGACCGACCCGGCCACCGACGACCACACCAGCTCGATGACCCGCCAGTTGGCGCCGAGCCGCCGGCTGGGCGGCGGCCTGGTTGAGATCCCGCGGGTGCCGGAGAAGGACCCGCTGTCGGCGTTGATGCGCAATCCCGTTGTGGCCGAGTCGAAGCGGTTCTGCTGGAACTGTGGCCGGCCGGTCGGACGCTCAGGACCCGAGGGTCAGGCCAAGAGCGAAGGCTGGTGCCCGCACTGCGGCAGCCCGTATTCGTTCCTGCCGCAGCTGGGGCCCGGCGACAAGGTCGCCGGGCAGTACGAGATCAAAGGCTGCATCGCGCACGGCGGCCTGGGCTGGGTGTATCTGGCCGTCGACCACAACGTCAACGAGCGCCCGGTGGTGCTCAAGGGTCTGGTGCACGCCGGCGACGCCGAGGCGCAAGCGATCGCGATGGCCGAGCGGCAGTTCCTGGCCGAGGTCACCCACCCCTCGATCGTCAAGATCTTCAACTTCGTGCAGCATCCGGACAAGCACGGCGAGCCCGTCGGCTACATCGTGATGGAGTACGTCGGGGGCACGTCGCTCAAGCAAGCCAGGGGCCAGAGGTTGCCGGTGGCGCAAGCGATCGCCTACATGCTCGAGATTCTGCCCGCGCTGGGCTATCTGCATTCAATTGGCTTGGCGTACAACGACTTGAAGCCCGAGAACATCATGATCACCGAGGAGCAGCTGAAGCTGATCGACCTCGGCGCGGTGTCGCGCATCAACTCTTACGGCTACCTGTACGGCACGCCCGGATACCAGGCGCCCGAAATAGTCCGCACCGGCCCGACCGTGGCCACCGACATCTACACCGTGGGCCGCACGCTGGCCGCCCTGACGCTGGACATGCCGACGAAGCGGGGCCGCTACGTCGACGGCCTGCCCGAGGATGACCCGGTGTTGGCCACTTACGACTCGTATGCCCGGCTGCTGCGCCGAGCGATCGATCCGGACCCGCAGCGCCGGTTCGCCAGCGCCGAGGAGATGTCCGGGCAGCTGCTCGGCGTGCTGCGCGAGGTGGTCGCGCACGACAGCGGCACGCCGCGGCCGGGCCTGTCCACGGTGTTCAGCCCGACCCGCTCGACGTTCGGGGTGGAGCTTCTGGTCGCGCACACCGACGTCTACGTCGACGGCCTGGTGCACGCCGAGAAGCTGACCGCTTCTGAGATCGTCACTGCGTTGCCGGTGCCGCTGGTGGACCCGTCCGATGTCGGCGCCCCGGTGCTGTCGGCGAGCGTGCTCAGCCAGCCCGTCCAGACGCTGGACCAACTGCGCGCCGCACGGCACGGCGCGCTGGACAGCGAGGGCATCGACCTCACCGAGTCGGTGGAGTTGCCGCTGATGGAGGTGCGCGCCCTGCTCGATCTCGGCGACGTCGCGAAGGCCACCCGCAAGCTCGACGCGCTGGCCGAGCGGGTGGGCTGGCAGTGGCGGCTGGTCTGGTTCCGCGCGGTGGCCGAGTTGCTGATGGGCGACTATGACGCGGCGACAAAGCATTTCACCGAGGTGCTGGACCGGCTGCCCGGCGAGCTGGCACCCAAGCTGGCACTGGCAGCGACCGCCGAGCTGGCCGGGAACCCTGACGGGCTGAAGTTCTACGAGACCGTCTGGAGCACCGACAACGGCGTGATCTCCGCCGGCTTCGGGCTGGCGCGGGCCAAGTCGGCGCAGGGCGATCGGGAAGGCGCGGTGCGCACGCTGGACGCGGTGCCGGCCACCTCGCGGCACTTCACCACCGCGCGGCTGACCAGCGCGCTGACACTGCTGTCGGGGCGGTCGATGAGCGAGCTGACCGAGCAGCAGATCCGCGAGGCGGCCCGCCGCGTCGAGGCGCTGCCGGACTCCGAGCCGCGGGTGCTGCAGATCCGGGCGCTGGTGCTGGGCACCGCGCTCGATTGGATCAGTGAGAACACGGCCAGCACCAACCACATCCTCGGGTTCCCCTTCACTCCGCACGGGCTGAGGCTGGGGGTGGAGGCGTCGTTGCGTGGGCTGGCGCGGGTGGCGCCGACGCGCGCACACCGGTACGCGCTGGTCGACATGGCCAACGCGGTGCGCCCGGCGTCGACGTTCTAGGTCGGACGGCGTCTCAGGCGTTCGCTGTGATCCGGTGGTGGGCGGTCAGCAGCAGGTTGTCGTAGACCGACCGGGCCGGCAGCGCTTCGTCGTGGGCGACGGCGGAGAAGTCGGCGGCGATCTGCTCGGCCAGGGGCCGCAACTTGACGTTGGTTTCCTGTGAGCGCCACTTGAGCAGGTCGAACGCGGCGTCGGCGTCGATGCCGTAAATCGCCATCAGCATGCCCTTGGCCTGCTCGATGACCGCCCTGCTCTGCGTGATCTTGGTGACCTCGGCGGTCAGGTGGTCCTGGCGCGCCTGTTCGGCGGGCGTGATGTCGATGTAGAAGCCGTGCGTGCCGATCACCGAGCCGTCGGCGTCGCGCATCTGGTCGCCGACGACCACGACGTGGTGCACCACTCCCTCGGTGTCGCGGATGCGGTGACGACTGCTGAAGGCCTGCCGTGTCTGGCGGATAAGCGCCAGCGTGTCGGCGATCTGCCGGTAGTCGTCGGGATGCTTGTGCGAGAGCACCAACTGGGTGGTGGGGACGACGGTTCCGGGTTGGTATCCGTGCATCTTCGCCACTTGAGGCGACCATTCCCAGCGTTCGTCGTCGAAGAAATAACGAAACCACCCCACACGTTCGGGAGCGCCCCACGCCAGGGATTCCCCGCCGTCGTGCCCATTTGCCATTTGGCTCCGCCCCAGCAGTCCGCTTCTCGTTCCTGTGCCGCGCGCCAGAGGCTCGATCGAACGCGTCTCCCTGGGGAGACGCACCATTCGTACGTTCGCCCAGGGTCCTCGAGGCAGTAATTAACTACTACGTCGGGTCGCGCTGCGCAACCTTTCGGCATCGGCCTGCTACCAGTGTGCCAACACCTTCGCTCAGATGACCGTCATGCAGGCCCGGGCGATCGCCAGCTCCTCGTTGGTCGGGATCACCAGCACAGTCGTCGGCGACCGGTCGCTCGAAACCCGGCGCGGCCCGCGGGCAGGGTCGGCGTTGCGATCCTCGTCGAGCTCGATGCCCAGGCGGCTCATTCCGCACAGTGCATCCCGGCGCACCGCGGCGTCGTGTTCGCCTACCCCTGCGGTGAACGTGATCACGTCGGTGTGGCCGAGCAGGGCCAGGTAGCCGCCGATGTAGCGGCGCAGCCGGTGGATGTAGACCTCATAGGCGGTTTTCGCTGCGGTGTCGCCGGATTCGATGAGGTGGTGCACGCGGCGGAAGTCGATCTCGCCGCACATCCCCAGCATCCCGGAGCGACGGTTCAGCATGGTCTCGATCTCCTCGATGCCCATGCCGGCCGTGCGCCACAGATAGAAGACGATCCCCGGGTCGATGTCTCCGGCGCGGGTGCCCATGACCAGACCTTCCATCGGGGTCAGCCCCATGGTGGTGTCGACGGGCCGGCCGCCGACGATCGCGGTTGCCGACGCGCCGTTGCCCAGGTGCAGCACGATCTGACTCAGCGACTCGAGCGGCTGACCGAGGAACGTGGCGGCCTGCTCGCTGACGTACTGGTGGGAGGTGCCGTGGAAGCCGTAGCGACGCACGTCCCAGCGCTCGCTGAGCTCTCGGTCGATCGCATACAGCGCCGCGGCCGTCGGCAACCGGTGGAAGAACGCGGTGTCGAACACCGCCACGTGGGGCAGGTCCGGCAACGCTTGGCGGGCCACCTCGATGCCCAGCACACCCGGTGGGTTGTGCAGCGGGGCCAGCGGTGACAACTCCTGCAGTTTCTCCACCACCGCGTCGGTGATCACGGTCGGCTCGTAGAACGTCTTGCCGCCGTGGACGATTCGATGGCCGACCGCCACCAGCCCCTGCGGCTCGTCGAGCTGGTCGAACACCATGCGCAGCGCCTCGCGGTGGTCGGCCACGCCACCCTCGGCGCCATGGTCACCGATCCGCTCGACGATGCCGTCCGCCACCGATGTGCCCGAATCCGGTTGCACAACCGCATATTTCAGCGTCGACGAGCCCGAATTCAGCACCAGCACGGTGTCTGTCACGCGCGCTCCTGCGCCTGGATCGCGGTGATCGCCACGGTGTTGACGATGTCTTCGACCAGCGCGCCGCGCGACAGGTCGTTGACCGGCTTGCGCAGGCCCTGCAGCACGGGGCCGATCGCGATCGCTCCGGCGCTGCGCTGCACCGCCTTGTAAGTGTTGTTGCCGGTGTTGAGGTCGGGGAAGATCAGCACGGTCGCACGGCCGGCGACAGGTGAGTCCGGCGCCTTGCTGGCCGCCACCGACGGCTCCACCGCCGCGTCGTACTGGATCGGGCCGTCGACCAACAGCTCGGGTGCTCGTTGTCGCACCAATTCGGTTGCCCTACGGACCTTTTCGACTTCCGCACCCGCACCGGAGGTGCCGGTGGAGTACGACAGCATCGCGACGCGGGGCTCGATGCCGAACTGGGCGGCAGTGTTTGCCGACGAGATCGCGATGTCGGCCAGTTGTTCGGAGGTCGGCTCGGGAACGATCGCGCAATCGCCGTATGCCAGCACGCGATCGGCTAGGCACATCAGGAAAATGCTCGACACCGTCGACACACCGGGTTTGGTCCTGATGATCTCGAACGCGGGGCGCACGGTGTGAGCGGTGGTGTGCGCCGCACCCGACACCATGCCGTCGACGATGCCGTTGTACACGAGCATGGTGCCGAAGTAGGACACGTCGGCCATGGTTTCGCGGGCCTTTTCGATCGTGGCGCCCTTGTGCTTGCGTAGGTCGACGTACTGCTCGGCGAACTTTTCCGCGAGCTCGCTGGTCAGCGGGTCGAGCAGCGTCGCCGATGACAGGTCGACGTTGAGTTCCGCTGCACGCGAACGTATCTGAGCCTCCGGTCCGAGGATTGTCAGGTCGGCCACCCCGCGCTGCAGCAGCCGGCCCGCGGCCTGCAGGATCCTGTCGTCCTCGCCTTCGGGCAGCACGATGCGTTTGCGGTCGGCGCGGGCCCACTGGATCAGCTGGTAGGTGAACATCTGCGGAGTCGTCACGGTCGGGATCGGAACGTCCAGCAGCCCGAGAAGTTCTGGCATGTCGACGCAGCTCTCCATCAGCGACAGCGCGATGTCGATCTTGCGCTGCGAGGTGGCCGTCAGGCGTCCGCGTGTCGACGCGACTGCGCTGGCGGTCTCGAAGGTGCCCAGCGTCGTCGCGACCATCGGCAGCCGCAAACCCAGCCCGTTCACCAGCGCCGCGATCGACGGATGCAGCGGCAGGCCGCCGTTGAGGATGACCGCCGACAACGATGGAAACCCTTCGGCCGCATGCGCGCTGGCCACCGCAAGCACCACGTCCGAACGGTCGCCGGGGGTGATCACCGCTGCTCCGTCCGCCAACCGCTCGAGTACATGTTCGGCGGTCATGCCGGCCACCAACACCGACGTGACCTCGCGGCTCATCAGCGCGGCGCTGCCGCTGACCAGTTCTCCGTTCACCGAGCGCTGAAGGTCGGCAACGGTCGGGGCCACCAGCAGCGGCTCCTCCGGCAACACGTAGATCTTCGGCTCGAATCGCTGCAACGCCTCGGCCACCGCGTCCATCTGGGGCGGGTCGCACCGGTTCGCCACGACGGCGACGGTGTAGGCGTGCTGGTGGGCCAGCTCGCCGAGGCACAGCTCCACCACCTGCGCCACCTGCTCCGGGCTGCGACCCTTGGCTCGCACCGAAAGCAGCACGGGCGCACCGAGATTGACCGCGATGCGGCCGTTGACGCTCAACTCGGTGGGGGTGGCCACGTCGGTGTAGTCGCTGCCGACGATCACCACCGCGTCGCACTGGTCGGCGACGGCGTGATAGCGGTCGACGATCGCGGCGATCGCGGCATCGGTGTCCTCGTGCAGCTGCTGGTAGGTCACGCCCACGCACTGCTCGTAGGGCAGACCGGCGGTCGCGTGCGCCAGCAGCATTTCCAGTATGTAGTCGCGGTCCTCGCCGCGGCGCGTAATAGGCCGGAACACACCGACTTTCGCGACGGTGGCCGCCAGCCCATGCAGCACCCCGAGCGCGATCGTCGACTTGCCGGTGTCGCCTTCCGGGGACGTGATGTAGATGGACGGCTTGGCGGCCACGTCAGCCCAGCCGGCGCAGCCGCGGAGCGAGATCCTTCTCGAACAGTTCCAGGAACCGCCGCTGGTCGTGGCCGGGCGCGTGGAACACCAGGTGGTTGAGTCCCCAGTCGACGTACTGCTTCACCTTGTCGACGGCCTCATCGGGGTCCGACGCGACGATCCACCGCTTGGCCACCTGTTCGATCGGCAACTCGTCGGCCGCCTTCTCCATTTCGATCGGATCGTCGATGCTGTGCTTCTGCTCGGCGGAGAGCGACAGTGGCGCCCAGAATCGCGTGTTCTCCAGCGCCAGTTCCGGATCGGTGTCGTAGGAGATCTTGATCTCGATCATCTTGTCGATGGCGTCGGGATCCTTGCCGGCGGCCGCCGCCCCGTCCAGCACCGCGGGAATCAGCTTGTCCTTGTACAGCTCTTCGCCCTTGCCGGAGGTGCAGATGAACCCGTCGCCGGCGCGGCCCGCGTATTTCGCCACGACCGGACCGCCCGCCGCGATGTACACCGGCACGCCGCCGTCGGGCACGTCGTAGATCGCCGCGCCTTTGGTGCGGTAGTACTCGCCGTCGAATGTCACCCGGTCGCCGTTCCAGAGTTCGCGCATGAGCCGAACCGCCTCGCGCAGCCGCGCGAACCGCTCCTTGAAATCCGGCCAGTCGCCTTCGTATCCCGTCGCGATCTCGTTGAGCGCTTCCCCCGTGCCGACACCGAGGAAAACCCGGCCCGGATACAGGCAGCCCATGGTCGCGAACGCTTGCGCGATCACCGCCGGGTTGTAGCGGAACGTCGGCGTGAGCACCGACGTGCCGAGAACCAGGCGCTGTGTGCGTTCGCCGACCGCGGCCATCCACGCCAGCGAGAACGGCGCGTGGCCGCCCTCGAACCGCCACGGCTGGAAATGGTCGCTGACGGTGGCGCTGTCCATGCCGTGCTGCTCGGCCAGCACGGCCAGTTCGACGAGTTCGCGGGGGTCGAATTGTTCGGCCGACGCCTTGTATCCCAATTTCAGTTCAGGCACGTGTCAGTTCTACTCCTCACTAGACTCGGCGGTCATGGCGTGGGGGATCACTTCTGTCAGCGACAACGTTCATTTCGTGCAGGGCGACCTGGTGAACTGGGCGGTGGCGACGTCCGATGACGGTGTGACACTTTTCGACGCGGGGCTACCCGGCGATCGCGACGACGTGGTGGCGTCGCTGGCCGAGTTGGGTGCGACACCCGGCGACGTGCGCGCGATCGTGTTGACCCATGCTCATGTCGACCACCTGGGATCGGCCATCTGGTTCGCCAAAACCTATGGCACACAAGTGTTTTGCCATCCCGACGAGGTCGGCCATGCCAAGCGCGAATACCTGGAGCAGGTTTCGCCGCTGGACGTCGCGATGAACATCTGGCGGCCCCGGTGGGCGCCGTGGGCGGTGCGGCTACTGCGCAAGGGCGGCACGGTGCGGGACGGCATTCCCACGGCGCAGGCGCTGACCGCCGACATCGCCGCAACACTGCCCGGCCAGCCGATGGCCATTCCGACACCCGGCCACACCGGCGGACACTGCAGCTTCGTCGTCGACGGCGTGCTCGTCACCGGCGACGCGCTGGTCACCGCGCACGCGGTCAGCCGCCGGCGCGGCCCACAGCTACTACCGTCGGTGTTCAACCACGACGACGACGGCTGCCGGCGCAGCCTGGGTGCGCTCGAGCTGCTGGACACCGACGTGCTCCTGCCGGGGCACGGGCCGCTGTGGCGGGGGCCGATCCGCGAGGCCGTCAAGCAGGCACTGGCGTGACGGACCCGCTCAAGGAGGCACTGCGTGACATGTGGTCCTCGGCAGCACCCGCGTGGGCTCAGCACGCCGAGGCGGTAGACGAGTGCGGGAGGCCAGTCACCGAAGCCATGCTCGCGATGGCAGGTGTGCGACCTGGGATGCGAGTACTCGACCTGGCCTGTGGTGCCGGCGGTGTAGGTTTGGCGGCCGCACAAATAGTCGGACCCGGTGGTGAAGTGGTGCTGTCCGACGTCACACCGCAGATGACGGCGGTTGCCGCCGAGCGTGCCGACGCCCGGGCGCTGTCCAATGTGAAGGCCGCACAGCTCGACATGCAAGACATCGTGTTTCCAGATGCTTCGTTCGACGTGGTGCTCTGCCGCGACGGGTTGACTATGGTGTTGGATCCTCTTGCCGCACTTAGAGAGTCGTTTCGAGTGCTGGTGCCGGGTGGTCGCGCAGCGTTCTCGGTGTGGGGCCCCAGTGAGCGAAACCCGTGGGTGGCGCTGCTCTTCGACGTCATCACCTCACACACGGGAGTACCGTCACCGCCGCCAGGCATGCCGGACGCATTCGGCTTGGCCGGTTACGGTCACTTGGAACGGCTGATGGCCGCGGCGAGGTTCGCCGACGTCGCCGTTCGAGAGGTCTCGATGCGCTGGATGGTGCGGTCGTTCGACGAATGGTGGTCGGTGCTCACCGCACTAGCGGGCCCGGTTCGGCCGTTGCTTTCGATGCAGCCTGCGGAAACGATCGCCGCGATGAAAGCGCAAGCCAAGGTTGCGGTCGAGCAATTCCAGACGGAGACAGGACAAATCGAGCTACCCGGCCTCAGCTTCGTGGGGTGCGGCGTCCATTGACTCTCAGCGACCGCGCCAGTCGGGTTTGCGTTTGTCCCGCCAGGCACTGACACCTTCGGCCGCGTCTCGTGTTGCGGCAGCGACTTTGCGCATGGTCTCGCCGAAGCGCACCGCTTCGATCCAGCCCATGTCGGCGCTTCGCCATGCGACCTCCTTGGTCGCCCGTTGCGCCAGCGGGGCGGCTTCGGTGAGCGTGCGGGCCCACGCTCGAGCCTCTGTCTGAAGCTCGCCTGGCTCGACCAACTTCCAGACCAGACCGATCTCGTAGGCCCGCTCGGCGCTCATGGGCTTCCCGGTCAGCAGCAATTCCATCGCATGCGCCCACCGCACCCGCTGCGGCAACCGGATCGCGCCGACGATCGTCGGAACGCCAAGCGCCACTTCAGGAAACGAAAACGTTGACTCAGTGCTGGCAATGACGAAGTCGCAGAACAGGATTCCGGTCACGCCGTAGCCGATGCACGGGCCATGCACCGCGGCGATGGTCGGCTTGAACAGCTCCATCCCAGACTCGAACGAATTGATGGTCGGCTTCTCCCAGAAGGTGCCGGCGAAGGTACCGACGGAGCCTTCGCCGTCCTTCAAGTCACCGCCTGCGCAGAACACGTCGCCGTTTGCCGTCAGGATGGCGACCCAGGCGTCCTCCTCGTCGCGAAACCTGTTCCACGCCGCGTTGAGATCCTGGCGCAGTGCGCCGTTGATCGCGTTGCGCGCATCGGGGCGGTTGAGGGTGATCGTGGCGATGTGGTCGTGCAGCTCATACGTGACCAGACTCATGACTGCACCCTAGGTTCGCGCCAGCACCTTCAGGAAGGCGACCGGATAGACCTCGCGTTCGCCGGGCAACGGCTCGGGCAGCCGGGTATACCCGCGCGACAGGTACAACGCCTCGGCTTCGGGCTGGCGGTCACCGGTGGTCAGGTACACCCGGCGGTAGCCGCGCTGGGCGATCAGCGACTCCAACTCGGCCAGCAGTGCGCGGGCGTGGCCGCGGCGCCGGTACGCACGGTCGGTCCAAATGCGTTTCAGCTCAGCGGTTTGCGCGTCGAACCGGCGGAATGCGCCGCCCGTCACCGGCTTTCCGTCGAACAGCCCGAGCAGCATTGCGCCGTGCGGCGCGGCGAATTCGTCGGCCGGGTAGCCGTGCAGCCAGTTCAAGATGCGGCCGTGGTCGCCGCCGTAGCGCTCGGCGTACTCGGCGGCCAGCTCGGTCAACAACGGCGCAGCGAGCGGGTCGTCCTGTGACACCGCGACGAATCGCAGCAGAGCCGGCCCGGTCATGCCTCCCATCCTGCCGCGGCCGCGGCCGAGCGCGAACTTGACAGGCGTAAAGTTCGGCGCCATGGACAACATCAGCGGTAAGACCATCGCGATCACCGGCGCCGCACGGGGCATCGGCCACGCGACCGCTCAGGCGCTGCTGCGGCGCGGCGCGCGGGTGGTGATCGGCGACCGCGACGTCAACGCGCTCGAAACCGCGGTGTCGGCGCTGGACCGGCTGGGACCTGTGTCGGCCTACCCGCTGGACGTCACCAATCGGCAGTCGTTCGGGGAATTCCTCGACAAGGCGCGCAGCGAGGGCGGCGGGCACATCGACGTGCTGATCAACAACGCCGGGGTGATGCCGATTGGGCCCTTCTTGCAACAGTCCGAGCAGGCGATCCGCTCGGCGATCGAGGTCAACTTCTACGGCGTGCTGAACGGCTGTCAGTTGGTGCTGCCGGAGATGGTGGCCCGCCGCAGCGGACACATCGTCAACATTGCGTCGATGGCCGGCATGACAGCGGTGCCGGGTCAGGTGGTGTACGCGGGTACCAAGTTCGCGGTCGTCGGGCTGTCCACGGCAATGGCCGACGAATTCGCACCGCAGGGAATAGAAGTCAGCGCGATCCTGCCGACGTTCACCAACACCGAGTTGATCGCGGGCACGCACACCAGCTCCGCGCAGAAGCCGGTGCAGCCGGAAGACATTGCCGCGGCGGTGGTCAAGGTGCTGGACAGGCCGACCACGCTGGTGTCGGTGCCGCGGCAATTGCGGTTCATTGCCGCGCTGGCGCAGATGCTCGGTCCGCGAGGCCGGCGCTGGCTGAACCGCAAGCTCGGCAACGATCGCGTGTTCTTGGAATTCGACTCGACGGCTCGGCAACCTTACGAGGACCGCGCCCAGCACGCGTTGGGGGTCGACGACGGCTAGAGCTGCGGCCGCGGCCGCCCCGGCCGATGCGCCTCGATCGCGTCGATGTTCTCGAAGAAGCGGTCAGGTGAAAGCCGCAGCGCGACGTCGCTCGCGTCGGCGCCGACCAGGATCACCGACACGCTGTCGGGGAAGTCGTCGTGATCCTCGAGCTCGCTGTCGATGGTGAAGAACACCCGCGTGACCGCCTCGACGTCGTCGTCGTCGGGCTCGAAACCCGACGGCGCGAAGTGCCACACCGCCAGGCCGTGGATTGAATGTTCAGCGTCAAATGTCCAGCCGCGCTGGGTGATTCGGCGGTCGAAGCGGTCAGCCTGTGCCAGCAGATCCAACAGTTCGTCGGGGTGGCTGTCGTCGATTCCCTCCCCGACACCCAGTACGACGTCCGTGATGTCGCGCGCGTGGACGACGGTCAGTGCCCGGTCGAGCAGGTCCTCTTCGATCTCGTCGACCTCCTCCAGCAGCGACGTCAACGCCACCCATTCGGCACGCCGGCTCTGCCGCCTTTTACGACGCGCCTTCTTCGCGGCGCTCGGCTTGGACATGTGCCAGATGCTACGACGGCGTGCCGCGAAGTTGTCGGAACCGACGACCATCATGCCGGCATGGGCGAGGTCATCCGAGGCAGCGAGGCCGCACCAAAGCTACTTCAGCGCTTGGTCGAGGTCGTCGATCAAGTCGTCAGTGCCTTCGAGGCCGACCGAGATGCGCACCACGCCGTCGCCCAGGCCGATCGCCGCCCGGCCCTCGGGGCCCATCGCTCGATGTGTCGTGGTGGCCGGGTGCGTGATCAGCGACTTCGCGTCGCCGAGGTTGTTACTGATGTCGATCAGCCGCAGCCTGTCCAGCACCTCGAACGCACGCTCCTTGGTGCCGCCTTGCAGCTCGAAGGTGATGACGGTGCCGCCGCCGGTCATCTGCCGCTTGGCCAGGTCGTACTGCGGATGCGAGGGCAGAAACGGGTAGCGCACCCAACTCACCGCCGGGTGGTTTTCCAGAAACTCCGCGATCCGCAATGCCGACGCGGTGCTGTACTCCATCCGCACCGCCAACGTCTCCAGAGCCTTGAGCAGCAGCCACGCGTTGAACGCACTGATCGCCGGCCCGGTGTGACGCATGAGCTTTTGCACCGGCCCGTCGATGTACTCCTTGTCGCCCAGGATCGCACCGCCCAGCACCCGGCCCTGCCCGTCGATGTGCTTGGTCGCCGAGTAGACGACCACGTCGACGCCCAGCGGAAAGCCCTGCTGCAGCAACGGTGTCGCAAAGACGTTGTCCAGCACCACTTTTGCACCCGCCGCGTGCGCCAGCTGGCACACCGCTTCGATGTCCACCAGCGACTGCATCGGATTCGACGGCGTCTCGAAGAACACCGCCTGCGTGGGCACCGACAGCGCTTCTTCCCACTGCGAGAGGTCGTCACCGTCGACGAACACGGTCTCCACACCCCAGCGCGGCAGGATCTCGTCGCACACCACGAAGCACGACCCGAACAGGCTGCGGGCCGCCACCAGCCGGTCGCCCGCTCCCAGCAGCGCCCCAAGCGAAGTGAATACCGCAGCCATGCCCGTCGCGGTCGCAAAGCATGCGGGCGCGCCTTCGATCAGCCGCAGCCGCTCCTCGAACATCGAGATGGTCGGGTTGCCGTACCGCGAATACACGTAGCGATCGATGCCGCCGGCGAACGCCTCCTCGGCTTCGGCGGCGTTGGAGTACACGTACCCCGACGTCAGGTACATGGCCTCGGCCGTCTCCTCGAAGCCGGACCGCATCAGCGCGCCGCGCACGCCGATGGTGGCCTGGCTGACGCCCTCGGGCAGCTCGGCGGGATCTTTGATACTCATGTCTGCTTCCAGGGCAAACCCACTGCGCGCCAACCTGATCCGCCGCGGTGCCCGTGCTCGTCGAGGTGTCCCTCGAACCCGTCCAACACGTTGTACGACGGGCCGATGCCGGCTGCCGTCGCGGCCTTCGCGGCGCCGATCGACCGGTTGCCCGAGCGACACAGGAAGACGACGGGTCGTTCACCGGGCTCGACACCGGCCTGGATGAGTTCGTCGATGAACTTTTCGTTGTGTGTGCCGTCCACCCTCGACCACTCGACGTACACGACGTCACGGCCCAGATCCGAGATGTCGGGAACTCCGACGAACCGCCATTCGGCGTCGGTGCGGCAGTCCACGAGCACCGCGTCGGGGTTGTCGCTCAGCAGTTTCCAAGCCTCTTCGGGCGTGATGTCACCTGCGTAGCTCACGCTCCGAAGTCTCCCACAACTCCTTCTGCTCTTCGCGCGAGCGCTCGTCGCCCCGTTCTGCTCTTCGCGCGAGCGCTCATCGCCCTGTTCTGCTCTTCGCGCGAGCGCTCATCGCCCTGACATCACCAGAATTTCCGCAGAGCGGCGGCCACGCGGTGCACCCGCTCGCGAGCAGTGGTCACATCGGGTGCGGTGGCCAGCGCCACACCTTGGCGGCGGCGTGGATGAGACGCCGCGTGCCCGAAGATCCGCACGTCGCTTTCCGGCACGGCGAGCGCGTCCGTCAGCGCCTGCGTCGCCCGCTCGGTGTCGACGTCACCGTCGGGTGCGACGAGCTGGCTGTGGGCGTAGACCACCTGCCCGGCGCCGGGCGTGATCATGATCGTGTCCAGCGGCAGGCCCAGGATCGCGCGGGCGTGCAGCTCGAACTGCGACAGCCGCTGCGAGCGCAGTGTCACCAGCCCGGTGTCGGTGGGCCGGGGGCTGACGTCGACGAAGTACACCTCGTCGCCCTTCACCAGCAGCTCCACCCCGTACACCCCGCGGCCGCCGAGGCCGTTGACAATCCGCGCCGCAATGGACTTGGCCGCGTCCCTGGCCGCCGCCGTCATGGTCTGCGGCTGCCAGCACTCCAGTAGTCCGCCGTCGACCTGCCGGTGCCCGATCGGCGCGCAGAACTGCACCTCGCCGCGCCCGGGGCCGCGCACGGTCAGCAGCGTCACCTCATGGTCGATGTCCACCATGGTTTCGGCCATCACCCGCGTGTTTGCCACTCGACCACCCGCCGCGGCCGCCCGGTCCCATGCCGGCGCCACGTCCTCCGGCCGCAGCAGCACCGACTCGCCCTCCCCCGGGCTGCCGCTCACCGGCCGCACCACCAGCGGGAAGCCTGCGTGCTGCGCGACGGCGGCCAATTCGTCGGCCGACCCGGCGAACCAGAACGGCGCGGTCGGTAACCCGAGGTCGTCGGCGGCCAGCCTGCGCAAGCCCTCGCGGTCACCGCACAGCTGCGTGCTGCGCGGGGTGGGCACCACATCGGTCAGGCCGGCCTCGGCGACGGCCAGCAGCGCGTCGTAGGCGACGGCCGGCGTGCCGTCGGCGTCGACGGCGTCGGTCACGACGTAGTCCGGGCGCTCACGGTCGATCAGCGCGGTCAGCTCGTCGGCGTCAGTCATCTTGATCACGACGCTGCGGTCGGCCGCGTCGTGCGCGGGCGCATCGGCCTGGCGGTCGACCGCCGTCACCACCACTCCGAGCCGCTGCAACGCGGTGACCAGCTCGCGGCTCAACTCGCCGGCGCCGAGCAGCATCAGGCTCAGCGGCCGCGATTCGTCGGTCACCTCGTCAGCCTCCCAGATCGACGCTCAGCCGAGCAGGACGTCCACGTAGCACCACCGCCAGCTCTCGCCCGGCTCGGCCGACCGCATCACCGGATGACCAGTGGCCCGGAAATGCGCGGTGGCGTGCTTGTGGAGGCTGGAGTCGCAGCAACCGACGTGCCCGCAGCTCAAGCACATCCGCAAGTGCGCCCAGGTGGACTCGCCCTGTTCGGAGCACTCCTGGCAGCGGCCGGGGGTCAGCGGCTGCGGCTCACGCGCGCCCGCGGCCGCAGCCAAGTGCTCGCAGGTCTCGGGGGGCTCGGGTGCGCGGCGCCGCATGCTGCTCAAGGATAGGGACGTGAACACGCCGCTGTTGCTGGTCCTCGTCGCGGCCGTGCTGTTGGCGGCGGTGGCTCGGCGCTACAACGTGTCCGCGCCGTTGGCTCTGGTGGTCGCGGGACTGGTAACCGGCTTGATTCCCGGCGTGCCCTCTGTCGAGCTGAACCCCAATTTCGTGTTGTCGGTGATTCTGCCGCCACTGCTGTGGTCGGCCGGCTTGCAGAGCTCCTATGTCGCGTTGCGCAAGAATTTTCGCCCGATCGCATTGCTGGCGGTCGGTCTGCCGCTGGCGACAGCGTTCACTGTCGGCTTCGTCGCGTACCGCACGGTGCCCGAGCTGACGCCGGCGGCGGCGTTGACGCTCGGCGCGATCGTGGCGCCGCCCGACGCGATCGCCGCGCTCGCGGTGGGCCGCCGGCTTGGACTGCCGCGCAAGACGATGACGCTGCTCGGCGGCGAGAGCCTGCTCAACGACGCGACGGCGCTGACCGTCTACAAGGTGGCGCTGGCCGCGGCGATCGGCACCGCGGTCAGCTGGACGCAAGGCATAGGGACGTTCGCACTGGCTGCGGCCGGTGGCGTGGTGGTGGGCGCCCTGTTCGGCGTCACGGTGGACTTCATCCGGTCACGCCTCGACGACCCGCTGGTGGAAAGCGGCATCGGACTGGTGGCGCCGTTCGTCGTGTACCTGGTCGCCGAGGAGATTCACAGCTCCGGGGTGCTGGCCGTCGTCGTCGCCGCGTTGTATCTGGGCCAGCGCTCCACGCACGCCAGCTATGCGACCCGGCTTCAGGACCAAGCGGTGTGGCGGGCCTTGCAGCTGATCCTGGAGTCGTTTGCGTTCCTGCTCATCGGTCTGCAGCTGCCCGGGGTGGTGCGTGAGATGCGCGGGATGCCGGCGGCGACGGTGATCTGGTCGTCGGTGGCGGTGTTCTTGACGGTGCTGCTGGTGCGGATCGCGTGGGTGTACCTGTTCACGTACGTGCCGCGAGCCCTGTTCGCCGGCAAGCGAGAAGGCGACCCGAAGCCCACGCCGGCCCAGGTCTTCGTGTTGGCGTGGGCCGGAATGCGCGGCGTGGTCTCGCTGGCCGCGGCGTTCGCGGTGCCGCTGTCGACGGTGTCCGGTGCGCCGTTCCCGGGTCGGCCGCACCTGGTGTTCCTGACGTTCGTCGTGGTGATCGGCACGCTTCTGCTGCACGGCCTGACGCTGCCGTGGTTGATCCGGATCCTCGGCGTGCAGAGCGACGACGCGCAGCGCGACGCGGTCACGTTGGCGGCGGCTCAAGACCGTGCCGCCCGCGCGGCCGAGGCACGGCTCGAGGAGCTGCTCGCCGAGCAACAGCAGCGCGGCCCCGCCGACGTCCACGAGCATGCGGCGAAGATCCTGCAGCACTGGAACGAGCGGCGCCGCAACGCTGCCTGGGAGCGGCTGGGCCGAAGCGACGAGGAAATCGGCGAGGGGCCGGCCTCGGCGTTTCGCCGCCTGCGGCTGGAAATGCTTGCGGCAGAACGCAAGACGTTCATCGAGGAGCGCGACGCGGGCCGTATCGACGACGAGGTGCTGCGCACGGCGTTGCGTGGGCTCGACCTGGAAGAGGCCACGCTCAACCGCGACTAGGTGGAGTCTTCGCCGAGTTCGGCTTCGAATGCCCGCATCGCGGCGATCAGCGCGGTGAACACGCGATGGGCAGCGGCCAGGTCGTCGTCAGGCAGCTCTGCCATCGCCTCGCGGGTGTGCTCGGCCAGAGGGGCGAAAAAGGCACGGGCGACGGCCATTCCGTGTTCGGCGTACCGCAGCATCACCTTGCGACGGTCGGCCGGGTGAACTTCCCGGCGAATGTGGTCGGACTTGATCATCCGCTCGACCAAATAGGTGATCGCCGCCCCGGATACGCCCATGCGGTCGCGCAGCTCACCGGACGTGAGCGGCTCGCCGGCGCTGTCGGCCACCATCACGTGGAGCAGCGCGCGAAAATCATTAGGGCTCACGCCATGTCGCGCCGCAAACAGCCGGCCGATCTGATCGGATTCGGCAGACAACGCGCGGACGTCGGCGGAGATCTGCTCTTCGAGGTCCGCACGCGCACGCCGCTGTCTGGTCATCGACAGCAGCATACCTTCATTTGCTTAACTGTTAAGTATCTGAAATTATGCTCTCCATGTTCTGGGACAGGCTCGCAGCCGCAGTCACGGGCCGTCGGTCGTGGCTGATCGCTCTGGCCGTCGCGCTGCTCGGTGGCGCCTTGATGGGCTTGGTCGGCAGCAACGCGGCCGGTACTCAGGCGCCGCAATCATTGCCCGCCAACAGCGAATCGGCACACGCCGACGCTGCCGCCGAGCACTTCCCGGCTGGCGACGCAGCAGCGGCGATCGTCGTGGTGACCCGCACCGACGGCGGTGTGCTGAGTCCCGCCGAGCTTTCGGCGGTCGGCTCGGTCGCGGGAACCCCGCCGATCGCGTCGCAGGACGGCAAAGCCGCTATCACCCCGGTGCCGCTGGACCCTGCGCTGTCCGGATTCGCGCTGCGCGACGCGATCGCATCGCTGCGCCACTTAGCCGACGACCGATTGCCGGACACTCTCACCGCGCATGTCACCGGCGGCCCGGCCTTCGGTGCCGACATCGCGAACTCGTTCAGCGGCGCGAACATCACGCTGCTGGTCGTCACGGCACTGGTCGTGGCCCTTCTGCTGATCATCACCTACCGCTCGCCGGTGCTGTGGCTGGTGCCGCTGGCCGCGATCGGGTTCGCCGATCGGGTCGCCAGCGGGGTGGGCACCGCGGTCGCCGGCGCGACCGGGTTGACGTTCGACGGGTCGACCTCCGGCATCACCAGCGTGCTGGTGTTCGGCGCCGGAACGAACTATGCGTTGCTGTTGATCTCGCGGTACCGAGAAGAGCTGCGGCACAACGCAGACCATCGCTGCGCGCTGCGAACCGCGGTTCGCTCAGCCGGGCCCGCGATCGCCGCGAGCAACGCGACTGTGGTCCTGGCTCTGCTCACCCTGCTCCTGGCGGTCATCCCTAGCACGCGAAGCCTGGGTGCGCTGGCTGCGTGCGGGCTCGTAGTGGCCGCGGTGTTCGTGCTGCTGGTGCTGCCGCCGCTGCTGGCACTGTTCGGCAAGCGGTTGTTCTGGCCCTTCGTCCCGCGCCCGGGCAGCGCCGAGACCGTCGACACCGGTCCGTGGCACCGCGTCGCAGAGGCTGTGTCACGGCGTCCGACGTTGGTAGGCGGGGTTGCGATCGTCGTGCTGGCGGTGCTGGCGACCGGTCTTGCAGGCACCAAGATCGGGCTATCGCAGACCCAGCAGTTCCGGGTCAATGCCGACTCGGTGACCGGATTCGACGTGCTCGCAACACATTTCCCCGGCGGCTTCTCGGATCCGACAATCGTCGTCGCCCAGACCGATCACACGGCTGCGGTGCAGCAGGCGATCGACGGCACACCGGGCGTGGTGTCGGCTCGGGTCACCGGCCAGTCACCGACCGGGCTGACCCGGTGGTCGGTGATCGTCGATGCCGCGCCAGCGTCGGATGGCGCATTCAAAGCCGTTGCCGCGCTTCGTAATTCAGTGCATTCAGCAGACCCGAGCGCGCTGGTCGGCGGCTCGGACGCGAAAGCGTTCGACGTGCGCGACGCTGCCGCCCGGGATCGGCTCGTCGTCATTCCGGCGATCCTTGGCGTAGTGCTGCTGGTGTTGTACCTGCTGCTGCGCGCGGCGCTGGCGCCACTGGTGCTGATCGCGGCCACCGTACTGTCCGCGTTTGCCGCGCTCGGACTCGGCGGCTGGGCCAGCATCCACATGTTCGGCTTTCCCGCGCTCGACAACAGCACGCCGCTGTTCGCGCTCCTGTTCTTGGTCGCACTCGGTGTGGACTACACGATCTTTTTGGTCACTCGCGCCCGCGAAGAGACAACCCAGCACGGCACGCGGCAGGGGATGGTGCGCGCCGTCTCGGCAACGGGCGGGGTGATCACCAGCGCCGGCATCGTGCTGGCAGCAGTGTTCTGTGTGCTCGGCGTGCTGCCGCTGATCGTGATGACACAGCTGGGAATCATTGTCGGCCTTGGCATTCTGCTCGACACGTTCGTGGTGCGCACGCTTGTCATCCCAGCCTTGTTCGCGTTGATCGGCTCGGCGATCTGGTGGCCCGCAATCAAATCCGAAGACGCTCCGGCTAGCCGCCCGCGGTCCCGAACAACAAGCCCAGCAGGTAGGTGATGGTGGCCGCGCCGTAGCCGATCAGCAGCTGACGCACCGCGCGGCGCAGCGGCGAGCCGCCCGACAGCAGACCGACCACCGCGCCCGTCGCCAACAAGGTGAGTCCGACCAGCGCGGCAGCGATCACCAACGCGGCGGTTCCGCGCAGGCCCGCGAGAAACGGCAGGACCGGGATCAGCGCACCGGAGGCGAAAAAACAGAAGCTGGACGCCGCCGCCCGCATACCCGTTCCGATCGCCTCACTGCGCTCGGCGTGGCTCTGGCCGCTGTCCGCACTGCCCAGGTGAGGCTGCGCACTGCGCAGGACTTCGTCGGCGTGGGCACTGGCCTGTGCCGCGTCCATGCCTCGCGCCCGATAGATCAGCGCGAGCTCGTTGGCGTCGACGTCCAGCTGCGGCACCGCCGAGCTCGCCTGCGGGTGCGGGATGGACGCGTCCAACAGCTCGCGTTGCGAACTGACCGACACGTACTCACCGGCGCCCATCGATAGCGCTCCGGCGAGCAACCCGGCCAGTCCGGTGGCTAGCACCGTGTGCCCGGACGCCCCGGTTGCGCTGACACCCAGCACCAGCGCCAAGTTGCTGACGAGCCCGTCGTTGGCGCCGAACACCGCCGCGCGGAAGGTCCCCGACAACCGGTCGCGGCCCCGGCTGGCCAGTGCACGCACCACCTCCTCGTGGATGGTTTCGTCGGCCGCCATCGTCGGGGTCGCGTCGACGTGGGTGTCGTAGGCCGACCGGCCCTCGGCACGCTGGGCCAAGGCCAGCACGAAAACCGATCCGAAGTGGCGCGCCAGAAAGCCGAGCATCCGCGTGCGCAGATCTGGGCGGCGCGGCTTGCCGACCTGCGCACCGAGCAGGTCGAGCCAGTGCCGCTCGTGGCGGGCTTCCGCGGCGGCAAGAGCCAGCAGAATCTCGCGTTCCTCACCGCTGCGCCGTTGCGCCAGATCGCGATAGACGGCTGCCTCCGCGCGCTCATTGGCCAAGTGCCGCCGCCAGCGGCGCAGATCGGCCGCGCTCGGGCCTCCCGCAGCATCGCGTCGCGATCGGGCCGACTCGAACTCAGGGTCCATGAGGGCATTGTCGTCCCAGCGCTGACAGCGCCGGTTTTGAACGCCCCAACGACACGACTCGAGCCCAAAACACAGGAAAAGCAAAGGGTTTCACAGCCCGCACATATACCTGCTGATAGGCGGCCCCCCAGGAGCGCAACGGGACTGGCCCGTCGGGCTGCCTGAGCGCCCCTCTCGCTTCCGCCGTTGCGCGTCTTGGGTAAGAGTCTGTGTCAGCACGGCGGCGGCCGGCATCGGGTTGCCGCCGAGATGCATGTTCACCGGTGGAACCAGGCAAAGGAGAACGGGTTGAAGCGTGAATTGATGTTCGGTCTCGCGGCTGCAGGCATGGTGGCCGCGACGCTGGCGGGCTGTTCGGGTGGTAAGTCCCACGACAGCTCGTCGACGTCGTCAGCAGCGGCGGCCGGCCCGGCGGTGATCGTGGACGGGCAGAGTCAGAACGTCAGCGGCCAGGTCAGCTGCATCACCTCCGGGGACAACGTCAACATCGGCATCGGCGACCCGACGAACGGTGTCGGCGCGGTGGTCACCACCGCCAATCCGCCAGCGGTGCACGCGGTGGGGCTCGGCGTGGTCAACGGCGTGACACTGGGCTATTCCGATGCGGCCAACCAGGGCAGCGCGGCCGCATCGCTGAACGGAAAGTCCTACAAGATCACCGGCACGGCGACGGGTTTCGACAGCGGTACCCAGCAGCAGGTGTCGCGTTCGTTCGAGCTGGACGTCACCTGCCCGTAGAGATACTCGCCGGGAACCGGCGAGTCGCCAGCAGAACTCTCAAAGAAAGGAAATCACTGTGTACGTCAGACGAGTAGCCGGCGCAGCGGTAGCCGCCGGAGTCAGCCTATCGGCGATGCTGTGGGGCGCGGGCGCCCCAGCCGTCGCCGAGCCGTGCGGTCAGGGCGGCAACCAGCAGAACTGCCAGCCCGGCCCGAGCGGTCCGGGCCAGCAGGGCAATTCGCCACAAAGCCCACAGGACAGCAACCGCCAAGGGTCTCAGGGCAACTCGCCGCAGAGCCCACAGAATAATGCGCCGCAGAGTCCGCAGGGCAACTCGCAGAGTCCACAGGGCAACTCGGAGAGGCCGCAGAACAATGCGCCGCAAGCGCCGCAAGGCAATTCACCGCAGGCTCCGCAGGACAACAATCGCCAAGCGCCTGAAGACATTTCGCCCCAGGCTCCGCAAGGCGACAACCATCAAGCGCCCCGAGGCAACTCGCCCCAGGCTCCGCAGGGCGACCGGTCTGAGCAGGGGAACCAGCCGCAGGGTCCGCAGGGTAATGCGCCGGTGAACAACGCTCCGCCGTACATCCCGCCCGGGCATTTCGAGCGAGGCAACGACCAGGTCGGCGGACCCCGTGACGCACCGCACGGCTTCAGCACGCCTGGCAACGGTGCGCCGCCACCGCCGCCGGAACGCGGCCCCGGCTGGAACGACGGCCCGGCGCCAGGTGCGCCGCCACCGAACTGGGATGGTCCGCCGCCTGCCGGCGGCTGGGACGGACCGCCGCCGGCAGGGGGATGGAACCGTCACTATGACGGCCCACCGCGCGACGTGGTCGCTGCCCGCGCTGATTTCGGGCCGTTCGACTACAACGGCTACACCGCCATTCCGGTGTTCAACCCGCAGTTCGGCGGCTGGGGATTCTGGTACTTCGGAGTGTGGGTGCCCCTGTTCTGAGGGGATGCGGTTTCCGGCGTCGCGGACCGGTCCGGCTGACGGGCAGTCCGCGGCGCCGGTTTTGCGTATCCGCGAAAGCGCTGGCAGCGACGCCGCCATTCAATAGGATTCTCCGCGGGCACTGGGGACTCAGCGGCCAGTTCCCTTCGGCCCACAAGACCGGGGGTGGCTGCGATGAGGGTCTCGCTGCTGGACGGGTGGCTTCCGTGGGCCCTGCGGGCTGCCGCGTTGTGCGTGGTCCTGTTGGCCATCGGCTGGCGCACTCGGCACTGGCGGACACGGTGGCTTCCGCTCGTCGCCGTCGCCGCAGCCGTCGGTGCTGCCGCCGTCTGGTTTGCGGTGCCGGCCGTGCTGGGCATGGATGATCCACTGCCTGCCGAGGCGCCGGTCTGGGTGGCCGCGCTCCTGTTCGCGGCGCTCATACTCGTCGCGGGCTGGCGCGGCGAGCGGTGGTGGCGACGCGGGCTGGCCGCGCTGGCGGTACTGCTCAGCACGGTGACACTGGCCAACGCGGTCAACGCCGACGTCGGCTACTACCCCACACTGCGCGACGCGTGGTTGTCGATCTCGCATGCACCGATGCCCACTGTGGTGCAACTTTCCCAGCTCAGTGCCGTCTCGCCGAGCACCCGCACCGGGCGCGTCGTCGCGGTCTCGATACCGGCTACTGCCAGCCACTTCCGGCACCGCCAAGAGTTCGTCTACCTGCCGCCGGCGTGGTTCGGCCGGCCGAGGCCGCACCTGCCGGTGGTGGAGCTGATCGGTGGTGTGTTCGCTGCACCCGACGACTGGATTCGCGCCGGGCACGCGGTGCAGACCGCCGACGCCTACGCCGAGCAGCACGAAGGGCGTGCGCCGATCCTGGTGTTCACCGACGCCACCGGTGATGTGGTCACCGACACCGAGTGCGTCGACGGCGCCGCGGGTAACGCCGAAGACCATCTCGTCACCGACATCCCGACCTATCTGAGGGCGACGTTCGACGCCGCGGCGGGGCCGCGGAGATGGGCGGTGGCTGGCTGGTCGATGGGCGGCACCTGCGCGGTAAGCCTCGTGGTGGCACACGCCGCCGATTTCGGCAGCTTTGTCGACATCTCCGGTGATCTCGGACCCAACCTCGGCAGCAGACAAGACACGATCGCCAGATTGTTCAACGGCGACGCGGCCGCATGGGCCGCTCACGATCCGCTCACCGTGATGGCCCGCCACGGCCGCTACCACGACACCGCCGGGCTGTTCGTCAGCGGCACCGCCGAGCCCACCCACCAACGCCACGCCAACCAGCTCGCCGCCGCGGCCCGCCGGGCCGGCATCGCCGCCGAGGTGCAAGTCCTGCCGGGGGAACACACCTGGAAGTTCGCCGCGCACGCATTCGCCTCAGCCCTGCCCTGGCTCGCCGCGCACCTGGAGTCCGACCCTACTCGGTGAACGTTCAGCGGATTCGGCGCAAGCTTTCAGCCTGATCGACAGGAAGGCTGGCTCAATGGCGTTGTGAAAGTAGGAGCGGCGCAGCGGCGGCAATGATCAACCTGCTCTTCGACGCTCCGCCGGCACCGCCGTCCCCCGCGCCGCCTGCACCGTCGTCCCCAGTGCCGCCGGTTCCACCACCGGACTGGGTGCAGGCACGCCACGGCGTCTCTCTGCTCGGCGGGTGGCTTCCCCTCCTCGTCCAGGTCGCCGCCGTCGTCGCGGTGCTGGCCGCGGTCGGCTGGCGATCCCGGCGCTGGCGCCTGGTGTGGGTGCCGGTGAGTGTGGCCGCTGGAGCCGTCGCGGCGTTGGCGGCACGGGCCTACGTCAATTCCGAAGGTCTGGCGTCAGATCCGGCGCCGGTCCAACTATGGCTGTGGACCGCCGTCTTCGTCGCCGCGATCGCGGTGGCCGTCGTCGGGTGGCGCGGCGCCAAGATCTGGCGTCGGGTGGTGTCGGTGCTGACCGTTCCGCTGACGCTGCTGGCGGTGCTGATCACCCTCAACCAGTGGGTCGGCTACTACCCCACCGTCCAGGGGGCATGGAACGCGCTGACCGCGGGGCCGCTGCCGGACGAGGTAGACGCCAAAGATCTTCCCGCACTTCGTAATACGGCGGTGTCGACCGGCAAGTTGGTCAACGTCGACATTCCCGATGACGCCAGCGGCTTCAAGCATCGCAGCGAATACGTCTACCTGCCGCCCGCATGGTTCGACGGCGACACACCACCTCAGCTGCCGGCGGTAATGATGATCGGCGGCGAGTTCAACACGCCCGCCGACTGGATCCGCAGCGGCAACATCATGCCGGTCATCGACGGCTACGGCGCCAGCCACCCCGGGCAGGTGCCCATCTTCGTGTTCGTCGACGCCGGCGGTCGATTCAACAACGACACCGAATGCGTCAACGGCCCACGCGGCAACGCCGCCGATCATCTCATCAAAGACGTTCGGCCCTTCGTTATTTCGCGGTTCGGGGCGGCGCCGGACGCGGCCCGGTGGGCGGTGGTGGGCTGGTCGATGGGCGGCACCTGCGCAGTCGACCTGACGGTGATGCACCCCGAGCTGTTCTCCACCTTCGAAGACATTGCCGGCGATCACGGCCCGACCGCCGGAACCAAGCAACAGACCACCGATCGCCTCTACGGCGGCGACGCGGCGCAGTGGGCCGCCTACGATCCCGCCACCGTCATGGCCAAGCACGGACCTTACCGCGGCGTGGCGGGATGGTTCGAAGACACCATCAAACCACCCGCGGATCAACTGAATTCGGTGGTGGGGCACCTGGGCGCACGCCCGCATTCGGCCGCCCCGCAGGGATTCGGCGGACACGACGAGGGCAAAGACGCCGACCAGGCCGGCGCCGCCCAAGACCTATGCGCAGCGGCGACGAAGGTGAACATCAGCTGTTCGGTGCACAGCCAGGTCAGCTACCACACGTGGCAGTTCGCCGCCCGCGGATTCGCCGACGCCCTGCCATGGATTGCCGCACGGATCATGACTCCGCCCCAGGCCGCCAAGCCGTGACCACACCGGCGCTCTCGACCGGTTGGCCCTTGACGCCGCCCCAGCCGAAGCTGTGCGATGACTGAGTACCGCGACGATTCCCGCTTCGGCGGAGCAGTCAGCACCTGACGGAAACGGGCAGCCATGACCAAGCGCGCCGGCAAGCAGTTGTCCGGCCGCGCCGTACTGGAGGGGCTGATGTCCGCGGACTTGCGTGCGCTCACCGCGTACTCCGAACGCATCGGCCGCTATTTCGCCCAGGGCACCGGCGTCGGCAACAACGATTTTCACGCGCTGCTGCAGATCATGGTCGCCGAGACAACCGGTGAGCCGTTGACCGCGGTCACCCTGCGCCGCCACATGAACGTCTCCCCTGCCACCGTCACCTATCTGGTCGAGCGGATGATCACCGCCGGCCACATCCGCCGAGAACCGGACCCCACCGACGGCCGCCGTGCCCGACTGCGCTACACCGCCGCAGGCATGGCGCTCGCACAGCAGTTTTTCACCCGGCTCGGCGCTCACATGCGCGCCGAAATGGCTGGGCTGACCGACGAGCAGCTCAGTTCCGCACACCAGGTGTTCACGGCGATGATCGCCGCGATGACGGCCTTCGAGGACGAACTCGCCGACATGCGAGATTCGGGACCGACGTCAACCAAAGGCTAACGGCGCCAACCTAACTCGGCTCAGTTCTCCGACGTCATCAACCGCAACGTGCCCCGCGCGTGCTGCCGGATCCGCTGCAGCGCCTCGATCGCCGAGCCGACTGCGGGCAACGTTTGGTCGGGATCGCCGATCCGCAGGAGTCGGATTACAGCCGGGCTGGTGATCACCGACCAGCACACGCCGTGCCGAGCACACTCCACGCTGACCGTTTGCAGCGCGCGCAAGCCGTCTATGCCGACGAAATCGGTGTCGGCCATGTCGAGGATCAGCGCGCCTTGGGTGGGCACCGCCTCGCGCAACCACAAGCTCACCGAGTCGCTGTTGGCGGCGTCGATGTCGCCGCAGACCGTGATGATGGTCAGGGCGGGATCGGACACGCGTGCCCGCAGCCGGGCGCCTCGGCAGCTCAACTCGGCAACGCCGGATCCCGAATCCTCCTGCAGCCCGGTGAGTTTCAACTCGGCCATGGCGCTGGTCCTCATCTCCGCGCGGGACGCCGCGCGTTGCGTCGGCGCCGGCCGAAACGCCGTGGCGGTTCAGATGGCTCCGAAGAAGCCGTTAGATGCCGGCTGCGCTCTCAACCCGCAAGACGCCTCCGCGGCCGCATCTGCTGCCGATGGAGGTGTTTCACAATTTAGTCCTATCCGTCGCCGATGGATAGGTTTCGGACGTTTCTGCTACACGACTGTCAATAAGCAGCGGCGGTCGCTGTTCACCGGCAACTGGGTCCAATCGCGCCGCGCTTGTTCAGGGCTTGCCGAAACCGACTGCCGCCAATGTCCTCTGTCCGGCTTCACCGGTGACGAGATCGACGAATTTGTGTGCCAATTCTGGATTCTCGGACTGCTTGAGGACGGCAATCGGATAGGTGTTGACCGCTGCCGCAGCTTCAGGGAACCCCACAGCGGTGACCTTGCTGCCCGCGGCTTGCGCGTCCGTCACGTACACGACGCCGGCGTCGGCCTGTCCTGTCGTCACCTTGTTGAGTACGTCGGTGACTTGCGATTCTTCGCTGACGGGATTCAGCTGCACACCGGTGGCCTGCTCGACTTTATGAGTGGCCGACCCGCAAGGCACCTGCGGCGCACACACCACTACCGACAAGCCGGGTCGTGCCAAGTCCCGGAAAGAGCTGATCTTCTTCGGATTGCCCGGGGCCGCAACGATTGTCAACGTATTCGAGGCGAAGTTCACCGGGCTCCCGGACAGCAGGCCGGCCTGGGCAGCTTTGTTCATGTTGTTGGTGTCTGCCGAGGCGAATACGTCAGCCGGAGCGCCCTGGGTCAACTGGGTGACCAGATCCGACGACCCGGCGAAAGAGAATTCGACGTCGGCACCGGGGTTGTCCGTCTTGAATTGTTCGCCTATCTGGGTGAATGCCTTTTTCAGCGATGCTGCAGCGAACACGACGATTCTGCCGCTGTTCGACGACGAGGGCGCGGAAGTGTCCTTCGACGACCCGCACCCGGCGAGCAGCCCGACCACCATGAGTAGCGCCGCAGGCCATCGAGCCGCCCATGTCATGATTTTCCCCCTGGATCATCGGACGTCACGGCTGTCCGGGCAGGAGTCGCACCATCAGGCCGTGCGCCTCGGCGAGCAGCGCACCGTCGCCGTCGGTCAACTCCGCGGACACGAACGCCTTGCGACCTTCGGTCGAATCGACCCGGCCGCGCACGGTCAACGGCTGGTCGACCGGAGTCACCTTGCGGTAGTCGACATGCAGGAACGCCGTACGGCTGATGGGCCGGTTCGCCGCATGCACGACCATGCCGAACAGCCAGTCGAACAGCAACGGCAGCACGCCGCCGTGTACGGCGTTGTTCCCGCCCACGTGGTATCGGGTGAACTGTCCGCGCATTTCGACACCGTCGGACTGATAGCGAGTGAGCACCCACGGCGGCAACAGCAGGCTGCCCATCCCGGGCAGTTTGGGCGAGCGGCCGGCCGGGGCCACGCCCTCCGGCGCGACAGTGGGCGCCAACAGCTCGACGAGCTCTTCGGCCCGATCAGCCGCCTTGTCCCAGTCATCCTCGGAGGGATTGGCCGACACCGCAAGGTCTTGCAGCCGGCGCATCGCAGTGACGAATCGGACAAAACCCGGCGGCGGGTCGGTGGCCTCGTAGTCGGGGAATCCGCCGTGCTTGCGGTAGTCGGGATCCATCGGCTCGCTGCTCATGCGCCCGTCCGCAGAATGTCGCGCCGGACGATGGTCTGGTCGCGCCCCGGGCCGACGCCGATGCACGAAACATGCGCCCCCGCAAGCTCTTCCACGCGCAGCACATAGTCGCGGGCCTTGGCTGGCAGGTCGTCGAACTCGCGTGCTCCGGAGATGTCCTCCCACCACCCGGGCAACTCCTCGAAAACCGGTTCGGCGCGCATGAATTCACTCTGTGTCATCGGCATCTCGTCGACCCGCTTGCCGTCGACCGTGTAGGCGACGCACACCGGAACCGTCTGCAAGCTGGACAGCACGTCGAGCTTGGTCAGGAAGTAGTCGGTGATGCCGTTGACGCGCGTCGCATAACGGGCCACCACCGCGTCGAACCAGCCGCAGCGTCGGCGACGGCCGGTGGTGACGCCGAACTCGCCGCCGGTCTTGACCAGATACTCGCCGTGCTCGTCGAACAACTCGGTGGGGAACGGCCCGGACCCCACTCTCGTGGTGTAAGCCTTGAGGATTCCGAGCACCGCGGTGATCTTCGTAGGACCGATGCCCGACCCCACGCACGCGCCGCCGGCCGTCGGATTCGACGACGTGACATAGGGATACGTGCCGTGGTCGACGTCGAGGAGGGTGCCCTGCGAGCCCTCGAGCAACACGGTCTCTCCGCGGTCGAGGGCGGTGTTCAGCAGCAGCCGGGTGTCGGCGATGCGATGCGCGAATCCTTCGGCCTGCCGTAGCACCGTGTCGACGACGGTGTCGGGGTCCAGCGCCTTGCGGTTGTAGATCTTGACCAGCACCTGATTCTTGAATTCCAGTGCGGCTTCGACCTTTTGGGTCAACAGTGCCGGGTCGCGCACGTCGGCTACCCGGATACCCATGCGCGCGATCTTGTCCTGGTAACACGGTCCGATGCCACGTCCGGTGGTGCCGATCTTCTTGTTGCCGAGGTAGCGTTCGGTCACCTTGTCGATGGCGACGTGGTACGGCATCAACAGGTGCGCGTCGGCCGCGATCAGCAGCCGCTCGGTGTCCACGCCGCGCTCCTCGAGTCCGCTGAGCTCCGACAGCAGAACTCCGGGGTCGATCACCACGCCGTTGCCGATTACGTTCGTGACGCCCGGCGTCAGAATGCCCGATGGGATCAGGTGCAGCGCGAAATTCTCGCCGCTGGGCAACACCACGGTGTGCCCGGCGTTGTTGCCACCTTGATAGCGCACCACCCACTGGACGCGGCCACCGAGCAGATCAGTGGCCTTGCCCTTTCCTTCGTCGCCCCATTGGGCGCCGATCAGGACGATTGCCGGCATGGCGTAGTCTCCCGCTGAAATCGTGGTGCAGCCGGTGACCCACCCTATCCGAGCAATGCGCAGGAGTTTCGCTTTGACTGGCGATGAGCGCTCGCGCGAAGAGCAGAAAGATACCGCCGTCGCTGTGCTGGCGTTCGACGGCCGCTCTCTGCCGTGGGTGCTGCGCGAGCTGCCTGTCGCCGACGTGGACGACATCGAAGGCGCGGCCCGGTCGTATCGCCGGCTGATCGTCGTCGGCTCGGACGCCGACCTCGCCACAGTGCTGACGACGCTGCTGCGCACCGAAAACCTGGACGTGGAAATCGGATTCGTGTCGGCACACCGGTCGCCGGCCACTCGCGCCTACGGGCTGGCAGCAGGCCGGCGCGGCGCCCGACGGGCGTTGCGCCGCGCAGCGCAGCGGGTGCCGCTGATCCGCGACGACACCGGCCACGCGATCGCCGGCGCGGCGATGTGGCGCGGCGCCGACGGCTTGTTGCACGGTGAAGCGGTGGTCGACGACACCACGCTGTTCGACGGCGACGTGGCCTGGGTGCGGATCGAGCCGACGGCCTCGATGCCCGGCCTGCGGGCGGCGGTGGTGACGGCGCGCGGTGAGCGGCGCCGCTGGGTCACCGGCCGCGCGGCCCAGCTCGGCACTACCGGTGCGGTGGTCGCCCGTGACGGTGTGGCCGCAGCACGCACGGTGCGGCGGTCGACGTTCTATCGGCATGTCAAGGGTTGGCTGCTCGCACGGTAGAACCGGCAAGCCCGCGCACGGCAGGTAGTTTTCGTGGGGTGAACATCCGTCCGCTGCAGCAATCGGTGCGGCCCAGCCCGATTTTCTTGGCCATCTGCGCGACCACTGTGCTCGGCGGCGTCTTGGCGTGGCTCGCCGAGTCGTCCCGCACGCCGCTGGCGTATGCCGGGGTGTTCGTGTTCGTCATCGCAGGCTGGCTGGTGTCGCTGTGTCTGCACGAATTCGCGCACGCCTTCCTCGCGTGGCGCTACGGCGACCGCGACGTCGCGGTCCGCGGCTACCTGACCTTGAATCCGCTGCGTTACAGCAACCCGCTGCTGTCGCTGGGTTTGCCGATCCTGTTCATCGCGCTCGGCGCAATCGGGCTGCCCGGCGGCGCGGTGTACGTGCGCACCTCGTGGATGAAGCCCTGGCGACGCACGGCCGTCGCGCTGTCCGGCGCGGGCGTCAACGCGGTGCTGGCTGTGCTGTTGCTTGTTCTCACCGCAGAGTTCGCGGACCTCGGGCATGCGGTGTTCTGGTCCGGCATGGCGTTTCTGGGCTTCCTGCAAGTGACCGCGGTCGTGCTCAACCTGCTGCCGATCCCGGGGCTCGACGGGTACGAGGCGCTGGAGCCACACCTGAGTTACGAGACCCAGCGCGCGCTCGAGCCGGCCAAACAGTTCGGCTTTTTGGTGGTGTTCATCTTGCTGATCGCGCCACCGCTCAACCACGCGTTCTTCTCGATCGTCTACCAACTGTTCGAGCTGTCCGGCGTGCCGAGCATCCTGGCGGCGTGGGGCAGCCAGCTGACGCGGTTCTGGTCCGCGTGGTTCTGACCTAGCGACGTAGGCCTTGCGACATATGCGCGGCGGCGCATAGATTGCGGGCATGGGCGCAGGTCACGACCACAGAGCAGCCGACGCCCGCCTGTCCCGGATGGTTGCCGCGGCCGCTGTGCTGACCGTGTTCTTCGCCGTCGAGCTGACCACGGCGCTGCTGATCGGCTCGATCGCACTGCTTGCCGATGCGGGTCACATGCTCACCGACCTGGTCGCGCTGTTCATGGGACTCACGGCCCTGGTGCTCGCGCGCCGCGGCAGCAGCTCGCCCGCACGCACCTACGGCTGGCACCGCGCCGAGGTGTTCACCGCGGTCGGCAACGCGGTGCTGTTGCTCGGCGTCTCGGCGTTCATCCTCTACGAGGCGTTCGAACGGCTCGGCAACGCACCGGAAGTGGCCGGCGTGCCGATGATCGTCGTCGCGGTGGCGGGCCTCATCGCCAACGGTGTCGTGGTGCTGCTGCTGCGGTCCAGCTCGCGGGAGAGCCTGGCCGTCAAGGGGGCGTACATGGAGGTCGTCGCCGACACGGTCGGCAGCCTCGGTGTGCTCGTCGCGGGCGTCGTCACCGTCACCACGCACTGGCCGTACGCCGACGTCGTCGTCGCGGTGTTCGTCGCGCTGTGGGTGTTGCCGCGCGCACTGTCGCTGGCCCGTGCGGCGTTGCGCATCCTGTCCGAGTCGTCGCCCGCCCACATCGACGTCGACGAACTGCGCGCAGCCCTCCACGGCGTCGACGGCGTGCTCGACGTCCACGATCTGCACGTCTGGACCCTGGTACCGGGTAAGGACATGGCGACCGCGCACCTGACGAGCTGCGACGACTCGGCGCGAGTGCTTGCCGACGCGCGCGCGGTGCTCGCGGCACGGGGGCTGGAGCACGCGACGGTGCAAGTGGAGCCGCCCGAGGACGCCGACGACTGTCAGACCCAGACGGACTGGTGACTCAGAGCCCGAGCTTGCCGCGGGCGCTGGGATCGCAGTCGTCGAGCAGATCCAGGCAGCGCTGGTACTCGTCGGTCTCGCCGATCGTGTCCGCAGCCCGGGCCAGCGCGGCCACGCATCGCAGGAAACCGCGATTCGGCTCGTGGTCGTAGGGCACGGGGCCGAAACCCTTCCAGCCGTTGCGGCGCAGTTGGTCCAGCCCCCGGTGGTAGCCGGTGCGCGCGTAGGCGTAGGCGGTGATCGCCTTGTCGTCGGCCAGGGCGTCTTCGGCCAGCTGCGCCCACGCGACCGACGCCGCGGGGTGAGCCGCCGCGACGATCGCCGGGTTCTCGCCGGCAGCCAGCTCGGCCTCGGCCTGCGGGTCGCCGGGCAGCAGAACGGGGTCGGGTCCCAACAAGTCGCCGAACTGAGTCATGCGCCCCATTGTGCCGTGCCGCCTTCGACGCTTCGCCAGCCTGACCGGCACCGCCCGCACGAGTCGTTAAGCTTCCGCGGAGACAACCCGTCGCCCTCGTGACAACCAGAGGACAGCCACACCCATGTCGAACCCTTCGGGTCCCGGCCAGGACGCCACGCCGGACGAAACCGCGGCCGACGACCGCCAGGACCGGGCCGAAGAGCCGCCGTCGGAGCATCCGACCGAGGCGATCAGCACCGCCGACCCGCAACCCGAGTTCGACACCGCCGAGCCCACCGAGGTGCTGTCGGGCCACGACGACGAGCCGACGCAGCGGCGCTACAGCGCGCCGTCGAGTTTCGACGCGCGGTCCACGGAGATCATCCGCACCGCCCCCGAGCCGGTGACCGAGGTCATCGCCGCCCCCGGTCAACCGAGACCCATTGGGCCGCAATCGATCCCGCCACGACCGGACGTTGCGCGGCACCGCAGCTGGGGTCTGGTGCTCGCGCTGGCGCTGGTGATCGCCGCGCTTGCCGCGATCGCCGTGCTGGGCACCATCTGGCTGACGCACCGGTCCTCGTCGAAGGCCTCTCAGGAAGACCTGGTGCGCCAGACGATCGAGGAATTCGACACTGCGATCCAAAAGGGCGACCTGGCTCAACTGCGCAGTATCACCTGCGGCGCCACGCATGACCGCTACGCCAACTTTCCCGACGACGACTGGGCCGCCACCCATCAGCGGGTCGCGGCCGCCAAGCAGTACCCGGTGGTCGCCAGCATCGACCAGGTGGTGGTCAACGACAAGCATGCCGAGGCCAACGTCACCACGTTCATGGCCTACGCGCCGCAGGTGCGGTCGACCCGCAGCTTCGACCTGCAGTACTTGGACGACCGCTGGAAGATCTGCGACGGGCCAATCGGTTAGGCGCGAGATCGCCGGCTCAGCCGGCGGTCACCGAACGGCCGGCGCTGCGCAGGTCGTTGCAGGCTTCGACCACGCGTTCACTCATCGCCGCTTCAGCCTTCTTCATGTAGCTGCGCGGGTCGTAGACCTTCTTGTTGCCCACCTCGCCGTCGACCTTCAACACCCCGTCGTAGTTGGTGAACATGTGCCCGGCGACCGGCCGGGTGAACGCGTATTGGGTGTCGGTGTCGACGTTCATCTTCACCACGCCATAGCGCAGAGCCTCTTCGATCTCGGATTTCAGCGAGCCGGAGCCGCCGTGGAACACGAAGTCGAAGGGCTTGCTGTCCGGCGGCAGCCCGAGCTTGGCGGCGGCCACCTGCTGCCCCGTCGCGAGGATGTCGGGCCGCAGCTTGACGTTGCCCGGCTTGTACACGCCGTGGACGTTGCCGAATGTGGCGGCCAGCAGGTATTTGCCGTGCTCGCCGGCGCCTAGCGCGTCGATGGTCTTCTCGAAGTCCTCCGGCGTGGTGTACAGCTTCTCGTTGATCTCGTGCGCGACGCCGTCCTCCTCGCCGCCCACCACGCCGATTTCGATCTCGAGGATGATCTTCGCGGCCGCGGTCTGTTTCAGCAGCTCTTTGGCGATGGCCAGGTTCTCGTCGATCGGCACTGCGGAGCCGTCCCACATGTGCGACTGGATCAGCGGGTTGCCGCCGTCGGCCACCCGCTGCTGGGAGATCTTGAGCAGCGGCCGCACGTAGCTGTCGAGCTTGTCCTTCGGACAGTGGTCGGTGTGCAACGCCACGGTGATGGGGTACTTCTCGGCGACGACATGCGCGAACTCGGCCAGCGCCACCGCCCCGGTGACCATGTCCTTGACACCAAGACCCGAGCCGAATTCCGCTCCGCCCGTTGAGAATTGGATGATGCCGTCACTGCCGGCGTCCGCGAAGCCCTTCAGCGCAGCGTTGATGGTCTCCGACGACGTGCAGTTGATGGCCGGAAATGCGAACTCGTGCTGCTTGGCGCGGGACAGCATCTCGGCATAGATCTCGGGCGTGGCGATGGGCATGGGGTTCCTTTCGCCGTGGTCAAGGCGCTGCGGGAATGTCCCTGAAGTATCCCACCGGAAGCGACGGTATGTTGGGTCGTCATGAGCACGACGCTCGCGGCGTTGCCGGCAATCATGGACCCGTGGACTTACATCGGGCCCAACGGCCTGTTCGCGTCCGCGATCCTGCCCGGCATCCTGGTCATCGTCTTCATCGAGACCGGCCTGCTGTTCCCGTTCCTGCCCGGTGACTCGCTGCTGTTCACCGGAGGGCTGCTCGCCGCCAAGGGGACGCTCGACATCTGGACCCTGGCGATCGCAGTGCCGCTGGTGGCAATCGCCGGTGACCAGACCGCGTACTTCATCGGACGCCGGATCGGCCCCGCGCTGTTCAAGAAAGAAGATTCCCGCTTCTTCAAGAAGCACTACGTGACCGAATCACACGAATTCTTCGAGAAATACGGGCCGTTCACGGTCATCCTGGGCCGCTTCGTGCCGTTCGCGCGGACGTTTGTTCCGGTGATCGCGGGTGTCTCGAAGATGCGCTACCCGCTCTTCTTGGGTTTCGACATCATCGGCGGATTCGCCTGGGGCGCCGGCGTCACGCTGGCGGGCTACTTCCTGGGCAACATCTCCTTCGTCAACCGTCACCTCGAGCTGATCATCCTCGGGATCGTGTTCGTGTCCATCCTGCCGGCGCTCATCTCCGTCGGACGCGGGCTGCTGGCGCGCCGGCGGGCAGCCAAGGTGGAGTAGGCCGCTACGCTGTCGGCCTTCTCGGCCTGCCATGACGATCGGCTTCATGGCGAGAATCGGTAACCATGCGGTTGTCCTCGGTGCGAGTATGGCGGGCCTGCTGGCCGCGCGGGCGCTGGCTGACTTCTATGTCACCGTCACGATCGTGGAGCGAGATGTGTTACCTGACAGCGTCGCTCACCGCCGCGGGGTGCCGCAGGGCCGTCACGTGCACGGTTTGCTGCCGCGGGGTGCCCAGGCATTCGAGGAACTGCTGCCTGGCGTACTGAGCGAACTGACTCGCGACGGCGCACGCTATTTCGACGGCAGCGACATCTCTCGGCTGTACTACAACCTCAACGGGCACCGGATGGCCCCGACGGGTTCGGCGCCTAGCTTCACCGCATACTTGGCCAGTCGTCCGTTTCTGGAGCAGCACATCAGAGACCGAATCAGAGCGATTCCCAATGTCAGCGTGGTGCAGGGCCACGACGTGGCGGGCCTGACGGCGGTGCCATGGCGGGTCACCGGCGTGCGGACGGTGAACCGGCAGAGCCGCGAGGAGTCAATTCTTTCGGCCGATCTCGTGGTCGACGCAACGGGCCGTGGTTCGCGCACACCGTCATGGCTTGCGGCTCTAGGGTATTCACGTCCCGCGGAAGAACACGTTGTGGTGCAGCTGCGCTATTCGACGTTGTGGCTGCGGATGCCCGCTGATGCCATGCATGAAATGGGTGCTCTGGTTGGTCCGGTGCCGGGCCGCCCGACCGGACTGGGCTTGCTCGGCTGCGAGAACAACACGTGGTTGCTGACGCTCCAGGGGATGGCCGGGGTCGAGCCGCCCACCGACCCCAGCGAAATGTTCGATTGGGCGGGGAAATTCGCGCCAAACCATATTCTGGATGTGCTCCGCACCGCCGAGCCGATCAGTGAGGTGGCACAGCATCGATTCCCGTCGAGCCAATGGCGCCGCTATGACAAACTGCGCCACTTCCCTGAGGGGCTGTTGGTTACCGGTGACGCGGTCTGCAGCTTCAATCCGATCTACGCCCAAGGCATGACGGTGGCCGCTTTGCAGGCATTGGCCTTGCGCGACTGCCTCACACGCGGGACGACGGGTCTGGCGCGGCGGTATTTCCGCGCGACGGCCAAGCCGGTACGCCAGGCCTGGCAGTTGGCGACGGGCGGCGATCTTGCTCTGCCCGAGGTCCGCGGTGAAGAGCGTTGGCCCGCAAGGCTGTTCAACAGCTATGTCCAGCGCGTGCTCACCGCAACCGAATATGACACCGCCGCGGTGGATCAGTTCAGCCGAGTGACGTCACTGTTGGATCCGCCGACCCGGCTGCTTAGACCGGCGACGCTGTGGCGTGCCGCCGCCGCGAATTATCGGCATCCGCGTCGCCAGCCGGCCGATGAGGCAAGACCTATCGCTGTCGTGCAGTAGGTAGCTCGCTGTCGTCTGTCAAGGTCGGCGGGTGAATCTGTGGATGGATTCCCGACTGTGGATAACAGTCCGTGAAATCGGTTGCGGCGCAATGACTTGTCGGTGGGTGTCTCTAGATTCGGGGGTATGAGTTCTCGCGCGTTCGATGCGGCGTCGGCCTTGTGCGACCAAGTCGATGCCGCACTCGACGCGTTCGACAAGCTCGACGTCGACGGGCTCTCGACCGCGGAGCGGCTGGTGTTGTTGGAGCGCCGCGAAACGTGGCGGCGCCGGCTGCCCGCCGCCGAGCACACGCTCATCGCGGAATTGACCCACGCCCCGGCCGACGAGCTCGGCGGGCGGCTACCCCAGGTGCTGGCCAACCGGCTGCGGATCTATCGCCGCGAGGCGCTGCGGCGCGTCGACGAAGCCGCCGACCTCGCCCCACGGCGGGCGTTGACCGGGGATCCGCTGCCACCGAAGCTCGAGGCCACCGCCGCCGCGCAGCGCGCCGGAACCATCAGCGCCGAACACGTACGCATCATCCGGTCGTTTTTGGCGCATCTGCCGTGCTGGATCGCCGCACCCACCCGCGCCGAAGCCGAAGCGCGGCTCGCCGACATCGCCGGGCGACACCGCCCCGACGAACTGCAACGCGCCGCCGACCACTACACCGACGTACTCAACCCCGACGGCGACTACACCGACGAACACCGCGCCCGCCGCCGCGGCCTCACCATTTCCCCGCAAGCCCCCGACGGCATGTCCAAAATCAGCGGCTGGCTCGACCCCCAGCTGCGCGCCGGCCTGGACGCAGTGCTGTCCAAATGGGCCGCGCCGGGCGCCTGCAACCCCGCCGACGACACCCCCACCATCGACGGGCAACCATCCGAGCAAGCCGCCACCGCCGATGAGCGCAGCGCCGCCCAACGCAACCACGACGCCCTGGCGGCGATGGTGCGCGCCACCTTGATGTCCGGCCAGCTCGGCAGCCACCAGGGCCTGCCGGTGACCATCACCGCCACCGTCGCGCTCAATGATCTCCAAAACAAGGCGGGCAAGGCCCACACCGGCTCCGGCAGCTGGTTGCCGGTCACCGACCTGATCCGCATGGCCGCCCACGCCTACAACTACCTGCTGATCTTCGACCAGACCAAGCCGGTCCAGCTCTTCAGGGGCCGCGCCACCCGGCTGGCCACCCCCGAACAACGCCTCGTCCTGTATGCGATGGAGCGCGGCTGCTCCCACCCCGGCTGCGACGTCCCCGCCTACTGGTGCCAAACCCACCACGTCACGGATTGGGCCCACGGCGGCCCCACCGATATCGACAACCTCACCCTGTCCTGCGGACCGCATAACCGCGACGCCACCACCGGCTGGCAAACCCGAAAACAACCCGACGGAACCACCGAATGGATTCCACCCCCGCACCAAGACCACAACCAGCCCCACACCAACACCTACTGGCACCCCGACCGCATGCTCGACGACGAAAACCAATGACGATCCCGGGTAGGACGATCCCGGGTAGGCCGTCAGCGCCCGCCACGCACGATCGCGGCCAGTTCCTCGCGGGTGTTCGCGCCCACCCGCTGGCAGGCCCGGTACACGTGTCCTTCGACAGTGCGCACCGACATGACCAACCGGTCGGCGATGTCGCGGTTGGACAGGCCCGCCGCCACCAGCTCGATCACGTCGCGTTGCCGACCGGTCAGCGGGATGCCCAGCTGACTGCGCAGTGCGGGGGTGCACAGCCCACCGCACTCGTTGGCGAGCTCCTGCGCAATCGCCGCCGCATAGGAACCCCGGCTGCGCTTCTGACCCTGAACGAGCACCGCGGCAGCTTGGCCGGCACTGTCGGCCGCAGTGGCCCTGTCGCCGAGGGCTCGGTAGTCAGCCGACACCGCCAGCAGCCCCTCACCGTCGCCAGCCTGGAGCGAACGAGCATGGCGCGCAACACAATTCGCCAGCGGCAACGACAGCTGGTCGGCGAGTTCGCGGGCGCGCGCCGCACCCGAACCGTCGCCCCACTGCGTCGCGGCCTGGATACAGGCCAGTTCGTGCGTGGGTTGGTCGCGGTCGCGCGCCTCCGTAGCGGCCGCCTGCACCACCGCCACGGCCTCGGACAGCGATCCACCGGCGGCCAGTGCCCACCCTCGCGCCACCGCGAGCCCGGTGTGCATGAACAGGAAGTCGTCCGGCACGCGCGCGGCAGCAAGCGCAGCCATCGCCTCTTGGGGCTGGCCCAGCTTCGCATGCGCCTCCGCCAGTGCGAAGCAACTGGCTGCACGCAAACCTGTTGTGACACTGTGGTTCTCGGCGCCTGCCAGCGCTTCGTGCAGCAGCCGCACCGCGCGTGTCACGTCGCCGCGCATCAACGCGGCGTTGCCCAGCAGCAGCGCGAGGTTCGCGTATGCCAGGCCGGGAAGGTCGCGGGCGGTAGCGGCCAAAGTCTCGGCGGCCGCCACGAATTCGCCGATGCGGCCCGTGAGTCGGCATGCCCGCGCATACACCCCGGCGTACCAGAACCGCAGCGGCGACGCCTGGAACGACGTGGTGGCCCGCCGCAGTGCGTCGTCGGCCACCGCCGGGAGATCGTCGACATGACCGAGCGCCCCCATCGCCATGGTCAACGCCACCGATGCGACGGTGGCGTGGAAGTCGCCCAGCGCGCCGGATTCGATTGCGGCACGGGCTTTTTCCTCTCCGCTGCGGCACCGGGCTCCGACCACCTCCACACACGCCTCGATCGCCAGCCGCTCGAAAGACTCCGGCAACGCCGCCAGAATCGCAGCGGCGTCGCCCGGCCGGGCCAGCATCCAGATCAAGTTGGCTGCCCGCACCGTCGCCCAGTAGTCCGACGAGCCGGACATCCCCGACAGCACCGCCTCGGCTTGCTCGCCGCGGCCCAGCATCACGAGGTTCATGGCGAGAATGTCAGAAGCTTCGTCAGCGCCGGCGTCGGCCGCGGCCCGCGCGAATCGGTCAGCCAGGTCGAGGTCGAGCAGCGTCATCGCGGACCGCGCGGAGTCCAGGAACAGTTGCGGGTCGGGCGGGAGGTCGGATTCCAACGTCAGCAGCGCCCGACGCACGGTCGCGTAGACGTCGGCGTCGCCCTCCTTTTCCAGCCGCTGCGCCAGCCTGCCGCGGATCTTGGACAGGTACATTTCGCCGGCCGTGGCGCGTCGCACCTCCCCGAACAGCGGATGCGCCAACCGGACCATCAGCGCGCCGCCGGTGCGCTCGACGGTGACCAGGCGCAACTCCTCCGCGCGTTCCAGGTCGCGACGCCGCACCAGCGCGCAGATCACATCCACTCCAAGCGGCTCAGCCTGCGACAGGACGTCGACCACCATGGCCACCCCCGGGGTGAGCCGGCCCATCTCGCGTCCCACCATGTCCGCCACACTGGGCGTGGCCGCGATGCCTTCGTCGGCCATCCACACCCCGGCCACCTGACGGAATCGGCCCGCCGCCACCTGGTCTCTGACGAGCTGACGCAGGAACAGCGCGTTGCCGCCGGTCAGTTTCCAGAACCGCTGGGCAACCCGGGTGTCGACGGGACCGCCCAAGTCGGCCTCGATCACGCTGCGGGTGGCCTCGGCCGACAGCGGTGCCAAGTCCAGCCGGGCAAGCAGGTCGTTCTTCCATAACGCCGTCACAGCGTCTGGCTCCTGGCCGCCGCTGCGCAACGTGACCACCAGCCGCACGCCCCGGGTCTGCGCCAACTGGTGCACGACGTGCGCTGACAACCCGTCCAGCAGGTGCGCGTCGTCGACCCCGATCAGCGCCCGGCCCCGTTGTCGTTGAGCCACAAAGGAATTGATGATTCGCCGGACATTGGGAAGCGGCTCGGCCATCGGGTCGGGAAGCGCGCTGGCGAAAGCGCCCAGCGGCAGGGAGCGCGCCGATTCCGTGCCGACGATCCACTCGGTCCGCTCCCCCGCCGCCTGCGCACGGGCCAGCACCTCACGGGCGAGCCGCGTCTTGCCCACCCCCGGCGCGCCGACGACCGCCACACCCGCGTACTTGCCACCCGCACCGAGCGCACGCCGAATGTAAGCAAGTTCGCCGTCCCGGCCGGTCAGCGGATCGCCGCTGATCACCGGCCGAATATAGCGCCGATCGCCGGCGCCGGCGGTCATTCCGCGCTCAGCGCGTGCGCTGCCTCCATCAGCATCCACCCCGACAGCTGCACGGACAGGTCGCGTTCCGGCACCGCCGACGAGTACACCGCGCCGCCCGAGAACTGTGCGCCGGCGCTCTCCGTGGTCGGTACTTGGGCGGTCTGGTCCCAGTGCGCGCCGAACAGGGGTAGCCCGTCGACGGTCTGGCGGAATTCCCATGCCGACTGCGCCGACGTCAGCACTATTCTGCGGGCGGTGTCCCGGGCGGCGACGTCCTCGGGGCTGTCTCCGGGAAGCGCCGAGGCCACCAGTGCCAGATAGCGGACGGTCACCCCGCCGAACAACCCGCCGTCGCCGCCGCCCTCGCTCTTGAGCACGCCGTCGGTCGTCATGTTCTTCTCGACCGCGGCCACCAACCGGTGCACTCGGGGCCGATGACGGTCGTCGCGCGTGCGCACTGCTAGTTCGGTTTCCAGGCCGAGCACCACACCCTGGCAGTAGGTGAACTGGGCGCGATCCAGCGAGCCGTCCTTGATGCCGTCGAACACCAGGTGCGACTGCGGATCGATCAGCGTCTCGTCGATCCAGTCGGCCATCAGCTGGGCTTGCCGCAATTCGCCGTTGCGGGCCAAGAAGATTCCCGCGGGGCCGTTGGCCGGAGCGTTGAAGAAACGGTCCTGTTTGCGCCACGGGATGCCGCCGCCGAATTCGGGCATCCACGCGCGAGTGAACTGCTTGGTGAACGTGCGCAGCGCGCGCTCGCGTTCGACACCGGCGAGCCGGCCGCACCGTTCGAGAGCCAGCGCCAGCCACGCCATGTCGTCGTAGTAGCTGTTGGTCCAGCGACCGAGGTTGCGCAGATGGTGCCCCCGGATCTGCGCAGCGATGCGCTCGCGCCGCTGCGGCTGCGGATCGCGCAGCTGCGCGTCGACGAGGCAGTCCAGCAGATGTGCTTGCCACCAATAGTTCCAGCTGCCGAACAGCTTGTCGCGCCGGGTCGGCGGCCAGGCCACCACACCCAGCTGAGTGCCCGGCATCCCCCACAGCCGCGTCAAATGGCGTGCCGTGACGGCTGCTTCAGCGCTCGCAGCGCGATTGGCCCACTGCTGTTCCATGACAGCGATCCTGCCTCACCAGGCGTGGTTTAGGTCGGCATGCGCACGGATCCACGCATGCATCGCGATGCCCGCGGCGACGGACGCGTTGATGCTGCGGGTCGAACCGAACTGCGCGATGGACACCGTCAACGCCGAGCCGCTGCGCGCCTCCTCGGTGATGCCCGGGCCTTCCTGACCGAAGATCAGCAGGCATTCCCGCGGCAGCGTGGTCTCCTCCAAGCGCGCTGCCCCGGGCACATTGTCGACCGCCGCCACCGTCAGCCCGGCGTCGCGCGCAAAGGCCAGCAACTCGGCCGTCGTCTCGTGGTGGCGCAGTCGTTGATAGCGGTCGGTGACCATGGCTCCTCGCCGATTCCACCGTCGCCGCCCGACGATGTGCACCGTGTCGACAGCGAACGCGTTCGCGGTGCGCACCACGCCACCGATGTTCGCGTCATGGCCGAAATTCTCGATCGCGATGTGCAGGGGGTGACGCCGGGTGTCGATGTCGGCGATGATCGCCTCTCGCGTCCAGTAGCGGTAGGCGTCGACGACGTTGCGGCGGTCGCCGTCGCGCAGCAGCTGAGGGTCGTAGCGGGGATCGTCCGGCAGCGGACCGGACCAAGGCCCGACGCCGGGGCTCTCGCCCCATTCGGTGGGGCCCGACTCAGTCATGCCGCTCGCCGGGAAAGGTGGCGGCGGCGAGTTCGAGGATTTCGGCGCGGTCCGCGGCCACGATGAAACCCGCCGCGATCGCTCGGTCGAGCGCCTCGGTGAACCGCTCGAGGTAGTCCGTTGCGCCGGCGGGATACAGCCGGGCCAGCGTGGCGGCGTCGAACAGCTCACCGAAGCCGAACAGCGCCGACATGTCGCCCTGACCGGGGCTGCTGCCCGAGGTCCGGGCCACCGGAACGTCGACCCAGGGAGTGCGCACACCGCCTTGCGCTACTCCGTTTTCATCGAGGGCCAGCCCGAGCGGTTCGGTGGTCAGCGCGATCGGCGGGGCGGCGGGTGGTGATGCGCCTTCGCGCAGCCAGTCGTCGAGCCTGGCGATGGCGCCCTGTAGGACGTAGTGGTGTTGCGGCGCGAAATTGATTGCGTGGGAGAGCTTTTGGCCCATGAACTCACTGGTCGGCGCGTAGGCGGCCGCAATCCGATCGACGGGTTGGAATCCGTCGTCGATGAACCCGACGCGGATCGTGTAGTTGTCGGCGTGAGCGGTGCCGGGCACCTCCCATACGCGCAACCGCTCGTTGTCGGGCTGGCGGGCACGGTGATAGCCGGGGCGGATGACGTCGAGTAGATCGGTTTCGGTGATCACGCTGAGCACCGGAGCGCGCAGGTCGGTTCGGAATTGCACGGCGTCCGGAAGGCCGGTCGGTTCGAAGACGTTCGCCCCGTCCAGCGGCGCGGCCGGCCCGAATCGAGAGTGGACCAAAAAGCCGTCATAGGTTTCGGTGATCGGGTCCACGGCATTGACATAGCTCGTGAGAAACGCCGCAGACTGCGACTCCCCCACGGCCACAACATGTTTCGCCTCGATGCCGTCGATGGCGCCGTCTTGAACGAGCTGGCCGACCTGGGTGAACATGTCGTACGAGAACGCGTCCCCGGGATGGTTGAGCGCCGAATAGCGTTGTGCATCCTGTGCTTTCAACGACATGTCGAGGCCGGTGAGGCTGGCCCCGCCGTCGACGCCCACCTTCTGCGCCGACACGGCGACGTACGCGTAGCCGGCCCGGACGATCTCGCGGTGCGCCATGAACCAGACAGCCGCCGCGTCGATGCCGCCGCTGACGTTCAGCCACTCGACGATCACGGTCCCGTTGAAGCCGGCCTCCGGGGTCAGCACGACCATCCGCGTGGTGTAGTCCGCCTTGTCCGATGCCGCCACGCGCCAGTGTCCGTCGGGCCCGAGCTCGTCGACGGGTGAGTAGCGCGTTGCGGTCCCGGAGACGAAGAACTCAGCCGCGCGATATCCCAGTGTCGCTATGTCGTAGGCGCCGAGCAGCAGATTGGGGCGGCCGGGCACAGGCATGACGTCGGGCACACGTCATCGATACCACGCCCGCCCGGCGGCAGTTCACTCACCGGTGGTCCACACCGCCGCGTGCGTGCCGACGATGGACAGCGTCGCGTACAGCACCGCCTGGTTGATCTCGCCCTGCGTACACAGCGACGCGTCCACCTGCACGCCGTCCAGCTTCGCGTAGGGCATCACCAGCACCGAGGAGCCGTACGTCGCGCACGCGTGGCTGAGTCCCTGCCCCGCGGGCAGCGTCGGCGCCACCACCACCATCAGCGGGCCACCGCGCTGCGCCGACTCGTCGCGGTACTGCTCCTTGATCGCCGAAATCTCCAGTCCCACAAGCATGTAACCGTTTCCGTTAAAGGCGGCCGGATCGCCCAGAGACGTGGGGTTGAGCATCGTGCCGTCGGCCCGCCAGGCCGCCACACTGGTCGACTTGACCGTGATGCCGGTGTCGTTGCGGTTGGTCGGCAGGATCCCGACCGGAAAAGCCAGCGGGTAAGCAGCGGTGGTGCCGGCGATCCGATCATGCGGCGAGTACACGTAGACGCCGCGCACCGCGCTCTGGTCGTCGATCGGACCCAGGCATACCGTGCCGGTGAGCCGATCGGGATTCGGGGCGCCAAGCGGCGAGATCTTCAGCGACGCAACGTCTTTGCAGCTACCGATGCCGTCTGCTTCGACCGGGTGAGCCGGCGTCCCGTACAGCCCGAAGCGGATCTCCTCCGGCTTCGCGTGCGGCTTGCCCGGTTCGGCCGGGGCGGCGTCGACGTCGACCAGCACATGGTTGGCCTCCCACCGCAGATTCGTGACCGACATGTTCCAGCCCAGGATCGCGGCCGACTCGCCCACCTTCGCCGCCGCCGCGCCGTAGGGCTGGGGCGGGTGCTCGCTTGCCGCGCATCCGACAGCGAGCAGGGCGAGCGTGAGCAGGGCGACGACTACGCGCACCGGATCGATGCCTTAATGCGACAGCCGCTTGTTGACGAGTCGCGACATCCAGGCGGGGCTGACTTGCGCGAGGTAATACGCCAGCTTGGTCTGCGTGCCAACCGGGTGATGAACCTTCGGCACCCGCGACCGTCGGTGCACTACGCGCCATGCCGCGTCGGCGATGTCGTCAGGGGTGAGGTGGACGCCCAGGGATTCGGTGGTTCCGGTGCGCACGTCGGTGAGCATCGCGGTGTCGACGAACAGGGGCCACAGCGCGACCACCGTGATGTCGTGAGCGCGCCATTCCAGATCCAGCGCCTCGGTCAGCCCGCGGACCGCGAATTTCGTTGCGCTGTAAGACGCCAACTCGGCCTGGCCGTAGATCGCCGAGGCCGAGCACATGTTGAGCACGCGGGCGCCGGGGGTGTCGCGCAGGTATGGGAACGCCGTGTGGCAGCCGAACATCACGCCGGTGACGTTGACGTCGACCAGCTGCTTGTGCCGCGCCGGCGGGATGTCGACGAAGTGACCGGCCGACAGCAGGCCGGCATTGTTGACCAGGATGTCGAGCCGTCCGCCCGCGGTGTCGGTGAACTCCCGCAGCGTTCGGTGCCACGCGTCGACGTCGGTAACGTCCATCTGCGCGGTCCACAGCGACCAATTCTGGTGAGCTGCTTCAGATTTCAGGCTGGCCAGTGAGGTGGCGTCCACGTCGACCGCGCCGACCGTGTAACCCGCGGCGGCGAACCGGCGTGCGATCGCCAGCCCGATTCCGCGGGCGGCGCCGGTGACGAAGATCGACTCAGGTGCGGCCACGGCCCCGTCCCACCCTTTTGGTCATGAACCGCACCACGTCTCGCGGCACCAAGCGGCTGGCGGTGGTCAGCACCTTGTACTGCACCCCGGGGATGATCACCACTTTGCCTTTCGCGACGTCGGCCAGGCAGTCGTCGACGACGTCGTCGACCTCCAGCCACAGCACCGACGGCGTCTTGGCCATGTCGATGCCGGCCCGCTGGTGGAACTCGGTTCGCACGAACCCCGGGCACAGCGCGTGCACGCCGACGCCAGTGCCGGCCAGGCCGTTGGCCAGCCCTTCGGAGAACGCGATCACCCACGCCTTCGACGCCGAGTACGTCGACCCGCGCCCGGACACCAGACCGGCCACGCTGGCGACGTTGATCACGGTGCCCAGCCGGGCGTCGAGCATCGGCGGCAGCGCCGCGCGGGTGAGGTGCATGACGGCGGTGACATTGACGTCGAGCTGGGCCTGCAACAGCGCCGGGTCGGCCGTCCAGAACTCCCCCGACGTGCCGAAGCCGGCGTTGTTGACCAGCACCCGCACGCCGTCGGCGAGCCGCATGGCGACGGCGGCGCGGCCGTCTGCTTGGGCGAGGTCGGCGGTCAGGATCTCGACGTTGGTGCCGTGCGCTCGATGGAGCTCGTCGGCCAGTTCACGGAGGCGTTGGGTGGTGCGCGCGACCAGGGCGAGATCGTAGCCGTCGACCGCGTAGCGCCTGGCGAATCCCGCGCCGATGCCCGACGTGGCACCGGTGATCAGGGCAACGGGACGCGGCATCCGCGGCTACGGCTGAAAACTCGCCGGCCCCGGGCGGCTCGCGCGGGTCTGCTGCGGGCGGCGGACGGGTTCGGAGTGCGGCGGCTGGCGAGTCGGATCAGGGCGGCCGGGCTGCCGGAGTGCTTCGGTGCGGCCGGGATCGGCGCGGTAATCAGGCGGCGTGCGGCCGGGCTCAGGGCGGTAGTCGGGCGGGGTGATCGGCCGGCCGGGTGCGCCGTTGCGTCTGGCCGAGGCCTGCCCGATCGCCTTGTTCGGCACCGGCGGCAGCACCCGCAGCAGGTCGTTGAATTGGCGAACCGTGCGCAGCCCCTCGTCCCACTCGGCGCGCGTGCTGGTGATCGGCATGCTCACCAGCGTCCAGTTCTGCTCGTTCCACATGATCTCGGCGCAGTCGGGCGCGGTGTGGGCGAACGTCACCATGCGGCGGTCACACGCGCGGCGGGCGGCGTCGAGGTTCGTCGAGTACACCATCCGCGGGCCGATCGCGCCGAGCAGCCACATGTCGTTCTCGCGCGGCTCCTTGAGGCCCTTGAGCCGCAGATCCATCACCACGTTGGTGCCCACCTTGCGATGCAGCGCGATCACGGTCGCGACGTCTTCGAGGTCGAAGATGTAGACCGCTTCGCCTCGGATCTGCCCCAGCACCACGTTGCGGGCGGTCACGTCGCCCACGGTGGACATCACGCCGCGCTTCCAGCGCTTGACGATCTCGGCGTCCTCAGGGGTGTAGTCGAAGCCGTGCGAGCGCGCCCACGAGCGCCGACGGCGACCGTGGTTGTGGCGCCGGTCGAGGTCGACGTACAACAGCACGCCGGCGCTGACGAAACACAGCGCGGACAGCGTGAACCAAAGCGGAACCATCAGGACCTAGCCTATCTGCTGCGGGCAAGCCTGCGATTTCGGCGCGCTGACGGTCGCTGAGCGCACGTCAGCGCGCCGAAATCACTTAGCCGAGCACCAGCGAATCGCCGTCCGGGCTGACGTTGACGGGCACCGTGTCGCCGTCGTGAATCTGGCCGGACAGCAACATCTTGGCCAGCTGGTCGCCGATGGCCTGCTGCACCAGCCGACGCAGCGGCCGAGCGCCGTAGACGGGATCGAACCCGCGCTGAGCCAGCCACCTCTTCGCCGGCAGCGACACCTCCAGCTGCAACCGCCGCTGAGAGAGCCGCTTCTGCAGCTGCGCCAGCTGGATGTCTACGATCTGCACCAGCTCCTCGGGGTTGAGCCCCTCGAAGATCAGCACGTCGTCCAGGCGGTTGATGAACTCGGGCTTGAACGTCGCACGCACCGCGGCCATCACCTGCTCTTCGCTGCCGCCCGCCCCGAGGTTGGACGTCAGGATCAGGATCGTGTTGCGGAAGTCGACCGTGCGGCCCTGGCCGTCGGTCAACCGGCCCTCGTCGAGCACCTGCAGCAGCACGTCGAACACGTCCGGGTGTGCCTTCTCGATCTCGTCGAACAGCACCACGGTGTACGGCCGGCGCCGCACCGCCTCGGTCAGCTGACCGCCCTGCTCGTAGCCGACGTAGCCCGGAGGTGCACCGACCAGGCGAGCCACCGAGTGCTTCTCGCCGTACTCGCTCATGTCGATGCGCACCATCGCGCGTTCGTCGTCGAACAGGAACTCGGCCAGCGCCTTGGCCAGCTCGGTCTTGCCCACGCCCGTCGGGCCCAGGAACATGAACGCCCCGGTGGGCCGGTTCGGGTCGGACACGCCGGCCCGGCTGCGCCGCACCGCGTCCGCCACCGCCGTGACCGCCTTGCGCTGGCCGACGACGCGCTTGCCCAGCTCGTCCTCCATGCGCAGCAGCTTGGCGGTCTCGCCTTCCAGCATCCGGCCGGCCGGGATGCCGGTCCAGGACGACACGACTTCGGCGATGTCGTCGGGGCCGACCTCCTCCTTGAGCATCACGGCTTCGCGGGCCTGGGCCTGCGGCAGCGCAGCCTCGAGCTTCTTTTCGACCTCGGGGATGCGCCCGTAGCGCAGCTCGGCGGCCTTGGCCAGATCGCCGTCGCGCTCGGCGCGCTCGGACTCACCCCGCAGCCGTTCGAGCTCTTCCTTGAGCTCGCGGACGGTGTCGATCGCGTTCTTCTCGTTCTGCCAGCGCGTGGTCAGCTCGGCCAGCTTCTCCTTCTGGTCGGCCAGTTCGGCGCGCAGCTTCTCCAGCCGCTCCTTGGACGCGTCGTCTTCTTCCTTGGACAGCGCCATCTCCTCGATCTCCAGCCGGCGCACCAGCCGCTCGACCTCGTCGATCTCCACGGGCCGCGAGTCGATCTCCATCCGCAGCCGCGACGCGGCCTCGTCGACCAGGTCGATCGCCTTGTCGGGCAGGAAGCGGGCCGTGATGTAGCGGTCGGACAGCGTGGCCGCGGCCACCAGCGCGGAGTCGGTGATCCGCACGCCGTGGTGCACCTCGTAGCGCTCCTTCAGTCCGCGAAGGATGCCGATGGTGTCCTCGACGGACGGCTCGCCGACGTAGACGGGCTGGAAGCGGCGCTCCAGGGCTGCGTCCTTTTCGATGTGCTTGCGGTACTCGTCGAGCGTGGTCGCGCCGACCAGTCGCAGCTCGCCGCGGGCCAGCATCGGCTTGATCATGTTGCCGGCGTCCATCGCGCCCTCGCCGGTGGCACCGGCGCCGACGATCGTGTGCAGCTCGTCGATGAACGTGATGATCTGCCCGGCCGAGTTCTTGATGTCGTCCAGCACGGCCTTGAGCCGCTCCTCGAATTCACCGCGGTACTTGCTGCCCGCCACCATGGACCCGAGGTCCAGGGCGACAATTGTCTTGTCCCGCAAGCTTTCTGGGACGTCCCCGGCGACGATGCGCTGGGCCAGGCCCTCGACGATCGCCGTCTTGCCGACGCCGGGCTCACCGATGAGCACCGGGTTGTTCTTGGTGCGCCGGGAGAGCACCTGCACCACGCGTCGGATCTCGTTGTCGCGGCCGATCACCGGGTCGAGCTTGCCTTCACGGGCCCGCGCGGTGAGGTCGGTGGAGTACTTCTCCAGCGCTTGGTAGGTGCCCTCCGGGTCGGGGCTGGTGACGCGGGCGCTGCCGCGGACCTTGACGAACGCCTCACGCAACGCCTGCGGCGACGCGCCGTGGCCGGTGAGCAGCTTGGCGACGTCGGAGTCGCCCGTGGCGAGGCCGACCATCAGATGCTCGGTGGAGACGTACTCGTCGTCCATCTCGGTGGCCAGCTGCTGCGCGGCCGTGATCGCGGCCAGCGATTCGCGCGACAGCTGCGGTTGGCTGCTGGCGCCGCTGGCGCTGGGCAGCCGGTCGAGCAGGCGCTGCGCCTCGGCCCGGATGGTCGCCGGGTCCACACCGACCGCCTCCAACAGCGGCGCGGCGATCCCGTCGTTCTGCGTCAGCAGAGCCATCAGCAGATGCGCCGGGCGGATCTCCGGATTGCCAGCGGCGCTTGCCGCCTGTAGAGCCGCGGTCAGCGCCGCCTGAGTCTTCGTGGTCGGGTTGAACGAGTCCACGACGGTCCTCCGATCTTTCACATGAAGTCTGGAAAAATGCTTGTCGCGATGTTCAACGTCGTCAAGGTTGAGTCTGTTCCGCTCAAGTTCCCTTCTTTTCTGCGAACGTGCGGTTTCACACGCGACACGCCGGGGTCGGCGTACAAAACCGCACAGGCGGCGCCTTCCACGATCAAGATGCTGGGCTATGGCCACGACCTGGGGCACGGTGCTCACGGAGCTCATTCCGCTCGCGTCGGTGATCACGCTGTCGCCGCTGTCGATCATCCCGGTGGTGCTGGTGCTGCACTCGGCCCACCCGCGGCCCGCCGCGCTGGCGTACCTGCTCGGCTGGGTCGTGGCGCTGACAGCGCTCACCGCGGCGTTCGTCGGGATTTCCGGCCTGCTCGGTCAACTCGACGAGCCGCCGCGCTGGGCGTCGTGGCTGCGCATCGTCGTCGGCATCGCACTGATCGTGTTCGGTGTCTTCCGCTGGTTCACCCGCCACCGCTCCGCACATCTGCCCGGGTGGATGCGTCAGCTCACCAGCGTTACGCCAGTCAAAGCGGGCGGCTACGGCGCGGCACTGGCCGTGATCAATCCGAAGGTGCTTTTCATCTGTGCCGCAGCGGGATTGGCCATCGGCAGTGAAGGTATCGGCGTGGCCCGCGCAGGGCTGGCGGTCGGATACTTCGTCGCGATCGCCGCATCGTCGGTGGCGCTGCCCGCGCTGGCGTACGCCGTCGCCGGTGAGCACCTGGACGCGCCGCTGTCGACGCTGAAGGACTGGATGGAGCGACACAACGCCGCTCTGGTCGCGGCGATCTTGGTCGTGATCGGCGTGCTGGTGCTGTACAAGGGTGTTCACGCGCTGTGACGCCGCGGCCACGCGCGAAGCACAGCAACTGCCAGATGCCTACAATGGCCCGGCGTGGGCCTGGAGGATCGCGACGCGCTGCGCATTCTGCGCGCGGCCCTCGATCCCGGCGACGCCGACAACGAACTCGTGCGGCGGTTCTACACGCGCTGGTTCGCCATCGACCCGGCCATCCGCGACCTGTTTCCTCCCGACATGGCCGGCCAGCGTGCGGCATTCGGCCAGGCGCTGTGGTGGGTGTTCGGCGAGTTCGTCGCCCAGCGCTCCGAAGAGCCCGTCGCGTTTCTGGCGCAACTAGGCCGTGATCACCGCAAATACGGTGTGCGACAACAGCATTACCGCACCTTGCACGACGCGCTGTACGCCAGCTTGCGCAGCCACCTGAGCGAGCACTGGACCACCGCGGTCGACGACGCCGCCCGCGAAGCGCTGACATTGATCACCGGGGTGATGAGCGGCGCCGCCGAAGCCGAGTCCGGTCCGGCATGGTGGGACGGCACGGTCGTCGAGCATCGTCGCGCGTCGAGGGACATTGCGGTGATCCGCCTGCAGCTCGACCGCCCGATGGACTACGAGGCCGGCCAATACGTGAATGTCCATGTGCCACAGTGTCCTCGACGCTGGCGCTACCTCAGCCCCGCGATTCCCGCCGACCCCACCGGGGCGATCGAGTTCCATGTCCGCGCCGTGACCGGCGGACTGGTCAGCACTGCGCTCGTCGCCGAAACCCGCGTGGGGCATCGGTGGCGGCTGTCGGCCCCGCTCGGGGCGCTGCGGGTCGACCGCACCGGCGGCGACGTGCTGATGGTGGCCGGCAGCACCGGGCTGGCGCCGCTGCGTGCGCTGATCATGGATCTCACTCGCTTCCTCGACAATCCGCGGGTGCACCTGTTCTTCGGCGCCCGCTATCCCTGTGAGCTCTACGATCTGCGCACGCTGTGGCAGATCGCCGCACAGAATCCCTGGCTGTCGGTGTCACCCGTCTCGGAGTACAACAGCAATCCGCCGTGGGCCGCGGACTATCCGGACGTCGACCCGCCACGAGGCCTGCACGTGCGCCAGACCGGCCGGCTGCCCGAGGTGGTGACCAGGTACGGCGGCTGGGGTGACCGCCAGATCCTGCTCAGCGGTAACGCGGCGATGATCGCCAACACCAAAGCGGCGCTGATCGCCAAAGGTGCACCGCCCAAACGGATTCAGCACGATCCGCTGGTGAGCTGAGCTCGAACCACGCCAGGCGGCGAGTACCCCTGTGGCACAATCCCACGATGGCCCCGCCATGGCCGACGTCGAGACCGTCACGCTGGCAGACCCGTCCTCGGCACTCACCGCGACCTACGTGCCGATCGCCGGAATGGTCGGCAGCTCGCTGAACGACGACGGGGCCGAGTTGCTGGGTCAGCGCCGCGGTCTGCACGCCTACATCACCGTCGGCAAGACCATGGGCATTCCGCTCCTGTACCCGTGGGCAAACCGCTTGAGCGCCAACACATATCGCGTAGGCAAGGCAGCGGTGACACTGACGCCCGGGATCGGCGGAGTCCGCACGGACCAACATGGCGTGGTGATCCACGGGGTGATGGCCGCCTACGACGGGTGGGAAGTCACCGAGCGGACGGACAACCGGCTCGTCGCCCAGGTGGACTACGGCGGCACCCCGCGCCTGCTGGCCAGCTTTCCGTTCCCGCATCTGCTGACCATGGACGTCACGCTGGCCGACCGCACGCTCACCGTCCGCACCACCGTGACGCCCACGACCAGGGCCGACGTGCCGTTGTGTTTCGGGTACCACCCCTACCTACGGATTCCTGACGTTCCGCGCGCCGAGTGGCAGATCGAGTTGCCCGCCATGCGTTACTGCTCGGTGAACGCCTGGATGATCCCGACGGGCGAGACGCAAGAGCGCCCGGCGATCACCGAGACGCTGGACGACAACTACTTCGACGACAGCTACGACGAGGTCGAGCCCGGCTCAGTGTTCGCGATCTCCGGGGGCGACCGGCGCATCGAAGTCCACTTCGACGAGGGCTACACGGCGGCACAGGTCTTTTCGCCCAGCGACGACGACGTGGTGTGCTTCGAGCCGATGTGCGCGCCCACCGACTCCCTGCGCCGCGGCACCTATCGCGTGGCCACCCGAGACGAGCCGGCCACCGCGACGTTCTCCATCCACGTGGGTTAGCGGCGCGAGCGCTGCGGCTTGCGCGGCTCCCACACCACCAAGGCCGTCGACTTCGGCATCACGGCCAGATCGCGGCGCTGGTTGGCCCGCAGTTGCTCGACCTCCTTGGTCAGCTCGGCCACCCGTGACTGCAGCGCCTCCACCTGGTTGGTCAGCTCGATGATCCGTTTGATACCGGCCAGGTTGACGCCTTCGTCCTGCGACAGCCGCTGCACCTCGCGCAGCAGTTCGACGTCACGCTGCGAGTAGCGGCGGCCGCCGCCGGTGGTCCGCCGCGGCGTGACCAGGCCGAGCCGGTCGTAGGTGCGCAGCGTCTGCGCATGCATGCCGGCCAGTTGCGCGGCCACCGAGATGAGAAAGGTCCGGGATTCGTCTGAGGACTTGCTCATCTGTGCTGCCTCCTGCTCTTCGGGCGCTCATCGGCCCGGCCAGCCGGCCCGCGGGTCGAACCCGCTGGCCTTCTCCGCGGCCGCGTACTTCTCCAGCGCTTCCAGTGCGGCGCCTTCGAGGTTCGGCGGCACAGCTACTTTCACGGTCACCAGCAGGTCGCCACTGCCGCCGTCACGCTTGGGCACACCGCGGCCGCGCACCCGCAGGATGCGCCCGTCGGCTGTGCCCTTCGGCACCCGCACGCCGACCTTGCCATCCAGCGTCGGCACGGAAAGCGTTGTCCCCAAAGCCAATTCGGCAAAGCTGACGGGGACGGTGACGGTCAGGTCGTCGCCCTCACGGCCGAACACTTTGTCCGGCCGCACATGCACGGTGACGTACAGGTCACCCGACGGAGCGCCGCGCAGCCCGGCTTCCCCCTGCCCCGGCAAGCGGATCCGCTGGCCGTCCTGCACACCCGGTGGAATCCGGACGTTGATGGTGCGGGTGCGGGTGGCCACTCCGGTGCCTTTGCACTCCGGGCACGGGTGCTCGATGATCGAGCCGGTGCCGCGGCAGTCCGTGCACGGCTCGGAAAATCCGAACGCGCCCTGGTTGCGGTTGACCACCCCAGAGCCATTGCAGGTGCTGCACACTTTCGGGCTGGTGCCCGGCCGGGCTCCGCTGCCATGGCAGTTGGTGCACGGTGCGGGACTGGTGAGCCTCAGCGGCATCATCACGCCCTTGGTGGCCTCGACGAAGTCGAGCTCGGCCTCGGTCTCCAGGTCGTTGCCGCGGCGCGGACGGCTGGGCCGGCTGCCTGCACGGCCGAACAACCCGCCGAACAGATCGCCGATGTTCGCGCCGCCGGTCTGGCTGGCGGAGTCGAACAGGTCGTTCAGGTTGAACTCGCTGCCGTTCCCGGGCCCGAAGCCACCGAAGTTGCCGGCCGAGAACCGGCGCCGGCCGAAGCCGCCCTCGGCAAACAGCCGCCGCGTCTCGTCGTACTCCTTGCGCTTGGCCGGATCCGACAGCACGCTGTGCGCCTCGGACACCGCCTTGAACCGCTCGGCAGCCGTCGGGTTGTTCGGATTGGCGTCAGGGTGAAGGTCGCGGGCCAGCTTGCGGTAGGCCCGCTTGATCTCGTCGGCGCTGGCGTCAGAGGAGACGCCCAGCTCCTTGTAGAAGTCTTTCTCGACCCATTCGCGTTGGGCCATGGTGCGTCACCTCCTTTCGATGCTGTTCAAGCTCAGCCAGCTGACTGTTCTGATTCTGCGGCCTGGCCGTCTTCCGCGTCGGCATTGCCGGCGGACTGCTGCCCGTCGGTCGCGTCCTCGACGGTGTCGACGACCCCGACGAGCGCGTGGCGCAGGATTTGCTCACCCAGCCGGTAGCCCCGGCGCATCACCGTCCCGATCACTGGTCTGGTGCCGTCGCCCTCGTGCTGGACGGCCTCGTGCAGCGACGGATCGAACTCCTCGCCTTCGGTGCCGAACGACTGCAGACCCAGCCCCTCGAGCGTCTTGGTGAGCTTGTCCGCGAACGCCTTCAGCGGCCCGGACTCCAGATCGCCGTGGCGGCGGGCCGCGTCGAGATCGTCGAGAACACCGAGCAGTTGACTGATCACTGCACCCTTCGCGCGTTCGGCGGCCACCTGCTGGTCGCGCAGCGCACGCTTGCGGTAGTTGGCGAAGTCGGCCTGCACCCGTTGCAGGTCGGCGATCAACTCACCGGCCTTGTCCTCCGCTTGACCTGCGGACGCGGCGTCCTGCCCGGCGGCGTCCGGGCCCGGCCCACCGGGGGCCGGGCCGGACGCGCCCTCACGCACTTCGCCGGTCTTGGGGTCGATGCGGCGCTTGTCGGTGACGACGACCGGTTCTTCCGGGTGCAGTGGTTCGTTTTCCGAACTCACTTGTCCTCCCGTCCTTCGTCGACCACCTCGGCATCCACCACGTCGTCAGCACCCGACGCGTTCTCCGCGCCGCCGCTGGCGCCTTGCGAAGCCTGGGTGGCTTCGTAGATGGCCTGCCCCAGCGCCTGGCTTTCCTGGCCGAGCCGTTCCATCGCGGACTTGATCGCGTTGATGTCGGTGCCGCCCAGGGCCTGCTTGGCGTCGGCGATTGCCGCGTCGACCTTGCTCAGCACGTCCTCGGGCACCTTCGAGCCACCCTCGGCTCCACGCTGCTCGGCGACGAACTTCTCGGTCTGGTAGATCAGCGTCTCGGCCTGGTTGCGGACCTCGGCCTCCTCGCGGCGCTTGCGGTCCTCCTCGGCGTGGGCCTCGGCGTCCTTGATCATCCGGTCGATCTCCTCCTTGGACAGGCCGGAGCCCTCCTGGATGCGGATCGTGTTCTCCTTGCCGGTGCCCTTGTCCTTAGCGGTGACGTGCACGATGCCGTTCGCGTCGATGTCGAACGTGACCTCGATCTGCGGCACGCCGCGCGGCGCCGGCGGGATGCCGGTCAACTCGAAGCTGCCGAGCAGCTTGTTGTGCGCGGCGATCTCACGCTCACCCTGATACACCTGGATCTGCACCGACGGCTGGTTGTCGTCGGCCGTGGTGAAGGTCTCCGACCGCTTGGTGGGGATCGTGGTGTTGCGCTCGATCAGCTTGGTCATCACGCCGCCCTTGGTCTCGATACCCAGGCTCAGCGGCGTAACGTCAAGCAGCAGAACGTCTTTCACCTCGCCCTTGAGCACGCCGGCCTGCAAGGCGGCACCCACTGCGACGACCTCGTCCGGGTTGACGCCCTTGTTCGGCTCCTTGCCGCCGGTGAGTTCCTTGACCAGGTCGGTCACCGCGGGCATCCGGGTGGAGCCGCCCACCAGCACGACGTGGTCGATGTCGGAGACCGAGATCCCGGTGTCGGCGATGACCTGCTGGAACGGCTTGCGGCAGCGGTCGAGCAGGTCTTGCGTGATCCGCTGGAATTCCGCGCGCGTCAGCTGCTCGTCGAGGAACAGCGGGTTCTTGTCGGCGTCGACGGTGATGTAGGGCAGGTTGATCGAGGTGCTCTGCGAGCTGGACAACTCGATCTTGGCCTTCTCCGCGGCCTCACGCAGCCGCTGCATCGCCATCTTGTCCTTGGTCAGGTCGATGCCGCTGGTGCCCTTGAACTTGTCGACGAGCCAGTCGACGATGCGCTGATCCCAGTCGTCGCCACCCAGGTGGTTGTCACCGCTGGTGGCGCGGACCTCGACCACACCCTCGCCCATCTCCAGCAGCGAGACGTCGAACGTACCGCCACCGAGGTCGAACACCAGAATGGTCTGCTCCTTGTCGGCCTTATCGAGGCCGTAGGCCAGCGCGGCAGCCGTCGGTTCGTTGATGATGCGCAACACGTTCAGGCCGGCGATCTGGCCGGCGTCCTTGGTGGCTTGCCGCTGCGCGTCGTTGAAGTAGGCGGGCACGGTGATCACCGCGTCGGTGATGTCCTCACCCAGGTACGCCTCGGCGTCGCGCTTGAGCTTCATCAGCACCCGCGCGCTGATCTCCGGGGCGGTGTACTTCTTGCCGTCGATCTCGATCGACCAGTCCGTGCCCATGTGGCGCTTCACCGACCGGATGGTGCGGTCGACGTTGGTCACCGCCTGGTTCTTGGCGGGCTGGCCGACCAGGACCTCGCCGTTGCGCGCGAACGCGACGACGGACGGCGTAGTGCGGGAGCCCTCGGAGTTGGCAATGACGGTTGGGTCGCCACCTTCGAGAACGGCGACGACGGAGTTGGTGGTCCCGAGGTCGATTCCGACCGCACGAGCCATGGTGTTTCCTCCTGCTGTATATGAACGTCTGCTGAGCGAACTAGGCTCAAGTCTGCTCTGCCGGCATTCGCCGAGTCAAGCCAGAGTTGAGTCGTAATCACTCAAGTTGGTCGAGTCGTGCAACGGGTGCGACGACCGGTTTGTTCCCGCGGCATGCGAATTCGGCGCGCGAAGTTCGTAGGTTTGCGCGCCGACATCGCAACTCAAGCGGCCACGGTCACGTCGACGGACAGCAGGTCTTCGAGCGCGTGGGCGGTGGGCCAGTCGCCGCTGCCGACGGCGCGCGCCAGTTCGTCGGCCATGGGGCTGTCGACCTCGAGCTCGCCCAGCCACGCCGCGACCGTGGCGGCGATCTCATCGCTGCCCACCCACACGGCACGGCCGCGGTGCAGCCGGTCGGCGACCTGGTAGACGGTCTTGCGGGGTGTACGGCGGGGCCAGATGGTGCTCATCGCTTGCTCCTTGTCCGCGTCGCGGCCTTGGTGCCGCTCATCGGTAGGAGCGCCGTGCCTGCCCATCAGTGACACATTTCGGCCGGCGGCCCCGCGCGAGTCACTACAGCATCTCCTGTCACTCTTGCGTAGAGTTCAGACGTCATGAGGTCGACTCTTGCGGCGGTATTCCTGGTCGCGGTGATGGCGATGGCCGGATGCACGTCGTGGACCGACGGCAAGCCGGTCGCCGTCCCGTCCAATCCCACCGAGCCGACGTTCCCGACGACCCGCCCGACCCGCACGCCGCCGAGCACAACGACGCCGACGCGCGCCCCGACGACCACCACCACGACGCAGCCGGGCGGCGAGACGCTCGCCCCGAACGAGCAGGGCTACGTGTTCGTCGAAACCAAGTCCGGCAAGACCCGCTGCCAGATCTCCCGCACGGCCGTCGGCTGCGAGTCCGAATTCGCGAATCCGCCGATCCGCGACGGCTTTCCCGCCAACGGCGTCAACGTCACCGCAGACGGTCAGCTGAAGTGGCTGGTGGGCAACCTGGGCGACATCCAGCCCGTCACTCTGGATTACCGCACGTATCACGCGCAGGGCTGGACCATTGTCGCGGACGAGTCCGGCACGCGCTTCACCAACGACAGCACCGGCCACGGCATGTTCGTCAGCATCGAGAGGGTCGACTCGTTCTGACCCGGGCTCGCCGAGCCCATACGATCACGCCGTGCCCTACCGCGACGACGAGCGGCCCGACTCCGCCGAACCGAGCGAGCTTCCCTGGTATCAGACCAGCGGTGCTGTCACAGCCGCAGGAATCCTCGGCGTCGTCGTGGTGATCGTGCTGATCGTCGCCGTCATGCGGACGGCCGACAATTCCACCCGGCCAGCCAACGAGCTTCCGCTGCCCTACACGACCACGACAGCTGAGCCCACGACGACGACCACCACTACCACCACAACAACGACGCAGACCACCCCCACAACCACCACCACCTCGGAAACCACGACCACGACGACAGCCACCACGACGACCACCGAGGACACCACCAGCGAAACCACCACCACGACAACCAGTCGGACGTCGGGCCTGCGCGCGACGCCAAGTCCACATCCGCTGTTCCCCCACGGCTGACGAATCGTCGCCCCTTAATATCCGTCCATGGGGGTAACAGAGTCGTCGGGCGACTTCGACTACCTGTGGGAAGAGCTGGAGGAACCGGCCGAGGCGGAGTCGCGCTTCGGCTCCGGGTTCGACGACGACGACGACCTCGACGACTTCGGCGATGTGCGCCCGCGCACGCCGGTGCCTTGGTACCGCAGGAAAACTGCGGTCGTGGCCATCGGGGCGATCGCGGTCGGTGTGGTTGCGATTCTCGTCTCGGCGGTGCTGCTGGTGTCGCGCAGCTCCCGGGGACCGCAGACCAGTGTGCCCAGTGTGTCGACCACGCCGCCGTCGTCCGTGCGGTCGGCGCGTCGCCCGACGCCGAACGCGACGATCCCGCCGAATGCGACGCTCCCGCAGAGTTCGCCGGCCCCGCCGCCCGCGGCTACGCCGCCTGCGAGTGAGCCGTCTGCCAGCACGCCCGCGGTGGTCGCGCCGCCGCGCCAGCAACCACCGGAGCCTGCAAAACCGCCGCAGATCGGCGTCACCCGCTCCCCGGTGACGCGGTCGCCGATCAGCGTGCGGCCCGCGCCACGACCGGCTTTCCCTCACAACTGAGCGCCACCGGCTACCATCAAGCCCCGTGTCTCAGTACGGTCCGCCGGAAGACCCCAACTACTACCGCGACGAGCCGACCGCGTACAGCGCGTACGGCCAGCAACCGCCCGGCCCGCCGCCCGGTCCGCCGGAGGAACCGCCGGTGCCGTGGTACCGCAAACCCTGGGTCCTCGTCGCATTGGGCGCGCTGGGCGCCATCATCCTGGCGCTGATCATCTTCGCGATCTTCGGCGGCAACAACTCCGACGACAACAAGCCGCTCAGCCCGGTGACCAGCACAACACGGACGTCGCCGACGCTGACCACGACGCCGACGACGACCACGACCGCCGAGACCACGGAGACCAGCACGGCGACCACGACGTCGCCGACCAGCACCACTGAGCCGACGACAACCACCCCGAGCACCAGCACCAGCACGAGCACGACCGTCAGCGTCAGCACGAGCACCAGCACGATGACGATCACGATCCCGGCGATTCCGGGCTTGCCGACGCCGCCGCAGTGACGCGCCGGGCCTTCGCTCACGACGCCTAGGAATACGAGAACTGCGCCACCAGCGCTTCGGCGCTGCGCACCGCCGCCCGGCACGCGCGCGTGGTGAACGGGTCGTTGAGCGGATGCTCGGCGCGGCGGCGCCACCGCTGCGCCGCCGCGAAGGCCGCGCGCGGACCGTCGTACGGCGCGTCGGGCGTCAGCCCCAGCCTGCTGGCCGGATCAGTGCCCGAACCGCCGATGATGCGTCGCAGCGAGGCCATCTCGTCGTCGTTCAACGTCGTTGGACGCGAACGTAATTGGCTCAGCAGCCGCAACTCTTCGAAAGCGTGCGTGTCAGCCAGCAGCGGATCGATGTCCGCCAGGATGGCCGGCGTCGCCGGGATCGGGTTGACTTCGACGAACCGCCGCAGCGACAGCAGCGCGGTGTGCGCCTTCAACAGATCCGAGCGCTGCGCGAACTGCTGGTCGATCACGTCGCGCAGCTCCACCAGCCCGCTGCGCTCCAGCAGTTCGTCGGCCAGCGCCACCGAATCGCCGACGCCGGATCGCAGTACCGCGATCGAGATGCGGATGCCGAACATGCCGAACCGGTCCAGCAGCTGCGAGCGGGTGGCGGCATCGACGGGCAGCGAACTGTCCTCGCGCGCAAAGCGATCCGCCGACAGCATGGCCTTGGCCAGCTCGGCGGGCTCCACGCCGGCCAGCTTCTGCAGCGCCACGAATTCGCTTTGGCGAAGCGTTCGGGCGGTCAGCGCCAGCAGCCCCGACACGGGCACCACAGCCTGGCAGATGCCGGTCTTGTCCATCTCCTCGGTGAACCGCTTTGCGACGTCCTTGGCCGACAGCATTGCGTCGATGCGCCCGGCCCCGATCTCGTCGGCGCGCGACGCCACCCCGATCACTCCCAGCGCCCCGGCAGAACCGCCGACCAGCTCGCCGATCTGCTTGAGCAGCGCGATGTCCGTCGCATTCAGCGTGCGCAGCAGAAACACCACCGCGTCAACCCGCGGCACGCCGTCGTCAGGCACAAGCAGCCGCAGCGTGCGCGCCGACACGTCGCTGTTCAGCGACGATGTGCCCGGGGTGTCGACGATCGTCGCGTCGATCAGCTCAGCGGCCGGCCACTCCACGTCGAGGTCGGCAACTTCGACGGGGTCGACGCCACCCAGGTCGAACGTCAAGCCGTCGCCCCGGATGATCGGCACGTTCGTGCGCCGGCCGTCGCGGTGGTTGGCGGTGACCTTGGGCACTGGCCCGTGCCGGAACCAAGTCACAATGCGGGTGGCTTCGGTGGCGTCGGTGGGGGCGATGTTCTCCCCCACTAGCGCGTTGACCAGCGTGGACTTGCCGGCCTTCAAGCTGCCGGCCAGGGCGATGCGGATCGGCTGGTTGAGCCGCCAGCCAATCCATTCGAGTTCGCTGTGCAGGTCGGCGCGCTGCCGGTAGGTCGGATCGTTGCGGTAAGCCCGGATCGTGCCGCCGAGGATGGCGCGGACCTGATCGCTGGTGCTCACCGGTCAATGTTAGGTGGCGCCGCGCAGCGGAACCCGCGGCGCAGGGCGCACCGGACCGCTCACCACGGGCGTTGGGGCGGCCAGCTCCGCCGCCTTTGCCGACACCTGCCGCAGGATGTTGAGCTGGCGCTCGAGTTCGGCGATGCGCTGATTGCGCTCGTTCTCCTCCAGCCGCGCCGAGGTGAGCATGGCCTGCAGTGACTCGTTGAGCGATCGGCTGGTCTGGTTGGCAATGCCGCGGTAGTGGTTGCGCAGCTGGCGGTGGATGGCCTGCAGCCGGTCGCGCGATTCCTTGGTGACGACGAACGAGATGTCGTCGACGAACCGGCGCACGTTGTTCTTCGCCTCGTTGCGCACGCGCAGCATCCGGTTTTCCATGTCCTCCTTGTAGGCCTTGCGGCCCAGCAGCAGACCGGCGCCCACCGACAGCGGGTTGAACATGCCGAGCCCGGCCAGCGAGCCCAGCATGCCGAACATCAGCACACCGCCGTAGGAGCCGCGCATCCCGCTGACCACCTTGCTGCTGACGCTGACGGGCTTGGCGTCCATCCGCGCCAGCGACTTGAAGCCCGAGAAGGTGGCACCCATCTGCCGGGCGCTGATCTCCGGGGCCTTCACCTGTTGCAGACCGGCCTCCTCGAACGTGCGGGCCACGTCCTTGGCCAGCGCCTCGGCGCGCTGGAACGCCCAGACGAAATTGTCGCCCACCGCTTCGGCCACTGCCTGCTCCAGTTCGGTGCCGATCTCGGCCCAGTGCAGTGTCGGGTCGCAGCCGTCGATGACGGACTCGAAATGCTGTGTGATGGCACGGAACCGCGACCGCAGATCGTGGTCGACATCGGCGGTCAAGTCGGCGATCCCGTCGTTGAGCACCTGCTGCCACAGCGCCGATGCGGCCAGCGCGTCCTGCGCCTCGGCCTTGCGGCGTTCCAGGTCGGCGGTCAGCCGCTCACGCAAGCCAGGGTCGTTGAGCGTCGACAGTTCCGACTCCAGCGTCAGCGTCAAATGCTCTGCGGCAGAACGCAATTCATTGAGCACATGGTAACGCACCCGGTCGTTCTCTCCGGACAGCACCTTCTCGGACAGGAATTGCACGATCGCGGGGAAGTTCGACTCCTCGTTGAGTTCCTTGTCGTTGAGCGAGATCGCGTGGCTGCGCAGCAGCGACGACGCCGGAATCAGCGGAATGTCGAGTCCAGCCCGCTTGAGGTGGGCGGCGTCGGCGTCGACAACCGCGCGCCAGTGCGGGTACAGGTCGATCTTCGTGGCGACGATCGCGGCCACCGGGCAGATCTCGTAGGCCTGCCGGATGAACGTCATCTCCGGTTCGGTGAACTCCTGGCTGGTGTCGCTGACCATCAGCATCGCGTCGGCATCGGGTAGCAGCCCCAGGGTGGCGGCCAGGTGCGGCTGGCCGTGACCACCGACGCCCGGGGTGTCGATGAACACCAGCCCGCCCTTGAGCAGCGGGCTCGGCGCAATCACCTCGACCCGAAGCACCTCGCGGCCGCCGGCCTGCGGAGCGCGGCGCAGGTCCTTGTTGATGTCGGTGGTGGGGATCGGGATCGCCTCGGCACCACCGTCGCCGGTAGCGACGATCAGCTGCGCGGCGGCCTGCTCGCCGTAGAGCACGACGGTGGTCAGCACCGTGGACTCGTCGTCACCAACCCGCGCGACCGGCATGTTCAGCAGCGAGTTGAGCAGCTGGCTCTTGCCCTGCTTGAGCTGACCGGCGATCACCACCCGGATCTGCGGGTCGACGATTCGGTCGCGGGCCGCGGCCAGCCGGTCGATCAGATCGTCGCGCTGGTTGGTCTCGGCGATCCTGCGGGTGTGGTCGATCAGCTCGACGATGACCCGGGCCTGCCGCGGATCAGAAGGCTGCGTCACAATGTGTCCTTCCTCGGCGCTACCAACCGTATGCGCAAAAACCTGGCGGGGACCATTGCGGTCCCCGCCAGGTCGTCAACCAAGCGGCTGTGCGTCCGATCAGAAGCCCAGGTGCATGTCGTGGGTGTTCTGATGCGTCTGCACAGTGGTGTTGTCGTGCGTCGACGCGTCGTACGACGGCGAGTACGTCGACTGGTTGTCGTGCACTGAGCTGTTGTACGACTGGGCGTTGCTGTACGACGCCGCGTTGTCGTGCACCGAGCTGTCGTGGGTGGAGGTGTACTGCGACGACCAGTCGTGCACCGAGTTGTCGGCCACCGACGTCGACGTGGTGGTGGTGTGGGTGTTCACGACGCTGTGGGCGTTGTCGACGCCGCTGTAGTTGCCGGTGCCGTCGATGTTGGTCGTGGTCTGGTTCCCGTGCACCGCCGTCCAGTCGGTGTTGCCCTGCGCCGAGCTGGTGGTCCCGTGGCCGGAGGTCTGGATCACCGTGCCGTCGTGGGTCTCCAGGACGTCGTGGCCGGCGGCGGTGTTGCCCTGGCTGAACGAGTTGTCATGGCCGTACGCGAAATTCGAGTCCGCCCCGGTGTGGATGTTGCCGTTGTTGACCGAGTTCGCGTTGCCCAGCACAGCGCCGTCACCGCTGACGATGTCGCCCCGGTTGTCGCCATTGACTGCGACCGCGCCCTGGCCGTTGGCCGTGGTGGTGGTCTTGTCACCCAGCGTGATGTCGCCGAAGCCGAGGTTGAAGGCGCCCTGCTGTGCATTGGCGCCCGCGTCCTGGTTGGGGCTCATCACCGGCGTGTTGTTGTGGCTGGCGAAATCGGTATCGGTCCGGTTGCCGCTGAGGAAGTCGGTCTGCGGCGCATACGTCGGCGACCAGGTGGGCGACGGCGCGAACGTCGGCTCCCAGCCGTAGTGGTTGGCCACCGCACGCTGCAGGCCCACCACCGGGTCGCCGGCGCCCAGCGCGAGGCTCGGCACCGCGGTGGCAGCCACCGACGCCAGCTGCGCCGGGGCGACGTTGCCCAGCCCGGCGTCCAGCAGCGCCTGCTCGGGCTGCGCGACGTAGTCGGCAGCCGCCTGCTGGTCGCGGAACAGGTTGAGGATGAAGTCGATCAAGCTGATCATCGAAGTCCCTTTCGGTTGTCTCGGGTTTGCCCCTCACCGGCCTGCCCGGTGTCTGCTAGCCACGGTATGGAGCTGCGACTCGACTCGGAACGGGGTCGAGTCCCCTACCTCCACGCCCCTGTACCGGGGTGGTCCAGCAACTTCCGTTAGGGGATTAGGGGATTACTAGGGACATATCGGGAGTCCCCCAGCTGATGCACAGTTTCGCCAGCTCAAACGACGAACGCCCCCACATGCCGAAGCGTGCGGGGGCGTTCGAGGGTGTTCGCGTCAGAACAGCGGGCCGTCGAAACCGTGGGCGTCGTGCGCTGCACCGGGATCGAAGTGCCCATGGTGGTCGTCAACCGGATGCTCGAAGCCGGGGTCGACCGTTGCCGGCTCGACCACTGGCGCCGGGTCATGGGCGTCGGGCGCAGGGGCCGCCAGCGGCTCCGCCTCGAATGCGCCGAGGTGGCTGAACTGGTCGATACCGGCGTCCGGTTGAGTCAGGCCCGGTTGGTCGAGCACGAAGTCATGGGTGGGAGCCTCGATGCCGGCCGCCGGCGGGTGGTCGGAGAACGCGTCGAACGCCGCAGTCGCGGCCCCACTGGCCCAGACGTTCGCATCCCCGGCATCGGCTCCGAAGGCCGGGCTCGCGATCGACAGCGACTCCGACACCACCGGGATCAGGTTGTTGACGTCGGCACTGGTCACGTCGGTGAGATGAGCGTCGGCGATGGCTTGCTGCGGGTTGTCCGCGTAGCGTGCAGCGGCGTCGGGATCGCGCACCAGCGACATCACGAAGTCCAGTAGCTCATTGGCCATGGCGCCGATGTTAACGATCACCAGCTAATAACGGATCGGTGTCAAAGCCACTGCCGACACGGCGACGTTAGGGGATTGGCCGTTAGGGGATGAGGCGCGGTTAGGGGATGTCGCATGACGACCCCTCCCCGGCGCCGCTATCGTGAGGAACGGCCGCCGACGCTGCCACTGAACCGTGTCGACGACAAGGACCCTTCGAGATGACCGACTCCCTTGGGCTGTCCATCGGGATGACCAACCTGGTCGCGGCCCGGGTCGGCGCTGCGCCGGTCACGCGCCGCGCGGTGTTGACGCTCTATCCGCACCGCGCCCCCGAGGTGGGCGTGCCGGTCGAGAACCCGAACGCGGCCGAACCAGGTCTGGTGCTGTCCGGCTTCGTCGAACGCGTCGGTGATCCGGTGCCTCTGGTGGCGCCGGACGGGACCACCTACCGCGCCGACTGGCTGCTCGTCGAGGCCCTCGACGCCATGGCGCAGACCGTCGGCGACGGCTCGGCCGCCTCACAGGTCACCATCGCTGTGCCCGCGCACTGGGGTCCGGCGGTGCTGGGCGCGCTGCGAGGGGCGCTGCGCACCAAGCCCAACCTGTCGGCGGGCGGCGTGCCGCCGGTGCTGGTGTCCGACGCCGTGGCCGCGCTGGCCGCGTTGGCGACCAGCCCGGGATTGCCGGCGAGCGGAATCGTCGCGTTGCTCGATTTCGGCGGCAGCGGCACCAGCATCACGCTGGCCGACGCCGCCAACGATTTCCAGCCCATCGACGAAAGCCTGCGCTACACCGAATTTTCCGGCGCTGCGATCGACCAGGCGCTGCTCACCCATGTGCTCTCCGACATCAACCAGTCCAGCGGCGCCGACCCGGCCGGCACCACCGCCGTCGGTGCGCTCACTCGGCTACGCGAACAGTGCCGCGACGCCAAGGAGCGGCTGTCTGCTGACACCGCCACCGACCTGTCGGCTGAACTTCCCGGCTATCACTCCGATATCCGCGTCACCCGCGCCGAACTCGAGAACCTGATCAGCGGCCCGCTGGCCGGGGTACTCGCCGCTCTGGAAGAACTCTTGGGCCGCAACCGAATTCCCGCCGCGTCGCTGTCGGCGGTCGCCACTGTCGGTGGCGGCGCCGCGATCCCACTGATCACCCAGCGGCTCTCGGAGCAGTTCCGCGTGCCGGTGGTCACCACGCCGCGGCCGGCACTGAACACGGCGGCGGGCGCTGCGCTGCTGGCCACCCGCGGGCCGGGCGGCGACGTGCCGACCGGACTCGCGACTGCGGCCACCGAACCGCCCACCGGGATGGCCACCGCCGCGTGGGCCGCCGGGGCTGCCGGCGCAGCCGCCAAGGAGTCGGCCGCCGACGGCGCCGCGTCGGCCACCTTCCGGGCGCTCGCGTGGTCGGAAGATGCCGGCGGCGACGAACCGGCGCCCTATACCGGCGCTCAGTACGCCTACGAGCCGGAGCCCACCAGCGCGCGGCCCCAACTCGAGTTCGCTCCTCCGCCCGAGGGTCCGCATGAGGCAGAGGAGCCGTTGCCCTGGTACCGGCGGCCCCAGGTGCTGTTCGCGGCGGCACTGGTCACGGTGCTGGTCTTGACAGGCGGCCTGGTGTGGACGCTGACCAGCGAGTCCAGCCCGATGCGCTCCACGCGCACCCACACGGCGACGGTGCCGGCCACCACCAACCCCGAATCCCCGGGCGCGCCGCTGACCGACACGGTGACGTTCACCGGCACGGACGGTAGCCCGACCGTCGTCACGCCGCCGCCGTCGGCCACCACCCCACCGAGTTCGCCGCCCGACACCACGACGTCGGACACCACCACCTCGGCCACGACCACGACGCAGACCACGACCACCACCACGCAGCCGACCACCACGACCACCACCCAGCCGACCACCACCACGACGCAGCCGCCGACCACCACCACGCGACCGCCCACCACGACGACGCGACCGCCCACAACCAGCGCGGCGCCGCCCACCTCAGCGGTCAGCAACCAGTCCGCGCCCACGTCGGCTCAGTTGGCGCCCAATACACCGAGGCCGCAGCTCAGCGCGACAGCGCCGGTCAGCCCCTGACAGCCCGATGGACCAGCCGGCGTTGCACGAGCTGCCGCCCCAGGCACGCGAGCTCGTTGACGCGGTCACCACCAACCCGACCGACCCCGTCAAGGCCGTCGTCGTGGGCGGTATCGGCACCGGGAAAACCGCCACACTGACCGCGATCCGCACTGCGCTGCGGGCCGGCGGCATCGACGTCGCCTCCCGTCCGGATGTGCATCGGAGTGCCACGGCGATCGTCGTCGACGACGCGCACCTGCTTACGCACCAGCAGCTCACCACCCTCGCCGAGCGGGTCGACGATCCGTCCGCGACCGTCGTCGTCGCCACCGAGCCGTATCAACATTCGGCTGCGCTTCGCACGCTCACCATGGCGATCGAACGCGAGCGTCCGGCGGTGCTGCTCGGTGCGCTTCCGCCCCAGGAGCTGCACCGCCTGGCCACAGCGGCCCTCGGCGCACCGCCGACCGCCGAAGTGGTTCGCGCTCTGATGGCCGCGACCGCCGGATTGCCGTTTCTGGTGCGTGCGGCGCTGAGCCGCCCGGGCGACGACGCCTCACCCGCCATCGCGATCGCCCAGTCCGCCCGGTTCGCGCTGATCGACCGGCTGCGCGCAGTCGATGAGCCCGTCCTCGAGGCGCTGCTGATCGGATCGCTGAGCCCCGACCTCGGTGCCGCTGACCTGGCGGCCGCGCTGAGCATCAGCACCGACGACGCTCAGCGGCTGGTCGACCGCGCCCGAGGCAGCGGACTCCTCGAGCCCTCCCACAGCCCGGCGTTTCTGCGGTCGGTGCACCGCGCGGTCACGCAGATCGTCGGTGCAGCGCGCCACCACGACGTCGAAAAGGCTTTGCTCACAACACAATTGGAGCTGTCGACGCTGCCGGCGGACTTGGCGTTGCGGCTCGCCGAACACGGCATGCGCGACGAGCGGCTGGCCACGGTGCTGGAAACCCACGCCGAGCGCTCACCCGACCGCACCGCCGCGGCCCGGCTGTACCGCGCCGCCGTCGACGCCGGCGCGTCGCGGCTCACGGCCCGGCTTGCCGACGCGCTGGCGCTGACCGGAGACTGCGCGACGGCCGGCCGGCTCGCCGACGACCTGCTCTCGTCCGACGACCCCGCCGAGCGTGCCGCCGCGGTCCGCATCGCCGCGTCGGTAGCTGCCCATGACGGCAACGCCGACCAGTCCGCCGAGCTGTACCGCTGGCTCGGGCCGCACCCCGACGCGGTGGTCAGCTCCGCCGGCGCGGTGGTGCTGCTCGGCGCGGGCGACGCCGCGGCCGCCCGCGTGTCGATAACAGCACCGGCCGGCGGTCCGCCCACCGCCGCCGCCCGAGCCGCCCGCAGCCTGGCCGAAGGCCTGCTGCAGACACTGGACCAGCCGTTCACCGTGGCGGTCGCCAAGCTCGGGCAGTCGCTGACCGCCGGCTCGTCGGCCCGTTTCGTCACGCCGGACACGCCGGCGGCCCTCGTCGCGCTGGCGGCGTTGCATGCCGGCGATCCGGTCCGCGCACGCAGCGTGCTCACCCGCGCGCTGCAAGACGGCAGTGCGCCGCACGCCGAGCACCGGCACCGGCTGCTGCTGGCCTGGACGAAAATGCTCGACGGGCAGCTCGCGTCCGCGAGCGCCGAGGTGACCGTCGACGATGCCGTGCTGCACCGCCGGGATGCGTTATGGGCCGCCGCACTGCGCACCGGGCTGGCGCGGCGCACCGGCGACAGTGGCGCACTTCAGCGGCACTGGTACACCGCGATGGAAGTACTGGCCGAGTACACAGTTGACCTGTTCTCGCTGCTGCCGCTGGGCGAGCTGTGGGTGGCCGCGGCACGGCTGCGGCAGCTCGAGCGGATCCGCTACGCCGTCGAGCAGGCTCTAGAGCTTCTGGAGCGGCTCGGCAAGCCGGTGCTGTGGTCGGTGCCCTTGCACTGGTCGGGCGTGCACGCCGGCATCCTGGCCAACTCGCCGGATGCGGTGGCACCTCACGGGCAGGCGCTGACCGCGGCCGCAGCGACCAGCCCGTTCGCGAAAGTGCTGGCCGGCGCCGGGCGGGTGTGGCTGCGGGTGCTGGCCAATCAGGTCGAACTGGCCGAAGTCACGGCGGCTGCGCGCGGTCTGGCGCAGTACGGCCACACCGCCGACGGCACGCGGCTGGCCAGCCAGGCGGCTTTGCAGGCGCCCGACGCCCGCGTATCCGGGGCGATGCTGCAGCTGGCGCGCGATCTCAAGGCCAGCGCCGCGCTCGACGAGCAGCCGGTAACACCGTCGCAGCAGCGCGCTGTCGAGCCGGCGCGTCCCGCGGCGCGGGACTCGGCGCGGCTGTCCGAGCGCGAACGCGAGGTAGCCGAGCTGTTGCTGTTGGGCATGCCCTACCGCGACATCGGCAATCAGCTGTTCATCTCCGCCAAGACCGTCGAACACCACGTCGCACGGATACGACGGCGCCTGGGCGCTGAATCCCGCTCCGAGCTGCTGTCGATGCTACGGGCGATGCTGGCGCCGCAGCCCTGAGGTTAGGGCAACCTTTGTCGCGCCCGTAGCGGCCGAGATGTCACTATGAGCAGGCAAGAAAGACAAGTTACTGACCAGTAGCAAGCTGGGGAGGCGGCGCGCGTGGACACTCAGCAGGTGATCAGGCTCGTGGTTGGCCTGGGGTTGACGGCGCTGGTTTTGGTGTTCGCGGCGCGCCGGGTGTGGTGGCTGTTCACTCTCGTGCGATCGGGTCAGCCGGCCAGTGGCCGCACCGACAACCTGGGCAGGCGGATCTGGACGCAGGTCGAGGAGGTCTTCGGGCAGACGCGGCTGCTGCGATGGTCGATTCCCGGCCTGGCCCACTTCTTCACGATGTGGGGCTTTTTCATCCTGCTGACGGTCTACATCGAGGCCTACGGCGTCCTGTTCAATCCGAAGTTCGCGATCCCGATCATCGGCCATTGGCCGGTTCTGGGTTTCCTGCAGGACTTCTTCGCGCTGGCCGTGCTGCTGGGCATCACCACGTTCGCGATCATCCGGCTGATCCAAGGACCCAAGGAGCACGGTCGCGATTCGCGGTTCTACGGCAGCCACCTCGGCGGCGCGTGGCTGATCCTGTTCATGATCTTCAACGTCATCTGGACGTACGCGCTGTTCCGCGGCTCGTCGGTGAACAACGGAAACCTGCCGTACAACTGGGCGGCGTTCTTCTCCCACGCCATGGGCAAGGTGCTGTCACCGCTCGGGCACAGCGGCAACGAATACATGGAGACCGTTTCGCTGCTCCTGCACATCGGCGTGATGCTGGCGTTCTTGATCATCGTGCTGCATTCCAAGCACCTGCACATCTTCCTGGCGCCCATCAACGTGACGTTCAAGCGCCTGCCCAACGGGCTCGGGCCGCTGCTGCCGATCGAATACCAGGGCAAGCCAATCGATTTCGAGGATCCGCCGGAGGACGCCACCCTCGGTCGCGGCAAGATCGAGGACTTCAGCTGGAAGGGCATGCTGGACTTCGCCACCTGTACCGAGTGCGGGCGCTGCCAGTCGCAGTGTCCGGCGTGGAACACCGGAAAACCGTTGTCCCCCAAGCTCGTGATCATGGACCTGCGCGACCACTGGATGGCGAAGGCGCCCTACATCCTCGGCGACAAAGTCACGCCTGACGAGAGCACACCCGAAGGTGGCCTCTCCGAGAAGCTGGCCGGCGATCGCCACGAGGAAGTGCATCACGTGCCGGAGTCCGGGTTCGGGCGGGTCCCGCCGGAGTCGCCGCTGCAGGCGACGCGCCCGCTGGTCGGGACGGCCGAGCAGCTCGGCGTCATCGACCCCGACGTCTTGTGGTCGTGCACCACGTGCGGAGCGTGCGTCGAGCAGTGCCCGGTGGACATCGAGCACATCGACCACATCGTCGACATGCGCCGCTACCAGGTGATGATGGAGTCGGAGTTCCCGTCCGAGCTGTCGGTGCTGTTCAAGAACCTCGAGACGAAGTCGAATCCGTGGGGCCAGAACGCCTCCGACCGGCTCAACTGGATCAGCGAGGTCGACTTCGACGTGCCGGTGTTCGGCGTCGACGCGGAGTCCTTCGACGGCTACGAGTACCTGTTCTGGGTCGGCTGCGCCGGCGCGTTCGAGGACCGCGCCAAGAAGACCACCAAGGCGGTCGCCGAGTTGCTGTCGATCGCCGGGGTGAAGTACCTGGTGCTCGGCGCCGAGGAGACCTGCAACGGCGACTCGGCACGCCGCTCCGGCAACGAGTTCTTGTTCCAGCAGCTTGCCGCGCAGGCGGTCGAGACGCTCAACGGCGTGTTCGAGGGCGTCGAGACCGTCGACCGCAAGATCGTCGTCACCTGCCCGCACTGCTTCAACACCCTCGGCCGGGAATACCGCCAGCTCGGCGCCAACTACACCGTGCTGCACCACACCCAGCTGCTGAACCGGTTGGTGCGGGACAAGAAGCTGGTTCCGGTGAAGCCGGTGGGCGGCGAAAACGGCCAGGACGTCACCTACCATGACCCGTGCTACCTCGGCCGGCACAACAAGGTGTACGAGGCGCCGCGCGAGTTGATCGGCGCGTCGGGCGTCACGCTCAAGGAGATGCCGCGCCACGCCGAGACCGGGCTGTGCTGCGGCGCGGGCGGCGCGCGGATGTGGATGGAAGAGCACATCGGCAAGCGGGTCAACCACGAGCGCGTCGACGAGGCGCTGATGACGGTGTCCGACGGCGCGAAGATCGCGACGGGCTGCCCCTTCTGCCGCGTCATGATGACCGACGGCCTCACCGACCGTCAGGAGTCGGGCAAGGGTGAAGGCGTCGAGGTGCTCGACGTGGCTCAGCTGCTGCTGGGGTCGCTGGACAAGAGCACTGTCACGCTGCCGCCGAAGCGCTCTCCCGAAGAGAAGAAGAAGAAGGCTGCGGCCCCGGCGGCCGAGGCTCCTGCGGCAGCGCCGTCGGCACCAGCCGCAGCCGCACCGTCGGGAACCAAGGAAGCCAAGCCGGTCACCGGGCTGGGTATCGCAGGCGGCAAGCGCCCCGGCGCCAAGAAGTCCGCGCCGGCGCCTGCTGCCGAAAAGCCGTCGGCGACAACCCAAGCCGCGCCTGCCAAGGGACTCGGCATCGCCGCCGGCGCCAAGCGGCCGGGCGCCAAGAAGGCCGCACCGACCGCCGAGCAGCCGGCCGAGCAGGCGTCCGAGGAGCAGCCCGCCACCGAGGTCACTCAACCCGCGAACGCGGCGCCCGATCAAGCCAAGGCTGAGCCGGCGCCGGTCAAGGGGCTCGGCATCGCGGCTGGGGCCAAGCGGCCCGGCGCCAGGAAGACGAGCGCGCCCGCGGCCTCGGCTCCGTCGGCTCCGGCTCAGCAGTCGGAGCCTGAGCAGCCGAATCCTGCGGACACCGAGCAATCGAGGCCCGCTGATGACGGCAATGGCAGCGCGCCGACGCCTCCGGTCAAGGGCCTCGGCATTGCCCGCGGTGCCCGGCCGCCCGGCAAACGGTGATCCGGGCGAGCGGCGAAATTCACTGGACGCCAATGGCACCATGGTGGACGTGACTACTCACCAGGTCCCGTGGCAGGCCACCGGTCATCACGACCGGCAGCGCACGTTCACGCAGTCGACCAAGCTGCAGGACGTTCTCTACGAGATCCGCGGGCCGGTGCACGAGCACGCGTCGCGCCTGGAGGCCGAGGGCCACCGCATCCTGAAGCTCAACATCGGCAACCCTGCGCCGTTCGGTTTCGAAGCGCCGGACGTCATCATGCGCGACATCATCCAGGCATTGCCCCACGCGCAGGGCTATTCGGACTCCAAGGGGATTCTGCCGGCGCGGCGGGCGGTGGTCACGCGCTACGAACTCGTCGAGGGGTTCCCCCGGCTCGACGTCGACGACGTGTACCTCGGCAACGGCGTCTCTGAGCTCATCACGATGACGCTGCAGGCGTTGCTGGACAACGGCGACCAGGTTCTCATCCCCGCTCCTGACTACCCGCTGTGGACGGCGTCCACGTCACTGGCCGGCGGCACCCCCGTGCACTACCTGTGTGACGAAACGCAGGGCTGGCAGCCCGATGTCGCTGACATCGAGGCGAAGATCACCGAGCGCACTAAGGCGCTGGTGGTGATCAACCCGAACAACCCGACCGGCGCGGTGTACAGCCGCGAAGTGCTCGAGCAGATGGCCGATCTGGCGCGCAAGCACCAACTGCTGCTGCTTGCCGACGAGATCTACGACAAGATCCTCTACGACGACGCCAAGCACATCTGCATGGCGTCGGTGGCGCCGGATCTGTTGTGCCTCACCTTCAATGGGCTCTCGAAGGCCTACCGGGTGGCCGGCTACCGGGCCGGCTGGCTGGCGATCACCGGACCCAAGGAGCATGCGAGCAGCTTCCTGGAGGGCATCAGCCTGCTGGCCAACATGCGCTTGTGCCCGAATGTGCCTGCGCAACATGGCATTCAGGTGGCCCTCGGCGGGCATCAGAGCATCGAGGATCTGGTGCTGCCGGGTGGGCGGTTGCTCGAACAGCGCGACGTGGCGTGGCAGAAGCTCAACGAGATCCCCGGGGTGTCGTGCGTGAAGCCGCAGGGTGCCCTGTATGCCTTTCCGCGGCTTGACCCCGAGGTGTACGACATCGTCGACGACGAGCAGCTGGTGCTGGACCTGTTGCTGCAGGAGAAGATCCTGGTCACGCAGGGCACGGGCTTCAACTGGCCGGCGCCCGACCATCTGCGCATCGTCACGCTGCCGTGGGCGCGGGATCTCGCCGCGGCCATCGAGCGCCTCGGCAACTTCTTGGTCAGCTACCGGCAGTAGTCATTTCCGCTCAAGCAGTTCCAGCAGATAAGCGCCATAGCCGGATTTGAGCAGCTGGTTGGCCCGCGCGTACAACTGCTCGTCATCGATGAAACCCACCCGCCACGCCACCTCCTCGGGCACGCTGACCTTCAGGCCTTGTCGCCGTTCGATGGTGCGTACGAAGTCGCTGGCGTCCAGCAGCGAATCGAAGGTCCCGGTATCCAGCCAGGCGGTGCCACGAGCCAGCACCTCCACGGAGAGCTGCCCGCGGTTCAGGTAGGCCTGGTTGACTTCGGTGATCTCGTATTCGCCTCGGGCCGACGGCCGCAGCGATCGTGCGATCTCGACCACGTCGTTGTCGTAGAAGTACAGCCCGGGCACCGCGTAGTGCGATTTCGGTGTCGCGGGTTTTTCTTCCAGCGACGCAGCGGTGCCGTCGGCGCCGAATTCCACCACCCCGTACGCCGACGGGTTAGCCACCCAGTACGCGAAAATCGCTCCGCCGCTGACGTTTTGGAAGCGTCGCAGGCTGGTGCCCAGGCCCGGCCCGTAGAAGATGTTGTCCCCCAACACAAGCGCGACGGTGTCGTTGCCGATGTGCTCGGCGCCGATGACGAAAGCCTGTGCCAATCCTTCGGGACGAGGCTGCACGGCGTAACTGATGTGGATACCGAACGCCGAGCCGTCGCCCAGCAGCCGCTGAAACCCGGCCGCATCGGCCGGCGTCGTGATCACCAGGATGTCGCGGATGCCGGCCATGATCAGCGTGGACAGCGGATAGTAGATCAGCGGCTTGTCGTACACCGGGAGCAACTGCTTGCTGACACCCATCGTGATCGGGTACAGCCTGGTGCCCGCGCCGCCCGCGAGGATGATGCCTCGCATCTGGTCCTCCTACGCCTCGGCCAGGTCGTCTTCGGTGAGCTCGGTGGCAGCCAGCGCTGACTTCAGGTCATCGTGCTGGAACACCGACGTCACCTTGTCGTGCACCACCCGGAACGCCGACGCCGTCACCTGCGGGGAACCAGCGTCACCAACGTGCTGCTCGACGACGACGACGCCGTCGTGCACATACATCCGCCCGGGCTCGACGAGAAATCCCTTGGACGACACCCAGTTGCGCAGCGCCTCGTGGCCTTGCACAGCACCGTGCGCGTCGCCGATCTCGATGTCGCCGGTGGACAACTCCACCAGCGTGTCGAGATCCTGCGCATTGAGAGCGTCGTGCCACGCCAGGACGGTCGCGATCTCCGAAACGGTCATGACTGGACCGTAGCTCAGAACGGGGTGCGGTCCAGCCACCCCCGCCAGACCTGGTCGTCGCCGAAGACCTGGATCCGCTGATCATCGGCGGGGATGCGGCGGGTGATCGCCAGCAGCAGCGACGTGACGTCGCCGCGCACGGCGACGGTGGATTTCGCGTGCTGCTGATCGAGCCGCAGTGTGCCGCCGCCCTCACTGATCGTCCATTCGCCACCTTCTGCGGCGTGCAGGTGCAGCGACTGTCCGTCGGCCAGCGGCATCTGGTCGCCTCCGGCCCGGGTCACCACCCGCTCGAGCCATTCGGTCAGGCAGTCGGTGGCGACATCGGTCGGCAGCCGGAATTCGCGGCCCAGCGCCAGCTCCGCGTCGGCGCGGTGCACGGCCACTTCGTGGACGCGACGGCGCACCCACCACGCCGCCGGACGCGGACCCAGAAACGTCCACACCTCGGTGTCGCCGCCGGTACTGGACACCGCGTCGAGCAGCTCTTGCCCGCCACCGCGCACCCAGTCCGCCGCGCCGTCGGGATCGTCGGGCGGCTTGCCGTTGCGCACCTCACGGGGATCGAGAGGTTCTGCGCGCCGTTCGGCGACGATCTGCGCGGCCCATCGGTGCCCGCGCCCCACGTGCCGCAGCAGCTGCTTGAGTGTCCAGCCTGGGCAGGTTGGCACCGGCGTCGCGGGATCGGCAGTACGCAGCACCTCGGCGAACGCGGCGTCCTCGTCGAGAAGCGATGCGGCGAAATCCATTTCAGGCACCCAACATGATCGGCAATGACGCCCAGCCGCGCAGCACCCGGGTATCGCGGCGGCTGCCGCTGCCGGCCAGCCGCGCGTTGGGGTAGCGGTCGAAGAACGAGCGCAGGCCCACTTCACCTTCAGCGCGGGCCAATGCGGCGCCCAAACAGAAGTGTCTGCCGCTGGAGAACGACAGGTGTTTGTTGGCGTTCGGCCGCTCGATGTCGAAGCGGTGTGGGTCGTCGAACACGGCCGGGTCGCGGTTGGCACCGGCCAGATAGATCACCACCAGCTCGCCGCGCGGGATCGTCGTGCCCGCGATCTCGACGTCGCGCCGTGCGACCCGCGCACTCAACTGCACCGGGGAATCCAGCCGCAGAATCTCCTCGACCGCATTGGGCCACAACTCCGGGCGTGCCGCCAGCGTGGCGAGGTGTTGGGGGTTCTCCAGCAGCATGCGAATTCCGTTGCCCAGCAGATTGACTGTGGTTTCGAAGCCGGCGGCCAGGACCAGGCCGGCGGTGGCTTGCAGCTCGCGGTCGGTGAGCCGGCCGTCCTCGTCGGCGGCCAGGGTGAGCTGGCTCAGCAGGTCGTCGCCGGGATTGCGGCGGAGCTTCTCGAGGTGGTCGGCCAGCCACGCGTTGAAACCGGAGACGCCTTGGTACACCTGGTTGTACTGCTTCCACGACAATCCGATGTCCAGGCTCGGCGCACCGAGCTCGCCGTACTCGAGGATCTGCGGGCGGTCTTCGTCGGGCACGCCCAGGATGTCGCCGATGACGGCGACCGGCAGCTGTGAGCAGTACCGCGCGACGATGTCGACGACGCCGCGCGTTTCGCCGAGGTCGTCGAGGAGCACCTTGGCGGTTTCTTCCACGCGGTCGCGCAGCGCGGCCACCGCGCGGGTGGTGAACACCGACGACACCAGCTTGCGGTAGCGGGTGTGTTCGGGCGGCTCGACCGACAGCAGCGACGGCGGCTCCAGCGGATGCAGCAGGCCGGTCTTGGTCTTCTGGTTGATCCAGCGCAGGGGTTTGGGCAGGTTGCCGCCGAGCTCGATCACGCGGAAGTCATCCGAGCGCAGCAGTTCATGGGCGATCTCGTGGTCGACGGTCAAATAGACCGCGCGGCCTTTGACAATGCGGCCGCGGGAGCGCAGCTCCTCGATGAACGCGATGGGGTCGGTCCTCACGGCAGGATCGGCGATCATCCGAGCCTGCGGATCGCCGCTGCGCAACCCGATCGACGCCAGCGCGCGGACGAAGCCGTGCAGCGCGAGCCAGCGAATCCTCTGTCTCATGCCGATCAGGCTACGCCGGGGACTCGCCTTCCCAGGGCGAACACCCGCCAGCCCGCCGCACGCCACCGCGCGGCATCGAGGCAATTGCGGCCATCCACAACCACTTTCGCGTGCACGACGTCGCCGAGCTCGGCCGGGTCGAGGTCGACGAACTCACGCCACTCGGTGAGCACCAGCACCGCGTCGGCGCGCTGGCAGGCTTCGGTGACGCAAGTCGAGTAGTTCAGCGTGGGGAAGATGCGTCGCGAGTTCTCCACGGCCTTGGGGTCGTAGACGTTGACGGCCGCGCCGTTGAGTTGCAGCATGCCGGCCACGTTGAGTGCGGGCGAGTCGCGCACGTCGTCGGACTCGGGTTTGAACGCCGCGCCCAGCACGGCGACGTTGGCCCCGAGCAGCGATCCGCCGCAGGCCCGTGTTGCGAGCTCCACCATCTTGGTGCGGCGGCGCATGTTGATGCTGTCGACCTCTCGCAGGAACGTCAGGGCTTGGCTGGCGCCGAGTTCGCCGGCCCGCGCCATGAACGCGCGGATGTCTTTGGGCAAGCAGCCACCACCGAACCCGAGGCCGGCGTTGAGGAATCTGCGTCCGATGCGAGCGTCGTGGCCCAGCGCGTCGGCGAGCACAGTGACGTCGGCGTCCGCGGCCTCGCACACCTCCGAGATCGCGTTGATGAACGAGATCTTGGTAGCCAGAAAGGCATTCGCCGCCACCTTGACGAGCTCGGCGGTCTGCAGGTCGGTACACAGCAACGGCACACCGTCCTCGACGAGCGGTGCGTAGAGCTCCTCGATCGCCGCCTTCGTACGCTGCGAATCCTGTTGCACGCCAAGGACTATTCGATCCGGGTGCAGGGTGTCGTGAACGGCGAACCCCTCGCGCAGAAACTCGGGGTTCCAGGCGATTTCCACATCGACGCCCCAAGGCGCCAAATGCGTTGCCCGCCGGACTAATTCGGCTGCCGTGCCGACGGGAACAGTGGATTTCCCGACGATGACGGCAGGCCGGCTCAGCCTGGGAACCAGGGCGTCGATCACCGCGTGGACATGCCGAAGGTCGGCACCGTATTCGCCTTTCTTCTGCGGGGTGCCGACACCCAGGAAGTGCACGTCGGCGAACTCGGCGGCGTCGTCGTAGTCGGTGGTGAACCTTAGCCGACCAGCCGAGATGTTGTCCTGCAACAGTTTCCGCAGTCCGGGCTCATAGAACGGCGCCTCGCCGCTGTTCAGTTTGGCGACCTTGCCGGGGTCGACGTCGACGCCGACCACCTCGTGGCCGAGCTCGGCCATGCCGGCGGCGTGAGTGGCGCCGAGGTAGCCCGTGCCGAAGACGGTGCACCGCATACCCCCGGTATAGCGGCCCGGGGTGAGCTAACCGCGTCGGGACACCAAGCGTCAGGACAACGGGAGGTTACGTGTCAGCTGCCGGGCCAGTACGGCCACGACGGCATGCGGGGACCGCCGACCGGGCCCGACGGTTGCTGCGGTTGCTGATTGCGCGGCTGCTGCGGGGTCGCCGGCTGTTGGTTGACCGGGGGGTACTGCTGCTGCGGAATGTTCACGGGCGGTTGCCAATCCGAGTCCGGCGGCGGCTGCGACGGCGGCGTCCATCGCGGCTTCGACGGCGGAGTCCACGGAGGGGTCTGCGGCTCGCTGGTAGGCGGCTGCTGCGGATACCACGGCGGCCGGTACACCGGTCGCGGCCACGGCAACTGGATGATCGGGGGCGGCAGAACCACCGGCGGTGCGATCACCGGTGCCGGCGCAGCGGGCACGGGCTCAGGCGCCGGCGCCGCCGGCACCGGTGCGGGCGGTGGCGCGGCAGGAGCGGGCGCGGGGGCCGCAGGTGGCGGTGCGGCCGCCGGTGCCGCTGCCTGAGGTGCCTGGACGAACACGGTCCGCGGCGCCTGCGGCGCCTCCTGCGCGACGGGCACCGGAGCCTTGATGGTTTCGGGTGCCGGGGCAGCCGGTGGTGGGGGTGCCGGTTGCGCGACGGGCGGCGCCGGTTGAGCGGTGCTGGGCACGACGATGCTCTCACCGGGACTCGGCCGCTGATCGACGGTGGGCCTGATGCTCACCGCCAGCGAGATGACGAGCGCCACGACGCCCACCACGAAAATGCTTGTCAGAGTGCTGCCGACGAGGAGGAATGGCCGCCGGGTCTCGTCTTCGGCGGCGACGTCCTCGTCCACTACCGGCGCCACGGCACCGGCGGGCCGCAACTGGGTGGCCGCGAACGCCGGGTCGATTCGGTAGGCGTCCTCGGCCGGCAAGCCGTCGGGATCTTGGGAGTACGCGAGCCCGACCGTCGTCGCTTCGAAACGCGGCGCACTGGCGGCTGCCAGCGCGGCGCCGCGGGCAAGCGCCATCTCAGAGTCTTCAGGGGCGCTCACGGGCAGCGTCACCAGCTGCTCGAGGTGTTCCTTGACGGAGGTGACGTCGACGCCCGAGCCGACGACGAACAGGCCGCCGGGCCGGGGCTCGTGGGTGTCCAGATCGGTGACCATGTCCGCCATGACGGCCATGGCGTCGGCGCTGTGCAGATCGCGGTTCACCACCTTGACGATCGAGCCGTCGCGCGTCTCGACCACCGACAACGTCGCGCTGTCGCGCTCGACGAACATCAGCGCGGTCTTGTCGTAGCCGACGGCCCGGCCGACAGCCTGGGCGAGCGCGCCCGCCGCGTGGAGTTCGGAGACGAGCATGACGTCTTCGATGCCGCGGGCGGCCAAGCCGTCGCGCAGGGCGCTGGCCTCGTTGTGGTCGGACCACGTCACGCCGGTGGTGATCAGCCGGTGTCCACCGGCCAGAGCGCTCTGCTGAGTCCCGAGGATGGCCGAGATCACCTGATCGGCCGCACTCGAGTTTGCTGCTCCCTCAGCTGCCGTGATGTCGAAGACGTCGTGATCGACGGTGAGACCGTCGGCTTTATCGCCTTCGACCAGCACCATGCGGACCGTCGTGGGTGTCATCGACACGCCAAGTACGATGTCCACAGCCCCTCCATTTAGTTTGCTATCTAGCTTAGGCCCGCTGGGGCGTTATCCATCAAGAAGCTCGTCAACTAGTGGCTTCATCGCACGATCAGCCCGATGCGTTACATCCCCCGACGTTAGCTGATCTTGACGAAGTCACCGGTGGACAGCACTTGCTGGGCTCCGCAGAACCTGCGGGATAAACCCTACTCGTAATACACGATGGAAGCGCGGGCTGCGTTCACGCTACTGAGTGGGTTCCGGCGATGTGCTGATGAAGTTCTGATAGGAGCGCGACGGCGTGGGTCCGCGCTGTCCCTGATACTTCGAGCCCACCTTGGCGCTGCCGTACGGATGCTCGGCCGGACTGGTGAGGCGCAGCAGGCACAGCTGGCCGATCTTCATGCCGGGCCACAGCGTGATGGGAAGGTTGGCGACATTCGACAGCTCCAGCGTGATGTGGCCGCTGAAGCCCGGGTCGATGAAGCCGGCGGTCGAATGGGTGAGTAGGCCGAGCCGGCCCAGTGACGACTTGCCCTCCAGGCGGCCGGCGAGATCGTCTGGCAGAGTGCACAATTCGAGCGTCGAACCCAGGACGAATTCGCCGGGGTGCAACACGAACGGCTCGTCCGGCAGCGGTTCGACGAGGCTCGTCAGCTCGTCTTGTTGCAGGGCCGGGTCGATGTGGGTGTAGCGGGTGTTGTTGAACACCCGGAACAGGCTGTCCAACCGGACGTCGATGCTGGAGGGCTGCACCAGCGTGTCGTCGAAGGGGTCGAGGGCCAAGCGGCCGGCGTCGATCTCGGCGCGGATGTCGCGGTCGGAGAGCAGCACTCGTCGAGCCTAATGGCTGCGTGGCGGCATGGCTGCCGGCCACGACTGCGCTGACTGTGCGCTCAGGGCGCGCCCTACTCGCACTTTTGCGCCCTACCGGCACAGTCAACGGCGAGCGAGCCGCTGGGATTGCTATCCTTCGTCAGCACCAGCGCCGATGTAGTTCAATGGCAGAACATCAGCTTCCCAAGCTGAGAACGCGGGTTCGATTCCCGTCATCGGCTCCACGTCTACCAGCGCGAATGCTGTTGAACCATTCGAATGTAGGCCCTCATCGGGCCGTCGGCGCGGAGTGCGCCGAGCAAGTCCCTTGTCGGCGACAAGACCGCCTATTCGCAGGCCAGTTCGAGGCTTTCCAGGCGGCGCACCAGGAGGCTCGGCAGCCACCGCCCTGTTTCGGCGGCTTCAACCATTGACGTCCGCTCAAGGAGCTGACCAATCACAATCTGAGCTTCCAATCGCGCAAGTGCGGCTCCGAGGCAGAAGTGCGCGCCCTTGCCGAACGTGATGTGACCCTTTCCGCCGGACCGGTCTAGTCGGAATCGATCGGGATCGTCGAAGTGGGCTGGATCGCGATTTGCCGCCCCCCATAACAACAGGAGGTGCGAATCCGCCGGAAGTTCTACACCGCACAACGTCGTGTCGCTGACGACGTGGCGGTAATGGCCTCGAAACGGTGGTTCGTAGCGCAATACCTCCTCAAGAAATGCGCCGAGTAGTTTCGGTTGCTCGCGCACCTGCTGTTGGATATCGGGTCGAGTCGCCAAAAGCCAAGCAGCGGAACCGATTAGCGATGCAGTTGATTCGCCACCGGCACTGAACAGAATGATCATCATCGCCTGAGCGGTGAGTTCTTCCATTTCACCCGACGCGCACGCCGTGGCCAGATCGCCGAGCAAGTTGTCCTGCGGGTCCGCTGCGGCCTGCTGAAACTGATCGGTGATGTATGCGGCGAGTTCCATAACGGCGACGCCGGCAGCGTTGAGTTGATCTTGGCTGACAAGGCCCTCGACCACCTGAGTCGCCGCGTATCCCCACCGCACGAGCTTGTCGATGTCAGTGTCCGGAACGCCGATAATTCGCCCGACGATCATCATTGGCAGTCGGTTTGCCATCGCGCCCATCCATTCGATGCGCCCGTCTCGCACGTTGGCGTTCCAGAGCCGCTCGGCTGTTTCACGGATGAACGGCTCGAAGGCGCGAATACGCTTCGCTGCCAGTTGCGGAAGCAACGCTTTCCGGTGCGCCGTATGCGCGGGCTCGTCGGCGGTGGCCAGCACATGGCTCTTTCCGCCTAACCCTTCCATCTCAAAAGCACCCACCGAGCCGCCAGGCTGATAGGTCATCGTCGCGGTCAGATTCGAGGAAAAGTCTTCGGGGCGAGCGATGGCGTCGTTAACCGCATCCCAGCTGCACACCGCATAGAAAGCGGAATTGCCAATCTGATGCACCGGTGCTGTGTCCAACATCCGCCGGTAAAGAGGGTAAGGGTCTTGGATGCACTCATCATCGAACAACTCAATGCCCAGTTGGCCATTGTGGGACGTCATTTCTCTACGCTGACCGGCCCCGACAGTGCGCGTCAACCAGTCTGGAGAAGTTGAAATCCAGCCTGGACGCTTCGCATGGCGGCCGTCTCAGGTTGCATCCTCCACCGTGCATAAATGCTGAGATCTGCTGCTGGTTTCGTCTCAAGTCTGAGACGATATGGATCGTCCTTTAGGAGGGAATGATCCGTTGGCCCGAGACGATTGGCTCCTTGGCGGCGAGCGGCGTACGGCAGCCGCAGACCGAATTTATGCCGCGGCTACCGACCTCGTCTTGCGGGACGGACTGGACGCCTTCGACATGGACGCCTTGGCCGCACGAGTGCACTGTTCGCGGGCGACTATTTACCGCTACGCCGGAGGCAAAGCCCAGATCCGCGACGCCGTTCTACTGCGCCTGGCGGCCCGCATCGTCGACTCGGTCCGACGTGCCGTGAAAGACCTGAGTGGCGCAGAGCGAGTGGTAAAGGCAATCACAGTCGCACTCGAACACATTCGATCCGATCCGATACGCCAAATGATGATGGGCTTGAGCGCCGGTCGTGATCTGACCGAGCTTCCTTCGTCGCCGGTGCTGGGTCGTCTCGCCGCCGACCTCACCGGCATAACCGACGACGACCCGCAGGCGGCCCAATGGATCGTCCGCGTCGTCATGGCGCTGGCGGTCTGGCCAATCGGCGACAGCGAACTGGAACACCAGATAGTGCGGCGCTTCATCGCACCAGCATTCAACTGACGGGGCGGCTTCGGCCTTTTGAGCGGCGGGCTCATGTCGCTGTCACGACGTCGGCACAACTCACGGCCAACTCCTTGCGATCCGAGCGAATCCACTACCGTCCACGTAGGTCCAACTCCGCACGAAGGACCGCAGTTTCATCAGGGCTAGCGGCGAGGACAGCACGAGATTGTCAGCTGATGGGGCGTGGGCGTCACCGCAAGGGCACCAGACCTCACGTCAACTTCCCGCTCAGGACGAGTGCGGCCAGGGAGTGGTCCAGCGTGAAGCCAGGGCGTCGCAGATGGCGCGTTGCTCGATTTCGTTCAGGTCGTGCATGAGGAGCCCTTCGATGGTGAAGATGCCGATCATCACTTCGGCCTCCACAGTCGCAGGTGAGACTCCCGCGGTCTCTAATTCGTAACGGGCCAGGGCACCGGTGATCAGATGGAAGTTGTGATGCCACTCGGCGATAGCGGCCGAATGTTCGACGCGGGCGTGCACCGTCGTCACGAGGCGGCTCATCTGGTGTAACTGGCGAACCACCCACAGCAGTCGGGCGGCGATCGGTTCGGTCGCAACTTGTTGGTACTGCGGCCAGACGTCGGCCATGACGCTCTCGAGCACAGCGATCAGGACGTCGTCCTTATCCCCGAAGTACCAGTAGATGGTATTGGGCGCCACCCCGGATTCTTTGGACAGGCGGCTCATCGAGGTGGCGTCGTAGCCAGCATCGATGAACAGCCGTCGTGCCGCTGCGACGATTTCTGCACGCTTCTCGTCGGCGGCCTGCGGGCGCTTGTTCCGCGCCATTCCGCCCTCCCGACTGCCGTCTAGGTCACAGTGTCTTGAATGCCATTCAAGAGAGCGCTAAGTTCTTGAACAGCATTCAAGATACCGAAGGGAGGCGAGGACGTGAACCAGCTATTCAGCTATGTCCGACACGACGTGACCTTCACGTCCCACGCCACACCCTGCGCGGCGTGGCTCTACCGGCCCGAGGGCGTTGAGAATCCGCCGATCGTGGTGATGGCTCACGGGTTCGCCGCGTTCCGCGAGCTGCGCCTGGACGCCTACGCCGGACGGTTCGCCGAGGCCGGTTACGCCGTGCTGGTGTTCGACTACCGGTTCTGGGGTGCATCCGGCGGGCAGCCCCGCCGGATCCTGGACATCAAGGCCCAGCAAGCGGACTGGCGGGCTGCCATCGCCTACGCCCGCAGCCTGGACGGTGTCCACAACACCCGCGTCGTCGCCTGGGGTTCCTCCTTCGGAGGCGGGCACGTCCTGGTTCTGGCCAGCCACGACCACGACCTCGCTGCGGCAATCGTGCAGGTGCCGCACGTTTCCGGCCCAGCGTCGGCGTTCGCCCAATCCCCGAAGCTGGTATCGCGGTTGATTCTCGCGGGTGTGCGCGACCAAGTGGGTGACTGGCTGGGACGTCCGCCCTACCGCACCGCAGCTGTTGGCTATCCGGGTGACGTCGCGATGATGACCTCCCCCGGGGCCGCCGAGCTCGTCGAACGGATGGCGGGGGACAAGCGCGAAGAACTGCTCGCCGAGAACGACGTCGCTGCGCGTATTGCCCTGCGGGTGCCGCTGTACTCCCCGGCCCGTCACGTCGCCAAGATCACCGCACCCACATTGGTGCAGCTGGCCATCAAGGACGATGTCACCCCGTATGCGAAGGCTCGAAGAATCGTGTCCCGCATCCCCAACGGGGAGGTGAAGTCCTATGACTGCTCCCACTTTGAGCCGTACCTGGAACCCCACTTTGAGGGAATCATTGCTGACCAGATCGACTTCTTGAACCGCCACGTCCCGCTGGTGCGACCGTAACGCCAGGCGGGCCCTCCACCCGGCAGACACCCGACCCCGCAGCGCGTCCAAGTCCACAGCCGGTCCCCGAAGACGTACACGTTGCCCCTCTTCGGGTTTCGTTGTCTCCACGCACCGAGTGCCGCCATGACGTTGGCGTGGGCCTCGCCATACTGTGTGTATCAACGCGTTAGGACTAGTGCATCGCCCCGTTCGTTGACAGCGTGACGTATGCCGAGCAGGAGTCATCGCCTGACGAAGCTCCTATAGGCCCACTGAGTGACAGGTTGGCGCGGCTGGCGCAAACACACTCGGGCAGCCGCGCACACCGAGACCAATTGTTTCGCAATGATGACGTCCTGGGTATAGGACCCGCCACGACGTCAGATACGTCGTTCATAGCGGATGAAGTAAAGAAGCTGCTTCGAGTTCGTCCCGCTGACCGACTCATGACCAACGAGGGGAACATCGTCATGCGCAAGGCAATTGCAATCATGTCCACGACGGGGGCACTGCTGTTCGGGGGTGCGGGCATCGCCCACGCGACCACGGCCATTGAACCCGCTCCTGCTTCCACCACCAGCTATGTGGCAGCTGATGACAACGACAACGACAGCGGTAAGAACGGCCTGTGGGGCCTTATCGGGCTGCTCGGTCTGGGCGGCCTGCTCGGCCTTCGGCGGCGAAACGACGCCTACCGCGGCACCGGAACCACCGGGACGACGGGCGCTCCCGGGGGCGGCGTCCGCTAGGAGCCACACGTCGTAGCGACGTAGCGACACCACATTCGGCGCAGCCCGGTCGGGCAACAAGCGCAGCCGATCGGCGTAAGCGTCGAATGTGGTGTCGCACGTCCGACAGCCGCAGCTCAGCGCACGTATATCTCGTCGCCTGTCGGGTAACCCCCGCCGATAGTGGTGACGTGGACGTGGTCGAAGTGGCCGGCCGCACTTCCTTGCGGACCGTTCGGCGTGTAGTAGACACCCCGCCAGATTGCGTCCTGAATACCCAACCGATCGGCGTTCTTCAACACGTACGCGACGATCTGGTTACCCAACTCGATCCCTTCCTCCGAGCTGGGGTTCGGAATCATCACGTCGAGCGCCAGGCCGTTGGGGTGCCATCTCAGCGCATCCGGCCGCACGCCGCCGATGCTGTGAATCTCGGGGAATATCGCGCTGATGCTGCGGGCCGTCAGGATCGTCTTGACCTGCAGTCCCTGCTCAGGTGCTACTCCGGCGGGCAACGCTTGCGGTAACTGAACCACCCGATATCTCGACGCTGCTGCCGGTTGAGCCGGTGGGTCCGCCTCTGCCACCTGGATCAGCGACGCTGACGCGCGCACCATGGGTGCCGCCGCGACGATCTCCGCGCAGCACCGCCCAGGTGTCTCGACTACCGGTTCGATCGTCTCGCTCGCGGTGGATGTGTGCATGTCTCCCCCGGCGGCGAAAAGCACGGCCGCCGGGGCAATGAAAGCCGCAAGTCCGACTGGCGGCTTCCGTCGGCTCTTGGGTAGTGAGTGTCGGCCCACGCCAAGCACCATACGAGGTGAAGGGCCTTTATCACAATTTCATAACGGCGCGCCATCCAGCAGCGGGCCCGCCACTAGCGGAACCGGGGGCTTCGGCTCAGCGTCCAGCACTTCCGGGAAGGCGATGAAGTACGTCTGAGACGACGCGCAGCTGGCTGCCGACCGTCCGCGTTCAGACGCCGCCCCGCCGACGCCCCGGCGATCGACAACGCCATCGTGGCCGCCCGCAATTCGAACCCGCTGATCGCCTGAGGGACTTCACCCCGGCCCCGCGCATCTCAACCTGCTCCGACGCATTGGGGGATGCGCTATGCATCAGGCGTTTTCATCACGCTGCTCGGCACGGCATCGGCACCGAGTTCGGCTCCCAAGCGAATCATCAAGAGCCACAGTCGATTCAGACGTTGCCGCAAGCCGCTTCCACAGCTCAACGGAGCACGCCTTGCTGCACTGCGCGGCGGCAGCGCGGTGCGGGCAACAACGAATCGTAGAACAGCGCCGATCGAAGTCACTGTTTTCACACCAAACAGCGCTGTGGTGTGAGACAGTCCTTTTCGGGGTCGGGGCTGCATCATCGAGGGGACATCATGGGTGCTGCGGCTTGCATAGGTCGCGTAGGGGGATTGGCCGTGGCGCTGGGCGTCGGGGCCGCGGTCGTGACCGGTCAAGGGGTGGCATCGGCCACGCCGACCGGTTCTGACGCATCCGCGCAATCCGACTCAGGTCAGGGCAGCACAGGCACCCCAGGTGCGGAATCCGGTGGGACCGTGGCGAAGAAACCCACGGCGGCCACTGCGCAGGAGTCGACAAAGACCGATTCGTCGTCGACATCGAAGACCAGTCTTGGTTCGTCTGCTGCGACACCGCCGGCGAAACCGGGTGACGTGGTCAGCTCCGGCGGCGCACTCAGCAGCCAGCGCATCACCGACACGCTGAGCCGAGTGGCCGACACGTTCAGTAAGATCCGCTCCGGACTCGCCCCGCAGCAGGACGCGCAGAAGTCGCCGTCGCAGGACTCCGACTCCCCCACCGCGGCACAGACGCCGACGAAGACGCGGCTCACCATCGGCGACAAGGTTGCGCTTCGGAAGCGATCGTCGTCCAACGGCGCAACGGCAGACACGGCTGACACTGCGAACAGCGGACTTGCGTCGCCGTCGTCCTCAGTCGACGCCCGCACTGTCACCAGTGCAGCTCATGACATCACCTCGAGCACACTTGCGCCCCAGCGCCAATTGACCTTCGCTGCAACGGCATTGACGACGGCGTACAAGGCGTCGAAGGCGTCGGCTGCTCCGGCGACAGTTCCGGCGTCCGCGCCGCAGATCGTGGCCGAGCCGAAGCCGGCGGCGCCGACGACCGCCAATGTGCTCGCAAACGCCTTATCGGTCTTGGGCATCGGCCCACTTGCCGGCACCGTCCCCGGCGGTCCCGTCGGAGGTCCGATCGCGTTGACGTTGCTCGCGTTGGCAGCACGCCGGGAGACCGAGCAGAAGTTCGCCGAGGCCGCGCGCGTCACGACGACGAGCAGCGCGCCGGTCACCACCGCATTGCTCACCGATACGACGCCCACCTCTGCTCTGATGGCGCCCACCGCGGCCGTCACCGTCGACCCGTATCCGGGGACGACTAAGACGCCGACGGCGATCAGCGCCACCACGGACTTCATCGAATACGTGACAGGGCCTGGCGGTTTGAACAAGACCGACGTCCGCTTCGGCATCGGCGGCACCGACGTTGGCACCATGTGGGACAACGGAATCAAGGACGATCCCACCACCCCGGTCAACGAGCACCAGGTCCTGATCGCATTCGGCGACACCTTCGGAAACCCCTACCCGGCGCGCACCGGCTTCTGGCGGATGAACACGTTGTTGCGCACTCCCGACGCCACCCTCAACAACGGCATGTACGTGCCCAACAGCGTAAAGGGAGACATCTTCAGCGGTGCGTCGACGATCGCGCCGGAGGGCATCGACCCGAAGGAGATCGTCGACCGCAACAACATCAAGGGCTACGCCAAGGGCACCGAAACCACGATCATCCCGACCGCCGGCATCTCGGTGACCGACGCCGACGGCCACACCCGCCAGTACGTGGACTTCATGTCCGTGCGCAAGTGGGGCTCGCCGGGCCAGTGGACGACGAACTACTCGGGCATCGCGTACTCCGACGACAATGGGCAGACATGGCAAGTCGCCGATTCCAGCATCCGCCCCGCGGGCTATGGATACGCCAGCAAGCCCTTCGTGTCCGGTAACCAGCACTTCCAGCAGGGCGCCTACGTCAAGGGAGTGCAGATCGGCGCGGACGGTCAGGCCGTGCGGGATGCCAACGGGCAGTTGGTGAACGACGGATACGTCTACTCGTACGGAACGCCGGCGGGACGTACCGGAACGGTGTACCTGTCGCGTGTCAAAGAGGCCGAGATCCTGGACCAGACCAGATACGAGTACTGGAACGGAAAGACGTGGGTGGCCAACAAGCCCTCGGCCGCCACGGCGATCCTGCCGAAGACGACGGCCCCCGGCTTGTTGGGACTGTTCGGATTCAAGACGACCCCCTCGGTGAGCGAGATGTCGGTGCAGTACAACGAGTACCTCGGCAAGTACGTGATGATGTACGGCGACGGAAACAACAACATCGTCGTGCGCACCGCGACGACTCCGCAGGGAACATGGTCGGCCCCAACGACGTTGGTCACGTCAGCGCAGATGCCAGGGCTGTATGCCCCGATGATCCATCCGTGGTCGGGCACGGCCAACCTCGCGCCGGAGGACCAGAAGTACCTTTACTGGAATCTGTCGACGTGGGACAACTACGAGGTGCGGCTGATGCGCACCGATTTGACCAGGACGAACCTGGTTCCCAGCCCTGCGCTCTCGGTCTGACCTTCGGGCGATGAAGCAGCGCAAGTGCAGTGCGGTGGTATCGGCGGTCGTGGCCGCGGTTGCCGTGGCGCCAGCGGCACACGCTGAACCCCCTGTGCCACAACCAGGTTCGTCGTGTTCGGAAAGCCTCAGCGGTGCGCTGACGCAGCTGCTCGACTACCAGGCGCGCGTGACCACCTATCTGCAATGCCGCAGGCAAGCGAGTGGCGGCTATCAGTGGCAGGTGTTCGACGACCCTTACCCGAGCGGTGACCGTTGGTTCAGCTTCGGGCCGAAGATGATCCTGCACGGTGAAGGGCAGCCCAACCGCGAGATGGAATCCGGCGATTGGACTGCCACCCCGCAAGACCCGGACACCACGTGTAAGGCTGAACAAGTCGGCGTCGTCAGCGCGGGCACAGTCGGCGCACCGCAGGTCGCGACCGGCCAACCCGGACAGCCGCTGAGATTTCGCGTTGTGCCGCTGATGTTCACCATCGAGCTCAGCGGCGTCTGTCTGTGGCAGAAGGTCGGCTGACCCTTCTCAGAAGACGATCGTCTGGTTGCCGTACCGGATCACTCGGTCCTCGCAGTGCCACAGCACGGCCCGCGAGAGCACCGCGCGTTCGACGTCCGCGCCCAGCCGCGCGAGATCGTCCACGCTGTGCCGATGGTCGACGCGCACCACGTCCTGCTCGATGATGGGGCCTTCGTCGAGCTCCTCGGTCACGTAATGCGCAGTCGCGCCAACGATTTTCACGCCGCGGTCCTTGGCCTGTCGGTACGGTGCGGCACCGATGAACGCGGGCAGAAACGAGTGGTGGATGTTGATCAGCGGGCAGCCGACCTCGTCGAGAAAGCGCGGAGTCAGCACCTGCATGTAGCGCGCCAACACCACGAGGTCGACGTTGCCGCGCAACAGCTCGAGCTGGCGCTGCTCGGCTTGCTCCCGAATCTCCTTGGCGGCCGGTATGTACATGAACGGCACGCCGAACGGGCGCACGTCGTCGGCCAGGTCGGCATGGTTGGCGATCACCATCACCACCGACATGTCCAGCTCGCCGCGGCGATTGCGCCACAGCAAGTCGAGCAGGCAGTGGTCTTGCTTCGACGCCATGATGGCCACCCGTTTGCGCTTGGCGGCCTCGGTCAGCCGGAAGTCGATGCCGAACTTCGTGGCGACCTGCTCGGCGAACTCCCGTTCCAGCGTCTCGCGGGCCGCGGACAGCCCTGGCAGGTGAAAGATGGTGCGCTGCATGAAGATTCCATCCGTCTGTTCGGTGGAATGCTGGTCCAGCGACACGATGTTGGCACCGGCCTGCGCCAGGAATGTGCTGACGGCAGCCACCAGTCCGGGCCGGTCGGCACACCGCAGCAGCAACCGACCGATGTCCTTGACGGGCAGGGGAACCCGGCCCTCGGGGTACCTCAGGCCGACTCTTCGGTCGCGTCAAGCACGCTGACCGCGATCCCGTACGGCAAGAACCGCACTTTGCGATTGGGATCGGTGTTGGTCTTGTTCGCGCGCAGCGCGTCGAGTTCGGTGGGATACACCTGCTCGATGCGCGCGGCCCCCTCGTCGTCGACGGTGTAGATGGCCCAGACGCCGTCGCCGGTCTCGCCGGCGGTTTCCGGCTGCCCGCGCCGACCCGGTCGGGTGAACTCGTCGAACAGCGTCGACCAGCCGGCACGCTCACCGGGGAGGCTGAAGAACCTGCCGATCTGCTCGAAGGTGTCGCGCAGTCCCTCGCCCGCCTCGCGGACCACTCGTTCGAATTCGTCGGGATCGAATCCGAACGGTCCATCCTTGCCCATGACGCCTCCTGACGGCAGCGGTGTTTGATCCAGTGTGCGCTCAACAGGTTCGATGCGCTACGCAATCCGGTCCATCGGCACTGCCGCTGGCCTATGCTGTGCGAGTGCTCAACACCAAGCCATATCGGATCGTCCAGTGGACAACAGGCAACGTCGGCAAGAGTTCGGTGGAGGCGCTCGCCGCGAACCCGAACTATGAAATCGTCGGCTGCTACGCATGGTCGCAGGACAAGGCCGGCCGCGACGTCGGCGAACTCTGCGGTATCGCACCGTTGGGGGTGACCGCGACCAACGATGTCGACGCGCTGCTCGCGCTGAAGCCCGACTGCGTGGTCTACAACCCGATGTGGATCGACGTCGACGAACTGGTGCGCATCCTGTCCGCCGGCGTCAACGTGGTGTCCACCGCGTCGTTCATCACCGGACACAACCTCGGCGCCGGCCGCGACCGGATCGAGGAGGCGTGCCGGCAAGGCGGTTCGACGATGTTCGGTTCCGGCGTCAGCCCGGGCTTCGCCGAACTGCTGGCGATCGTCGCGGCCACCGGCTGTAGCCGCGTGGACAAGGTCACGATCGCCGAAGCGTCCGACACCACGTTCTACGACTCCCCCGCGACCGAGATTCCGGTAGGTTTCGGCACGCCGATCGACGACCCCGAGCTGCAGCCCATGGCAGCACAAGGCACCGCGGTGTTCGCCGAGGCGGTGCGGCTGGTCGGCGACGCACTGGGCGTCGAGTTCGACGAGGTGGTGTGTGAAGCGGAGTACGCCAAGACCACCCAGGACCTCGACCTCGGTTCGTGGACCATCAGCGCCGGTTGCGTGGCCGGCGTCTTCGCCAGCTGGCAGGGACGGATCGGCGGCAGAACAGTCGTCGACCTCAACGTGCGATGGCGCAAGGGGCAGACGCTCGATCCGGACTGGAAGATCGAAGGCGACCCGTGGAAGATCACCATCGACGGAATGCCCACCGTGACAATGAATGTGGGGTTCCTGCCGCCGCCGGACTTCCTCGAGAAGGCCAAGACCATGGCCGACTTCATGAGCCTCGGGCACACCATCACCGCGATGCCGGCGATCCACGCAATCCCGGCCGTCGTCGCCGCCTCACCGGGCATCAAGACGTACGCCGACCTGCCGCTAACACTGCCTCGAGGAACCGTGCCGCACAGCTGAATTCAGCTCGCGGGTGCCAGCATCTGCATCCAGCCGTCGTCGCCCGTTCCGGCCGAGTCGCGCACCGTGTATCGGCTTCCGTCGGGCGCGACGACCTCGCCGCTCTGCGGGTTGTAGATCGCAGTGGGAAGCTGCGCCGGCGTATAGGTGCACGGGTTCGGCTGCTGGCCGCTGCACGCCACACTGCCCTGGCCGGGCCGCGACAACGGATCGGACAGCGGCGCCGGAGTTCCATTGGGCGGCAACAGGTTTGCGGGCAACGGGTTCAAGCCGTTGTTGACGCTGGGCGCCGGGATCACCCGACCGGGCTCCACCGGCTGGTCACAGCGCGCCGCCGGTGCCGGGCAGGTCAGGATCTGGTTCGGATCGCCGTACCACGGGTTGGTGCCCATCGGCACATACGGCTCGTTGCTGCGGCACTCCTGCGGCGTCGCGGCCCGCTTGCCCGGGACGTCGGCGCACGGATAGTTGCGCGCACCGCGAACCACGTTGCCTTGGAAGTCCTTCGGGATCTTGCAATAGGTACCCGACGGCAACGGCGCTGGCGAGGTGTCGGCAGGCGCGCGCCACTGCGACGGCGGCAAAAAGCCGGTCAGGCACGGCGGCGGACTGTTGAGGGCAGCACCGAAACCCGGCGGCACAGCCTGCAGGGTCAACGCAGAGGCACCGATGCCCACGAACAACGGGCCGAGCGCGAAGTTGATGATGCCGTACCCCGGAAAAATAGAGCCGGCCTCTAGCTGTGCTGCGCCTTGCGGGAAGATCACCAAAGACTGTTCGACGCCCTTGTGGTAGCGCTTGAGCAAGTCGATGACGATCTCGAGGTTGGCCAGCGTCTGCGGCAGTGAATCGCGCACATCGGAGAACACCGCGTTGAGCTGATCGGCGGTGGGAGCGGCCTGCTGCAAACCGCTGCGCAGCGCTGCGTCCTGCTCAGCGGCCTGGGTGCCGATCGAATTCAGGTTCGCCGCCCAGGTTTCGATGTTGTCGCGCGAATTCACCTGCGAATCCAGGATCGGCGACGAGTTGGCGACGATGTCGTTGACCGGAGTCAAGTTGTCACGGAAGTCGCTGGCAATCGCGGTGGTCGAATCCACCAGCCGCTGCAAGGCCGGCCCCAGCCCACCGACGGCCTGCGACGTCTCGTCGAGCAACGTGGCGATCTTGTCCTTGGGCAACGCATTCAGCCCCCGGTTGGTGGCATCCAGCGCGGGACCCACGTCCGACGGCACGGTGCTGCGGGTGATCGTCTGACCGTCGTGCAGGTAGTCCTTGACGTTGCCCGTCGACACCAGGTCCAGGTACTGCTCACCGACCGCCGACACCGAGTGCACGTTCGCCGACGCGTTCGCCGGGATCTTGTACCGATCGTCGATGCTCAACGTGGCGCGCGCCCCGCGCTCGGTGGGCGACACATCGGTCACCCGACCGATCGCGATTCCCCGGTACGTCACGTTCGCCGTCCTGTACAGCCCGCCGGACCGCGGCAACTCCGCGTAGAGGGTGTACTGTCCGATGCCCATCAACCGCGGCGCTTGCAGGTAATAGAGGCCCAGCACCCCCAGCGCGAGCACGGTGAGCACGACGAATATCACCAGTTGCAGCTTGATGAACCGGTTCAGCAAGTGCGCTCACTTTCTACCAGAGGCAGTTGCGCGTTATGCGCAGGACTGCAAGCGGTTTCCGGCTCGAATTCGCTACGGAGGTTACCGCACCGTGTATGAGCTCGCTGACCTCGGAGTGCTTCGCGACGCTGGCCCTCGAAGTGAAAGCGCTACCGGCTCGCCGACTCCAGCGCGAAGGCCGTCGCGCCCACGATCTCGTTGTCGACCACCTCGTTCTGCACCGAGCCGCGGCCCACGAACACGCCTGAATAGTGCTGGCCGCGAATCTCGTTGCCCAGCACGATGTTGCCGGACGAGCCGACGAAATCCAGGTCGATGACGGGTTCGTCGGCCTCGGCCGCGCCCAGTTCGACACCGAAGAAGTGGAACTGCCCGCTCTGGCCCCGGTTGTTGTCGACGATGGTGTTCTTGGCGACGACGTTGAACAGCGCGGTGCGCACCATCTTCACCCCACCGCCGAAGTTTCCGACGATGTCGTTCGCGAAGATCTCGTTGTACAGCGCGTTGTCGATCGAGATGCCGGGCAGTTTGGCCATCGACGTGCCGTCGGCAGCCCGGCCCGCCGCGAGCACCGAGTCCAGCTTCAGCACCTCGTCCGGCTGCCCCCAGCGTCTCCCGTTGTCAGCCACCAGATTTGCCGCGAACACGTTCGCGGTGGCGCCGTTGTCGAAGCAGATGCCCTCTTTGGCATTGCCTTCGATGTGGTTGCCGACGAACACGTTGGCGATCGCGCCGTCGTTGTAGACGCCCGACGACAGGCCGTCGCGGATGTTGTTGCCCACGATCACGTTCTGCTCGGGGTTTTCCAACCGCTGCACCAGCGGCGTGGTGAGCACCCAGTAGTTGTCCGGCAGGAAGAACGAGCCGGGGTTGTCGGCGATGCCGGTGCCCCGGCCCGTCAGCACGATGCCGGCGGTCCAGTTGGAATGCCCGGTGAGATGGTCTATCTGGTTGCTGTCCACCAGCGCTTTGGTGACCGGGCCGTGAAGCAGAACGCCGGCGCGCTGCACGTCGTGCAAGCGGTTCGCGTGGATGTCGACCGCTGATGCTCTACCGGTCACCACGATGCCGTTCTGCGTCAGCCCGCGTAAATCGTTGCCCTCGATCGCAATCCCCGAACCGCCGTCTACCAGAAAGCCGTTCGTGCCGCCGGTGACGTTGGCGTGGATCACTGCGACGTCACGTGCACCCACGATCTTGACCAACCACAGCGGCGGCGTCTGGCCCGGCTGGATCACCGCATCCGCGAAGTCGACCACGACGTTGTGTCCGGTGATCGTCAGCGGGGTGTCGGCCTGCAGTGTCCGGCTGGCCACTGTGATGTGGGCCGCACCCGCACCGGTGATCATCCGCTCGAGTTCGGAGAACCGGCTGCCGGTGAATGTCATTGCGCGCAGGGGCTGCTGGCGCAGGGCGGGCAGCACCGAGCGGTTGACGGCCACTGTGTCGCGGGCGGTCGACCACGCCGCCATCGCGGTGCCGCTGCCGATCTTCAGCAGTTGCGCGCGCTGATACACCTGCGTGCGGTTGGCGATCTGAGCGGCCAAGTCGCCGGGGGCGTTGTGCAGCGGCGGCATGTCGAGCTGCTGGCGCAACGTGAACGGGTACAGCGGCGCCGCGGCCGGCGCTGTCGGTGAGGCATGCGCACCCGCCGGGGGCGGCTGGCTCTCGACCGCGGCCGGCACCGACGTCGGCGCCGAGCACACGGCGACGGCCGCGACCGTGAAAACGGCGGGCAGCCGAATCACCCACCGAAACCTGCGCATGCGCGCATCATCTCACCGCACGCTCGGTTGCCACGCCAGACTCGCGCCAGTTCCCTGCGCGCCGGGTTTGTGCTGCAATGCTGACGTGACCGACACCGCCGCCGACCTGCAAGCCATCGAGCGCGTCAAGTACCGCTACCTGCGGGCACTCGACACCAAGGACTGGGAGGCCTTCGCCGACACCCTGACCGACGACGTCACCGGCGACTACGGCGAGCGGTTGCACTTCACCAACCGCGCGGACCTCGTCGAGTACATGCGCTCGTCGGTCGGTCCGGCCGTGATCACCGAGCACCGCGTCACCCACCCGGAGATCACCGTCGACGGCGACCAGGCCACCGGCGTCTGGTACCTGCAAGACCGCGTGATCGTCGCCGATTTCGACTTCATGCTCATCGGCGCCGCGTTCTACCGCGACACCTACCGGCGTACGCCGCAGGGCTGGAAGATCAGCGCCACCGGCTACGACCGCACCTATGAGGCCACGATGTCGCTGCAGGGGCTGAACTTCACGCTGAAAACCGGTGCGGCGCTTCGCATTTGAGTGGCACTGATCACTTCCCGATTGCGATCAGCGCACCCGGACGCAGCCACTGGATGATCTTCACCAGGGTGGCGTCGTCGATCGCGACACAGCCGGCGGTGGGGCCGCCGTCGGTGGCGTGCATGAAGAACCCGGCGCCGTTGCCCGGCACGCGTTCCTTGGTGTTGACGCCCATCACCACTGAATGCACGTATTCGGGGATGTCGAGGTTCTCGCTGTCCGAGGTGTCGAAGTGGCACTGCTCCTTCTTGCAGTGCTGGTGGGTGTTGAACGTCGGACTGTGCGGGTCGCCGTCCCACCAGTCGTCCGGACCCACTTGCAGATACGGAAGCCCGCCGCCGGGCGACGGCGCCGTGCCGAACACGTAGTCGAGCGTGAAGACTCCCATCGGGGTGGCGGGATAACCGTCCTTGGATTGCGGCGTCATGCCTGCGGAGCCGATGTGCGCCGGAATGCCCGCCGCGACGGGCTGCCAACCGGCAGCACTGCGCTGCCAGACGTCCATCTTCGCCGTCGAACCACCAACGCCGACAACCGAAATGACCTGTGTGGCCCCGCCTACCGAGCGGGCGAACCACGGCGTGTAGTCGGCGCGGCCCGTCGGCGCAGCGACCATCGCGATGACGGCCGCGGCAAGAACAGCGACGAGACGGCGCACGCCTCATGGTCGACGCCGGCGTGGTTAGGGGTCAAGTCAAGGTTCAGCCACAACTCGGTCACAGCGACCGCACCGGCGACATCGTTGACGGCTTAAACGAACCGCGAGTGTCTTATTGGCCCGCGTGTTCTTCGAGCAGTTCGATCAGGGCTTCAGGGAAGCCGGCGATCATCTTGGCGAGTTCGAGCGGTGGTTGATGACCTTCGCCCCGATTCGGATCTGCACCATGCTCGAGTAACAGCCGGATGATGGCCCCGGGCGGCTCGGTCTTGTTGTAGTTGTAGACAGCCATCCAAAGCGGGGTGTTGCCCCACACATTGATCGGGTCGATGTCGACCCCCTTGTCCAGCAGCGCTTTTGCAAAATCGATACGGCCGTAATCGGCGGCGATGTGCAGCGGCGTCATGCCTTCAGGCCCCGGCGCGTTGACGTAGTTGCCGGCCGCCAATTCGACGGCGAAGGTGTCAATGTCGTTGTGCAGCACGGCCCTATGGATCGGTTTCATCGGATCGATCTTGGGCGGCCTGCCGCTACGGGCCATCAGTGAAGCACCTCAGAATCGGCGAATAGCGACCGGCACACATCGTCAACGGTACTGACGTTGCCGAGAAAGGCCCTGTGTACGGCGTCGCCCAGCTCGGCGATGTCGTCGACAAGCTGCCCGCGGCGGTCGGCCGCAACAACCAGCGTCTGATAGATCAGCAGCCCCTCGAAGCGCACACTCGTTGGTGATCCGCGGCGTCATCGACCAATGGGACCTCGGGCAACGACTCAATGCCGTCCGCGTGACCGGAGGCTTGACCAGCGCGCCGTCGCGTTTCGCGGCCGGATGCCCGGGATAGGTTGACGTATGCACTTTCCTGGGCCGCGACGCGACCGCGGGCTGCGGCAGATCACCAGAGGCCTCGGAACCCTGGACGAAAGCGTCTTCGACGCCGTCGCCAACTCCGAAAGCCAATTGCTCGACCTCACGATGCCCCGGCTTACCCGCGCCGCGGACCACTCGAAGCTGTGGTTGGCGATCGCAGCGGTACTGATGGCGTCGCGGCGGCCGTCGGCGCAGCGGGGCGCGGTCCGCGGGGTGCTCAGCCTGGCCGTGACCAGCCTGCTGACCAACCAAGGGGCCAAGCGGCTGCGACGCCGCCCTCGGCCCAGCTATCTACGGGTGCCGCTCGCGCGCCAGACTCATCGCCACCCCACCTCCAACTCACTGCCGTCCGGTCACTCGGCGAGCGCGGCGGCGTTCGCGGTGGGCGTCGGGCTGGAGAACTCGGTGCTCGGGCTGGTGCTGGCGCTGCTCGCGGGGCTGGTCGGCCTGTCGCGGGTGGCCACCGGCGCGCACTACCCCGGCGACGTGTTCATCGGATTCGGCATCGGCGCATCGGTCGCGGTGCTGGGCGCTCGGGTGGTGCCGCCGGTCGTGCCGCGCAATCTGCCCACCGCTGAGCCGCTGAAGGTCCAGACGCCGCCCCGGCCCGATGGCGCCGGTGTAGTCATGGTGGTCAACCCGGCGTCGGGCGGCGGCGCGGGCGCCGAGATCGCCGCGCGCGTCCGGGAATCGTTACCGGCGGCCGAGATCGTCGAACTCGGCCCTGACGACGACCTCGTGCCTGCGCTGAAATCGGCCGCACAACGCGCTCAAGTGCTGGCCATCGCCGGCGGCGACGGCTCGGTGTCGTGTGCCGCGGGCGTGGCCGTGGAGGCCGGGCTGCCGCTGGCGGTGTTTCCCGGCGGCACCTTCAACCACTTCGCCAAGGACATCGGCTGCGACACCGCCGACAAGACCATCCGTGCGATCAAGGACGGCAACGTCTTCTGCGTCGACCTGGTGTGCTTCAACGACGACAACATCGTGATCAACACCGCCAGCATCGGCGCCTACCCGAAGTTCGTGCAGACCCGAGAGCGGCTGGAACGCAAGATCTCCAAACCACTCGCCAGCGCGTACGCCATGCTGCACACGCTGCGCCACGACGAGCCGGTACGGATCGCGTTCGACAACCGGGAGATGCAGACGTCACTGTTCTTCCTGGGCAATTCCGCTTACTTACCATCGGGATTCGCGCCGTCGCGGCGGACCCGAATGGATGACGGGCTGCTGGACATCCGGATCCTGGAGACGGGTCCGCGGCTGGCCAAGCTGCGCATCCTGACGTCGCTGATGCTGGGCCGCTTGGAGCGCAGCCCGCTGTATCACGAACGGCAGGTGCCGGAGTTCAGCTTCCGCTGTCTCGACGGTCCGACGACCATCGCGCATGACGGCGAAGTCGGCTCGAAGCACGAGTCGGCCAGCTTCAGCGTGCGGTATCGGGCGCTAGCGGTGTTCCGTCCGCCGCCGCGCCGATAGCCGATAGCCGATCGGGCTCGAATCGGCATTCCGTCGGCGCACGGACCCGAATGCTGGGAAGCTGAACGCGTGGCCGGCGCCAGCACCCGGTGGACCGACGCAATGCTCGACAGCAAGCGGCGGGAGGGAGATCCGGTCGCTGACGAGGCCGTCGCTGAGGTCCTCGAACAGGGCGGCGTCGAGGCAGTCAACGCGGTCATGAAAACGCTGATCCGCACCGACGACCCGGTGCCGCCGGAACTGCCCGACCGCCTCGAGGCGTACCTGGCTGACACGTTGCCGTTGCCGCAGTGGGCGGATGCGGCTCGTATCGAGCGGGGACAACGGCTGTTCGAGACGTGGGGTCTGCATATCTCGTGCTGCTTGTTCTGCGCGTCGCTGCCGTCGTCGTACGCGGCGGCAAACGGCGTGAAGGTGCTCGCCATGACCGCCCGGCTCGACAGCGACGCGCGCCGACGGGTGATGGAGACAGGGCAGTTCTTGGTCGACGTGCTCAGCGTCGGCGGGCTCGATGACAACGGCAAGGGCCGTCGCGTCATCCAGAAGGTCCGGCTGATGCACGCCGCAGTGCGCCACCTGATCAAGGCGCGCAACCAAGGACAGCCCGGACTGTGGAACTACGAACAGTGGGGCGAGCCCGTCAACCAAGAAGACCTGGCCGGGACCATGCTCGCGTTCTCCTACGTCGTCGCCGACCCGCTCCGCCGCCTCGGCGTGCGGCTGCCCCCTGAGGACATCGACGCGTATCTGCACCTGTGGACCGTGATCGGTCACCTCATCGGCCTGGATGACGACATGCGGGTGGACGACGCGGAGGAGGCTGCTGCGCTCGTGGAGATCATCCGGCGACGCCAATTCGCCGCCTCGCCGGAAGGACAGCAGATGACGGCCGCGCTGCTCGAGCTGCTGGACAAGATGACCCCGGGCTATCTGTTCGACGACACCATCCCGCCGTTGATCCGCCACCTCATCGGAGACAAGACCGCCGACCTGATCCGTGTTCCGCGCGACCTCGGTTTCTTTTCCCGCCTGGCCAACTGGTTCTTGGTCAACGTCCTCGACAGAGCCGGAGAGCGGTCCCGGCGCTTCGGGCCGATGTCACGGCTGGCCGAACCGTTCGGTCGTGAACTCCTCCGGGGCTTGTTGACGTTGGAACGCCGCGGCGACCGCGCGGACTTCGCCATTCCGGACCACCTCGCCCTCCAGTGGCAGCTGCGGGCGTGACGACGGTGCCGGGCCGATACGCGCCCGGCAAGGCCGTCGGTGAAATGGACTGCAATATCGCCCAGGCGGTGCCACGATATTGACGTGGGCGACCGTAAGGGCCACCCAGAGGTCAACGGCGCAGGTCGGGACAGCGGCGGTTCGATCAACGAGCTCCTGGACCGGGCGGTGGCGGCCATCAATCGCGGTGACCGCGCGGCCGCCTCTGCGTTGGCCGGTCAGGTGCTGGCGGTCGACGCCTCGAACACCGACGCGGAAAAGCTGCTGGCCGAGGACTTCCCGGACGTCGGCGGCGGCGGCGAGATTCGGCGCCTGACCATCCTGTTCGTCGACCTGGTCGATTCGACGGTGCTGTCGACGCGGGTGGAGCCGGAGACCTACCGCATGCTGGTCGGACGCTATCGCGAGTACGTCGTGCAGATCGTCGACCGCTACGGCGGCCACATCGGCTCGACGAAAGGCGATGGGCTACTCGCCGTCTTCGGTCACCCCACCGCGCACGAGGACGGGGCGCAGCGCGCGGTGGCTGCCGGGCTCGACATCACCCGCGCCGTCACCCGGCTGAGCGAACAAGCCATGCGCCGACTCGACGTGGGACTCAGCGTGCGTGTGGGCATCCATCGTGGGCTGGTGTATCTGGACATCGCCCAAGACGACGTGTACGGGTTCGCCGCGAACCTCGCCGCGCGGATCTCCTCGCTGGCCGCGCCCGACACCGTGGCTGTCTCGGACGCTGTCGCAGCGCTGGTCGCGGACGCCTACGAGCTGGTCGCCGGCCCAGCCGCCGCGGTCAAAGGCGTCGAGAGTCCGGTCAACCACTATCGGGTGCTCGGCGAGCGACCGCATGCCTTGGCGCCGTCGTCGCCGCCGATGATCGGGCGTCACCGGGAGCGCGCCTGGCTGCAGCAGGTGTGGCAGCAGGCATGCGACGGTGCGGCCAGGTATCCCGGCGTCGCATTCTGCGGCGAACCGGGCATCGGCAAGACGCGACTGGCACGCGCGGCGGCCGACATCGTCGAGCAATCGGGCGGTGTGGTCGTCGAACTGCGAGGTTCGCCGCTGCACACCGAGACCGGCCTGCATCCGGTCCGGCGTCTGCTCGAAAGACGCTGCGGCATAACACGTTTGACCACGGGTTCGGAGCGGTTGCGGCTGCTGGAGACTGAGCTGCGCGCGCATGGCCTCGATCCGGTCGACGCGGTGCCGCTGATGGCGCCGGTGCTGGGCGTGGGCGCCGAGCACGGCTACACCCCTGCCGCTGTGGAAGGCCGCACGCTCTACGAGCTGATCGGCGCGACCGTGCACCGGTACCTGCTGGCGTGCCTACGAGATCGGGCGGGGCTCGTCGTGGCCGAGGATGTGCACTGGTTCGACACGTCGACCATCGACTTGCTGGACGCCGTTTTGGCCTCGGCCGACGGGCGGGTGATGGTCGTCATCACCACACGCGACCAGAACGTTATCGAAAAGCATTGGCCGGTAACGCTTTTCGAGCTCTCGCCATTGAGCGAAGCGGAGTCTGACGCGCTGATCGACGCGCTGGCCCCTGAGGTGACCGACGCTCAGCGGGCCGCGGTGCGCGAGCGTTGCGACGGCGTGCCGTTCCACATCGAGCACGTGGTCGCCGGCCTTGAGGCCAGTGAGCCGCAGGGACAGGTGCCCGAAGCGCTGTACGAACCGCTGTTCGCCCGACTGCACACCCGCGCCGACGTGGTGCCGGTGGTGGAAGCGGCGGCCGTGATCGGGCGAAGCGGCGACGTGGCGCTGCTGCGGCAGGTCGTCGGTGGCGAAGCGGACGTCGACGCGGTGCTGGCCGACCTCATGCGGGTGCGGGTGTTCGAGCGCAACGACACCGGCGGATGGCGGTTCCGCCACGAGCTGATCCGGGAAGTAGCCGCCGAGTTGGCGCCACCGACCGTGCATCGAAAGCTGCATGCCAGAACCGGACGAGCACTCACCGACACGGTCCCTGGCGTCGAACCCGATTGGCGTGTCATCGCACGGCATTACGCCCATGCGCACCGCTTCGCCGAGGCTGTCACGGCGCTGCGCAAGGCCTCCGTCGCGGCGCGCCGGCGGGGCGCTCTGCATGAGGCTCAGACATGCCTGACCGATGCGCTCAACCAGCTGACCCACTGCGCCGCTGGTGCCGCGCGCGACCGTCAAGAGATCGCGATCCGGCTAGAACGCGGATTTTTGGCGGGCGCGACGCAGGGCAGCATGAGCGGCCAGGGCCCGGCGGACTTCGAACGGTGCCTCGAGCTGGCCAGCGCCGAGAACTACGACGACGAACTGTTCGCCACCTTGACCGCGTTGATCGGCTACTACGTGCCGCGTGCCGAGTTGCGTCGCGCGCATGAGCTGCTCGAATCACTGTCGGCCCGGGTGACCAAAGACCGGCCGTGGAGTGAGCCCGTCATCGCGTCGTCATTGGGTTCGGTCACGTGGTTGCAAGGCGACTTCACCTCTGCGCGAAGCCATTTGCGTCGAGCGTTGGCCGACCAGTCCGCCGCCGACCCGCGGGTGCTCGACACCGCGTGGTGGGTGGCCATCGACCCGATCTCGTCGGCGCATACGTATCTGGCGCTCACCTACGCGATGGGCGGCGACCTCGACGCGGCGAATGCGCACTTGGCGGAGTCGGTGCACCGCTGCGAAGAGCTGGGATTTCCGCAGAACGCCTACAACCGGGCTCACACGCATTTCGTCGACATCTGGGTTCGGCTGGAGACCGGGCAGTACGCGGCGGCATCCGCTGGCGTGGCCGCTCTTCGCCAGTTGAGCGAGCAGTCAGGCTTGGATTTGTGGCGGCTCGTCGGTTCCACCGAGAACGCCACCGTCAAGGCGCTCAACGCGATGGACGCCGGTGCCGACGCAGCCGTCCTGGCCGGCGCGGCCGAGAAGATCGCCAAACGCGTGGACGGCTCGCGTCTTTTGCATCTCAACCTTTATCTGACGTTTCACGACGCGGTGATCGGCCGCGTGCTGACGGCAGCCGGCAAGCCCGAAAAGGCCCGTCGCCGGCTCGAGTCGGCATTGCAGCACGCCGGCGAGACCGGGATGCACTTCTACGACGCCGAGTTGATGCGACTGCGCGCGCACACCCTTGCCGACCCGCAATCGCGACAGGCGGCGCTTGCGGCCGCGGTCGAGGCGGCCCGCCGTCAGGAGGCACCGTTGTTCGAATTGCGTTGCGAGCTGGACTATTTCGAGACCGTCGGCTTCGCGCGCCGACGTGAGCTGGCCGACGCGCTGGCCCGCTTCGCCGGTGACGCGCGCTGGCCCGAATGGACCCGGGCCCAGCGCTTGCTCAGCTGATCAGCGGGATGCGGTTCGCACCAGGTACGCCTTCTTCATCGGCGCGGGGTCCTCGGCTTTTCCTTTGAGCGCGGCGATCGTCTCGGCGATGTCCGGATTTTCGTGTTTCGAGATCGTGCGGGTGAACCAGGGGAACGGCGCCCACCGGCCCAGCGGTTGCAGATACCAGGCGCCGACAGCCGCCGTGAACGCCGACTGGTTGACCCGAGCCTCGATCTCCCGGTCGGAATTCAGCGCCATGTAGACCGCGAAATGCCATGCACCCCTGCGCAATCTCTTCAGCAGGCGCTTGATCAAGAACACCTCGCCCGGCAGCAGCCGGCGCACCCACATGAGCACCGGTGAACGCTCGCTGACGATATCGAGCATGCCGTGCACTTGCGAGGCCAGGATCGCGTTGACGCGGTTGAAGTCGGCCTCGAGCGCGGCCAAATCCTCTTGGGCGGTGGCGAAGGCAGCCAGCCCGAGGTCCAGGCTGATGTGGGCGTTCATCCCGGTCATCAGATGCTGCAGGATGGTGGCCTGGCCGTCTTTGGCGCCGACGAACGACACCTCCCACGGAAGGGTCAACCCGCTGTACTGATCGGGCAGGAAATAGGCGTTCAATGCGTTGAAGTACCGGCTCGCAAAGACGATGTCGAGCTTCTCCATCCGCGCCCCGTCGTCGAAGTCGCCGTCGTCGATCGCCTTGCGGATCGCGACCGTCGTGCGCTTGTAGAGCGCCGCGAAGTAGCCGATCGTGCTGCGCGCTTCGACCGACCAGTCGATCACCTGATCGAGGTTGCGCACCACGTCGTCGATGCCGGCCGGCTCCCGAAGCGGTTCCCAGCGCGGGGAAACGGGGACCTGTGTTGCCATGTCGGACGACCCGGTTCTCGTGGTGGCCGCGGCGGACCGACCATTGACCAGCCTCAGGTCGTCTGCCGACGTGCTGAGCACACTTTCCATTGCCTGCCGCCTCAATCTATCCGGCCGCGACCGGGGTGTGGCGTGAACGAACTCAACAGTGGCATGCAGTTGCGCAACGGGGATGAGTACTCGACTACTCGACTGTGCCGACAGCGTGCGCTTCCGGTGCCGCGGGCGCGGCGAGCGGAAGCGGACGGATCGCGAAAAGGCATGCGACAAACCACAGGTAGCCCAGTGCCCAGCCGGCCAGCACGTCAGAGGGGTGATGGACGTTGAGCACCACCCGGCCGACTCCTACCGCAACCACCACGAGCGCGGCCACGGCCACCGCGGCAAGCCGCGCGCGGGCCTGCCACATGCCGGTCGAAATCGTCATCAGCGCAAGGACACCCGCCATGACCCCCAGCGCATGACCCGACGGGAACGAGGTCGAGCTGGCCGCCACCAATGCGCCTGACGGCCGCGGCCGGTCGGCCAGGTCCTTGGCGATCTGGGTGACGACGCCGCTGAGCCCGATGGCCGCCACCACGAAGAGGATGACCCGCAGATTGCGTCGCAGCAGTGCGACCACCACGACGCCTGCGCCCACGACGCGAAACCCCGCCGGACCCAGCACCGTGCACAGCACATCCCAAAACGTCACCCACGCATGGTGTTTCACGCCGAAGCGGTGCAGGGGTTGCAGCGCAGCGTTGTCGACCGCCGGCAACCACGCCCAATGCATCGCGTATGCCAGCCACAGCAAGCCGTAGCACGCGGCGGCCACAGCGGCGATGACCAGCATGGCCTTGCTGCGCTTGCCCATGCGACCAGACTGTCACGGCCGCGGCCCGGCGCCGATGCGGTACACCCGCTTGGCGTTGTCCCGCAACATCGGGCCGTCGTGGAAACGGTCACACAGGATCTCGCGCAGCACCCAAATGACCTCAGCTAGAGCGATGTTCGGCTTGTCCATCGGATAGTTCGACGCCCAGAACGTCCGCTGCGGACCGAAGGCCTGGTCGAGGTGCGTCACCAGCGGCGCGATCGCGTCGCGGAACTGCTCGCGCGGCAGCCGCCCGAGGCCCAGCACCGGCATGCCCAGACCCGAGTGTTTGGCGACCACGTTAGGTAACTCAGCCAGCGCGGAGATGCCGTCGCGCCAACGGGACAGGATGCTCGCGCGGCCCGCGGCGGTGTGCCCGGTGTGGCGGCCGCACGGCGCAAGCGCGCCGACCGGCGTCGCATAGTGGTCCAGCACGAACGTCGTCTCCGGATATTCACGCGCCAGCGTCACGGCGTCCGGCAGCTGGTGCCCGTAGACCCAGACCTCGAAGCTCAGCCCCCGCTCGGCGACGGCTTGGAAGCCGCGCAGGAAGGCCGGCTCGGACAGCAGGTGCGCTCGGCTGTCCCAGTCCATGATTCCGCGGTCGGCACTGTTCGCGGCGACGCAGCGCACTCCTCGCACGAGCGCACTGGCCTGCAGGTGGGCGTCGAGAACCTTTGCTATCTGCGGCTCGGAGGGATCGGCATGCGCCACGATGGCGCCCAGGGCCGGGGCGCTGGCTTCGCCGAACGGCAGGGCACTGACCCACCGGGTCTCGTCGGCGCTGCCCACCGGCTCCTTGCTGCGCCATCCGGCTTCCACGTGCACGACGGATTCGACGCACAGCGGCGCTGCGTCGGCCGTGTAGTCAGGGGGCAGGTATTCGTTGAGCAGATACTGCGGATCGCCGGCAAAGTCGCGCGCGGCGCGCGGAAACATGCGCATCATCACCGGCCTGGCGAACGGTGCCCGCCGGATGATCTTCGCCGGCCCGGACACCACCCGCGGCGTCGTGAACGGATCCCACTGGTGGATGTGCGCGTCGACCACCACGCGTGTGTCGTCTGCCACGATGTCAGTTTGGTGCTCGGCCGCCCGCCAATCGCGATGATCGAAAGAATTGGCAGCGCCGGGCCGAATGTGGAAGGTGGCCAACCGTGAGACGTCGCGACAACGTGCTGCTCGTGCACTGGCACGACCTGGGCCGCTGTCTGGGGGCCTACGGCTACGCCGATGTGTCCAGCCCACGCCTCGACCAGCTCGCGGCAGAAGGCATCTTGTTCACCCGTGCGCATGCCGCCGCGCCCCTGTGCTCGCCCTCGCGCGGAGCGTTGTTCACCGGCCGCTATCCGCATAGCAACGGCCTCGTCGGACTGGCCCATCACGGCTGGGAGTACCGCGCGGGCGTGCGGACCCTGCCGCACATGCTGTCCGAGCACGGTTACTACTCCGCGCTGTTCGGGATGCAGCACGAAACGTCCTACCCGGAGCGGCTCGGATTCGACGAGTTCGACGTGTCGAATTCGTACTGCGACTACGTGGTCGAGCGGACCCGGCAATGGCTGGCCGAGAGCGCCCCGGCCGAGGGCGACCAGCCGTTTCTACTCACAGCAGGCTTCTTCGAAACCCACCGGCCGTATCCGCCGGACCGCTACCAGCCGGCCGACCCTGAAGGGGTCGACGTGCCCGGCTACCTTCCCGAAATACCGGAAGTGCGCGACGATCTCGCGGCGTTCCACGGCGCGATCTCGGTCGCCGACGCCGCAGTGGGCCGGCTGCTCGACACGCTGCGCGACACGGGCCTGGACGAGAGCACCTGGGTGGTGTTCTTCACCGACCACGGCCCGGCGTTTCCGCGAGCCAAATCCACGTTGTACGACGCGGGCACCGGGATCGCGTTCATCGTGCGACCGCCGGTGGGCCGCGGCATCCCGCCGCGTCGATACGACGAATTGTTCAGCGGTGTCGACCTGGTGCCGACGATTCTCGGGCTGCTCGGCATCGACGTGCCCGACGACGTGGAAGGCGTGTCACACGCCGCGAACCTGCTGGCGTGCGGGGCGGCACCCGTGCGCGGGCACGTCTACACCGAGAAGACGTATCACGACTCGTTCGACCCGATCCGGGCGATCCGCACCAAGGAGTACAGCTACATCGAGAACTACGCGCACCGCCCGTTGCTGGATCTGCCGTGGGACATCGAGGAGAGCCCGTCGGGAAAGGCGGTCGCCCCGCATGTGCGCGGGCCTCGGCCGGAGCGTGAGCTCTACGACCTCGTTGCCGATCCGGGCGAGTACCGCAACTTGCTCGAAGGCGAGCACAGCGAGCACGCGGAAGCCGTAGCGCAGGATCTGGCGGTCACACTTCACGAGTGGCGGCAGAAGACCGGCGACGTGATTCCGTCGGTGTTCGCGGGCACCCGCATCTCGGCGCGCTACACCGAAACGTATCTGCTCATCCGCGGCCGCCGGCCCACGTCGCGGTCGGGCATCGCCGCCGAGCGAGGCATCGAGCATGAAACCAGCGCGCGGCAATAGTTCCGCTCACATTGATCAAATGTGCAGCTCAGCGCACAAATCGAGGTGCAGTTAGGCTTTCGTCCGTGCCCGATCACCCGTCGTCGTATCTGGTTCTCGCGTCCCAGCGCAGCGGCAGCACACTGTTGGTGGAATCGCTGCGCGCCACCGGTGTGGCAGGCGAGCCGCAAGAGTTCTTCCAGTACCTGCCGACCACCAGCCAGCCGCCGCAGCCGCGGCAGTGGTTCGCCGATGTCACCGACGAATCGATCCTGCGGCTGCTCGATCCGCTCGAGGAGGGCACCCCGGATCTGGCGCCGGCCGAGATCTGGCGTGACTACATCCGAACCGTCGGGCGCACGCCGAACGGCGTGTGGGGCGGCAAGCTGATGTGGAACCAGACTCCCCTGTTGTTGGAGCGCGCCCGCCAGCTGCCGAACCGTTCAGGCGACGGTCTGCTCGCCGCGATCCGCGACGTGATCGGCGAGGTGCCGGTGCTCGTGCACGTGTACCGGCCCGACGTGGTGTCGCAGGCGGTGTCGTTCTGGCGGGCCGTGCAGACCCGGGTGTGGCGCGGCCGCCCCGACCCGGTGCGCGACGCGCGCGCGGAGTACCACGCGGGTGCCATTGCGCACGTGATCACCATGCTGCGCGAGCAGGAAAAGGGTTGGCGCGCATGGTTCGACGAGGAGGGCATCGAGCCGCTCGACGTGCCGTATCCCGTGCTGTGGCGCAATCTGACGCAGATCGTGGCGACGATCCTCGAGGCGTTGGGGCAGGACCCGCGGCTCGCCCCGCCGCCAGTGCTCGAGCGCCAGGCCGATCAACGTTCCGACGAATGGGTGGACCGCTACCGCGCGGACGCAGAGAGGTTGGGATTACCGACATGACGACTTCGACACCGGTCGAGGCGCGGCGCGTTGACGAACTGCGCCTGCTGGAGGCCGAGGCCGTGCACATCATCCGGGAGGTGGTCGCCGAGCTGGAACGGCCGGTGCTGCTGTTTTCGGCCGGTAAGGACTCGATCGTGCTTCTTCGATTGGCGGAGAAGGCTTTTCGGCCCGCGCCCCTGCCCTTTCCGGTCATGCACGTCGACACCGGACACAACTTCGGTGAAGTCATCGAGTTCCGTGACCGCAGGGTCACCGGCCACGGGCACAAGCTGATCGTCGCGTCGGTGCAGGAGTCCATCGACTCGGGTCGGGTGGCCGACCCCGGGCCCGGCGCGTCACGCAACCGGCTGCAAACCCGCACGCTGCTGGATGCGTTGGAGGCTGGCGGATTCGACGCGGCGTTCGGCGGTGCGCGCCGCGACGAGGAGCGGGCCCGCGCCAAGGAGCGCATCCTGAGCTTCCGCGACGAATTCGGCCAGTGGGATCCGCGCGCGCAGCGGCCCGAGCCGTGGTCGCTGTACAACGGGCGGATCCGCAAGGGCGAGCAGGTGCGGGTGTTTCCGTTGTCCAACTGGACGGAACTGGATGTCTGGCGCTACATCGAGCTGGAAAATCTCGAGCTGCCGTCGATCTACTTCGCACATCAGCGTGAGGTGTTCGAGCGCGACGGGATCCTGCTCGCGGTGTCGGAATACGCAGCACCGCGCGACGGCGAGACGTCGGCGGTCGAATGGGTGCGCTACCGCACGGTTGGCGACCTGACGATCACCGGAGCGGTGCGGTCCCGGGCCACCGACATCAGCGGCGTGATCGCCGAAATCTCAGCGGCCACAGTGTCCGAACGCGGCGAGACGCGGGCCGATGACCGCACGTCGGCCGCCGCGATGGAAGACCGCAAACGTGAAGGGTACTTCTGACATGACTGCGACCAGCGAAGCCCCGGGCGAAGCCGTCCCCACCGTGACGCGGCAGCTGCTGCGGATCGCGACCGCCGGGTCGGTGGACGACGGCAAGAGCACGCTGATCGGTCGGCTGCTGCACGACACCGACAGTCTGCCGCTGGATCACCTCGAGGCTGTCACCGACGAGCATGGCGTGGCCGACCTGGCCGCGCTGTCCGACGGATTGCGCGCCGAACGCGAGCAGGGCATCACGATCGACGTCGCCTACCGGTTCTTCTCCACGCAGACCCGCAGCTACATCCTCGCCGACACCCCGGGGCACGAGCGCTACACCCGCAATATGTTCACCGGGGCGTCCAACGCGCACGTCGCGATCCTGCTCGTCGACGCGCGCGCCGGGGTGCTGCGGCAGACGCGCCGGCACGCATGGATCGCAAAACTGGTGGACGTCAAGCACTTCGTGGCCACCGTGAACAAGATCGACCTCGTCGATTTCGACCAGAATCGGTTCCGCGAGGTCGAACAACAGCTGCAGCAGATGGCGGCTCGCCTCGGGCTCCCGGAGATCACGGTGATTCCGATCGCTGCGAAGCACGGCGACAATGTCGTAGACCGGTCGCAGCGCACGCCGTGGTACAGCGGACCGACACTGTTGGAGTATCTGGAAGGTGTCGAGCTGGCCGCTCCGCAGGCCGAGGCCAGGCGGCTGCGGCTGCCGGTGCAGTGGGTGTCGCGGCCGACGGCGTCGCAGCGGCGCCGTTACACCGGCCGGCTCTCGGCCGGCACGCTGCAAGTCGGAGATCCGGTGGTGTCGCTGCCGGCCGGTACCCGCTCGACGGTGACTGCGCTCGACACGCTGGACGACAGTCGCTCGGTTGCCGTTGCGCCGCTGTCGGTTTCGATCGAGCTGGCCGATGACATCGACGTCGGACGCGGCGACGTCTTGGTCAGCGGCGCCGACGACGCCGTCCTGCCCGTGCTGGCCCGGGAGATCGAGGCCACGGTGTGCTGGTTCGCCGACACGCCACTGCGGGCGGGCGACCGGCTGGCGCTGAAGCAGGCCACCTCCACCGTGCGGGCCACTGTGCAGGAACTGCACACGCGTCTGGACCCGGAGACGCTCGACGAGCTCGACAATCCAGTCGAGTTGGGGCTCAACGACATCGGCCGGGTCACGTTGCGTACCAGCTCGGTGCTCGTCGCCGATTCGTATGCCGACAACCGCGACAGCGGCGCGTTCATCCTCATCGACGAAAACAGCAACGACACCGTTGGCGCGGGCACCATCCTGGAACCGCGTGAGGTCAAGCCGGGTACACAGACGCGGACCGACATCCGTTGGCACCCGTCGTCGCTGGACCGCTCGTATCGCTGGTCCAAGACCGGCCAGCCCGGGGCGACGATCTGGTTCACCGGCCTGCCCGCCTCGGGCAAGTCGACCATTGCGGTGGGCGTGGAGCGGGCGCTGGTGGAGTCCGGCCGGGTGGCGTATCTGCTCGACGGGGACAACCTGCGCCACGGGCTGTCGGACGATCTGGGGTTCTCGCCGGGCGACCGCGCCGAAAACATCCGTCGCGTGGGGCATTTGACGCGTCTGCTCGCCGATGCAGGCGTGGTGGCGTTGGCGTCGCTGGTGTCACCGCTGCAATCCGACCGGGAGATCGCGCGGGCGCTGAACGAGGCGGCCAAGCTGCCGTTCATCGAGGTGTATGTCGCGACGTCGTTGGAGGAATGCGAGAAGCGCGACCCGAAGGGGCTGTACGCGCGGGCCCGCAAAGGCGAGGTCAAGGGGCTGACGGGCGTCGACGCACCCTACGAGCCGCCGGAGAACCCGGACCTCGTGCTCGACACCACGGGAGCCGATCTCGACGAGCTCGTCGGCCGCGTCATAGCCCTGCTCAACGAACGCAGCCCGCGGTAGACGCCGAAACGGCTGTTCTCGCTCTGAGGTTTGTGCCCGACGGCGAAGATCCGCCGAAACGCGAACAGCGTGCCGTGCGGTCCAGCCGGATAGGCGCCCCGCAGTTCGGCCGCGAGTTGTGCGGTGAACTCTTCCGCATCGGCCGGCGACAACGCGGCGAGGACCGGACGTAGGCCGGTGCCGCGAATCCACTCCAGCACAGGGTCTTTGCCCGTGAGCACATGCAGATAGGTGGTCTCCCAGACGTCGGCGCGCAGCCCGGCGTCCAGAAGCACCGCCGCATACGACTCAACGGTGCCGACCGCGGGCATGCGGTTCTCGACAGCGCGCAGCTTGCCCGCCCACTGTGGAGCGGCGGCAAGTTGTCGCATCAGCACATGCGACGGCGAGTCGAAGTTGCCCGGCACCTGGACGGCCAGCCAGCCGCCGGCCGGAAGTGCGCGAGCCCACGCGGCAATCAGCTCGTGATGGCGTGGAATCCATTGCAGCACAGCGTTACTCACGACGACATCCACGCCGTCGGCTGGTTGCCAGTCGCCGGCGTCCCGGACGGAGAAGATCACGTTGGGCACCTCGGGCGCCTCGGCGATCATCTCCGGTGACGAGTCGAAACCTTCGACGACGGCATCGGGCCAACGCTGCGCCAGCGTCGCGGTCAGATGGCCCTGGCCGCAACCGACGTCGACGACGTGCCGGGGCGCGACCGCCCCGATTCGCGCCGTCAAGTCGAAAAACGGTCGGTCACGCTCGGCGGCGAAACGGCCGTACTGCGCGGGGTCCCATCGCATCCACGCCAGCGTATCCGCGCTGCCTCGTGCCGCGAGCATTCACGGGTTCTGCGCCGCCGACCGTTACAGTCGATGAATTCTCACCGTGCGATCAGGAGGTCCTTGATGCCCCGACGCCACCTCCCGCTTACCGTGCTGGCAGCCGCCGTGTTGGCCGTCGCCCCGGCCTGCTCGACAGGAAAAGCGCCGCACGAGAAGACCACCACGCCGACGACCACGTCGGTACCCGCGCAGTCGCACGGTGTGTACGAGCAGTGCCTCATCAACCACGGTGTACCGGCTCCACCGGCCGGGCCGCCTCCCGGTCCAGGTCCGGTGCCGGCGGGCCCGCTGCCCGGGCCGGTCGAGGGCAGCCCCGGTGCCACACCGCCACCGCCGCCACCCGGTGTGGACAAGGCGACCTGGGACAACGCGCAGAAGGCTTGCTCGTCGCTGCAGCCCACCCCGCCCACGACCGGCCCCTGAGTTAGCATCCGCTTAGCGGGTCTATGGACCCGGTGAAAGAAAGGCCGGCCGGCAATGACGTCAAGCGCTGACCCCGTCGAGCCACCCTTACCAGTTCCCAACGTCGCCGGTGCTGACGCCGGTGCGCGCGGCCTGCCCGACCGTTCCGAGCTGTCGATCGGTCAGCGGCTCACTGTCGACGTCTCCGCCGTCGCCGACGTCGGGTTGCGCACGTTTGTCGCCTCCCTCGTCGGTGCGGCGATGTTGCCGCCGATCCTCGCGGAACTGGTGCGCCGCTCCGACACCGCACGCGAGCGCGACCACATGCGGTTCTACGCCGAACTCGCAGCCGAACACGATCCCGCCGCGTCGTTCCCCGCGCCGCAAGAACCACCCCGCATCTACTCGCGCCCGGCCAACCCGATCGCAGAGTGGCTGGCCCACGGCCGCGTGCACAACATCCAGTTCCAGAGCAGCTTCGAGCCCGTGAACCCCGCGCTGCGGGAGCGGTGGCGTCGGCTGGAGCGCAACAACGTCGTGCGGGCACAGCATTGGCGACACGAGGACGGGCCGCATCCCACCTTGTGCTTGATCCACGGGTTCATGGGATCGCCGTACCTGCTCAACGGGTTGTGGATGTCGCTGCCGTGGTTCTACCGCTCCGGCTACGACGTGCTGCTCTACACGTTGCCATTCCACGGCCGGCGCGCCGAAAAGTATTCGCCCTTCAGCGGATACGGCTACTTCGCGGGCGGTCTGACCGGCTTCGCCGAGGCCATGGCACAGGCCGTCTACGACTTCCGGTCCCTGCTCGACTATCTCGAGTTCACCGGCGTGGAAAAGGTTGCGCTGACCGGCATTTCGCTGGGCGGCTACACCACCGCGCTGATCGCCGGAGTGGAAGACCGCCTCACCGCGGTCATCCCGAACGTCCCTGTCGTCTCGGTCGAAGACGAGCTGGAGGACTGGTTTCCGGCGAACAAGCTTTTCGCGTTGGGACGCAAGCTCGGAGAGATCGACCGAGACGAGTTCGTCGCCGCGTCGGCGTATCACTCACCGCTCAACTACCGCCCGCTGGTGCCCCGCGACCGTCGGCTCATCATCACGGGACTGGGCGACCGGCTGGCACCTCCTGAGCAGGCGGAGATGCTGTGGCGGCACTGGGACCAATGCCATTTGCACTGGTTTCCCGGCAACCACATCCTGCACGTCAGCCAGCCCGAGTACTTGCGCCGGATGACGCGGTTCCTGCGCCCGCTGATGTTCGGCTGAGCGTGTCCGCCCGCCGGCGTGCCGGCAGTGCGAGATGATTCCCGCATGACGTTGCCGGGCCTGGACCTGTTCTTGCGGGTCGGGCTTGCCACGTTGTTGGGCATCGCGATCGGTGTCGAGCGCCAGTGGCGCGCGCGGATGGCCGGGCTTCAGACCATGGCTCTGGTGTGCATGGGCGCGGCGCTGTTTCTGATCATGGGCGCGTATACCTTTCATCGCGAGCAGGACCCAACTCGGGTGGCCGCTCAAATCGTCACGGGCATAGGCTTTTTGGGCGCCGGTGTGATCATGAAGCAGGGTTCGTCGGTGGTCGGGTTGAACACGGCGGCGACCCTGTGGGCCACCGCCGCTGTCGGCGGGCTGGCCGGGGCATGGATGTGGCGCGAGGCCGTCGTCGGGGCCGCGGTGATCATCGCCGCCAACACGTTCCTGTCGCCGCTCGCGGCGCGCATGGATCAGGTGCGCTCGCGGACCGGGCGGGAGATCCCGCCCGCCGACTACGCGTTCGAACTGCAGTGCGCAGCGGACGCGGAGGCGCGCGTCAAGGTGTTGTTGCTCGACGCGTTGACGCAGCCCGGCCTCCAGTTGACGTCGGTGGGCTCGATGGCCACGTCCACACCTGGCGAAACCCGACTGCGCGCCGAGCTCTCGGCGGCCACGCGGTACGACGAGGTGCTGGAGAACGCCGTGCGGACACTGAGCATGGACCCCGACGTCAGATCGGCGCGGTGGTCGACGCTGGGTGAGGCCGGCGTGCGGTTCATGTGATTTCGGTGCGCTAACCGACGCGCAGCGAAGGTTTGCGCACCGAAATCGCGGGGTCAGACGAGCGGGCGCCCAGTACGCATCCGCCAGTCCAAGTCACGCAGCAGCACGTTGAACGGGAACTCCTGGACGAACTTGGGCGCCATGTTGTTGGCGACGCGGATCGCCGCCATCAGCCGGTCGAACCTGCGCTGCCGACGCTCGTCCCACGGCAGCCGCATTTCGTCCCGAAACCGTTGCGGCAGAAAGCCAGTCGTGATCAACAACCCGACGCTGTCCAGCGGTTCTTGCAGCCGGCGCGGCAAGGAAATGGGCGGCCGGCCCGCCGCGATCGGATACAGGAACTTGCGGACGGTGTCGTCGATGTGCACCTTTTCGAGCGACTCGCGCCAGTACTCGTCGAAAGCGGCGCGGTCCTTCGGCCACATCTCCGGCGGCACCTGCAGCGTGGTGCCGAACGCCATCGCGTCGCGGTAGTGCGCGTCGGCGGTTTCCTCGTCCATCTCGCCGACGAACAACCGCTCCACGTCGACCACGCCCTTGTACATGCAGGCGGCCACCCACAGCTGCAACTCGGGGTCGAAAGCGTGGTAGCGCACGGGGCTTTCGGCCGTCGAATACACCTGGGCGTGTGCCCGGTTGACAGCGCGGCGGTACGCCGCCTTCTGTTCCTCGGTGCCCGCGACCGCAACCGCGATGTAGGTGAACGTGGTCCGCGCTCGTTTGATGGGATGGCGGTCGATGCGCCCGCTTTCCACGCGGCTCTCCACCACGCCGTAGCCGACGCCAGGGCGGGACAGCTGCATGATCACGTTCGCAGGACCGGCCAGTAGGCCCACGCCCATCATTCCGGCGTCGGTACGCCTATTGATGCGACGTGCTCGCCGCACCGGGGCGGATACCGGCTGCTCGACGTAACTGTGTGGCTCGGCGACCGTCATGGGCACCCCTATCGAGAAATCTGCGAACGCGCGTTTCCTGAAGTTTCCCAGCGCGCGCCAAGGGTGTCAAGATGGTGCGATGGCGCCGACGAGCACTCGGCCGTATCGCGGCGTGCAACCTGACGACCGCCGCGCCGAGCGGCGAGCCAGGCTTCTCGACGCCGGGCTGACCATCCTCGGGTCGCAGGCCGGCCCGGATGCGTTGACGGTACGCGGCCTTTGCCGGCAGGCCAACGTCTCCGCCCGCTACTTCTACGAAAGCTTCTCCGACAGAGACGAGTTCGTGGCCGCCGTGTACGACTGGGTGATCACCGAACTCGTCAGCACCATCCGGGCCGCGGTGACAGCCGCACCGCAGAACGAACAGGCCCGCGCAGCGATGGCCAATCTCGTGTCGTACATCGACGAAGACCCGCGCGTGGGCCGGCTGGTGTTCAGCACCGAACTGGCCGATCCGGTGGTGGTGCGCAAGCGCGAGGAGTCGACTGCACTGATGGCGATGCTGCTGGGCCAGCATGTCGGCGAGACCCTGCGACTGCCTGAGGACGACAACCTGCGGGCGGCATCGCAATTCGCGGTCGGCGGCGTGCGGCAGGCGCTCAGTTCATGGCTGGGGGGTCAGGTCAGGTCGACGCCGGCCGCGCTGGTCGAGCAGCTGGCCTGGTGTATCGACCGACTGAACCCGCGGCGCGACTAGGCTCGTGCGGGCACTCGCCGGTCGGCGGCCGTCTTGGGTTGGGTGACGATCTCAGCTTCGCTGAATTCCTTTGTCCAGCAAGCGAATTCGAGTGTGATGCCGTCGGGGTCGTGGAAGTAGAACGACCTGACGTAGACGCCGGGATGCAACTGCGCGGCGACCTGGTTCTCGCTCTCGTCGTGGTTGAGCACCGGCCCGACACGCACACCCTTGTCCTTGAGCTTCTGACGGTATTCGTCGAACTTTTCGGCGGGCACGTGAAACGACAGGTGGTTCATGGAACTGACCGCACTGACGATGTCGCCGATCCCCGGAAGGTTCCTGGGCGCGGAGATACCCGGCACCGCGTCCGGCGCGTCGCGGAACCAGAAGAACGCGACACAGTCACCGTTGCCCGCGTCGAAGAAGAAGTGCTGACCGACTCCACCGGGCAGGTCGAGCGCCTTGATCAGCGGCATGCCCAGCACGTTGCGGTAGAAGTCGACGGTGCGTGCCATGTCCGAGCACACCAGCGCGACGTGATTGATGCCGCTCAACGCGAACTCGGTGTTGGTGTTCTGCGGCTTGATCATGACGTCCCCTCCGGACCTTCTCAACAGCCAAACATGAATCTAACATCAGATTCAGATTTAGCTCAATGGTTGGGAGTGACGTTGGCGCAACCGAACCAGCCCTCGAGGCAGCCACTGCCCACGGCGCGCGGTCGCCGGACCCAGGCCGCGATCGACGCGGCCGCCCGTGACGTGATTGCGCGCAAGGGAATTCTGGCGACGACGATCTCCGACATCGCTGCGCAAGCACGGCGCTCCACCGCGTCGTTCTACAACTATTACGAATCCAAGGAGGCCATGGTCCGCGAGTGGGCGGTGCGATTCCGCGACGAAGCCGGTGAACGCGCGGAAGCCGTGACGCGCCACGGTCTGTCGAATCGCGAACGCGCACGTGAGGCCGCGGCTGCGCACTGGCGCACCTACCGCCACCGGCTGGCCGAGATGATCAGCGTGTCGCAGCTGGCCATGGTCAACGACGACTTCGCCGCGTACTGGTCCGACATCTGCGCAATCCCGATCTCGTTCATCACACGCATGGTCGAACGCGCTCAGGCGGAGGGCTATTGCCCCGACGACGATCCGCACTTGATCGCCGTCGCGATCGTCTCGATGTTCAACCAGTTCTGCTACGTGCAGCTCTCCGGTCGCCACCCCGACGAGGTCGACGACGACGCGTGCATCACCACGCTCGCGAACATCTTCTACCGTGCGATCTATTGCAAGGGGGCGGCCTGACATGTCGCCGACACCGGGGGTGATCCGCGAGTTCGTGGGCCTGACGTCGCCGACCGCACGGCGAGCCGGCGCCGGCGGGCACCCGTGCCAAGGCTTGTATCACCGTGGCGTGGGCCGCAAACCGAAGGTGGCGATGATCGCCACGCATTACCAGATCGACTTCTCCGAGCACTACCTTGCCGACTACATGGCCACGCGCGGCGTCGGCTTCCTCGGCTGGAACACCCGATTTCGCGGCTTCGAAAGCAGCTTCCTGCTCGACCACGCCCTGGTGGACATCGGGGTCGGCGTGCGTTGGTTGCGCGACGTCCAGGGCGTCGAAACCGTGATACTGCTTGGCAATTCGGGCGGTGGCTCTTTGATGGCGGCATACCAGTCGCAGGCCACCGAACCGAACGTGGCGCCGGTGGCCGGAATGCGGCCCGCAGCCGGGGTGAACGAGCTGCCAGCCGCCGACGGGTACGTCGCCAGCGCCGCGCATCCCGGCCGCCCCGATGTGCTGACCGCATGGATGGACGGCTCGGTAGTCGACGAAAACGATGCTGTGGCAACAGATCCCAGTCTCGACATCTTCGACGAACGTAACGGCCCGCCGTTCTCACCCGAGTTCGTCGAGCGTTACCGTGCCGCGCAGCAGGCACGCAATCACGCGATCACCGACTGGGTCGAAGCCGAATTCGAACGGGTTCGCGCGGCGGGGTTTTCGGACCGGCCGTTCACGGTGATGCGCACCTGGGCGGATCCGCGGATGGTGGACCCCACACTGGAGCCCACCAAGCGGCCACCGAACATGTGCTATGCCGGGGTGCCTGCGAAGGCCAACCGTTCAGCGCACGGCATCGCCGCTGCCTGCACTCTGCGCAACTGGCTGGGCATGTGGAGCCTGCGCCACGCACAGACGCGAGCCGAGCCGCATCTGGCCCGCATGACCTGCCCGGCCCTGGTGATCAACGCAGAGCAGGACACCGGGGTGTTCCCGTCCGACGCGCAGCGCATCTACAACGCTCTGGGCAGCAGCGACAAAACGTCGGTCTCCATCGACAGCGACCACTACTTCACCACGCCCGGGGCGCGCAGCGAGCAGGCGGATACCATCGCCAAGTGGATCGCCAAACGGTGGCGGTAAGAGTCCTGGCCCACTTCACCCCCGGGCCCAAGGTGCTGAACTTCCTTGAACACCAAGCGGATTGGCTCGACGTCCGCTATTGCGCCGAGGACGACGACGCCACCTTCTATCGCGAGCTGCCCCAGGCAGAGGTGATCTGGCATGTGCTGCGGCCGCTGTCCGGATCTGATCTCGCGAAGGGCAAGCGGTTGCGGCTGGTCCACAAGCTGGGCGCAGGCGTGAACACCATCGACGTGGCCGCGGCGAGCTCGCTGGGCATCGCGGTCGCCAACATGCCCGGCGCCAACGCACCGTCGGTCGCCGAAGGCGCAGTGCTGCTGATGCTCGCGACCCTGCGCCGGCTGGTCGAATTGGACCGGGTGACCCGAGCCGGCGCGGGCTGGCCGACGGACCCGTCCCTGGGAGAAACCGTCCGCGACATCGGCAGTTGCACGGTCGGGCTCGTCGGCTACGGAAACATTGCGCGCCGCGTGGAGGCGATCGTCGCCGCGATGGGAGCCACGGTGCTGCACACCAGCACCGGCGACGACGGCACAGCCAGCTGGCGCCCGCTGCCAGCGCTGCTGGCCGACAGCGACATCGTGTCGCTGCACCTGCCGCTCACCGACGCGAGCGCTGGACTGCTCGGCAGCGGCGCGCTCGGGGCGATGAGGAACGACGCGGTGCTGGTGAACACCTCGCGGGGGCCGATCGTCGACGAAGCCGCCTTGGTCGAGGCGCTGACTACCGGCCGGCTCGCCGGCGCAGGCCTGGACGTGTTCGCCGTCGAACCCGTCGCCGCCGACAACCCGCTGCTGCGCCTCGACAACGTGGTGCTGACGCCGCACGTCACCTGGTACACCGCCGACACGATGCGGCGCTACCTCGTCGAGGGCGTCGAGAATTGCGCGCGGCTGCGGGACGGGCGCCCGCTGAACAACGTCGTCAACGAGTAATCTCAGACCCAACCCACCGGTTATTCGATGGAAGGCGCACCCCATGCCTCTGGCAATCACGACCGAACACAAGGACCTCGCCGAATCCGTGCGCGCGCTGGTCGAACGGGTGGCGCCGTCGGAGGTGCTGCACGAGGCGCTGGAAACACCGATCCCCAACCCGCCGCCTTACTGGAAGGCCGCAGCCGACCAGGGCCTGCACAGCGTGCATCTCGACGAGTCCGTGGGTGGGCAGGGCTTCGGCATCCTGGAGCTCGCGATTGTGATCGCAGAATTCGGTCGCGGCGCTGTGCCAGGGCCGTTCGTGCCGTCGGTGATCGCCAGCGCGCTGATCGCCGCGCACGACCCGCACGCGAAGGTGCTCGGCGACCTGGCGTCCGGCGCGGCGATCGCGGCCTACGCACTGGAGTCGTCGCTGACCGCGACCCGACAGGGCGACTCGTTGGTGGTTCGCGGTGAGGCCCGCTCGGTGCCGTCGGCCGCGCAGGCCTCGCTGCTGGTGCTGCCGGTTGCCGGCCTCGACCCGGAGACCAGCGGCACCGAATGGGTGGTGATCGATGCGGATGCGCTGGAGATCGAACCGGTGCAAAGCGTCGACCCGCTTCGGCCGGTGGCGCACGTACGGGCCAACGCCGTCGAAGTGCCCGCCGACCGCGTCCTCAGCAATCTCAACGTGGCCAGCGCACGCACGCTGGTGACCACGCTGCTGTCGGCCGAGGCCGTCGGCGTGGCACGCTGGGCCACCGACACCGCGGCGGCATACGCGAAGATCCGCGAGCAGTTCGGCCGGCCCATCGGGCAGTTCCAAGGCGTCAAGCACAAATGCGCGGAAATGGCCGCCGACACCGAGCGGGCCGTCGCGGCGGTGTGGGACGCCGCCCGGGCGATCGACGAGGGCATCGAAAACCCGGAGGCCGCTGCGGAATTCGCGGCCGCCGTGGCCGCGACCCTGGCACCGTCGGCCGCGCAGCGCTGCGCCCAGGACTGCATCCAGGTGCACGGCGGCATCGGATTCACCTGGGAGCACGACACCAACGTGTACTACCGGCGGGCGCTCGGCATCATCGCCGCGTTCGGCCGAATCTCGGACTACCCGCAGCTGGTTGTCGACACCGCGACCAGCACCGGGATGCGCAAACTCAACATCGACCTCGACCCGGAGACCGAGAAGCTCCGCGACGAGATCCGCGCGGAAGTGGCTGCGCTCAAAGCACTTCCGCGGGAGCAGCGCACCGCCGCAATTGCCGAAGGCGGCTGGGTGTCACCCCACTTGCCCAAGCCGTGGGGCCGCTCGGCGGGGCCCGTCGAGCAGATCATCATCCAGCAGGAGTTCGAGGCCGGTCGGGTCAAGCGGCCGAACCTCGGCATCGCGGCGTGGCTGGTGCCGTCGATCGTCGCGTTCGGCACCGAAGAGCAGAAGCAGCGCTTCCTGCCGCCGACGTTCCGCGGCGAATTGATCTGGTGCCAACTGTTTTCCGAGCCGGGAGCCGGTTCGGACCTGGCGAGCCTGACGACTAAGGCCACCAAAGTCGACGGCGGCTGGCGCATCACCGGCCAGAAGATCTGGACGACGGCCGCGCAGTACTCGCAGTGGGGTGCGCTGCTGGCCCGCACCGACCCCAGCGCACCCAAGCACAACGGGATCACGTACTTCCTGCTCGACATGTCCAGCGACGGCGTGGAAGTCAAGCCGCTGCGTGAGCTGACCGGCAACGCGATGTTCAACACGGTGTTCATCGACGACGTGTTCGTCCCCGACGACCTGGTGCTGGGCGAGGTGAACCGCGGCTGGGAAGTCAGCCGCAATACCCTTACGGCAGAACGGGTTTCGATCGGAAGCAGCGAGGCGCCGTTCTTGGCCAACCTCAATGGCCTGGTGGAGTTCTTGCGCGACGGCCATTTCGACCAGGTGGCACAGAACCGGGCGGGCCGGCTGATCGCTGAGGGCCATGCGGCCAAAGTGCTGAATCTGCGCTCCACGCTGTTGACGATCGCCGGATTCGACCCGATGCCCGCGGCCGCGGTGTCCAAGCTGCTGTCGATGCGCACCACTCAGGGCTACGCCGAATTCGGGGTGTCGTCGTTCGGCACCGACGGCGCGATCGGCGACCCCGACACGTTGCAGGGCAAGTGGGTGCAGTACCTGCTGGCCAGCCGTGCCACCACGATTTACGGCGGTACCTCGGAGGTGCAGCTGAACATCATCGCCGAGCGGCTGCTGGGCCTGCCCCGCGACCCCTAACCCCTTGCGATTTCGGTGCGTTTACGTGCGCTGAGCGCCGGTAAACGCACCGAAATCACAGCTTGCGGAGTTCGCGTTTGAGGATCTTGCCCGTCGGGTTGCGCGGCAACTCGTCGAGGAACACCACCTCGCGCGGCACCTTGTAGCGAGCCAGATGCTCGCGCACGTATTTCTTGATCGCGTCCTCGTCGATGCTCGAACCCTTCCGCTTCACGACGAAAGCCCGCAAGCGCGCGCCCCACTCCGGGTCCTCGACGCCCAGCGCGGTCGCCTCGACGACGTCCGGGTGGCCGCTGATCAGATCTTCGACCTCAGCCGGGAACACGTTTTCACCGCCGGAGACGATCATCTCGTCGTCGCGTCCGGTCACATACAGCAGCCCGTTGTCGTCGAAGTAGCCGACGTCGCCCGATGACAGCAGCCCGTCGATGATCTGCTTTCCCCCGCCGCCGGTGTATCCCTCGAACGGCATGAAGTTGCCGACGAAGATGCGGCCCACTTGTCCTTGCGGCACTTCATTGCCCTGGTCGTCGAGAATCTTGACCTTCGCGCCCTTGACCACGGGCCCCACCGTCGCCGGGTTGATGTCGAGGTCTTGCGGCCGCGCGATCGTGGCGAACGCGACCTCGGTGGACCCGTAGAGGTTGTAGATCACCGGTCCCAGCCGCTTGGTGGCGCGCGTGGCCAGCTCGGCGCCCAGCTGCGAACCGGAGACGAACACGATGCGCAGCGACGACAAGTCGTAGCTGCGCTCGGCGCTGTCGAGCGCGTCGAGTATGCGCGACAGCATCACGGGCACCACGACAAGTGCTGTGGCACGGTACTTTTCGATGTCCTCGATCACCGTGAGCGGGCGGAACTTGCGGCGCAGCACCAGCGTGGAGCCAAGTGTCATCGCGATCGTCGCATGCAGATAGCCGAGCGCGTGGAACATCGGTGACGGCAGCGCCGTCACCTCACCCGCCTTGAACGGCACATGCGAGAGGATCCCGCCGATCGGCGCCAAGGTGGGCGGGGTGTGCCGCGTGGCGCCTTTCGGCGTGCCGGTGGTGCCGCTGGTCAAGATCACCAGCGACGCGGTTTTCGACGGTTTCGGAGCGGGTGCCGTGTTCCCGCCCGCGACCACATCGGCCAAGGCCTTGTCCGTGCTGCCGGACGGCTCGTCCCGATCGGGGTTGTGCCCGAGCGCCCGCAGCTTGCCGAGTTCGAAGTTCGCCTCCGACACGGCCTGCGTGTATTCGTCGTCGTAGATGAGCAGTCGGGCGCCCTCACGGTCGGCGACCTCGGCGATCTGGCGGCCGGAGAAATCGGTGTTGAGCAGGATCGTGCGCGCGCCCACCCGCGCGCAGGCGTAGTTCGCGACTAGAAACCAGCGGTGGTTGCGGGCGAGAATCGCCACCCCGTTGCCGCCCTGAACACCCATCGCGACCATCTCGTTGGCCACCGCGTTGACGGCGTCGTCGAGCTCCTTGAACGTCATGGTGCCCTCGTCGTCGATCACTGCGACGCGGTGCGGCGCGCGGCGGGCATTGACCGACGGGATCATCCCGATCTCACCCCACCGCGCGATGTCGGCGGCCATCGCGGCAACCATTTGCGGCGACTCGAGCTTCAGCGCGCCGGCCTCGAACATTTTTCGGACGTAATGCAATTCGGCCGCGCCACGCTCGGCGTACTGCTTGGCCTTCGCGGCCGCTTGCGTCGCCAGTTCGACGGGGTTGAGAGAAACCATGCGCATACCCTATGTGACCGGCATCTCACGGCGGGATCGAACTTACGATGGCGGTATGGCCGGCCCGATGACGTTGGAGGTGGCCGGCCGCCGAGTCGACATCACGCATCCGGACAAGGTCGTCTTCCCGCCCACCGACGACCATCCCGCTCGCACCAAGCTCGACCTGATCAGCTATTACCTGTCCGTGGCCGACGGCGCCCTGCGCGGCGTCGCCGACCGGCCGATGATTCTCAAGCGCTTCGTCAAGGGGCTCACCGAAGAGGCGATCTTCCAGAAGAGGGCTCCGCAGAATCGGCCGGATTGGGTCGACGTCGCGGAGCTCAAGTACGCCTCGGGCACGTCGGCCAAAGAAGCGGTGATCCACGACGCCGCCGGCCTGGCATGGGCGGTCAACCTGGGCTGCGTGGACCTCAACCCGCATCCGGTGCGCTCCGGTGACCTCGAGCACCCCGACGAGTTGCGCATCGACCTGGACCCTGTGCCGGGCGTGACGTGGCAGCAGATCGTCGACGTTGCGCTCGTGGTCCGCGAGGTGCTGGCCGACCACGGCCTGACAGGCTGGCCGAAGACGTCCGGCTCACGCGGATTCCACGTCTACGCCCGGATCGCGCCGCACTGGCCGTACCGGCAGGTGCGCCTTGCCGCCGAAGCCGTCGCCCGCGAAGTCGAGCGGCGGGCACCGGATTTGGCCACCAGCCGGTGGTGGAAAGAGGAACGCCAAGGCGTGTTCGTCGACTTCAACCAGAACGCCAAAGACCGCACGACCGCCTCGGCGTACTCGGTGCGTGCCACGCCCGACGCAAGGGTGTCGACGCCGCTGTACTGGGACGAGGTGCCCACGTTCCGCCCTGAGGCGTTCACGATGGACACGGTTCCGGCGCGGTTCGCCGACATCGGCGATCCGTGGGCCGAAATGGACGCCACCACAGGCTCTTTGGAGGGGCTACTGGAGTTGGGGCAGAGGCTGGGTCCCGCGGAGAAGCCACCGAAGACCACGGGCGGCTCCGGTCGCCGCCGCTCGACGATGCCGCTGATCGAGGTGGCGCGGACGAAGACCAAGGACGAGGCGTTGGCCGCACTGGAGACCTGGCGGTCCCGGCATCCCGAGGCGGCCGCGCGACTGCAGCCGCCCGACGTGCTCGTCGACGGCATGCGCGGACCCAGCTCGATCTGGTACCGCGTCAGGATCAACCTGCAGCATGTGCCGCCAGCGCAGCGGCCGCCGCAAGAAGAGCTGTTGGCCGACTACAACCCTTGGGAGGGTTACTCGGGGCCGCAGTGGCTGCGCGGATGACGTTGGGACCGAACCCATTTCGCCTGTCCACTCGGGGCGCGGACGGAAATACGATCGCAGTCGCAGTCGTTTTTTGTGGCAGAAAAAGACATCCGACGAGTTCGGCAAAGGAGGTGAACACCATGCTCTGGTTCGATCCGTTCTTCCGCGATATCGACCGCTTGACGCAGCAGGTGTGGGGTTCGCTGGGCGCTCCGGGCCGACCGGCGGTGCTGCCCATGGACGCGTGGGGTGAGGACGGCAAGTTCGTCGTCGAACTCGACCTGCCGGGTATCGACGCCCAATCGGTCGACGTGACCGTCGACAACAACGTGCTCACCGTCCGTGCCGAGCGGCCCCAGAACACCGACGGCCGGAACTGGTTGGTCGCCGAACGCCCGCATGGCGTGTTCAGCAGGCAGATCTACCTTGGCAACAACCTCGACGCAGACCATGTCGCCGCTGAGTACACCGATGGGGTGCTGCGGCTGACCATCCCGGTGGCCGAGCAAGCCAAGCCGCGCAAGATCTCCATCGAGGCCGGCGAGAAGAAGGCCATCAACGCCTGACGATGGCCCGAACTCGATCACACAGTCCGCGCCGCAGCCGTGACCGCGCCCGTATGGGACCGTCACTCACGCTGCGGCGCCCTTGTGCGCAGACCCAGCGCATGCTCCTCCGAGCGCCTGGCAGGATCGACACGTGAACCGGCGACACGATCGGGGACGCGACAGGCTGCTGGCCATCGTGACCTCCCACCGAGCACTGACCGGTGAGGTCGTCAAGGCGGCGCGCCTGATGGCCGCCCAGGACCGGGGCGAGTTCGCTGCGCATCTCGATCGGCATCGCGCTGAATTGAACGTCATAGCAGGCGAATTCGGGATCTGGGCGGGAAGCTTCGGCGAGTGGGCCAAGATCGACGTCGCCCCCGCGATCTTTGCGCCGGCCACCGAACCGTCGGCGCCGATGCCCGACGCACAATTCGAGGCCGAACTGAGGCTGGCACGCGAAGCCCTGAAGTCTCGCCGCCGCGACGTGCTGGCCACCCTGGCTGACGCCCGCGACGAGCTGCGGTCCGCGGGACTGCCGGTGGACCAGCTCACTGCGTACCGCCGGGTGATCAGGGTATGGGCCGGCGAGGCCGTCGACCTCGTGACCGAAGTGCACCGATTGGCGGTCGCCGACCGATACCTGCACCGGCTGGAACTGCTGTCCGCGCAGAGCGACACCGACGCCGAGCTGCACCACGCGGGCAGCGCATTGCTACGGCAATGGATGCACGAACTCGAAGAGCCCGACCGCGAGGGCGAACTGGCATTCGCCGAAGTCTGCGGTTACGGGGCTCTGGTACAGCTGTACCGGTCGACGTCGTGAGCCGCTGTTTTCACAGCTGACGCATAGCCATCCCCCACGCTGCACCCACCGTCGGCACTGACGATGAGAGCCATGACGGACACCGTGATGGATCTCTTGCCGATGCCCGCCGATCCGGTGGATCAGAGTCGTCGGGTCTTCGCGTCGCGGCCCGACGCCGTGCAGCTCGCTCGCGCGGCCGGCACTCCCGTGCTCGATGTGGTGGTGCCGGTGTTCAACGAACAGGCGGCGCTGGCCGGCTCGATCCGCCGGCTGCACCGATACCTGCACGAGCACTTCCGCATCCCCGTGCGCATCACGATCGCCGACAACGCCAGCGTCGACGCGACGCCGCGGATCGCAGCCCAGCTGGCCGCCGAACTCGACGACGTGCGCGTGGTCCGGCTCGAGCAGAAGGGGCGTGGCCGGGCGCTGCACCATGTGTGGTCTACGTCCGACGCGCCGGTGCTGGCCTACATGGACGTCGACCTGTCCACCGACCTGACCGCGTTGGCGCCGCTTGTCGCGCCGCTGATTTCGGGTCACTCCGATGTCGCGATCGGCACACGGCTGAGCCGCGGCTCGCGTGTGGTCCGCGGCGCCAAGCGGGAGGTGATCTCCCGCTGCTACAACCTCATCCTCAAATCGACTCTGGCGGCGAAGTTTTCGGACGCCCAGTGCGGGTTCAAGGCGATTCGCGCCGACGTGGCGCGTGAGCTGCTGCCCCATGTGGTCGACACCGGCTGGTTCTTCGACACCGAGCTGCTGGTGCTCGCCGAACGCGCCGGGCTGCGGATCCACGAGGTTCCTGTGGACTGGGTCGACGACCCCGACAGCCGCGTGGACATCCTGGCCACCGCCGCGGCGGACCTCAAAGGTGTCGCTCGGCTGGCGAAAGGCTTTGCCACCGGGGCGATCCCGATCGCCGAGATCGCTGCGCAGCTGGGTTCGGCACACTCGGCGCCACCGGAATCGCTACTGCGACAGGCAGTCAGGTTCTGCGCGGTCGGCGTGGCCAGCACCATCGCGTATGTGGTGCTGTTCACCGCGCTGCACGCCGCGATGGGCGCGCAGGCTGCGAACCTGATCGCGCTGCTCGTGACGGCCGTGGGCAACACGGCAGCCAACCGGCGGTTCACCTTCGGGGTCCGCGGGCGCGGCAATGCCGGTCGCCACCACGTCGAGGGGCTGATCGTGTTCGGCATCGCGCTGGCGATCACCAGCGGCGCGCTCGCCGCGCTGCAGGCTGTGGGCGACCCCTCCCGCAATGTCGAGTTGGCCGCCGTGGTCGTCGCGAACCTCGTGGCCACCGTCGTGCGGTTCGTGCTGTTGCGCGGCTGGGTGTTTCATCCGCGCCGCCGATCACCGTCCGCCGCCACCCAGGAGCGATCCGCATGACCGCCACCGCGCTGACTCCCGACCGAACCGTCGACACCCCTCCTGCGGTCGACGCCGCGCCGGCGAATCCGCGCTGGGCGACGCCGGCGCTGGCGGCGCTGCTCGTCGCGACTGCCGGGTTCTGGTGCATCGGCCTGGGCCGCATGGGCTGGGCGAACGCGTTCTACGCGGCCGCGGTGCAAGCGGGCACCAAGAGCTGGAAGGCGTTCCTGTTCGGGTCGTCTGACGCCGGCAACTCGATCACCGTCGACAAGCCGCCGGCATCGCTGTGGCCCATGGAGATCAGCGGCCGCATCTTCGGGCTCAACAGCTGGTCGATGCTGCTGCCGGAAGTGCTCTTGGGAGTGGCGTCGGTCGCGTTGCTGTATGCGATCGTCAAACGGAATTTCGGTCCGGCGGCCGGCCTGATCGCCGGGGCCGCGCTGGCGCTCACACCTGTCGCGACGCTGATGTTCCGCTACAACAACCCCGACGCGCTGCTGGTCTTCTTGACGATCGCGTCGGCGTGGGCGCTGATGCGCGCGGTATCCGACGGCCGCACCCGTTGGCTGGTGCTGTGCGGTGCTCTCGTCGGTCTGGGCTTTTTGACCAAGCAGCTGCAAGTGATGTTGGTGGTGCCCGCCTTCGCGCTCGCCTATCTGGTGGCCGGGCCGCCCCGGCTGCGGGTGCGGCTGCTGCAACTGGGCGCCGGGCTGCTCGCGATGGTCGTCAGCGCCGGGTGGTGGGTGCTGCTGGTGTCGATGACGCCGGCCTCGGATCGCCCGTACATCGGAGGTTCGACCGACAACAGCTTCCTGAACCTGACGCTGGGCTACAACGGCCTGTCCCGGCTGCTGGGCCGCGGACACGGCATGCCCGGCGCTGCACCGCCCGGCGGTCCCGGCGGTCCACCGTCGGGCCATGGCGCCTTCGGTTCGTCGGCCGGACTGACCCGTCTCTTCAGCGGCGCGGCCGGCGGTCAGATCTCCTGGCTGCTGCCGGCGGCGCTGATCTTCGTGGCCGCGGGACTCGTGCTGTGCGGGCGCGCTTCTCGTACCGACCAACGCCGCGCGCAGTACCTGATGTGGGGCGCTTGGCTGGTGGGCGCAGGCGCGGTGCTGAGCTTCATGTCCGGGATGTTCCACGACTACTACACCGTCGAGCTGGCACCGGCGATTGCCGCGCTGGTGGGAATCGGACTGATCGACCTGTGGGCGCATCGCGAAAGTCGTTGGTCTGCTTGGGTTCTCGCCGGTACAGCGGCGCTGACCGCCGTGTGGTCGTGGGTCTTGCTGGCCCGATCGCCCGCTTTCGTGCCCCCGTTGCGGTGGGCCGTGCTGGCGGCCGGTGCCTCCGCCTCGATTGCGTTGGCCCTCAGTGTGATTCGCGGGCGCGGCCGGTCATCTGGCCGAATAGCGCGGTGGGCGGCGGCGGTCGCGGCGGTCGCGGCGGTGGCGGGCCCGCTCGCCTATTGCGTTCAGACGGTCAGTTCGTCGCACAGCGGTGGCGTCGTGACGGCTGGTCCGTCGGTGCAGGGATCGCGCGGCTTCGGCGGCCCCGGCCCAGCCGGGATGCGCGGACCAGAAGGCCGCCCCGGCGGACGGGGTGAACAAGTCAGTGCTGCGGTGGTGGCGCTGCTGTCTCGCGACACCGGGTACCGATGGGTGGCGGCGACCGACGGCGCCAACTCGGCAGCCGGTTATCAGCTCGCCACCCGCGAACCGGTGATGCCGATCGGCGGCTTCATGGGCCGGGACCCGTCGCCCACGCTGGCCCAGTTCCAGCAGTACGTCGCCGCCCGGCAGATCCACTACTACCTCGAGGGCCGCATGCCCGGACCGGGGGAAGGCGACGGACCGCAACGACGCGACGGCGAAACGGAAGCCGACAAGATCGGGGCGTGGGTGAAGCAGCACTTCACCGCGGTCACCGCCGACGGCGTCACCTATTACGACCTGACGGCTCCGGCGAAGTAGCCCGGCCCGCCAGTCTGGCAACTCGCTGGCAACTTGTGGCACAGCGGTTGAGAACGGCGCGGGTCGGGCATGCCGAAGGCACGGCCCGGTATGGCCGCGGCCACAACCGAAGCAGGACCGAGGAGCGCCAGGGTGACGTCGTTGCCGTCGCTTGCACTGCTGGCGATCTTCGTGGCGTGCGCCGCCGTCATCTGGTTCGCGGGAATCAAGCTGTCGGACATGACCGACGTGCTGTCGCAGCGATGGCATCTCGGATCGGCAATGGGTGGAGTGATTCTGCTGGCCATCGCGACCAACCTGCCCGAGATCGCGATCACCTCGAGCGCGTCGCTCGCCCACCAGCTCGACGTCGCGGTGGGAAACATCTTGGGCGGCATCGCACTTCAGACCGTAGTGCTGGTAGCCCTGGATGCCGCAGGGGTGCGGCCGCGGAAGCCGCTGACGTACTTGGCGGCGTCGCTGACCTTGGTCTTGGAAGGCGCGCTGGTGGTGGCGATGCTGGTGGTCGTGGTGATGTCGACGCAGTTGCCGCGCACGCTGATGGTGTGGCGGCTGACGCCTGGCGGGGTGCTGATCCTCGTTCTGTGGGTGGTGGGTCTGGTGCTGGTGCGCCGCGCCGATCAGGGGCTGCCATGGCACCAGAGCGGCCACGCCCCGGGCAGCCAGGACGATCCGCGCGGACATTCGGTGGCCACCAAGGAGGATCAAGCCACCCGGCAGGGGGTGAGCACTCGTCGCGCGGTGGTGGTATTCACCGCTTCCGCGGTCGCAACGCTGGTGGCCGGTGTGCTGATCGAACGCAGCGGTGAAGAGGTGTTCGGCCGCTGGGGCATGTCAGGCGTCGTGTTCGGCGCGACCGTCCTCGCCGCTGCCACGGCGTTGCCCGAACTGTCCACCGGTCTGGCCTCCACCCGTCTCGGTGACTACAAGCTGGCGGTCAGCGACATCTTCGGCGGCAACGCCTTTCTGCCGGTGCTGTTCCTGTTGGCGTCGTTGTTGTCCGGCTCGGCCGTCTTGCCGCTGGCACATCACAGCGACATCTATCTCACCGCGCTAGCCGGTCTTCTCACCGTTGTGTACATGTGCGGCTTGGTTTTTCGCCCGCAGCGGCAGTGGCTGCGGATGGGCGTGGACTCGATCGCCGTGCTGGTGCTCTACGTCGTCGGGATCGCCGGGCTGGCGTTCATCACGAACTGACGGTCAGCTCGGGCGCGACTTTCAGCTCGAGCTGAACCGGAACCGCCGGCCGGTGACCGCGGTCGGCAACACACGCACATAATGCGTCTTCTCGGTTGCCGTCCAACTCTGTAGCTGTGCTTGGTCGGCCTTCTCGACGTCCGCGTCGTCGCGCACCGTACGGGCGGTGCCTCTGACGATCACGCTCCACCCTTGCGCCGGGCCGTGATCGTCGGCCTCGAAGAGCACCTGGTTGTTGATCGCGGCGCTCACCAGCTTGGTGCCCTCGGCGGTGCGGAACAGCACCGTGCGGTCTTGCACGGCGAAGTTCACCGGGAAGATCTCCGCACGCCCGTCGACGGTGGTGACCAGGCGGCCCAGCGGCACGCTGGCCAGCAGCTCCCAGCATTCGCTGACTGAAAGGATGGTGACCGGGTCGTCGTTGTCAGCCATCAGCCGAGCACCGAGATCGCGCGGGCGACATACGTCATGGCCGTCAGTCTAGGGGTGTAACCGACTGCGAACGCGTCGTGATGCGGCATTGTAGGCACCGTGAATGTCGCCGAGCTGCTGCAGTCGATTCCGCCGCTTGCGGTGTATCTGCTCGTCGGCGGCGTCATCGGCATCGAAAGTCTCGGCGTCCCGCTGCCCGGCGAGATCACGCTCGTCAGCGCGGCGTTTTTGGCCTCACGACACACACTGGACATCAACCCGGTCGCGGTCGGCGCGGCCGCCACCGTCGGCGCGATCGTCGGCGACACCATCGGTTACACGATCGGTCGCCGGTTCGGCATGCCGCTTTTCGAACGGATGGGAAATCGCTTCCCGAAACATTTCGGCCCGGGGCATGTGGCGCTGGCCAAGAATCTGTTCGCGCGCTGGGGTGTGTGGGCGGTGTTCTTCGGGCGATTCATCGCGCTGCTACGCATCCTGGCCGGCCCGCTGGCCGGCGCGCTGCACATGCCCTATCGACGATTCCTGGCGGCCAACGCCACCGGCGCAGTGTGCTGGGCCGGCGGCACAACCGCTGTCGTCTATTTCGCGGGCCTGGCGGCCGAACACTGGCTCTCCCGGTTCTCCTGGATAGCCTTGGTCGTCGGGATCGTGTGCGGAATCGGATTCACCTGGTTTCTTCGGGAGCGGACCGCCGAACGCATCGCGCAGCTGGAAACCGAACACGACTGGGAGACGCTCAAGCGCCCCGGACCCACGTCGTCGTAGCGTGAATGTGGTTGTAGCGCATGAGCTTCGCGGCGCTACGAACCGGTCAGTGCAGGGCGCTGCCTTTGCGCCACTGGTCCCATGGAACGGTCCAGTCGCCGTTCTGCTCGATCCTCAGCGGAGGTCCGCCGGTGTTGCGGACCTCCACCACATCGCCGGGCCGAGAGAAGTTGTAGAACCATATTGCGTTGTCGGCGTTGAGGTTCAGACAGCCGTGTGACGTGTCGGTGTTGCCTTGGGCCCACACGGTGCTGTCCAGCTCGTGCAAGTAGATGCCGTCGATGCTGATGCGGGTGGCGTACTTGATGGTTTCGCGGTAGCCGAGCCGCGAATTGATCGGCAGGCCGAATGTCGAGGAGTCCATGATCACCGGGTTGCCCTTGTCCAGCACGGTGTAGATCCCCGGTGGGGTCCAGAACGACAGGGTGCGGCCGCCGATCTGCTGTGTGCCGCCCATGCCCATCGAAGTGGGCATGGTGCGCACCAGCTTGCCGTTCTCGTAAACGCTGACCTGCTTGGTGTTGTCGTCGGCGACGGAGATGTGCGCGTCGCCGATGGAGAACGACACGTGGGCGTCTTCTTCACCGTAGAGGCCGTTGCCCAGCGCGGCGCCGTAAATGTTAGCAGCCACAGTGACTTTCGTGCCTGGCGTGTAGTAGTGCTCGGGGCGCCAGTGGGCATTCTGGTCGTCGACCCAATACCACGATCCGGTCACCGGAGGTGAGGTGGTGACGGTCAGCCGTCGCTCCGCGGCGGCGCGGTCGGAGATCGGTTCGTCGAAGTGCGCCACCACGACGATTCCGACCCCGTAGACACCGCCGTCTTGCAGCGCCGCACCGGACGTGGTGTCGAGATAGACCTTGGCCTGATTGCCCGGGGTCAACGTGGTGAACGTCGACACTACGGTGCTGGGTACCCCGCCGGCGCCGCGGCCGGTGGCCGTAATCGTATATGTGCGGCCATATCCCAGCGGCACAGCAGGCTTCCACGTCGTGTTGTCCGGAGTCATGATGCCGTCGATCGGCTTGCCGGCGTCGTTGGCCATCCGGACGCTCACCAGCGTCCCGTTGGCGGCGCTCACGCTCACGGGTGCCAGGGGATCGACGTTGCGGGCGTCGCGCCCCGGCGTGATCGTGATCACCGCAGGCGCAGGCGACGGCGTGGCGGCGGTTCCGCCGACGGTTGCAGAACAGTCCGTCGTGCAACGCAGCAGCATCGCGCTCGCCACCGTGATCGAGGTCGCCGACATCACGATGACCGCGGCGACGGCCAAGACCCGCAGGCTGTGGTTTCTGATCACGAGGTAGCTGTTCCTGGAAGGCGAAATGCGAAAGACGTTTGCTTCAAGGGTATCTCGGCTGTGGCTCGGCAGTCGGCTCGTGCGGCGGATCGGCTGTCGACTTGCTGCCGCTGAGCCGCGCGGCGATGCACAGCAGTGCAGTGCCCAACAGGGCGGCACCGATCGCGTCGGTGACGTAGTGGTAGCCGCACAGCACCACACCCGCCGCGCCGAGCAGGCTCGCGATGAGCGCCGCGGTCAACGCCCACCATCGCGCACCCGCGACCAGCAGAAGTGCGCCCGTCACCACGATGACCAGGGTGACGTGCCCGCTCGGGTAGGCCAGCGCGGCACCCTTGTGCCGGCCGAAAAGCCGTTTGAGCACCTGCACGACGATGATAGCCACGACCGGGCTCACCGTGACCACCGCCGCCAGCTGCCACCGCCGCCGGTAGAGCGCCACCGCTGCGCAGGCCGCGAGCACCGCGCCGAGGAACGGCCAGTCGGTGAACACCAGCAGCGCAACGGGTCTGATCGCGAGCGCCCGACGCAGATCGTGCAGAAACCAGTCGTCCACTGCGGTGGACCGCTTGCCCACCGCCCAGCCCAGAAGCAACATTGCCGCCACTGCGACCGGCGGCCACCACAGCAACAGCCGGGTCATTGCCGCATCGCCGCGGCGACCTCCTGCTCGTCGACTCGGCGGCTGTCAGCGACCAAGGCCATCAGGCTGCCGGCAAAGCTCACCAGCGCCACGGCACCGGCCGATATCGCGAGCGACGGACCGGCCATGGCAAGCCCCGCCAGAAACAGCGCGAAGGCGATCACAGCGACCATGTTGAGAAGAAGCCCAACGGTGCTCAGCGCCTCGGTCGCTGGCTCGTCAACTCTGCGGGCCGGCTCGGCCATGGTCTCCTCCTGTGTGTGGCTAGCTGCGGCCGGAAGGTACCCGCCGTCCGGGTACAGCAAACCTCGGCAGCCGCCGGTCACCTAATTTCTTGGGGGCGCAGGAACACGTCATCGAAGGTCACGGTGCGCAGGCGGCGGCTGCGGATGACGTCGAGCAGCTTTCCGTACACAGCGGTGACCGGCATGTGGTTGAGGTGTCCGATCACGATGTTCTGCGGACGGAAGTAGGTCTCGGCCATCTTCACGATGAAGTCCTCGGTGACCACGGTGGAATCGGCCAGCGAGCCCGACCACATGGTGGTGATCGTGTAGCCCAGGTCGGCCGCGACCGCCTCGACAGCGCGGTTGTGCCGACCGTAGGGCGGCCGCAGGTAAGGCCGCGCGTCGACGCCGAACGTGTTCTTCAGAAAGGCATGGTTGCGGTTGATCTCGTCGGCGATCCGTGCGGAGCTCAGCGTGGTGAGATCGGGATGCGACCACGTGTGGTTGCCCAACTGGATATGGCCTGATTCCACCAGCGGCCGCAGCAGCCGGGCGTTGTCGGTCCAGGACTGGTAGATGCCGTTGACGAAGTAGGTCAGCCGCACACCGGTGTCACGGGCGAATTCGGTGTAGCGGCGCACCACCTCGGTGCTGACTCCGTCGTCGACGGTCAACGCGAGCAGGTCGCCGTCGCCGGGAAGGACCGACAGCACGCCGCGTGCCGGCAGCGCGACGCGGCTCGCGGGCGCGGGGGGCGGCAGCAGCGACTCCGCTGCGGGTGGCGCCGCGGGTAGAACCTGCGTAGGCGCCACGGGCAGTGCCGGCGCGCTCGCCGCGGCCAGTTGCGGGGACGAGCCGAACAGATAGCGCTGCACCTCGGCGGCGGTGGCCAATGACGGCGGTAAGAAGAGCGCAGCGGCTAAGCCGGTCAGAAAGCCCCTGCGGTTCATCGGCTCGAAACGGTAGCACCGTGGCGACACATTCGCTGACTCTGCGAATACGCCAGAAATGACTGGGAATCGGCTGGCAGACCAGCCGGCCGGAGCGGCTGGAACCTTGCGCGTCGCCGTCGGTGGCATGCTGGCGATGTGGGTGCGGTGTTCCGCCTGCTGGAGTTCTGGTGGGTGCTCTTGCCCGTCGCCGGGGCTGTCGCTGCGGTGGTGCGGGCGCTGCGCGATCGCGACGACCGCGACCGCGGCCGTTCTGCGGAAGCGCCGGACACCTCGGCGGCCGACCGGCGCCGGGCGATGTACCGGCGCGAGCTGGCGCGCGTGGTCAAGGAACACGAACGCACTGATGCCCGGTGGCTGAGCTACGAGCTGGACGCCGTCAAGCTTCTCGACTTTCCGATGATGACCGATATGCGCGACCCGCTGACGGTCGCGTTCCACAAGGCAAAGCTGCGTGCGCAACTTCTCCGGCCCGACGGCATCGACGACATCCTCGACGATCCGGAAGCACAGCAGCGGTACAGCGACGCCGTGCGCGACTACGTGACCGCCTTCGAGGTGGCGGAGTCGGAGGCGATCCGGCGGCGGCGAAGCGACTTTGCGCCCGACGACCGGCAGCGGCTGGGGCGCGCGCAACAGTTGCTGCGGCTCGCGGCGGATCCGGCGGCGACCCCGGAGGAGCGCAGGCGCGCCTACGACCGAGCCGACAAGGAACTCGACGGGCTCGTTGCGTTGCCCGCTCAGACCCGCGCCGGCATCGAACGGCGAGTGCTCGGTGAACTCGACGACTAACCGGCGGCCGCTTGTGATTCGCGGGTCAGCGGGTGTAACTGCGGCCGCTATCTCTTGCAGGGCCGGAGTCGACGGCCTCAGATCTGACACGAAAGGCCACCGATGAACGCCTACGAGCGTCCGCTCGCCCGCCTGACCGCGACCCGTGGGCCCGGCGCAGTAGCACTGATACGCCTCTATGTCGGGGTGGTCTTCGCCGGTGAAGGTGTCCTGAAGTTTCTGCGCCCAGACGCGCTGGGGCCCGGGCGTTTCGCCAAGGTGGACATCCCCGCAGCCTCGTTCTTCGCCTATCTGGACGGCGGTTTCGAGATCGGGTGCGGTGTTCTTATTCTGCTCGGACTGCTCACCCGGCTGGCGGTGCTGCCCATGATCGTCGACATGGTCGGTGCGCTGCTGATCACCAAGGTGCCGCTGCTGTGGGGCGCAGCAGCGCTGTATCCCCACGAGCGCGGCCTGTGGGACTTCTTCCACGAGGGCCGACTGGAGTTCGCGATGCTGTGCGGCAGCCTTTTTCTGCTGGCCGTCGGGGCCGGTGCGTACTCCGTCGACGCCCGATTCGGCAACGCCGGAGAAAGGGTGCGTGAAGATGACGCCGGTGCCGCGTCAGTAGCGCGATAGCGGGCGGTATCCGCAGAAAGGCTGCCAGTCAACAGCTTCCGATGCTCGCCCTACCCCGTGGGGCGCGGGAAGAACGGCAGATGCGGTCCCACCGTCACGGTCTGAGTGACGGTGCTGGTACTGGTCTCGGCGCTCGGCGCAGCCGTGGTGGTCGTCGCGGTGTCGGTGCTCGGCGGCGCCGTGCTGGTCGTGGTGGTGTCGGTCGTTGTTGCGGTGTCGGTGCTAGGTGTCGGCTCGGTGACCGCGGTGCCGTTCTGCGTGACGACGGTCGTCGCGGTGGTGCCGCTATATGCCGGCGCTGCAGCCGACGTGGTAACCGGCGTGCTGCTGGCAGTGACGGAAGTGGTTGTGGGCGTTGGGGATTGGGAGGAAGTCGAAGTGAGCCGAACGATCGCGACCAGCACGGCCGCAAGAGCCAACGCGACGACCGCCCCCAGGCCGACGAGTACCGGCGGCCGGCGGTACCACGGTGTCGGGATGGGGTTTTGCGGCGCGGAGTCGTGACCGCTGAATCGGGCGGCCTGCGTGGGCTCAGAGTAGTAGTCGTCGTTTTCCGGGTATCGCGGCACGCCGGCAGATGCTAGCGGCGGTTCCTGGCAATTTCCTCCGGACTCCACGACGGTTGGCCCACAACCCGATTCGAAGATTCACAGCGTCGAACAGCCTGGACATAGACCACGCACAGCTGATACCTAACTGGCACAGCTAGATTCGCCGAGGTCGGGGGTTGATCGAGTCCCATAGGTCTGACCCCGTGCCGCCGCCATGGGGACCACCACCGCCACCGATCGACTACGTCGGATTTCCAGTGCAGCCGGTCTGGGATCCCGGCTTGCGCCAGTGGGGCATCTGGTTCTTCGGGATCTGGATTCCGTTGTAGCCGCGGGCAAGATCTCGCCCGTCATCGACCTCAAAACCACGGCGGCGCATTGCGGAGCGTCGCCGTGGGTTGTCGGTGTCCCGGGATACGTTGGCCGGCGTGAAGAAGGCGTTGGTGGTCGCGTGCTGCGTTGCGTTCGCATTCGGCTACCGGTCGAGCGGAAAGCTCTCGGGCGCAGCAATGTTCGTCGCCCTATTCCTTTTCGCGGCAGTACTGGTCAGGTTGGTGTCAAAGCGCTGGCGCGATGCCCTCTATCTGATGTCGGGTATGCGACGCATCGATGCGATGAGCGGTCTGGAATTCGAAAAGTACGTGGCGGCCAAGTTCAGATCCGCGGGGTATCGCGTGTCAGAGACGCGAACCACTGGTGATTTCGGAGTGGATCTCATCGCGCGAAAAGGCGGCACGCGCATCGCCGTTCAATGCAAACGGCACAACCGCCCCGTCGGCACCGCGGCGGTGCAGCAGGTGGTGTCCGGCGCGGCGCTGCATCGCTGCACGTCCACGATGGTGGTGTCCAACCAGGAGTTCACCCCGGCGGCGGTCATGCTGGCGCGCACGCACCAGTGCAAGCTGGTGGGCCGGTCGCGGCTGCGGACTCTGCCCGTGTGAGCGCCGAGTCAGGCGTCGGCCCAGCGGGTTCCCGGCACCCGTGGAGGGTCAGCTTTCAGGTGCGAGTTGGTGGCTGTGGACGAACACCAAGTCACCACTGTCGAGCCGCACCGCCCAGCGTCGGGGCGGACCCGCGAAATGGCGGCCCCCGATGTCCACACCCTCTGCGGGCACGTCACCGAAGTCCTCGACCACCACGCCCGCCGCCTCTTCGTCGGTGCCGGGATACACCCGCACCCGCGTGTCCACCGCTATTCCTGTTGCGCCATCCCGCTCACCACGGGCCTCAGCTTCGTCCGCCACTGCCCCGCCCTCCGTCCAGTCAGGTTTTGACGCCTCAGCAAGTACACCACGAAGCGACCACAACACCTGCCAGCCACGCTTCCGGTGATTACCCGCGCTAAAGCGTCGCAACGCAAAATCGGCCGGCGGAAATCGGCTGTACTTTGACGCTGCGGGTTCCTAGCGTCGCGGTGGTGTTGTCCGTGCCGATACTGGGCTTTGCCACGGGTTTGACGCTCATCGTGGCGATCGGCGCGCAGAACGCGTTCGTCCTGCGGCAAGGCATCCGCGGCGAGTACGTACTGGCCGTCGTGGCCGTATGCACGCTCTCCGATGTCGTGTTGATCGCGGCCGGCGTCGCCGGCTTCGGTGTGGTGGTGTCCGCGCACCCGTCGACGGTCACGGTCGCACGGTTCGGTGGCGCGGCATTTCTGATCGGCTACGGACTCCTGGCGGCGCTGCGCGCACTGCGCCCCAGCGGCCTCACACCATCGGAGCAGTCCCCGCAGCGTGTGGTCGGCGTGGTACTCACCTGCTTGGCGCTGACGTTTTTCAACCCGCACGTCTATCTCGACACTGTGGTGCTGCCGGGTGCGCTGGCCAACGAACAACGAGATCGCCGTTGGCTTTTCGCTGTGGGTGCGATGGCCGCCAGCGCGGCGTGGTTCACCACGCTCGGATTCGGTGCCCGCCGGCTGGGCAGCGTGTTCACGTCGGCCAAGGCGTGGCGGATCCTCGACGGGCTGATCGCGGTCACGATGCTGGCACTGGCCGCAGCCCTGATCGCATAACGTCCTCATTTCCCGGGATTTCGGGTGCGCCCGGGCTACGCTCACCGGGATGCAACTGCTGAGCAGGCGGGGCCTTTTCAAGCTGGCGGGCGTGGGGGCGGCTGGAGCGACCGGGCTCCTGGCACTGGCCGCGTGCTCGTCGGAAAAACGCAACAGCGGCTCGCCGACGTCGGTGACCGTCAAGCATCAGTTCGGTGAGACCACCATCGCCGCACCGCCCAAGCGGGTGGTGAGCGCGGGCTTCACCGAACAGGACGACTTGCTGGCGGTCGGCGTCGTGCCGATAGCGGTCACGAACTGGTGGGGTGATCAACCGTTCGGCGTGTGGCCTTGGGCGCGACCGAAACTCGGCTCCGCCCAACCGGCGATCCTGTCGCTGGACAACGGGATCGAGTTCGACAAGATCGCCGCCCTGAAACCGGACCTGATCGTCGCCACCAACGCAGGTGTGGACCAAGACAGCTACACCAAGTTGTCCGGCATCGCTCCCACCATTGCGCAGTCCGGCGATCAGCCGTTCTTCGAGCCGTGGAAGACCCAAGCCACCGCGATCGGGCAGGCCGTGTTCCAGGCGGACCAGATGACGTCGTTGATCAGCGACGTCGACAACAAGTTCACCGAAGCCGGTAAGGCCAACGCAGAATTCAAGGACAAGAGGGTGCTGCTGCTGCAGGGCAGTCTGTACCGCGACAGCATGGTGGCGACGCTGCCGGGCTGGCGCACCGAGTTCCTCAGCCAGATGGGATTCGTCATCCCCGACGACATCAAGCAGTACGGGGTGGACGACCAGCGCGCGATGATTCCGCGGGACAAGGCCGTCGACGCGCTGGGCAACGCCGACGTGGTGATCTGGACGACGGAAAGCGACGACGACCAGGCGCGGCTGCAAGCCGATCCCGCGTTTCAGCAATTGAGGTCCACGGCCGGCAAGCGCAACGTGTTCACCGGCAAGGACTTGTCCGGCGCAATCGCGTTCTCGTCGCCGCTGAGCTTGCCGTTCGTGGCCGCGCAACTGCCGCCGCTGCTGGCCAAAGTGCTCGGCTGAGATGACGCCGGAAACCCAGATCGCCAACCTGCTCTACAGCTACGCCGAGCGGATGGACTCAGGCGACTTCGCCGGTGCCGCAGAGCTTTTCAGGCACGCCCGGCTGCGTATCAGCAATGCGGAGACCGTGGACTCCGACACCATGCTGGCGCTGTGGCGCGCGATGGTGACGATTCACCCGGACGGCACTCCACGCACCAAGCACCTCGTCACCAACCCGATTATCGAGGTCGACGACGACGCCGGCACTGCCACGTGCCGCAGCTATTACACGGTGCTGCAGCAGACCGACGACTTCCCGCTTCAGATCGTGGTGGCCGGCCGCTACCACGACACATTCGAGCGGGTCGAGGGCCGTTGGCGATTCCGCTACCGCGACTACACGCTGATGGACCACGTCGGCGACATCAGCCGTCACCTCTCGCAGCCGGGTTGAGCTCGCGGTGTTTGGATGGTCCGATGACCGCCGACACCCGCACCCAGCACGAGCCCGCCACCGGCTACGCCTCGGTGGGGTCGGCCTATTATCCGGTGCTCGTCGGTGCATTCACCGGGCTCGTTCTGATCTCCAACATCACCGCCACCAAGGGCGTCGCATTCGGGCCGATCATCGGCGACTGGTCGATCATCACCGACGGCGGATTCATCCTTTTCCCGCTGACTTACGTGATCGGCGATGTGCTGTCCGAGGTGTACGGGTTCCGCGCCACCCGACGCGCCATCTTCGTCGGCTTCGCGATGCAAGCCCTTGCGGCCGCCGCCTTTTGGACGACGATCTTTCTGCCTGCTGCCGACTTCTACACCAATCAGGACGCACTACGCACCGTCGTCGGCGCGTCGACGCAACTGATCGTCGCCGGGCTGGCCGGATTCGTCTGCGGGCAGACGCTCAACTCGTGGGTGGTGGTCCGGATCAAAGCCCGCACCAAGGAGAAGCACCTGTGGGCGCGGCTGGTGGGCTCCACCGTCGTCGGCGAGTTGGCCGACACGGTGGTGTTCTGCAGCATCGCGGCGGGAGCCATCGGGATCAACACGGCGCGAGACTTCATCACCTATGTTCTGCTCGGCTGGATCTACAAGACGGGCGTCGAGGTGGTGGTGCTGCCGATCACCTACCGGGTGATCGCCTACATCAAGCGCCGCGAGCCCACCTACCGCCCGGCCGGGTGAGCAGCTCGAGGCACCGCTACTTCAGTTCTGGCAGCGCACTCGAGCTGGGTGACCTGGCCCGTATCCGGGGCTACCGTGGATGAATGGGCGTCGCAACGGATCTGAGGATGCTCGAGTACGGCGACCATGCCCTGTTGCTGGAATGCGAGAGCACCGCCGACGTGCTGGCCTGGACAGCAGCGCTTCGGGAAGCGGAGCTCCTCGGTGTCACCGACATCGTGCCCGCATCACGAACCGTCTTGGTGAAAGTGGCCGCCGCCCGCTACCTTCCGCGCGCGCGGCGGCGAATCGAGAAGCTGCGCGTGGCCTCCAGTGCCGACGTCGTCACTTCCGCCAACCCGGACGTCGTCCTCGAAGTCGTCTACGACGGAAGTGATCTCGAGGAGGTGGGCCGACTCACCGGGCTCGGCGCGTCCGGCGTCGTCGCCGCGCACACCGGTGCGCTCTGGCGGGCGGCGTTCGGCGGATTCGTTCCCGGCTTTGCTTACCTGGTCGGCGGTGACCCGCGACTGGCCGTGCCCCGCCGTGACGAGCCGCGGACCCGGGTGCCGGCCGGATCAGTCGCTCTCGCAGGCGAATTCAGCGGTGTGTATCCGCGGGAGACGCCTGGCGGCTGGCAGTTGATCGGGCATACCGACGCGGTGCTGTGGGACATCGACCGGCCGGCACCGGCACTGCTCACACCAGGGATGACCGTGCAATTCAAGGCGGCGCAATGAGTGCGATCACGCTCGAGATCATGCGCACCGGCCCGCTCGCGCTGGTGCAAGACCTCGGCCGGCCCGGGCTGGCCCACATCGGTGTGACGAGGTCCGGCGCCGCGGATCGCCGCTCCCACACGCTGGCCAACCGTCTGGTGGCCAACCCCGGTGACCGCGCCACCATCGAGGTGATGTTCGGCGGCTTGTCGGTCCGGGTCCGGGGCGGCGACGTGGCGATCGCGGTCACCGGCGCCGACGCCGACCCGGCCGTCGACGGAATTCCGTTCGGCGCCAACAGCATTCATCGCGTCCACGACGGACAGGTGATCTCGCTGGGCGCACCGCGCACCGGGCTGCGGAGCTATCTGGCGGTGCGCGGCGGCGTCGACGTGGCCCCGGTGCTGGGATCGCGCAGCTACGACGTGATGTCGGCGATCGGGCCTGACCCGCTGCAACCGGGCGACGTGCTGCCGATCGGCGCACACACCGACGACTTCCCCGAGCTGGACCAGGCGCCCGTCGCCTCGCTTGCCGAGCAGCTGGTCGAGCTGACCGTCGTCCCGGGTCCGCGTGACGACTGGCTGGCAGATCCGGACGCACTGGTGCACACCGACTGGGTGGCGTCCGACCGCAGCGACCGCGTGGGAATGCGCCTGGCCGGCACACCGCTGGCGCTGCGCTGGCCCGAGCGGCAGCTGCCCAGCGAGGGCACGACGCGCGGTGCGATTCAGGTGCCGCCCAACGGGTTGCCGGTGATCCTGGGCCCCGACCACCCGGTGACGGGCGGCTATCCCGTCGCGGGGGTGGTCACCGACGCCGACATGGACAGGGCGGCGCAGATTCGCCCCGGTCAGACGGTCCGCTTCCGCTGGTCGCGACCGCGGCGCCGGCGCGCAGAGTTGTGGTAGACCCGAGGATGTGCGCACTCAGGTCCACGCCGCCCGCCTGATCCACACCTCCGATCTGGACAACGAGAGCCTGCACAACGCTCATCAGCTGCTCGTCGACGCGTTCGAGGGAGATTTCACCGACGACGACTGGGACCACATCCTCGGTGGCATGCACGCTCTCGTCTACCACCACGGCGCGCTGATCGCCCACGCGGCGGTGGTGATGCGCCGGCTGCTGTACCGCGGGAGGCCGCTGCGAGCCGGTTACGTCGAAGGCGTTGCGGTCCGCGAAGACTTCCGCGGACAAGGGCTGGGCAGAGCGTTGATGAACAGCTCCGAGCAGGTGATCCGCGGGGCCTACCACCTCGGTGCGCTCAGCCCGTCCGAATCCGCGCGCCACCTGTATGTGGGTCGCGGATGGATTCAATGGCAGGGCCCGACGTCGGTGCTGGCGCCGACAGGGGTGAAGCGCACGCCCGAGTCAGACGGCTACGTGTTCGTGCTGCCGGTCGACGTCACGCTGGACCCGACCGCAGATCTCGTGTGCGACTGGCGATCTGGCGACGTCTGGTAGCAGGCGTACGTTGGGAGGGGTGACGAACCCGACTGCCTTTCGCCCTAGTCCTGAGACGTTCGACAAGCTCTATCGAGGTGAGCCCACGTTCGAGGGCGCTCCCCCGCCGACCGGAATCCCCTGGGACGTCGGCCAAGCGCAGCCGCGGCTGATGGAGCTCGAGGCGCTGGGTGGCATCTCGGGAGAAGTACTCGACATCGGCTGCGGGCTCGGCGACAATGCGATTTTCCTTGCGTCGCGGGGTTATTCGGTCACCGCGCTCGACGGGTCGCCGACTGCGATCGAGCGCGCGCGCACCCGGGCGGCGCAGGCGGGCGTGCATGTGACGTTCGGGGTGGCCGACGCGACGGAGCTGACCGGTTACGACGGCCGCTTCGACACCGTGGTGGACAGCGCGCTGTATCACTGCCTCGACGACGACGGCCGGCTGGCTTATGCGGCTGCCCTGCACCGTGCCACGCGGCCGGGCGCGCGCTGGCATCTGTACTGCTTCTCCGACGGCAACGTCAACGGGGTGATCGCACCACTTCGAGCGGTGCCCGAACACAACATTCGCGACACCTTGACGGCCAACGGCTGGCGGATCGAATTCCTGGGGCCGACGACCTACCTGGCCAATACCAGTTCGCTGAGCGGCGATCCGGACAGCCTTCCCCAGCAAATGCGCGAGCAGATCCCGCGGGAGCAGCTGGAGCAGATGCGCGACGTGGCCGCGCGGTTTGCGGCGATCGTGCCGCTGGTCGACGACGGACGTGTGCATCTCCCGTTCACGGTCGTGCATGCGGTTCGGGTGGGCTGAGCGCGTTCGCTGCTGGCGAACACACAGCGGAACTTAAGCGTGGTCGATTCGACGACCTCGTTCCTGACGCCGTCTACATCACGCTGCCGCATCATCACCACGAGCTGCAGCGTGCCGCCTACTCGGATCAGACTCGCTTCCAAGAGGACTTCGCCGAGGACCTCAACAGCGGGGAGCCCCTTGATCAGCAGCAGCGTCAGTTCCTGCGCTGGATCAACCGCTGGGATGACATTCGCCGCAACGAACACGGCCAGTACATCCCACCGGAGAGCTGGAGCCCCGAGGACGAGGACTATGTCCGACCCGGTGCGCAGCGGTGGTGGGAGCACAGCGCAGGCATCCAGGACAACACCTACCCGCAGGGCTGGATGGATTTGCGATGGAGGCAGGCTGCATCCCGTCATCTCACCGACGAGGAACTGAACGAGGTGATGCGCCTGATCAACGAGACCGGTGGTTTCACGCTGCGCGATCATCCCGGAGACCAGCCCACCTCGGGGACGATGGTGTCTTTGCCCCGCGCAGAGGGGCACGAAGAGCCGCTTCCTCGCGAGCGGGTGTCCCCCGACACCGAGGGAGACTATCTCGATCGTAAGTGGGACCTCATACATTCGCGCCCCGATCTGTACGGCGGGGGCTGGGACAACGAGAAGGGTACGTTCTATAACGACGTCAACCGCAACTTTGCTGATCCCTGGGAGGCGGCGGGGTTTGGCCTGTCCGGTGATCAGGACAGTGTGTACGACCTGCACGGCTTGTGGCATCCTAGAGGGGAGCCGAGTGCGGTGAGCACATCACAGTTTTTTCACGACCAGATAGCAAAGGGCGGAGCACGACGATGACCCGGCAGCAGTGGGCGCAGATGTCTGACGCCGACATTCTGGCGCACTATCGTCGAACCAACCCCTACATCAGTCTGCGCGCAGCACGTGATCTGCACGGCACCGAGCTGAAGTTCTGGCACCTCAAGGCTTCGCACTAAACCCTGCCGGCCCCCTCCGAGCCGCCTCTAAGGGTGAGGAGGTAGTCGGTGGACGTCTATGCCCTGCTGCGGCAAGCGGCACAGATCGTTGCCGACACCCGGCGGCATCACGTTGCTACCAGCACCGACTGGGACTGGCGCGAATATGCCGTGATGTCTCGCCCTGCCGACCCCTCCCGCGACAGGCTGCTGGCCGACACCCTGCGCGATCATCGCTATCCCGACGAGGTCGTCGGCTGATCTCTGCGGCTGAGGCGTTCAGAGCACTCACCGACACGATGGACAGCTGGTATGTCCCGTTGCTGGCTCGGCTGCACTATCGGAGCGGGGGCACCCGGACGCAGCTCCTCGGCGTCCTCGGCACGGCGGTCGACGATGCCGCCACCGCCCGTGCTCGACTCAAGTTTTATTCGGTGAAAGGCCGGCATCGGGCCGGCCAACCGCACCGAGGAGGCAACGATGAGCAACCTCAGCTTGTGGACGCGGCCGGCATGGAATCTCGACCGCTGGGTCAACGATCTGTTCGGGCCTTCCGCAGCTAACGACTGGTTCAACGGCTCGTTCACCCCGTCCGCCGAGATCGTCAGGGACGGCGACGACGCGGTCGTGCGGGTTGAGCTGCCGGGTGTCGACGTGGAGAAGGACGTCACCGTCGAGGTCGACAACGGCGCGCTGGTCATCCACGGCGAGCGCCGCGACGAGCACTCGGAGGAAAAGGACGGCCGCACCCTGCACGAGATGCGCTACGGGTCGTTCCGACGCGCGTTCGCCATGCCCAAGCACGTCACCGGTGACGCCGTCACCGCCAGCTATGACGCCGGCGTGTTGACCGTGCGGGTAGCCGGTGCGTATGCCGGCAGCGAGCCGAAACGCATCGCGATCGAAAGCAAGTAACCGAAAAGCCCCCGAAAAGCCCTCACGTTCGGGGGCTTCGTCATCTCTGCGTTCGTCAGCGCCAGCGCTGCAGAATTTCTCGCGCCCGCGACGCCAGCGCGGCTTGCCAGAACGGGCCGAAACTGATCCGTCCCACGCCGAGCGGACCGAACGAGGCCGGGTCGTCTTCGTCGGGTCTGGCGATCGCGTTGACCGGAAGCGGCAGTTCGCTTGTCAGCCGCCGCAGCGTGTCGGGGTCGTGGCGTCCGACCGGATAGAGCACATCGGCGCCGGCTTGCGCCGCCGCCGTCAGCCGCGCGACCGCCCGGTCCACCCGGTCGGCCTCGTCACCGTCACGGCGCAAGAACACGTCCGTGCGAGCATTGATCACCACATGCACGCCGGCCGCATCGGCCGCCGCCCGAAGGTGACCGACCAGCTCGGCGTGCTCCTGCGCCGACCTCAGCCGCTTACCTTCGCGATGCACGGTGTCCTCGATGTTGAACCCGACCGCTCCGACGCCCAGCAGCCCGTCGATCAGCCGCTGCGGGGTCTCGCCGTAGCCAGACTCGACATCGACTGAGATCGGCACGTCGACCGCGGCGGTGATCTGCGCGACGCGGGCAAGCAGGTCGTCGAACGCCATGCCTTCGCCATCGGGCTTGCCCACGGAGTCGGCCACCGGGTGGCTGCCGACCGTCAAGGCCGCGAACCCCGCCTCGACGGCAAGGTTCGCCGACCAGGCATCCCACACCGTCGGTAGCACCACCGGATCGCCTGGCCGGTGCATAGCCAGCAGCGCCGACGCGTGCTGACGAAGTTGCTCGGTGGTACGCGTCACTGCCGCGCCTTCCTGATCGATTCCGTGACAGGTTTCACGCAGGACACCATTCTGTGGCTCGCGCTGCGTGTCGTACTGTGCTCTTGACACCTTCAGCCCAAGGAGGACCGTTGTCCAGCTCAGCCGAGCTTGCCGAGCTGCTCCATCTGGTCGGTGGTGTCAGGCAGTACGTCGTGTCGACGAAGTCTCAGCTCGAAGACGTTCCGCCGACGCGCCGCCTGGCCGACGACGCCGACATCGACGCAGCCGAGCTGGACGTGGAACGCGCCGCACAGCGGCAGACGGGAGAAACGATTCCTGTGCCGGACATCCAGTACGACACCGACTTCTGGCGTGATGCCGACAGCGAGCGCGTCGACGACCAAGCCGGTGTGCGATGAGCGCCCCGACCAAGCCGGGCCAAGGTACCGGAGTTTTCTCGCCGACGCGGGCAGACCTGCCGCAGCGCACGCTGCGCACCGACAAGTGGTGGCTGCCGACGCTGTGGACCGACCTCGGGTTCGCCACGTTCGTCATCTACGCCACCGTGCGCGCGTTCTGGGGCAGCGGCTACTACGTCAAGGAATACAACTACCTGACGCCGTTCTACTCCCCGTGCGTCAGCACCGGCTGCGTCGAGGGGTCCAGTCACTTCTGGCCTCAGTTCCTGCCTGACTGGTGGTGGTTGCCCTACGCCGCCGTGACATTGCCCTTCCTTCTCGCCTTCCGGTTGACGTGTTACTACTACCGCAAGGCCTACTACCGCTCCGTGTGGCAGTCGCCCCCGGCTTGTGCTGTGGCAGAACCACATTCAACCTACACCGGCGAGACCCGGCTACCACTGCTCCTCCAGAACGCACATCGCTACTTCTTCTATGCGGCGTTCATCATTTCGTTGATCAACACCTACGACGCAATCGTGGCTTTCCACTCCGACCACACCGCAAGCGGTTTCGGCTTCGGGTTGGGCAACGTCATTCTCGTCGTCAACGTGATCCTGCTCTGGATCTACACGCTGTCGTGCCACTCGTGCCGGCACATCGTCGGCGGCCGCCTCAAGCACTTCTCCAAGCATCCGGTGCGGTACTGGTTCTGGACACAGGTCAGCGTGCTCAACACCAAGCACATGCAGTGGGCGTGGATCACGCTGGGGACGCTGATCCTCACCGACCTCTACATCATGCTGGTGTCCAGCGGCGTGATCCACGACCTGAGATTCGTTGGCTGACAGGCTTTCCACAAAGACATAACGGAGTTTTCCATGGTTGAAATCGAACGGCACTCCTTCGACGTGGTCGTCGTCGGCGCCGGCGGGTCGGGCTTGCGCGCGGTCATCGAGGCACGTGAACGCGGCCTGAAGGTGGCCGTGGTGTGTAAGTCGCTGTTCGGTAAAGCGCACACCGTGATGGCGGAGGGCGGCTGTGCCGCAGCCATGGGCAACGCGAATCCAAAAGACAACTGGCAGATGCACTTCCGCGACACCATGCGTGGCGGCAAGTTCCTGAACAACTGGCGGATGGCCGAGCTGCACGCGCGCGAGGCGCCGGATCGGGTGTGGGAGCTGGAGACCTACGGCGCGCTGTTCGACCGGACCAAGGACGGCCGGATCAGCCAGCGCAACTTCGGCGGCCACACCTACGCGCGGCTCGCCCACGTGGGTGACCGCACCGGCCTGGAGATCATCCGGACCATGCAGCAGAAGATCGTCTCGCTGCAGCAGGAGGACAAGGCCGAGCTGGGCGACTACGAGGCGCGCATCAAGGTGTTCGCCGAGTGCACCATCACCGACCTGCTCAAAGACGGCGACCGGATCTCGGGCGCGTTCGCCTACTGGCGGCAGAACGGGAAATTCGTGCTGTTCGAGGCGCCGGCGATCGTGATGGCCACCGGCGGAATCGGCAAGTCCTACAAGGTGACGTCGAACTCGTGGGAGTACACGGGCGACGGGCACGCGCTGGCGCTGCGCGCCGGCGCGACGCTGATCAACATGGAGTTCGTCCAGTTCCATCCGACCGGGATGGTCTGGCCGCCCAGCGTGAAGGGCATCCTCGTCACCGAGGGCGTACGCGGCGACGGCGGCGTGCTGAAGAACTCCGAGGGCAAGCGGTTCATGTTCGACTACATCCCTCCGGTGTTCAAAGGTCAGTACGCCGAGACCGAGGAAGAGGCGGACCAGTGGCTCAAGGACAACGACTCCGCACGCCGCACCCCTGACCTGTTGCCGCGCGACGAGGTCGCCCGCGCGATCAACAACGAAGTCAAGTCGGGCCGCGGCACCCCGCACGGAGGGGTGTATCTGGACATCGCGTCGCGGCTGTCGCAGGCCGAGATCCTGCGCCGGCTTCCGTCGATGTACCACCAGTTCATGGAGCTGGCCGAGGTCGACATCACGAGGGAGCCAATGGAAGTGGGCCCGACCTGTCACTACGTGATGGGCGGCATCGAGGTGGATCCCGACACCGGGGCCGCCAAGGTGCCCGGGTTGTTCGCGGCTGGTGAGTGCTCGGGCGGCATGCACGGCAGCAACCGGCTGGGAGGCAATTCGCTGTCGGACTTGCTCGTGTTCGGCCGCCGCGCAGGGCTGGGCGCCGCCGACTACGTGCGGAGCCTCAAAGACCGTCCGGCCGTGAGTGATTCGGCGGTCGAGCAGGCGGCCAAGTTGGCGCTGGCGCCGTTCGAAGGGCCGTCCAATGGTGACAAGGCGGAGAACCCCTACACGCTGCAGCTCGACCTGCAAGACACGATGAACGAGCTCGTCGGGATCATTCGCAAAGCCGACGAGATCACTGAGGCGCTGGACAAGCTGACCGAGCTGCGCGAGCGGTTCAAGAACCTGAAGGTGGAAGGCGACCGGCTGTACAACCCCGGCTGGAACCTGGCGATCGACTTGCGCAACATGTTGCTGGTCAGCGAGTGCGTGGCCAAGGCGGCGCTCGAGCGCACGGAGAGCCGCGGCGGGCACACCCGCGACGACCATCCGTGCATGGACGCGAACTGGCGCAAGACGCTGCTGGTGTGCCGGGCCGGGGGCGGCGACACGGTCGTGCCCGACATCAGCGTGACGCGCGAACCGCAGGTTCCGATGCGTCCAGATCTGTTGGAGCTCTTCGAGATCGAAGAACTCGAGAAGTACTTCACCGACGAAGAGCTGGCCGACCACCCGGGACGGAGAGCGTAAATGACGTACAACGCAACGATGCGCGTCTGGCGCGGTGACGACACCAGCGGCGCACTGCAGGACTTCACCGTCGAGGTCAACGAGGGCGAGGTGGTGCTCGACATCATCCACCGCCTGCAGCAGACCCAGGCGCCCGACCTCGCGGTGCGGTGGAACTGTAAGGCGGGCAAGTGTGGATCGTGCTCGGCGGAGATCAACGGTCGCCCCAAGCTGATGTGCATGACCCGGATGTCGACCTTCGGCCCCGACGAAGTCGTCACCGTCACGCCGCTGCGCACGTTCCCGGTCGTCCGCGACCTCGTCACCGACGTGTCCTTCAACTACGAGAAGGCGCGCGAGATCCCGTCGTTCACGCCGCCGAAGGACCTGCAGCCCGGCGAATACCGGATGCAGCAGGAGGACGTGAACCGCAGCCAAGAGTTCCGCAAGTGCATCGAGTGCTTCTTGTGCCAAACGGTCTGCCACGTGATCCGCGACCACGAGGACAACAAGAAGGCGTTCGCCGGGCCGCGGTATCTGATGCGTCAGGCCGAACTCGACATGCACCCGTTGGACACCTTGAACCGTCGCCCCGAGACGGCGGTCGAGGAGAACGGTCTGGGCTTCTGCAACATCACCAAGTGCTGCACCGAGGTGTGCCCCGAGCACATCAAGATCACCGACAACGCATTGATCCCGATGAAGGAGCGCGCGGTCGACCGCAAGTACGACCCAGTGGTGTGGCTGGGCAGCAAGATCTTCCGGCGGAAGTAGTTCTCTCGCAGGCACGTGGCCTGCGAGAGGTAGGCGCGATGTAATCGGCGCGCCGACGCGGTGGTTGCTGTCCGCTGCTGGCTGCGCCGGTCGAGGCCCGTGTTCTCGCGGGTTCATGCCGCCGGACGTGTCGGGACGTGCCGTCGTCTGCGCTGGTCACCCGCCATCTACGACCGTTGCCGAGTGCTCAACCAACCGGTTTGTTAATTAGCTCACAGAGCAATTTGCGAATAAGTTACCGGCCGGTATAGTTGTGGCAGTTACTGGTGGGTAACTTAGCAGCAAGTACCCAACCACTGTGGCGCTCTCAACGAGGAGGAACCGTGAGCCACTACAAGAGCAACGTCCGCGATCAGGAGTTCAACCTGTTCGACGTATTCGGCGTTGACAAGGCGCTGGGCCAGGGCGAGTATAGCGACCTGGACGCCGACACCGCCCGCGAGATGCTGGCCGAGATGAGTCGGCTGGCCGAGGGCCCGATCGCGGAATCGTTCGTCGAGGGCGACCGCAATCCCCCCGTTTTCGATCCCAAGACCCACTCGGTGACGCTGCCGGAGGCGTTCACGAAGTCGGTTCACGCCGTCACCGAAGGCGGCTGGGACAAGGTGGGCATCGAAGAGGCGCTCGGCGGCATGCCGATGCCGCGGGCGCTCGTCTGGGCGCTGCACGAGCACATCCTGGGCGCCAACCCCGCAGTGTGGATGTACGCCGGCGGGGCCGGGTTCGCCAACATCCTCTACCACCTGGGTACCGAAGAGCAGAAGAAGTGGGCCGTGCTGGCCGCAGAACGCGGCTGGGGCGCCACGATGGTGCTGACCGAGCCTGACGCGGGTTCCGACGTCGGCGCCGGGCGCACCAAGGCCGTCCAGCAGGACGACGGGTCATGGCACATCGACGGCGTCAAGCGGTTCATCACGTCCGCTGACTCCGGCGACCTGTTCGAGAACATCTTCCACCTGGTGCTCGCCCGTCCCGAGGGCGCCGGCCCCGGCACCAAGGGCCTGTCGCTGTTCTTCGTGCCGAAGTTCCTGTTCGACTTCGAGACCGGCGAGCTGGGCGAGCGCAACGGAGTGTTCGTCACCAACGTCGAGCACAAGATGGGCCTCAAGGTGTCGGCGACGTGTGAGCTGTCGTTCGGCCAGCACGGTGTTCCGGCCAAGGGCTGGCTCGTCGGCGAGGTGCACAACGGCATCGCGCAGATGTTCGAGGTGATCGAACAGGCACGAATGATGGTGGGCACCAAGGCAATCGCCACTCTGTCGACCGGCTACCTCAACGCACTCGAGTACGCCAAGGAACGCGTGCAGGGCGCCGACATGACCCAGATGACCGACAAGACCGCTCCGCGGGTGACCATCACCCACCACCCGGACGTGCGCCGGTCGCTGATGACCCAGAAGGCTTACGCCGAGGGTCTGCGCGCGCTGTACATCTACGCTGCCACGTTCCAGGACAGCGCAGTGGCCAAGGCCGTGCACGACGTCGACGCCGATCTGGCGGTGCGGGTCAACGATCTGCTGCTGCCCGTGGTCAAGGGCGTGGGATCCGAGCAGGCATATGCCAAGCTCACCGAGAGTCTGCAGACGCTGGGCGGGTCGGGCTTCCTTCAGGACTACCCGATCGAGCAGTACATCCGTGACTCCAAGATCGACTCGCTCTACGAGGGCACGACGGCCATCCAGGCGCAGGACTTCTTCTTCCGCAAGATCATCCGCGACAAGGGTGTGGCGCTGTCACACGTTGCGGGCCAGATCGAGCAGTTCGTGAAGAACGAGGACGGCAACGGCCGGCTGAAGGCCGAGCGTGCGCTGCTGGAGACAGCGTTGCAGGACGTGCAGGCCATGGCCGCGTCGCTGACCGGCTACCTGATGGCCGCTCAGGAGGACCCGAAGAACGTCTACAAGGTGGGCCTGGGTTCGGTGCGGTTCCTGATGTCTGTCGGCGACCTGCTGATCGGCTGGCTGTTGCAGAAGCACGCCGCGGTGGCCATCGAGAAGCTCGACGCCGGCGCCAGCGGTGCCGACCGCGACTTCTACGAGGGCAAGATCGCGGTGGCGTCGTTCTTCGCGAAGAACTTCCTGCCGCTGCTGACCAGCACCCGCGTGGTTCTGGAGAACATCGACAACGACGTGATGGAGGTCCCCGAAGCGGCCTTCTGATCGCTCACGCGAAAGCCCCCGATCCCCTTGCGGGACGGGGGCTTTCGCGTTGAAGGCGGGTTCGGGGCGGCAATCGAGTGCGTCTCTCTTGTCCTGCGCTGCCGGATTTCATCTCGTCACCGGCTATTCGGATCGGCCAACCCCGAACCCGTCGTGCTGACGATGGTAGTCCTGATGACCGGTCGCCACTAGAGGAAGTCCAAAAGAAGGTCGCCACGAATTCCGGTCCGGAGAGGCCGAACCGCCGCCGGCCCCCCTCTTGCCGGCGGCGGTTCAAGCCTGGCTAATGACACCCCGTGTTGTCGTCGGGTCGGGGGGTCAGACGGCAACACGGGGCTAACCGGATATCGGCCTGGTTGGCGGGCGCGTTACAGCCCGCGACGAAATTTTTTTCGCGGCGGGCAGCCCGTGGGGCTACTCAGGCTTCCAAGATCGCCGCGACGCCCTGGCCACCGGCCGCGCAGATCGAAATCAGGCCGCGGACAGTGCCTTTGGCGCCGCCACCTTCCTTCTTCTTCTCCGCCAGCTGCTTGGCCAGCTGTGCCACAATCCGGCCGCCGGTCGCGGCGAACGGATGGCCGGCCGCGATCGACGAGCCGTTCACGTTGAGTTTGGACCGGTCGATCGAGCCGAGCGCCGCGTCGAGGCCCAGGTGCTCCTTGCAGTACTCCTCGGACTCCCATGCCTGTAGGTGACACAGCACCACCGACGCGAACGCCTCGTGGATCTCGTAGAAGTCGAAATCCTGCAGGCTCAAGCCGTTGCGGGCCAGCAGCCGCGGCACCGCGTATGTGGGCGCCATCAGCAGTCCGTCGGGACCGTTCACGTAGTCGACCGCGGCGGTTTCGGCGTCGACGAAGTACGCCAGCGGTTCGTGCGAATGCTGTTCGGCCCAGTCCTCACTGGCCAGCAATGCCACCGAGGCGCCGTCGGTCAGCGGTGTGGAATTGCCGGCCGTCATCGTCGCGTCGCCGGCCTTGACCCCGAACACCGGCTTGAGCTTGGCGAGCTTCTCCACCGACGCGTCCGGGCGCAGGTTGTTGTCGCGGTACACCCCCAGGAAGGGGGTCACCAGATCGTCGAAGAACCCGCGGTCGTATGCGGCGCTCATGTTGCGATGGCTCGCGGCCGCGAGCTCGTCCTGCGCGACGCGGCTGATGCCCATCTTCTTGGCGGTGATCGCCTGATGTTCGCCCATCGACAAGCCGGTGCGCGGCTCGCTGTTGACCGGGATCTCCACGCCCAGGGTCGCCGGCAGCTTGCCCACCAGCTTGAGGCGGTCGAGGTTGGACTTGGCCCGACGCAAGCCGAGCAGCGTGCGCCGCAGGTTGTCGCCGAGCCCGATCGGCGCGTCCGAGGTGGTGTCCACCCCGCCGGCGGCGGCTACCTCGTAGCGCCCCGAGGCGATCCCGTCGGCCGCGGCGATGGTCGCCTGCAGGCCCGTGCCGCACGCCTGCTGAAGGTCGAACGCCGGCGTGTACGACGACAGCGCGCTACCCAGCACGCACTCGCGCATGAGGTTGAAATCACGGCTGTGCTTGAGCACCGCCCCGCCGATCACTGCGCCCAATCGCTCGCCTTCGAGGCCGAATCTGTCGACGAGACCACCCAGCGCGGCGGTGAACATGTCCTGGTTCGACGCCTCGGCATACGCGCCGTCGGACCGCGCGAACGGAATGCGATTACCCCCCAGAACTGCGACCCGTCGACCGGTTTTATTGCTCGCCACGTTTGCCTCCACTGTGTCTCCGGCTATGAATACCCCATCGTAAACATGCTCCTTACTGCGGAGTAAGTTCGTCTTGACTCCACAGGAACGTCGACTACGAAAGGCATTTCCGTGGCTCCCGATCTGTTCACTCAAGTCGTCAACTCGGCGCCCGGGTCGTTTCTGGCCAAACAGCTGGGCATCCCACAGCCCGAACCGCTGCGCCGCTACAAGCCGGGCGAGCCGCCGCTGGCCGGCTCGCTGCTGATCGGCGGCGAGGGTCGCGTGGTCGAGCCGCTGCGCAGCGCGCTGGCCGACGACTACGAGCTGGTGCGCAACAACATCGGCGGCAAGTGGGCCGACTCGTTCGGCGGTCTGGTGTTCGACGCCACGGGCATCACCGCGCCGCAGGGCCTTACCGCGCTGTACGAGTTCTTCACTCCGCTGCTGCGCAACCTCGGCCACTCGGCACGCGTCGTGGTCGTCGGCACCACACCCGACCATGCGGGCAGCGTCGACGAGCACATCGCCCAGCGGGCGCTCGAGGGCTTCACCCGCTCGCTGGCCAAGGAATTGCGCAACGGCTCGACAGCACAACTGGTGTACCTTTCCCCGGACGCCAAGCCCGCCGCCACCGGCCTCGAGTCGACGATGCGGTTCATCTTGAGCGGCAAGTCCGCCTACGTGGACGGTCAGGTGTTCTATGTCGGCGCCGCCGACTCGACACCTCCGGCCGACTGGGACAAGCCGCTGGACGGCAAGGTCGCGATTGTCACCGGCGCCGCGCGCGGCATCGGCGCGACGATCGCCGAGGTGTTCGCCCGCGACGGCGCAAAGGTGATCGCCATCGACGTGGAAGCCTCGCGTGAGGCGCTGGGCATCACCGCCTCGAAGGTGGGCGGCACCGCGCTGCCCCTGGACGTGACCGCCGACGACGCCGTCGACCGGATCACCGAGCACCTTCGCGAGAACTACGACGGGCACGCCGACATCCTGGTCAACAACGCCGGCATTACTCGCGACAAGCTGCTGGTCAACATGGACGACGCGCGCTGGAACGCCGTGCTGGCCGTCAATCTCCTTGCGCCGCAACGGCTTACCCAAGGATTGGTCGACAACGGGTCGATCGGTGAAGGCGGTCGGGTGATCGGGCTGTCCTCGATGGCCGGCATCGCGGGCAACCGCGGCCAAACCAATTACGCGACCACCAAGGCCGGCATGATCGGCATCACCCAGGCGCTGGCGCCGGTGCTGTACGACAAGGGCATCACGATCAACGCGGTCGCGCCCGGCTTCATCGAAACCAAGATGACCGAGGCGATCCCGTTCGCCACCCGGGAGGTCGGCCGTCGGCTGAACTCGCTGTACCAAGGCGGCCAGCCCGTGGACGTCGCCGAGACCATCGCGTACTTCGCCAGCCCCGCGTCGAATGCCGTGACCGGAAACGTGATTCGCGTCTGCGGCCAAGCCATGCTGGGAGCCTGACGTGGGAGCCGTGCAGACCACCGACAAGCCAAGCGGGGTACTCAACCTGGTGCGGGCCGCCGCGGGCGCGCTGCCGTTCATCCCGCGCGGCGATGAGTTACCCAACCGCACGCTGAAAGTCAAAGGGCTGCAGATTGATCGGTCCAACGTCGCGGAGTACGCCGCTGTCACAGGGCTGCGCTACGGCGACCGGGTGCCGGTGACGTACCCGTTCGCGCTGACCTTCCCGGTCGTGATGTCGCTGGTGACCGGTTTCGACTTCCCGTTCGCCGCAATGGGTTCGGTGCACGTCGAAAACGACATCACCCAGTACCGCCCCATCTCGGTGACCGACGAAGTGGACGTGAAGGTGCACGCCGAGAATCTGCGCGAGCACCGCCGCGGCTTGCTGGTGGATGTGCTCACGGACGTGAACGTGGGCAATGAGCTGGCCTGGCATCAGGTGACGACGTTTCTGCATCAGCAGCGCACAAGCCTGTCCGACGAACCGAAGCCGCCGCCGAAGAAGCAACCGAAACTGCCGCCGCCCAACGGAGTGCTGAGCATCAGCGCCGGCCAGATCCGCCGGTACGCCTCGGTGAGCGGGGATCACAATCCCATCCACACCAACCCGATAGCGGCCAAGCTGTTCGGCTTCCCGACCGTCATCGCGCACGGAATGTTCACGGCGGCAGCGGTTTTGCGCACTATCGAAGGCCAGCTGCCCGATGCGGTGCGGTATTCGGTGCGGTTCGGCAAGCCGGTGGTGCTGCCGGCGAAGGCCAATCTGTACGTCTCGCGCACTGCCGACGGCTGGGATCTGGCGCTGCGCAACTCGAAAGGCGAGCCGCACCTGACGGGGACGGTTACCGGACTCTGACAAGCGGACGATTCGGGCGGCACCTGCGACTTCGTTCACCGACCCCATCGAGTCGGCGCTAACTGGCAGCGGCGTCCTCGTCGGCGGGTCGGCCGCGCAGGCCGCGCCAGAACAAGTTGATCAACAGCTCGGCGGCCTCGTCGACGTCGGCTTCTCCGGTGCTCACCCGGTTCGCCACGGCCTCGCCGGCACCGACCAGCGCCACTGCCATCATGTGAAAGTCGCTGCCCGGCTCGGGGTTTCGCGTGCCAGTGTTGAGCAGCCGGGCCACCAGGTCGATGATCCGTTCCCGGCCCTCGCGCACAGTGTGCGAATACAGCTGCGAACTGGTGGCCTGCTGATACAACACGATCCACGACGCCCGGTTCGCGTCGATGTAGCGCATGAACGCCAGGATTGTGCTGCGCAGCAACTCTTTTGGGCTCTGCTTGAGGTCGATGTCGGCGCGCACCGCCTCGATGAACCTGCTCAGCTCGCGGTTCAGGCACGCCCCGAACAGCTCGTCTTTGGAGCCGTAGTACAGGTAGAGCATCGGCTTGGAGATCTGCGCTTCGGCGGCGATCGCATCCATCGATGTCTCGTGGTAACCATTGCGCGAGAACATCTCCACGGCGGCGTCGAGCATCTGCTGCTCACGCACGGCGCGCGGCAACCGCTTCGTGCCTCCCGCCATCACTCAAGAGTAAGCAATCAATCAGCAACCGGGGCTGCGGCCCTTGGCCACCGCCAGCCGCCTGACCTTCTGGTCGACGTCTGCGGAACTCAGCTCGCCGGACCCGACCGCGGCCTGCAACCGGTCGAGCACCGCGGGCACCTCGTCGGTGGTCACCCACAGCGCGACATCGGCGCCGGCCTGCAACGCCATCAGCGCCGCGTCCGCGACGCCGTAGCGGTCGCTGATCGCCTTCATACTCGACAGGTCGTCGGTGAACACCAACCCGTCGAACGGCGGCCCGCCATATCCGCCGCTGCGCAGCAACGCGTACGCCGGCGCGCTGAGGCTTGCCGGCTGGCCTCCGGTCAGATCCGGAACCTCCATGTGCCCGACCATCACCGCGACCGGCTGCTCGGTCACCAGCGTGCGGTACGGGATCAGGTCGTCGTTTTGCAGCTGGGCCAACGGCGGCGCCACCACCGAGGTGGCGTGCGAGTCACCCGACCCGTGGCCGTGACCGGGGAAGTGCTTGAGCACCGGCAACAGCCCCGCGTCACGCAGACCCCGCGCGTACTCGCCGGCGTACTGGGTGACCCTCGCGGGATCGTCGGCAAACGACCGGTCGCCGATCACCGCGTCGTCGGGCTCATCGGAGACGTCGACCACCGGCGCGAAGTCGACGGTGATGCCGAGCTTGCGCATCGCCTCTCCGCGCTGACGGGCGAGTGCGTACACCTGCTCGGGTGAACTGCTCGACGCCAGCGCCCGCGCGGACGGCGCAGGCCCGATCAGCGACGACAGCCGCGACACCCGGCCGCCCTCCTCGTCGACGCTGACGGCCACGGGCAGCGGCGTGCCCAACGTCTGGATCTGCTGCAGCGTGCCGTCGCTCAGCATGGCCTTGTCGGTCCAGCCGCCGATGAAGATGCCGCCCACGTGGTGGTCGCCGACGACCGCGCGGGCGTCGTCGGCGCCGGTCACCCCGACCATCAGCAGCTGGGCCAGCTTGTCGCGCAGCGGCATGTCGGCGATCGCCGCGTCGTCGCAGACCGGTGCCGCGGCCGGAGCCATCGGCAGGTTGCTCGCCTGCTTGGCATTGGCCGCACGTTCCTTCGCGTCAGATCCGCCCCGGTGCGCAAACCACACGATTCCCGCGACCACGACGGCGGCGATTGCGAGGACACAGAAGACGACCTGCAGGATGGGAAGGGCACGCCGACCGTCGTGCCGGCTGTGTTTTTCTGGGCGTCGGCTGATCGACGGCATTGCCGGATACTACCGATCGGCGCAGCGAGGACGGGTGCGCCGTCTGCTACGTTGGCGACCAGTTCCGATGACCCTTCGCTAGGAGCCAAACGATGAACCGGTTCGTGCTGCCCGCGGCGGCCAGCATCGTCGTCGGCCTGCTGCTGGGCGCGGCCGCGGTCTTCGGTGTGACGCTGATGGTGCAGCAGGACACCAAGCCGCCGTTGTCGGTTGGCGACGGCGCGTCGATTCTCAATCGGGTGGAGTACGGCGACCGTAGCTAACCTGTCACGGCGCTGGCTGTGGGCCGTCGGGTCCGCCGCGCTGCTTCTGTCTTTCGCCCAGTCACCCGGCCGGGTCTCGCCCGACACCAAGCTCGACCTCACCGCGGCGCCGATGCGATTCCTGGCCCGCGCGACGAACCTGTGGAGCAGTGAGCTGCCGTTCGGGCAGACCCAGAACCAGGCCTACGGCTATCTGTTTCCGCACGGCGCGTTCTTCCTTCTCGGCGACGTCGTCGGCCTGCCCGGGTGGGTGACGCAACGACTGTGGTGGGCGCTGCTTTTGACTGTCGGCTTCTGGGGACTGCTGCGGGTAGCCGAGGCGCTCGGCATCGGCACCACTAGTTCGCGGGTGATCGCCGCAGCGGCGTTCGCGTTGTCGCCGCGGGTGCTGACGACGCTCGGGTCGATCTCGTCGGAGACCCTGCCGATGATGCTGGCGCCCTGGGTGCTGCTGCCTGTGATTTTGGCGCTGCGCGGGGATGCAGCGGCAGGACTGACGACATGGAGCCGGGGCTCGCCGAAGGTGTTGGCGGCCCAGGCGTCGGCGGCGGTGGCGTTGATGGGCGCGGTCAACGCGGTGGCGACGCTCACCGGCTGCCTGCCCGCAGTGATTTGGTGGGCATGTCACCGGCCGAATCGACGGTGGTGGCGATTCACCGGGTGGTGGCTGGTCGGCATCGCGCTGGCGACGACGTGGTGGCTGGTGGCACTGGTGCTGCTGGGCCGGGTCAGTCCGCCGTTTTTGGACTTCATCGAGTCGTCGGGCGTCACCACGCAATGGGCGTCGCTGACCGAGGTGCTGCGCGGCACCGACAGCTGGACGCCGTTCGTCGCGCCGGCGGCGACAGCGGGTCAGTCGCTGGTGACCAGCTCGGTGGCGATCCTGGCCACCACTTTGGTGGCTGCTGCGGGACTGGCCGGCCTGGCGCTGGGCAGCATGCCGGCCCGCGGGCGGCTGGTCACGGTATTGGTCACCGGTGTCGTTCTGCTGGCCGTCGGTTACTCCGGCGGGTTGGGCTCTCCGGTGGCGCATCATGTGCAGGCGTTTCTCGACGCGGCCGGGGCGCCGCTGCGCAACGTCCACAAACTCGAGCCGGTGATCCGCCTTCCGCTGGCGCTGGGTCTGGCGCATCTGCTCGGCCGCGTCCCGCTGCCCGGCAGCGTGCCCCGGAAGGTGTGGGTGCACGCCCTCGCCCACCCCGAGCACGACAAGCGCGTGGCCGTCGCGATCGTGGTGCTCGTCGCACTGGCGGCCGGCACATCGCTGGCCTGGACCGGAAGGCTTACTCCCCCAGGCACTTTCACTGCCATACCGCAGTATTGGCATGACGCGGCCGATTGGCTCGACGAGCACAACGCGGACGGCCCGACGCCGGGCAGGGTGCTGGTGGTGCCGGGATCGCCGTTTGCCACCCAGGTGTGGGGCACCAGCCACGACGAGCCGATGCAGGTGCTCGGGACAAGCCCCTGGGGCGTGCGGGACTCGGTGCCGCTGACCCCGCCCGCAACGATCCGCGCGCTGGACTCCGTCCAGCGTCTGTTCGCTGCGGGTCGGCCCTCCGCCGGTCTAGCGAATACCCTTGCGCGCCAAGAAATTTCATATCTAGTCGTGCGCAACGACCTCGATCCGGACACGTCGCGCTCGGCCAGGCCGATCCTGGTGCACCGGGCGATCAGCGGCTCGCCGGGGCTGACGAAGGTCGCCCAGTTCGGCGATCCGGTGGGGGCAGGCACCGTTTCCGGGTTCGTCGCCGACAGTGACCTGCGCCCGCAATATCCGGCCGTGGAGATCTTCCGTGTCGAGGGCGCACGCGCCGGTCCGTATCTCGCTGATGTCGATGCACTGCCGCGGGTGGACGGCGGTCCCGAGGCGCTGCTGCGGCTCGACGAGCGACGCCGGCTGCAAGCCCAGCCGCCGCTGGGTCCGGTGCTGCTGACGCCCGACGCACAGCGGGCCGGGCTGCCCGTGCCCGTCGTCACCGTCACCGACACACCCCTGGCCCGCGAGACCGACTACGGCCGCGTCGACGACCACTCGTCTGCCGTGCGGACGCCGGGCGATCAGCGGCACACGTTCAACCGTGTGCCCGACTATCCCGCCGCCGCACGACCCGTCTACGGCGACTGGGTCGGCGGCAGGCTGAGCGCATCCAGCTCGGCCGCCGACTCGACTGCCCTGCCCAATGTTTCGCCCGCGACCAGTCCCGCTGCCGCGGTCGACGGCGACGCGGCGACCAGCTGGGTGTCCAATGCGCTGCAGTCCGCGGTCGGCCAGTGGCTGCAGGTCGACTTCGACAACCCGGTCACCAACGCCATGCTCACGATCACCCCGAGCGCGACGGCCGTCGGGGCGCAGGTGCGCAAGATCGAGATCGCAACCGCCAACGGCACGACCACGCTGCGGTACGACAAGCCGGGGCAGCCGCTCACCGCGGCGCTGCCATACGGCGAGACACCGTGGGTGCGGGTGACCGCGGTGGGCACCGACGACGGGTCCGCAGGCGTCCAGTTCGGCATCACCGACATTGCGATCACCCAGTACGACGCCAACGGGTTCGCCCATCCCGTCGAGCTGCGGCACACCGTCGACGTGCCGGGGCCGGGCGCTCCGGCCGTCGCCGGCTGGGACCTGGGATCCGAGCTGTTGGGCCGGCTGGGATGCGCTGACGGCCCGGACCGTGTTCGCTGCGCCGCGACGATGGCACTGGCGCCTGAAGAGCCGGTGAACCTCAGCCGCATGCTCTCGGTGGCCCATGCGGTGAGCGTGACGCCGACGGTGTGGGTCCGCGCCCGCCAAGGTCCGAGGCTGGCGGATCTAGTCGCGCAGCCAGGGGCCGTGCGGGCCAGCGGAGACGCGGACGTGGTCGACGTGCTCGGGTCGGCGTACGCGGCCGCGGACGGCGACCCGCGGACCGCGTGGATCGCCCGGCAGGACACTGTGCACGACCGCACGCCGCCTACTCTCACGCTGAAACTGCCGAGGCCGACGGAGGTGGCGGCGTTGCGGCTGACGCCGAGTTCGTCCTCGGTGCCGGCACATCCCAAGCTGGTGGCGGTGGATCTCGGTGACGGCCCGCAGGTGCACGACATGACCGGTAGTCCTGACGGCGACGGCGACACCCGCACGCTGCGGCTGGCGACGCGGGTCACCGACACGGTCCGAATCAGCGTGCTGGATTGGGACGACGTCATCGACCGCACGGCGCTCGGGTTCGATCAGCTGAAGCCGCCCGGCATTGCGGAGGTGACAGCGCTGAGCCCCGACGGCATGCCGATCGCGGCCGCGGACGCCGGGCGAAACGTGGCCCGAGCGGTCGACCTGGAATGCGGGCGCGGCCCCACGATCGCGATCGCGGGGCGGTTCGTGCCGACCGCGGTGCACACCACGGTGCGGGCCCTGTTGTCGGGCGAACCAATCGCCGCGCAGCCGTGTCAGCCCGAGCCGATCAGCTTGCCCGCCGGTGAGCAGGAGCTCCTGATCAGCCCGGGCGAGGGCTTCGTCGTCGACGGTGCGCAGTTGGTGGCCACCCCGCCCCAGCCCCCGGCCGCAGTGACGCAGGCAGCGGTCGGCGTCTGGGGGCCGGACCACCGCGAGGTGCACACCGATCCGGCGGCCACCGGCCGCCTGCTCGTCGTACCGGAGAGCGTCAACCCCGGCTGGGTGGCGCGCACCGACGACGGCCGACAGCTGACGGCGGTGACGGTCAACGGCTGGCAGCAGGGCTGGGTGGTGCCGGCCGGAGTCGGCGGCACGATCACGCTGACGTTCCCGTCCAACGCGCTGTACCGGGCCGGCTTGTTCTGGGGGCTCGCGTTGCTGCCGCTGCTGGCACTGCTGGTGCTGGTACGTCCGCGCCGAGAAACCGGCCTGCAGCCCGCACGTACCTGGCAGCCGCCTGCGGCGGTGGCAGGCGTTGCGGTGCTGGCAGTGGGCTGGCTGATCTCCGGGGTCGCCGGGATCGCGGTGTTCGGCGGCCTCCTAGGCCTTCGCTACTGGTTGCAAACCCTCGGCAGGACAAGGCTTTTCGAGCGGATCACGCTCGGTGCCACTGCGACGAGCTTCGTCTTGGCCGGTGCTGCGCTGTCGCGGCATCCGTGGCGGTCGGTCGGCGGGTACGTCGGGCATTCGTGGGGCGTTCAGCTGCTGGCGCTCACCGCGATCGGGGCGCTGACGGTGTCGGTGGTGTCGGTGACTGACGAGTCCAATGGCGGCGCGTGGTGGCGAAATTCCCAGCGCCGCAAGGCAACTCGACACGGTGACTCGACCAGCGCGTAGCTGACCGCCGCGATCGCGAACCCGAAGAGCACCGTGAGCAAAAGCACCACGGGCATGTGGCCGCTGAACGCGAACTCGCCGATCACCGGGAACACCATGGTCAACGCAGCCAAGTGCCAGATGAACAGGCCGTAGGACCAGCGGCCCAGCGTGACCATCAGGCGGCTGCCGAGGACGCGGTGCGGGGTGTCGGGGCGGTCGAGCACCAGCGGCGCCACCAACGCGGCCGCCACCACTGCGCCCATCGCCGCCTTCACTATGAACTGCCCGACGGTGCCGGGGACAAGTCCTTCGGGGCCGGCCAGCGGGGACGCCGCCACTAAGAAGGCGCCGACCGCGACGACCGCCATCAGCACGCGGCGCCGGGCCAGCCGATGCGCCCATCCGAGCGGACTGACCGTCCACTCGGCGAGCAGCATGCCCGCGGCGAACCACGAGAAGAACGCCGGTGGCCAGTTCAGCTGGTTGACGCCCTCGCCGGTGTGCAGCGGAACCAGCGCCCACCCGAGGCTGAGCAGCGCCACCGCGCCGATGGCGGGAACCCGGGCGCGGACCGGCAGCCGGCGCGCGGCCATCGCCAGCACCGGCAGGGCCAAGTAGAAGCTGACCTCCACCGACAAGCTCCACATCTGCGTCAGCCCCGCGGTGAGCGTGAGCGGAACGTAGATCTGCGTGAGCGTGAGATTCGCCAACCACACCGTCAGACTCGACGTTTCGGCATCGGGCAGCAGCGTCAGGATGACGACGACGGCTACCAGGTATCCGGGCATGATCCGCACGATCCGCGAACGCAGGTAGTGCCCGGTGGGCGGCGTGCGCCTGAGTCCGCGCGCCGCGGCGGCATGCCCGCGCCACAGCAGGAAACCGGACAGCGCGAAGAACACTGCGACGGCCAGGTCGAAGCGGCCGAACAGCCGGCCGGCGATACCGGTGGAGTGGCCGGTCTGAAACGCCACATGAGTGATGACGACGCCGATTGCGGCGCACGCGCGCATGCCCTCGACCGCCGGCAGGAACGTGCGGGTGCCGCCGACCGCATCAGCTGGGGCAGCCGAAACCGTCACCGGATCAGGGTAAGCGTGTGCCTTAGTTCCTGCTGTTAGGGTCAGACGGGTTTGGTCCTGGGATGGGAGGCGCGGTTGAACCGGGCAGGGGCTCTTCGCATGACGGCGTACGGGCTGTTGGGCCTCGGTGCGGCCTTGCTGGTCGCGGCGTTGCTGCTGTCCACCTACACCACCAACAGGATCACCAAGATTCCGCTCGACATCGACACCACGCTGGTGAGCAACGGCACCGCCAAGGCGCTCGACCCCGCGTCGTTGGCGACGGACCGCTTCGTCGCCAACGACAACGTGCCGGTGGTCCAGCAGCAGCAGTACAGCACCGAGTCGGGAATCGACACTCCCTCGAACGCCGACGTCGTCACTCTGCAGGTGGGCACTACGCTGCGGCGCACCGACAAGCAACAGGACACCGGACTGCTGCTCGCAATCGTCGACACCGTGACGCTGAACCGCAGCACTGCGATGGCGGAGTCCAGCGACAGCAACCCGGCGGGTTTCGTGCAGCGGCCGCGCACGATGGACGACACCAAGCCGCCGACCAACATCCCCCTCAAGCACGAGGGGCTCAACTACCGGTTCCCGTTCGACGTCGAGAAGAAGACCTACCCGTACTTCGACCCGATCGCGCAGAAGACGTTCGACGCCAACTACGACGGCGAAGAGGACGTCCTGGGCCTCGCCGCCTTCCACTTCAAGCAGAACGTCGGCCTGGACAACAACGGCAAGCTGGTGGAGCCGGTCGAATACCCGTCGCTGTACGACCGCGACGAGGACGCCAGGGTCACCGCCCGCGCCGCGTTGTGGGGACTGCCCGGACCACCCGACGAGCAGGTGACCATGAAGCGCTACTACGCAGCACAGCGCGACTTCTGGGTGGACCCGGTCACCGGCACGATCGTCAAGTCCAAGGAACGCGCCATGCACTACTACGTGCGCTGTGGCGATCCTGACTGCAAGAACCGCGACGCGCTCAAGCCCGACGTGACGCTGGTGGACTACACGGTGACGTCCACCGAGGCCACCGTCGAGCAGCAGGTCAACGCCGCCCGCGACGAGCGCGACCGGATCGCCGTGTGGGGCCGCATCCTGCCGATCTCGTTCACCGCGCTGGGCATCGTCGCACTGGTGGGCGGCGCGCTGCTGGGGTGGTTCCTGCTGCGCACCGACACCGCGTTGATCGACCCCGGGCTGGACACCGCCGAACACGGGTTCTTCGGTGCCCGCGGCCCGTCGGGTGAACCGGTGCCGGGCGCGGAGGCGCAGACCGAGAAGCTGCCGGCCCAGCGCCGGCCACCGCCTGCGCCGCCGTCAGGACCGTCAGGGCCTTCGGGGCCGCCGCCCGCGCCGCCTTCGGGGCCGCCGCCCAACTCGTAGCAGCGGCCGTGGCGTTGGCGCGGCGCGGTGTGGCGCCTGGGTATTCACTGGCGTTGGCGCTGCTGGTCACTGCTCCGCTGTTGGGGCCGGGCTATCTCTTGCTGCGAGACGCAGTGTCCACGCCACGGTCGTATCTGTCCGACGACGCGCTCGGCCTGTCCGAATCGGCGCCGCGCGCACTGCCGCAGGACTTTGCGATCGCGGTTGCGTCCCACGTCGTCGACGGCGGGATCGTGGTCAAAGGGCTGTTGATCGTCGGGCTGTGGCTGGCGGGTTGGGGTGCGGCGCGGCTCGCCGCCCTGGTGGTTCCCGACGCCGGGCTGGGCGGGCAGCTGGTGGCAACGACCGTCGGCGTGTGGAATCCCTATGTGGCCGAACGGCTTTTGCAGGGCCACTGGAGCCTGCTGGTCGGCTATGGGTGTCTGCCGTGGGTGGCGGCGGTGATGCTGCGGGTGCGCGGTGAGGCCGCATCGTTTTGGCCCCTGCTGTTCTTCGTCGCACTCGCCGGGTTGACCCCCACAGGGCTGATGCTGGCGGCAACAGTGGCGCTGGTGTGCGTGGCTGCGCCGGGTGCGGGGCGGCCCCGGTGGCTGTGTGCAGCGGTGAGCTTGGCGGTGGCCGCTTTGGTCGCGTCGCCGTGGCTGGTGGCCAGTACGCTCGCCGGCACTTTGAGCTCCGAGCCGTCGGGGACTGCGGCGTTCGCCGCACGGGCCGAACTGGGGCTGGGGACGCTGGGCAGCCTGGCAGCGTTGGGCGGGATCTGGAATGCGGAGGCTGTGCCGGCGTCACGCGGCACGCTGTTCGCCGTTGTGGCGTCCGCGGTGCTGCTGGGCATCGTCGCCGCCGGGTTGCCGGTGTTGCGGCGACGACCGGCCGCGGTGGCGCTGCTGGTGCTGGCCGCGGTCGCGGTGGTGGTGCCGGCCGGGATGGCCACTCCGTGGGGAATCGCCGTGGTGGACGCAGTGGTCCGGGCGTTGCCGGGGCTGGGTGTGGTGCGAGACGGACAGAAGTGGGTGGCGCTGGCGATGCCGGGATATGCGCTGGCCGGTGCCGCAGCGGTGGTCACGTTGCGTAAGTGGTTGGCGTCACGGCTGGCGGCCGTGGCATGTTGTGCGGCGCTGATCGCGGTGCTGCCGGACCTCGTGTGGGGTGTGTGGGGCACGGTGACGCCGGTGCGCTATCCCGCCGGGTGGTCGGCGGTGGCGTCGCAGGTCAACGCCGACCCCCGAGCGGTTGTCGTGCTGCCGGCGGACACGATGCGGCGGTTCGACTGGTCGGGGCGGGCGCCGGTGCTGGACCCGTTACCGCGGTGGGTGCGAGCGCCGGTGTACTCGACGGGCGACTTGACGATCTCCGGCCGCACGGTGCGGGGAGAAGGCCACCGCGCGCGTGAGGTGCAGCAGCTGCTGCTGAGCGGCGCGGACCCGAAGGCGCTGGCCGCCGCTGGAGTCGGATGGGTCGTCGTGGAGCTGGGTACGCCAGGCGAAATAGGTTCTGCCGCAGAGGCATTGGCGCAGTTGCCGGTGGTCTACCGTGACGCCGACATCGCGTTGTACCGGGTCGGCGGCGATGTCGCAGGGGCGACGCCCGCGGACCGCCGGGTCATGGTGCTGATGCATGTGGTGTGGCTCGGCGTGCTCGCGGCGGGCGCGGCCGGTGCGATTTCGGTGCGTTTACCGGCGCTCAGCGCCGGTAAACGCACCGAAATCGCCTAGAGCACGCCGCTGACCAAGCGACCCGCGACCACCGACTCCAGCACTGCCCGCATCGCGTCGGCGCTTTGGCGCCAGGAGAATTCGAGGCTGCGCGCCTGCGCTTTGCGCCCGAGCTCGTCACGCAGCAGCGGATCGGTGAGCAACTCCTCGAGCCGCATCACCAGCTCGTCGCGGTCGTCCACCAGCACGCCGGTGACGCCGTCGACAACCGAGTCCGTGAGGCCGCCGGATGCGCGGTAGCCGATCGTCGGCACCCCATGCTGAGCCGCCTCCGTGACTGCCAGCCCCCAGCCCTCCTTCCGCGAGGGCAGCACATGCACCCAAGCCTGCTGCAGCAGAACATGTTTGGCGGCATCGCAGACATGCCCGCGAAACGTCACCGAATCGGCGATGCCCAGCCGCGCCGCACGGGCCACGAGCCGGTCCTGCCACCAACCGCCGCCCACGACGTCCAGATGCAGGCCCGGGATCCGGCCACGCAGCACTGCAATCGCTTCCAGCGCGTCCTCGATGTGCTTGTGCGGCACCAGCCTTGACAGCACCACCACCCGCGGCGCCGACGAGCGCGGCGCTTGCGGGCCGGGCGGAAGCGGGTCAAGGCCGTTGCGCACCACGGCAATCCGGCCGGCGTCGACGCCGAGGTCGGTCAGGTCACGCGCCGACGGCAGCGACACCGTGACGTATTGATTACGCCGATGCGCCCGCGGCGATACCGTCGACTCGCAGAACCAGCCCAGCCGCCCCATCACCGGGCCGGCCAGCGGCCACTGCTCGCGGTGACAGTGGTGCACCAGCACCATCGCTCTCCGGCCGAACACCAGCCGGGCGAAGAACGGCCATCCGTTCTGCGTGTCGATCACGACGTCGGGCCTCACCCCGCGCAGCGGACCGACACCCAGGCGGGCGCCGATCATCGCCAGCAGCGCCCACAGGTACACGCTGTAGCGTCCGCCGCCGCGGTTGATGCGCACCCCCTCGACCACCTCGTCGCGCGTGGCGCCGGGGTAGCGCGCCGTGCGCAACGTCACCGCGATCCCGTCGGCGGCAAGGTGCGCACCGATGCGTTGCAGATAGGTCTCGCTGCCCCCACCCTGCGGATGCCCGACGTCGCGCCAGCACAGCATCAGCACCGAGCCGACGCGTCCGGATTGGTCAGCGGCGGACGACATCCGGTTCAGCGTAGCCTCAGCGCGATGCCGCCGACCGACGTCTTCGCCAAACGCGCCACGCTGCGGCGGTCGCTGCGACTGCTGACCGAATTCCGCTACGAGCAGCGTGACCCCGACCGCTTCTACGGCGCGCTGGCGGCCGACACCGCAGCGCTTGTCGACGATTTGTGGCGCGGGCTGCACGCCGAGCCGGCGGCGGGCCGGTTGCTGCTGGACGTCGGCGGCGGCCCCGGCTACTTCGCGTCAACGTTCGCCGAGCGTGGCGTGCGGTATCTGGGCGTCGAGCCTGATCCCGCCGAAATGCACACAGCCCCTCGCGGGGACGGCGGCGGCACATTCGTCCGCGCGTCCGGGATGGCCCTGCCCTTCGCCGACGACAGCGTCGACATCTGCCTGTCGTCCAACGTCGCCGAACACGTCCCGCAGCCATGGCGACTCGGCGCCGAGATGCTGCGCGTGACGCGGCCCGGCGGCCTCGCGGTGCTGTCCTACACGGTGTGGCTCGGCCCGTTCGGCGGCCACGAGATGGGGCTGACGCACTACCTCGGCGGCGAGCGCGCCGCGCGCCGCTACATCCGCAAGCACGGTCGCACACCGAAGAATTACTACGGGTCGTCGCTGTTCGACGTCTCGGTGGCCGACGGTCTGCGCTGGGCGCGATCGACGGGCACACTGGCCGCCGCTTTCCCCCGCTACCACCCACGATGGGCGTGGTGGATGACGTCCGTGCCGGTGCTGCGCGAGTTCGTGGTGAGCAATCTGGTGCTGGTCCTGACGCCGTGACGGCGGCAGGACTGGAACAGGTTCTCGTTTGGCCCGCGGCTGGGTAATGTGGGCCACACCATGACAGTGCCGTCCACACTCACCACGTCACTACGCGAGGTCTTCGAACAGTGGCTGGCCGCTCGGCAGGCCGACGCGGCGGTGGCTGTGGCGGCGCTGTCGGCCGAACGCACGGTGCTGGTGGACGCCGGCTGGGGCGGAGAAGCCCACCGGCTGGTGGTGCGCCTCGGGGCGGTTGGCGACTTCGAGACACGCTTGCAATACCTCACGCTGCGCCGGCTGGGCACGCAGCTGTCACGGCCGGCGGTGCCCCCAGCGCTGTGGTACGAAGACGACCCGACCCTGCTGGGCGCGCCGTTCTTTGTGACGGCCCGCGTCGACGGACTCACGACGGCTAGGTACGAGACGCCGTACACCTTCGCCTCGTGGATCACCGATGCAAGCCCCGCCGAACGCGCCCGCATGCAACGAGCGACGGTCGAGCAGCTGGCGCGCGTCCACACCGCCGCGCCCGCCGACTTCACGTTCTTGGACCGGCGCCGTCGCGGCGAATCGGCGTTGGCCACGATCGTGCGGCGCACCGCCGAGCGCTACGAGTCCGTCGCGTCGCGGGGTCTTCGCGCTCCGCTGATCGAGCGCGGATTCGGGTGGCTGCGCGAGCACTGGCCCGTCGAGCGGACGCCGGTGCTGGTGTGGGGCGACGCGCGGATCGACAACATCACCTACCGCGATTTCACGCCGGTGGCGCTGACGAACTGGGAGCGCGCGACGCTGGGCCCGCGGGAGTTGGACTTGGGCGCGCTGGTGTTCCACCACCAGTTCGTCGACGAGCTGGCGTATGCGGCAGCGCGGCCCGGCCTTCCCGACTTTCTGCGGCCCGACGAGGTCGCCGCCACCTACGCCGACGTCACTGGGCATGAGCCTGAGCACCTCGGCTTCTACATCGTGTTCGCCGCGCTGGAGCATGCGATTGAAAAGATCCGAAGCCCGTTGCGCGCCAACGCTTTCAAGGCACTGACCCAGGCCCTCGAGGACACAGGAGAGAGATGACCGCGCAGTACAAGACCGAGTGGGACAAGTTGTTCATCGGCGGCAAGTGGACGGCACCGTCGACTGCCGAGGTGATCGAGGTCCATTCCCCCGCGACCGGCGAGCTGGTGGGCAAGGTGCCGCACGCGGCGGCAGCCGATGTGGATGCGGCCGTAGCTGCCGCCCGCGCGGCGTTCGACTCTGGCCCGTGGCCGTCGACCCCTCCGGCCGAACGCGCAGCGGTGATCCAGGCCGCGACCAAGCTGCTCGAAGACCGCAAGGACTACTTCACCTATCTGCTGACCTGCGAGACGGGACAACCCGTCACCATCATCGAGACGATGCACTGGGCCGGCTCACTGGGCGCGCTCAACTTCTTCGCCACCGGCGCGGACAAGGTGGCGTGGAAGGAAATCCGCAACGGCGCCTACGGCCAGTCGATCGTCACCCGCGAGCCGATGGGCGTGGTCGGGGCGATCATCGCCTGGAACGTGCCGCTGTTCCTGGCGGTCAACAAACTCGGCCCTGCGCTGCTGGCCGGTTGCACCGTGGTGCTCAAGCCCGCCGCGGAAACACCGTTGAGCGCCAACGCACTTGCAGAGGTGTTCGCCGAGGCCGGCCTGCCCGAAGGGGTGCTGTCGGTGGTGCCCGGCGGGATCGAAACCGGCCAGGCCCTGACCGCGAATTCCGACATCGACGCGTTCACGTTCACCGGCAGTTCCGCGGTAGGCAAGGAGGTGGGCAAGCGTGCGGCCGAGATGCTCAAGCCTTGCACGCTGGAGCTGGGCGGCAAGTCGGCGGCGATCGTGCTCGAGGACGTGGACCTCGCCTCGGCGGTGCCGATGATGGTGTTCTCCGGGATCATGAACGCCGGACAGGGTTGCGTGAACCAGACGCGGATCCTGGCACCGCGGTCGCGCTACGACGAAATCGTCGACGCGGTCAAGACTTTCGTCGAGGCGTTGCCGGTGGGTCTGCCGTCGGACCCGGCGGTGCAGATCGGCCCGCTGATCAGTGAGAAGCAGCGCCAGCGCGTCGAGGGCTACATCGCCAAGGGCATCGAGGAGGGCGCGCGGCTGGTGTGCGGCGGCGGCCGACCGGAGGGGCTGGACAGCGGCTACTTCGTGCAGCCAACGGTTTTCGCCGACGTCGACAACAAGATGACGATCGCCCAGGAGGAGATCTTCGGACCCGTGCTCTCGATCATCCCTTACGACACCGAAGAGGACGCGATCAAGATCGCCAACGACTCGGTCTACGGGCTGGCCGGCAGCGTGTGGACCACCGACGTGCCCAAGGGCATCGAGATCTCGCAGAAGATCCGCACCGGTACCTACGGAATCAACTGGTACGCCTTCGATCCGGGCTCACCGTTCGGCGGCTACAAGAACTCCGGTATCGGTCGCGAGAACGGCCCTGAGGGCGTCGAGCACTTCTGCCAGCTCAAGAGCGTCCTGCTGCCGATGGGCTACACGGTCGAGTAGCTCGCGTCTTTACCGCGAGCAGACGCTCAATCGCACGCTCCCGGGTATTGGTGATGCGATTCCGCGTCTGCTCGCGAGAAAAGGTGAGCTAGAAGATCACCCGCACGATGGTCTCCGCCACCGCCGCCGGCTTGTCGGAGCCGTCGAGTTCGATGGTGTGCTTCACCGTCAGGTTGACCATGCTGTCGCCCACCTTGGCGGCGTCGACGAGCTCGGAGCGGGCCCGGATCCGGCCACCTGACGGGACAGCCGCCAGGAAGCGAACCTTGTTGAGCCCGTAGTTGATTGCCATCTTGGCGTTCTCGACGCGGAAGTTGTCCTTGCTCATCGCCGGAATCATCGACAGCGTGAGGAAGCCGTGCGCAATCGTTGTGCCGTAAGGGCTTTCGGTCTTGGCACGCTCGACGTCGATGTGGATCCACTGGTGGTCCTCGGTGACGTCGGCGAACGCGTCGATGCGCTTCTGGTCGATCTCTTTCCACTCGCCGACACCAAGCTCCTGGCCGACCAGACCGACGGCGTCGTCGATGGATGAAATCACCTTCATTGGCGTGCTCCCTTGGCTAACGCAGTGTTGACGAGGGCCACGATATCTCTGCGTGCTGCCCGTCGCGCTAGAACGATTCCTCGCGCATCTCCATGATCGTCAGGTCCACGTTCTCGACGATGCTGCGCTCGGCGGACAGCCGCGGCAGCACGTTCTTGGCGAAGAACTTCGCGACCGCAACCTTGCCGAGGTAGAACGCGCGGTCACCCTCGTCGGGGTCGCCGTCGAGGGCCTGCAGCGCAATCTCGGCCTGCCACAACAGCAGCCACCCGATGAGCAGGTCCCCCACCGACAGCAGGAATTTCACCGACTCCAGACCCACGCGATACAGCTCTCGCGCATTGTTCTGAGACTCGATCAGATAGCCGGTGAGTGCGGCGGCCATGCCCTGCAGATCGGTGACCGCAGTGGCCAGCAGTGTCCGGCTCTCGGCCAGCTCCTGACGCGCCCCGTCGTCGTCGAGGAACTTCTGGATGCGGCTCACGACGTGCTGCAGCGCGACGCCGTGGTCGCGCGCGATCTTGCGAAAGAAGAAGTCCTGCGCCTGGATCGCGGTGGTGCCTTCATAGAGGCTGTCGATCTTGCTGTCGCGGATGTACTGCTCGATCGGGTAGTCCTGCAGGAAGCCGGAGCCGCCCAGCGTCTGCAGCGACTCGGTCAGAATTTCGTATGCGCGTTCGGAGCCGACGCCCTTGACGATCGGCAACAGCAGATCGTTGACCCGCTCGGCCAGCTCGGCGTCGGCTCCGGACACCACTGCGGCCACTGCCGGATCCTGATGCGCGGCGGTGTACAGGTACAGCGCCCGCAACCCCTCCGCGTAGGCCTTCTGGGTCATCAAGGCACGACGCACGTCGGGATGGTGGATGATCGTCACCCGAGGCGCGGCCTTGTCGGTCATCTGAGTCATGTCCGCGCCCTGTACCCGGGTCTTGGCGTAGTCGAGAGCGTTGAGGTAACCGGTGGACAGGGTCGCAATTGCCTTGGTCCCCACGAACATTCGCGCGTACTCGATGACTCGGAACATCTGCGCGATGCCGTTGTGGGTGTCGCCGACCAGATAACCGACCGCAGGTTTGCCGTGCTGACCGAAGGTCAGTTCACACGTGGCCGACGCCTTCAGCCCCATCTTGTGCTCCAGGCCGGTGACGTAGACGCCGTTGCGCTCGCCCGGCTCTCCGGTCTGCGGATCGAAGAGGAACTTCGGCACGTAGAACAGGCTCAGCCCCTTTGTGCCCGGGCCTGCGCCCTCGGGCCGGGCCAGCACCAGGTGCTGGATGTTTTCGAACAGGTCGTCGGTGTCCCCGTTGGTGATGAACCGCTTCACTCCGTCGATGTGCCAGGTGCCGTCCGGCTGCTGGGAAGCCTTGGTGCGGCCGGCCCCGACGTCGGAGCCCGCATCCGGTTCGGTGAGCACCATCGTGGCGCCCCAGTTGCGCTCGATGGCGAGCTTGGCCCAGTGCCGCTGCTGCTCGTTGCCGATGTGGTAGACGATGTTGGCCATGATCGGGCCGGCCATGTACATGAACACCGCGGGGTTGGCGCCCAAGACGAACTCGTTGATCGCCCACGCCACCATCGCCGGCGCGGGCACGCCACCGACGTGCTCGTCGAGCCCGACCCGGAACCACTCACCCTGCTGCCAGGCCCGCAGCGACTGCTTGAATAGTTCCGGCAGCCGCACGGCGTGCTCGGCGACGTCGAACGTCGGAGGATGACGGTCGGCTTCGGCGAACGACTCGGCCACCGGGCCCTCGGCCAACCGCGACGCTTCGGCAAGCATCTGGCGCACCGACTCGCCGTCGAGGTCGCCGAATCCTCCGCCGGCCAGTGCCTTGTCGAGCTCGAGGACCTCGAAGAGATTGAACTCGAGGTCGCGCACATTGCTCTTGTAGTGACCCATGCCCGGCACCTTCCGTAGTCGCGCGAAGCGCCGGTTTGAGGTGCTTCGCGTGAAGAGCCGAACCGAGCGTAACCCGCGCTAGGTGACCAGGCGCAACGGCCGCGGGTCACGACGCGAGCGGCGGACCCGCTGCAGCGCCTCGGTCGCCGACCGCACGGCGGGAACCAACTGGTCGCGGTCGCCGACCCGCAGCAGCCGGTGCACGGCGTGGCTGCCGATGACCGCCCATCGGGTGTCGGTGCGCATGGACTCGACGTTCCACGCGAACAGGGCGCGCAGTCCGTCGACGCCGATGAAATCCGTGTCGACCATGTCGACGATGAGCGCGCCGTCCTGGGGTATCAGCGCGATCACCCGGTGACGCAGTACGTCGGCATTGGTGGCGTCGATCTCGCCGCTGATGGTGATGACAGTCAGCCAGCTGTAGATCTGGGCCGTCAAATACGCACGGCCACAATCGATTACTGATGTGCCATGCGGCGCGTCAGACCTGGTATCGGTATGCACAGCAGTCATTGACGTACCCTCGTCGAGTCTGTCGCTGATCTTGTCGAAAACGCCTGGCGCGCAAGGGCTCTAATTGAACAACAGGTAAATTATCCGCCGCGCAGCGCTTTCACGGAGGCTGTGATCTCAACCTGCGGTGAGTGTAGCGCGGATCACGTCGAGCACCCGGGTGCTGACCACCGCGGAACCAGTTCTAACGGTTTCTTAACGGTAGCTTTCGCCACCGCGCGTAGACGAAGTCGCCGTTGACCCCGGATTCCACCAGCGACCACTCCGAAGCCGTGGGCAACAGCCGCCCGCCGCGGCCGAGCGTGCACGGGGCGAAGCTGACCACCAGTTCGTCGACAAGCCCCGCTTCGACGAATTGCGCCGCCGCCTCGCCGCCGCCGACGATCCACACGTCCTTGTATCCGGCGGCCTGGGTCGCACCCATGACCAGCGCACCGACCGACCGGATGAACGCTTCGTAGCCGTACGGGCCGGCCGGGTCGATGTCGCGCGACGTCAACCAGTCCAGGCTGTCGTGTTCGTCGACGATGAACCCGTCGAGGCTCGAGCCGGTGAAGTAGATGGTTGACATCGCTCGACCGTCAGCAGGGGGGTTTGGCCGGTTTGGTGGCGGTGACGTACTGCAGCACCCGCTGGGTCTCCTGGCGGACGTCGGTCAGGCCCGCCTCGGTGAACAAGTCGACGAACTCGCGCTCGTCGAACATGCGCAGGCCCACGGCGTCGGCCAGCGGTGCGGTCACCAGCCGCACCGGCGCCACCGTGCTGCGGCAACTGGTGAGGATCGCGATGCGGCCACCGGGCGCCAGCACGCGCACCATGTCCTGCGCGACGCGCAGCGGCTCGGGCATCAAGTACAGGGCGCCGAAGCAACACACCGCGTCGAAGGTTGCGTCGTCGAACGGCAGGTCCCGCGCGTCGGCGCGCACGTAGCAGGTGCGCGGGCCGCTGTTGTCGACCACGGCCCGCGTGAGCATCGGCTCGGAGATGTCCAGCCCGATCGCGATCCCACCGTCCGCCAGCTCGTCGGCCAGACGGCGCGTGAAATTGCCTGGGCCGCAAGCCACATCGAGCAGCTTGGCGGCGCCGACGGGCCGCAGGTCGTCACGGGCGCGGCGTAGCTCGGCGCCCGTGGTGACACCGCTTGCGACGTAGAACGACAGCGGCCGCCACACTCGCTCGTAGACGCCCGCGACGAACCGGCTGTTCATCGCACGCTGGGCGAACGTCGGCGCAGGCGAGCTCACCGATTCGCCGAGGACGTCGAGGTACCCGTGCCGCACATCCGCGTTGCGGTTGAGCAGGCCGCGGGTCACCTCGATCGGCGACATGGGCGCGCTCAGGATCCGGTCCAGCGCGGCGCGCGCTTCTCGGCGAACGCGATCGCCCCCTCCTTGGCGTCGTTCGACGCGAACACCGGCATCAGGATCTTGGTCTGCTCACGCCACATCTCGTCGGGACTCCAGCCTCGGGACTCGACGATGATGCGCTTGGTCGCGGCCACGGCGAGCGGGCCGTTGGCGGTGATCTTCTCCGCCAGCGCCAGCGCACCGTCCAGCGCCTTACCCGGTTCGGTCAGCACGTTGACCAGTCCCAGCGCGTGCGCCCGGTCGGCGGGCAGGTTGTCGCCGGTCAGCGCGAGCTCCATCGCGATCGCATACGGGATGCGCTGCGGCAGCCGCAGCAGCCCGCCGCCCCCCGCGACCAGCCCGCGCTTGACCTCCGGGATGCCGAAGGCGGAATTGTTGGCCGCCACGATCAGGTCGGTCGCCAGCGCGAGCTCGCAGCCGCCGGCCAGGCAGTAGCCCTCGACGGCCGCGATCAGCGGCTTGGCCGGCGGGCGTTCGGTGAAGCCCATGCCGCGGCCCTCGACGACGACGTTCTCGCCGCGGGCGAACGCCTTGAGATCCATGCCCGCGCTGAACGAGCCGCCCGCACCGGTCAGCACCCCCACCGACAGGCCGGCGTCACCGTCGAGGCGGTCCATCGCGTCGGCCAGACCGCGGCTCACGGCGGCGTTGACCGCATTCTTGGCTTCCGGCCGGTTGATGGTGATCAGCAGGATGCGGTCACGCTGCTCGACGAGGACGGGGGCTGACGATTCGGCTGACGGTTCGCTCATGAGTACCTGAAACTACTCCACGGCCCGTCGGTAGGATTCGACCATGGCAGACGCCGACGTCGACCGTGCCGAGATCGAAAAGTGGGATCCCGAGTTCACCGAGCGTGTCGTCGGCATCCTGCGGCCGCTGCTGCGCCGGTACTTCAGGACCGAGGTGCGCGGCCTGGACAACATTCCGCCCGCCGGCGGAGCGCTGCTGGTGTCCAACCACTCCGGCGGTCAGTTCGCGATGGACGTGCCGATCCTGGCCGTCGAGTTCTACGAGAAGTTCGGCTACGACCGGCCGATCCACACGCTCAGCCACGACATGCTGTTCTTCGGGCCGGTGGCCAACGCGCTGCTGCGCACCGGCTTCATTCGGGCGAACCGGGAGAACGCCGCCGAGGCACTGCGGTCGGGTCATCTGGTGGTGGTGTTCCCCGGCGGCGACTACGACGCGATGCGACCCACGGTGTGGGAGAACGTGATCGACTTCGACGGCCGTAAAGGCTACGTGCGCACCGCAATTGAAGCCGGCGTGCCGATTGTCCCCACCGTGTCGATCGGCGGACAGGAAAGCCAGCTGTTCTTGGCCCGCGGAACGGCACTGGCCAAGGCGCTCGGCCCGATCACCCGGGCGGCGCGCACCAAGATCATGCCGGTGTCGATCGGATTCCCGTTCGGCGTAAGCCTTTTCGGTGTCTTTCCGCCGAACCTGCCGCTGCCCACCAAGATCGTCACGCAGGTGCTCGAGCCGATCGACATCGCCGCGGAGTTCGGCGACGACCCCGACATCGACGAAGTCGACGCCCACGTCCGCGAGGTGATGCAGCGAGCGCTGGACCGCCTTGGACGTGAACGCCGGCTGCCGATCATCGGGTAGACGATGGCTGACTGGTTACGGCGCCTTCGGCGGCCGCGCCCACTTGTGCGTGCGGCCGTGGAGACGATCAACGCGCTCAACGGGTTGACGCCCCTGCGACGCACCGGCTTCAGCAGCGTGGTCGTGTTCTGGTTCGGCTGGCACACCTCGGAGCTGCCGCAGCTGTTTCTGGCCGGGTCGGCCCTCGACGCGATCCGGCGCGGGCGCCGGGGCGACTTCGGCGGGCGGCGCGGAAAGATCGCGCTGGCGTTGACCGTTGTTTCGTGGGCCGTGCTGGCGGTGGTCTACCGGCGCAACGTGACGACACCGGGTCCGGTACTGCAATCGGCGTTGCGCGACGGGCTCGGCGACGACTATCCAGAAGTGGTGTCGTCGCTGCCGACGACGCCGTCGCGCTCCGGGCGGCCGGCGGGCGCGCTGCGCACCAGTCAGATCCGTCGTCGCTACGTCGCACGCGACAACGTCGTGCGGTACGGCCCGCACCGGGCGAACGTCGCCGACGTCTGGCGCAAGCGTGATCTACCACGGGACGGGAAAGCGCCTGTGCTGGTTCAGGTTCCGGGCGGTGGGTGGATGATCGGGATGCGCCGGCCGCAGGCTTATCCATTGTTGAGCCACATGGCCGACCGCGGCTGGATCTGCGTGTCGCTGGGCTACCGTGTGTCGCCGCTGCACACCTGGCCGGACCACATCGTGGACGTCAAGCGTGGCCTGGCATGGGTCAAGGAGCACATCGCGGAGTTCGGCGGCGATCCGAATTTCGTTGCAATCACGGGCGGTTCGGCCGGCGGGCATCTGGCTTCGCTGGCCGCGCTGACGCCCAACGACCCGGTGTGGCAGCCGGGCTTCGAGGAGGCCGACACCTCGGTAGCAGCGGCGGTACCGATCTACGGCCGCTACGACTGGTATTCGATCGAGGGCCGGGATCGCCGCGAATTCGTCCGGCTGCTGGAGAAATTCGTGGTGAAGAAGAGCTACCGCGAGCACCGGCAGGTCTACGTCGACGCGTCGTCGATCACCCGCGTGCACTCCGATGCGCCGCCCTTTTTCGTGCTGCACGGGCGCGACGACACGCTGATCCCTGTGCAGGAGGCCCGCGACTTCGTGCACGAACTACGTGACGTGGCAAAGCGCCCGGTGCTCTACGCGGAATTGCCGCACGCTCAGCACGCCTTCGAGATGTACGGGTCTGCGCGGGCGCATCAAACCGCCGACGCGGTGGCGAACTTCCTGTCCTGGGTGTACGTCAAAACCCGCGAGGACCATAGCTGAGGTAGCTGCGGCGAGCAGACGCGGAATCGCATCGTCACCGGCTGGATTGTGCGAGTTGGTGTCTGCTCGCACGGCTCAGCCGGCGCGGTTCGCTTCTGCCGACCTCATCCCACCCGGGCCGGCGCCATCGCCGTCTCCACCGGTGTGAGCTCGCTGGAAAGCCCTGCCGCAGCTCGTATTTCGGCGAAGGAATGTACCATCGCGGCTGTGGCCTCGTGCGGATCGTCCAAGGTGACGTCGTCGGTGAGCACAGAGATGTTGAGCTGGTCGACATAGCTCCACACGGTGATGTTCATCCCGCTGCCTGCGACCAGTGGTCCCACCGAATAGATTTCGCTGACGGTGGCGCCACCGATGCGGCCGCGCTCGCGCGGGCCCGCCACGTTGGAGATCGGCAGATTCAGCAGCCTGCTCTGCGCTTCGCGTTTGGACAGCCAACGGAACACCGGCGGACCGAGGGTGGGTGGCAGGTACGCCGCCCATTGCGCCACCACATCCGGGCCGAGCAGACGGAACTCCTCTTTGGCGATGCCAGCCGACAGCGCGGTCAGCCGCACCCGCTCCAGCGGATCGTCGACGTGTACCGGCAGCGAGATGTTCATTCCCAGAAACTCGTTGCCCGTCAACCGATCAGGCGACGTATCGAGCGCGGCCGGCACCGACGCAATCAGCGGGGCATCCGCGCGGCCGTCGTACCGCAGCAACAGCTCGCGCAGGGCGCCGGCCGCGGTGGCCAGCACCAGATCGTTGATCGTGATGCCGAGTTGCTTGCTGGTCTGCTTGACGTCGGAGAGTGCGAGCGTAGCGGTGGCGAACCGGCGGCCCGGTGACACCACATGGTTGATGAATGTCGGCGGCGGCGAGAACGGCTTGGCCAGCTCTGGGTGCTCCCCGCGCTCCTTGGCGCGTCTGCGTACCCGTCCGATGCCCGCGGCGGTCTCCTTCGCCAGCCTTGGCAGCTTGCCGAACTGTTGCAGATGGTCACGCCACGCGGCCGAAAGCAATTCACTGGTGGACGGTGCCGAGTTGGTGGCGTAGAGGTCGCGCTCGTCTTGGATCGGCCCCTTCAGGTCCATCGCCTTGGCCATCAAGTTCGCCGACGCGACCCCGTCAGCCAGCGCGTGGTGGACCTTGCCCACCACGGCGAACCGGTTTTCGGCCATGCCCTCGACGAAGTACATCTGCCACAACGGCCGGCTGCGATCCAGCGGGGTGCTCGCGATCTCGCCGATCACCTCGTCGAGTTCGCGGCGCCCACCGGGCGAAGCCACCCGCACCCGGCGCAGGTGATGGTTCAGGTCGATCTCCGCCTTCTCCATCCACATCGGGTGATGCAGTTTGAACGGAATGTCGACGAGCTTGTAGCGCAACGGTTCGAGCAGATGCAGGCGGCGGCGCAGTGTGCGCCGGAACAGTTCGAAGGTGAACTCGCCGTCGAAGTCTGACGCGTCGATCACGCCGATTTTCAACGTGTGCGTGTGGATGTTGGGCGTCTCGCTGTACAACAGCATGGCGTCCCAGCCGTTGAGCCGTTTCACACCCCACCTCTTTCAAGGTCGACCCGACGGGTGTCGTAGCTAGATGACTTCTTTGGCCCTGCTCTGCAGATAGCTTCGGTGAATCTCGTTGAGGAACAACCCGATGACGGTGGCCACGGATCCAGTGCGGGCACCGTCGATCATGTCGAAGCCGTGGCTGGCGCCCGGCAACTCCAGGTAGCCGACCGTCGAACGCGACACGCCGCGCAGCTTTCCGACGAACGCGCGAGCCTGTTCGACCGGGATCACGCTGTCGCCCGAGCCGTGCACCACCAAGAACGGCGGCGCGTCGGGGCGCACCCGGGCGATCGGCGACGCTTTGAGGAACAGGTCGGGGTGCTTGGCCAGTCGTTTCTTGACGACGACGCGTTCCAGGAAGTCGACGAAGCGGTCGCGTTCCGGGGTGGAGCGGTCCACCCAGTCGTAGCGGCCATAGATGCCCACCACGGCGTCGACGGACGTGTCGGCATCTGAGGACAGCTCCATGTGGAATTCGGTGTCGTCGTGGGTCAGGCCGGCGAGCGCCGCCAGATGGCCGCCGGCCGAACAGCCGGCGATCGTGACGAACTCCCGGTCGCCGCCGAACCGGTCGACGTTGGCGCGCGCCCACGCGATCGCCGCCTTCACGTCGGCGATATGCCGCGGCCAGCGGTGATGCGGCGACACCCGGTAGTCGATCGACAGGCAGACCCAGCCCTGCTCCGCGAGGTGGCTGAGCAGCGTGTATCCCTGCAGCAGCCGGCTGCCGTGCACCCACGCACCGCCCGGCACGAACACCAGCACCGGCGCAGGTCCGGACAAATCCGGCCGGCGCCACACGTCGAGCACCTGGCCCGGCGCGTCGCCGTACCGAACCGTGCTTCTGTGCAGGTAGCGACGCCGCTGTGAGAGACCTCGCAGCACCGGGGCGACCCGATCCGGCTGCGGGAACTCGACTTTCTGCCGCTCGGGGGACACGAAGTCCTTCAGCGCGGCGGCTGCCACCTCGTGGGTCATCATCCGGTGTTGCCGGCGCTGCTCTGCAGCGGCGCGATTGCGGCTGCGGATCGCTGCGGTGACGAAGTCCGGCGCGTGCCGATACCCCCACACCCCCATGGCGGCGAGCCCACCGAAGGGCTCGAAATACTTGCCGACCAGCGGTAATCCTGCGTACATCTCGCTGAGGGCCAGCAGATAATCGCCAGGACTTGCGCGGAAGAACCACTCTGCCCGGGACTGCAGACTCGGCGTGCGACGCCCCGGATGCTGGGAAACCATTGCCTCACCGTACCCCCGCGGGGTCCGTTGGAAACGGCATTCTCGGCTGTGCGCTAGCTTCCTTTATTTGTGAGCGCTGCGTTCGACTCGGCGGTTCTCGAGGAAAGGCACCTGGGTTATGGCCCGTGACGACGGCTTTCACCCCGAATTGCGCTGGATAGCACGATTTCTGCCGCCCACCGCGGTGACGCCGAGAACGTTGTGGCTCATGCGTGTGTTGGAGCAGTGCCTGCCGGACAAATCGCAGCACGTTGAGGTGCTGACACTGACATCGGGCCGTAAGGTCCGGCTGTATCGGCCCGAGGGCGCCGCCAGCGGCCCGACACCTGCGGTGTTGTGGATTCACGGCGGCGGATATGTCATGGGCAGACCCAAACACAGCGACGACTTCTGCCTGCGGCTCAGCCGCACATTGGGCATCACGGTCGCCGCGCCCCAGTACCGGCTCGCGCCCGAAAACCCTTATCCGGCCGGGGTGCAGGACTGCTATGCGGCCCTGCGATGGCTGGCGTCGCTGCCGTCCGTCGACGCCAGCCGCATCGCGATCGCGGGCGAAAGTGGCGGCGGCGGCCTCGCGGCGGCGCTGGCTTTCGTCACTCGCGATCGCGGCGAGATCAGGCCGGTGCTGCAACTGCTGAGTTACCCGATGCTCGACGACCGGACGGTCGCGAAACATTCTGTGGCGCACTTGTATCGATTGTGGAACGAGCGCACCAACCGGTTCGCGTGGGAGTCCTATCTGCGCGGCGTGGACCGAGACGTCGCCGTTCCCGCACGGCGGACCGATCTCGCCGGACTGCCGCCGGCCTGGATCGGCACCGGGACCGTCGACCTGTTCTACGAAGAAGACATCGCCTACGCCAAACGGCTTCTCGAGGCAGGCGTGCCCTGTGATCTGGAGGTGGTGCAGGGCGCGTTCCACGGCTTCGACCGCATCGCCAGACGCACCTCCGTCGCGCAGAGGTTCTTCGAAAGCCAATGCGAAGCACTGCGAAAAGCGTTCGCGCTCTGAGCCTTTGGTGCGGCTGCTAGAACTGCAGCGCGGTGAACCGCCAATCCAGCACGGCACGCTCGTCGTCGCCGACTGCGGTGACCAACGAACGTAGCCGCAGCAAACCGCCGCTGTGCGGCAGTGGCTCGGTGGACTCCACATGCAGTTCGCTGACCAGCGTGTCACCCTCGTAGACGGGGCCGGTGTGGTCGCACGACTCCCAGGCCAGCACGGTCGCCACATTCGGCAGCAGCCGGGTGGCTTGGGCCAACGCTATCCCGATGGTGTGGCCGCCGTATACCAACCGTCGTCCGTTGACGCGTGAATCATGGTGCACCGCAGCGATATTCAACGTCAAGCGGGCCAGCTCCGGCCCGCTGGAAACGACGTCCGCACTGCTGTGCAGCACCGCGCCGGCCAACCCGGGACCGAAATGCGGGCCCGGTACGCGGGCGCGGAACGCGTCGGCGTCCCAACCGTCGGTGGCTCGGGTCAGCGCGACCGCGTCGGCACCGATCGTCGACAAGTCGTCGGCGGGCGGGTCCCGATCCGGGTCGGCGTCGGAGCTCAGCGGCAGCATTGCGCAGCGGTAGAAGTCCAGAACCAGCTGGCCGAGCTGGTCGATGGTGGTCATCCGCAGTGCCGCCATGCCGGTGGGCGGCCGTCCTGGCTTAGGTGAATTCTGGCGCAGCGCAACCACTTCCGTGCGCGTGAACAAACTGTCGCCGATGACCGGAAACCGGTGGAACACCAATCCCCGGTAGAACAGGTTCGCCTTCACGTGGTGGGTGGCCAACGTCGACTGCCCGATCGCCACGTCGCACACCAGCTGCGGATGCGCCAGCGCCGCAGTGGATTCCGTGACCGCGTAGGAAAGATGTGCATCCAGAGGCAGTCTGAGCCGGTCGCCGACGATCGCCTGGTGCGCGGCTGCCACACCCGAAGTGAGCGTCATCGACGGCGCCGTGTCGAATACCTGGCCGACGTGCAGATCGTCGAAGAAGGGGCTCATTGCACATCCTGTCCTGCCGAACGGCCAGTCATGCCACGGTTTCCCGGGCTCAAAAAGCGTCGGTCAAACCCTACGCTCGAATTCCTCGCTCAACGACGTGTGGCGGCGCTCGCTACCGCGAATATTTCTCGACGAGCTGCTGCTTGTAGAGCTTGCCGGTGTCCGTGCGCGGCAGCTGCGCCTCGAACGAGATCGAGCGCGGACACTTGTAGTGCGCTAAGCGTTCGCGCAGCCAGCCCAGCAACTCCTCGGCGAAGGCGTCAGTGGCATCGGCAGGATCGACGGTCTGCACCACCGCTTTCACCGACTGGCCCATCTCGTCGTCAGGAATGCCGAACACCGCCGCGTCGAGCACCTTCGGATGGGTGACCAACAGGTTCTCGGCCTCCTGCGGATAGATGTTCACCCCGCCGGAGATGATCATGTGGTGGCGGCGGTCGGTCAGGTACAGATAGCCGTCCTCGTCGAGATAGCCGATGTCGCCGACGGTCACCCAGCCCTGCTTGCTGCGTGAGGCGGCTGTCTTCTCCGGGTCGCGGTGGTATTCGAACGACACCTGCCCGATGTCGAAGTAGACCTGGCCGGGCTGGCCGGGCGGCAGGTCGTCGCCGTTCTCGTCGAGGATGTGGGCCACCCCGAGCAGCGGCTTGCCCACCGAGCCGGGATGGGTCATCCAGTCGTCGGCGGTGATGAACGTGATGCCTGCACCTTCTGACGAGGAGTAGTACTCGTCGACGATCGGCCCCCACCAGTCGATCATCTGCTTCTTGACTTCCACCGGGCACGGTGCGGCCGCATGCACCACCCGCTGCAGGCTCGACACGTCGTACGAATTGCGAACGGCCTCAGGCATTTTCAGCATGCGCACAAACATCGCCGGGACGAACTGGCCGTGCGTGACGCGGTAGCGCTGGATGGCGTCGAGCGTCTGCTCCGGATCGAACTTCTCCATCACCACCACGGTGGCGCCCATCGCCAGCGCCGACATCGACCACAGGCAGGGCGCCGTGTGATACAGCGGAGCGGGACTCAGATACACCGCGTCGGGCGTCATCCCGATCGCCATCAGCAATGCGCTGAGCACATTCGGGGCATCCGCGGGGCTTACGTGCGGCAGCGGGCGGCGAATCCCCTTCGGCCGTCCCGTCGTTCCCGACGAATACTGCAGCAGATCGCCTTCGCGTTCGTCGTCGATCGGGGTGTCGGGTTCGTCGGCCACACACTCCGGATAGCGTTTCCAGCCCGGCACGTCGTCGTCCGCGATCATCAACAACTCGGGCAGCTTCACGTGTTCGGCGATCCCCTCGCACACCGCTCGGGTGCGGCGCGAGCCGATCACCGCCTTGGCGCCGCTGTTGTCGACGATGTAGGCCGCCTCGGCGGCGGTGAGATGCGTGCTGATCAGCGCGTAGTACAGCCCGGACCGGCGCGCCGCCCACATCACCGGATGCACGTGCTCGCTGTTCTCCAAGATGACAGCCACGGTGTCGCCTTCCCGCAACCCCGCCTTACGGAAGTGGTGCGCCAGCCGGTTCGCGCGCGCCTCGAGGTCCGCGAAGGTCACCACGGTGCCGGCCGGGTGCACGATGACGGCCGGTTTGTCTCCGGCATGCTCGCGGATCTGCATGCGCAGCACTGTAGTTGACGGGTGTCGAGAGCCGTCGTGGCTGGGGCATCCGAACCGGAATGTGAACCGCGCCACACGCCGGCGGTCGGATTGGGTATGTCGGCGATTGCCCTGTCACGCTGTTGCACTGGAGGTGTTTGCAGTACCGATGGGCACGCACAAGATTTCCACAGCAAGCGTGGCAGCGATCGTAGGTGCAGCGCTGGCGTGGCTGGTGGCGACGATCGCGGTCGCGGAGTCGACGTCATGGCCGGTGTGGGCCATCGCGCCGCTGACGTTGCTGTTCGGCCTACTCGTCGGCGCGGTGTCCCGCGCGACGGCCAGCGGTCCGGTGCGGGGCTGGTCGGTGGTGGGTCGGGCAGCGGTCGCCGTGCTGGTAGGCGCCGTCGTGGGCGAGCTCGCCGCGCTGGTGCTGTTCGCCGGCTCGATCGACCGCCACATCGACCAACAGGCTGCGCGCACGTCAACGCCCGGGATTGTGCAGGCCGAGGCCGACCTCGCCCGGGCACGAGACGCACGCGCTGCGCTGGACGCCAGGGTCGACCAGGCCCGCATTCAGCGTGACCAGGCGCTCGTCGTCGCCCGGTGCGAGTTCCATCCGACGCCGAGCTGCCCGCAGACCCACATCACCGGTGTTCCCGGCGCTGGACCCGAAACCCGCACGGCCAATGACGTTCTCGCCGACGCTCAGCGGGAACTGGACAACGCGGTCGCCGCCCGGGACCGGCATGCGCCCGCGCTGGACGCGGCGGTCACCGGCGCCCAGCAGCAGTTGGCTGAGCAACGTCACACCGCGGTCGCCGCTGCGGATCGCGGCCTCGGCGCCCGCTGGGCGGCAATGCACGCAGTCACGCTGGCGAGTGCGGGCGCGCTGGTGGTGTGGGCGCTGACGATCGCATCCTTCGTGCTGCTGAGCCTGCTGCCGCTGATCCTGACACTGCTGCGCGGCGAGACGAGCGACGAGCGCGGCGCGGCAGCGCAACTGGCGCGAGAGCGGGCCGAGCTGGACGCCGACACCGCGATCGCGGTCAAGCGGGCCGAGGTGCGCGCGGCCATCGAGACGATGTGGGCCGAGCAGCAGCTGGCCAGCGCCCGGCTAGCCGTCGAGGCGCAGCAGGAGATCGACCGGGAGATGCAGCGGCGCCGCGTCGCCGAGGTGCTCGACGAGCCTGCGGCGCAGGCGAGGCTGGAACGAGCCGCCCCACCAGCCGACGACGACGTCTACCTGCCGATCGCCGCCGAGGCCGAAGCCGCCAGCCTGGCGGCACTGTCTGGCCCCACCCAAAACGTGCCGGCAAAAGCGGACGACGACGCTGTCGCCGCCCGCCCGGCGACCCCCAGCATCACCAGGACCGCCGCCCGCTGGATTCGGCCGCTGGTGCCGCCGATCGTCGCGCGTGCGATCGACACCACCGCTCACCCGCTGCGCACCGCGCGGCAGGTTTTCGAAGAGGTCGAGGAGATCACGTTCTCGTTCAAGCGCACCTACCGCGCGACCGTTTCCGACGAGCGCACCGACGAGCGCACGGCCGAGCCTGGCGCGCAAGCCTATTCGCCCGCCGGCGATGCGGGCGAGTCGTTGGAGTGGGTGAGCGCCGAGGAGACCTACCGGCTGGGAGTGCGTGAGAATCAGCCCGAGCTGCGGCACGCGAACGGCCCGGGTCGTCTTCGCAGTCCGGACGCGCCGCGTGAACTACCACCCGGGACGTAGACCACACAAAAGTCCGCGGATCGTCGAGAATCGCTGCCGTGCGCACGTTCGAGATCACGACCTCGCTCGCGGCGCCCGCCGACGCCGTGTGGAAGCGCGTCGTCACTCCTGAGGGCATCAACGACGAACTCATGCCGCTGCTGCGGATGACGATCCCGCCGAGCCTGCGCGGCGCCACGGTCGAGACTGTACCGGTAGGCGAAAAGCTCGGCCGCAGTTGGGTTTTGGCGTTCGGGATTGTTCCGGTAGATTTCGACGATCTCACCATCGCCGAACTGGGTTCGGGTCGCTTTGTTGAAGAATCCCGGATGCTAACGCAGTCGCGGTGGCGTCACGAGCGCGTGGTCGAACCGCACGGCAGCGGTTGCCGCGTCACCGACCGGCTCGCATGGCAGGGCCGCATCAAAGCGCTCGGCGTGCTGTTCAGCGTGGTCATCCCCGTCGTGTTCCGGCATCGGCACCGCCGCCTGCGCCGCCACTTCGTGTGATTTCGGTGCGTTAACCGGCGCTTAGCGCACGGTAACGCACCGAAATCGCTGGACCGGGAGCGCGGCGGCCGCTGGCGGAGTCCAACGAGAGTGCTCGATGAATATCTGCGTCTCCAGGATGGCGTCATCACTCTTGCTCAAGCCCAACGCTGCGGGCTCAGTCCTGACGCAGTGCGGCGTCGCGTGCGTTCGGGGCACTGGCGTCGATGCGCGCGCGGCGTCTACTTCGTCGACGATCGTCCGTTCACCCATGCCGCACGCGTTCGCGCGGCGGTGTGGGGGCACGGCTCGCGAGCCGCGGCGAGCGGTCTGGCCGCGGCATGGTGGCTGGATCTCACCCAATTCGCCCCGGACACAATCGAAGTCACCGTTCCGAGGAACAGCCATAGTCGCACGCACCCAGGCTCGCGACTTCGACGACGTGATCTTCACCCGTGCGACACTGTCATCCACCGCCGATTGCTCGTGACCGCATTGCCGCTGACGGCCATCGAAGCCGCGGTACGGCGACGCGGTGGTGCGAAGTTGATGGACGCCGCGCTGCAGCGTCATACGGAGCTGCGCCAGTTATGGCGTGCGCATTTACGCAACAAAGGCCGGTATGGCTCGCCTGCAGCCCGCATACTCCTGCAGTCGGCCGGCGACGGCGCGCGGTCCGCGGCCGAACGTCTCTTGGTGAAGCTGCTGAAAGATGGCGGGATGACCGGTTGGCGGGCGAACTACCGGATCGGTCCGTACAAGGTCGACGTCGCGTTCCCAAGGGCCAACGTCGCTATTGAAGTCGATGGCTGGGCATTCCACACCGACGAGGAAACCTTTCAGAACGATCGCAGGCGTCAGAACTACATCGCGCTATGCGGCTGGCAGGTGCTGCGGTTCACCTGGCTGGACCTCGTCGAGTACCCCGACCGGGTCCTCAGCCACGTCCGGCAAGCGATTTCGGTGCGTTAACCGGCGCTCACCGCACGGAAACGCACCGAAATCACTCGGCCGAGAGGCGGTGCTTCAGTGCGTCGAACTCGTCTTTGATGCCGGTGGGCAGCTTCTCGCCGACGAACTCGAACCACTCCTCGATCAGCGGCAGTTCCTCGCGCCACTCTTCGGGCCGGACCGCCAGCGCCTCTTCCACGTCGCTGCGGTCGACGTCGAGTCCCTCGAGGTCGAGATCCTCGGCGCTCGGCACGATGCCGATCGGGGTGGACTGGCCGTTGGCCCTGCCCTCGACGCGGTCGATGACCCACTTCAGCACACGGCTGTTCTCGCCGAATCCCGGCCACAGGAAGCGGCCGTCGTCGCCGCGGCGGAACCAGTTGACGAAGAAGATCTTCGGCATCTTCGACTCGTCGGACTGCTTGCCGATGTCGATCCAGTGCGCGAAGTAGTCGCCGACGTTGTAGCCCAGGAACGGCAGCATCGCCATCGGGTCGCGGCGCACGGTGCCGACCTTGCCCTCGGCGGCAGCGGTCTGCTCGGAACCCATTGTCGCGCCAATGAATACGCCGTGCTGCCAGTCATTGGCCTGCGTCACCAGCGGCACCGTGGTCTTGCGGCGGGCACCGAACAGAATGGCCGAAATCGGCACGCCCTGCGGATCGTCCCATTCGGGCGCCAGCGTCGGGCACTGCGACATCGGGGTGCAGTAGCGCGAATTGGGATGCGCCGCTTTCTCTTTCGAGTCAGGCGTCCAGTCGCGGCCCTTCCAGTCGATGAGGTGTTGCGGGTCGCCTTCCAGGCCCTCCCACCACACGTCGCCGTCATCGGTCAGTGCGACATTGGTGAAGACCGTGTTGCCCGCCGCGATCGTCTTCATCGCGTTCGGGTTCGAGTTCCAGTTGGTGCCGGGCGCCACGCCGAAGAAACCGAACTCCGGGTTGACCGCGTAGAGCCGGCCGTCCTTGCCGAACCGCATCCAGGCGATGTCGTCGCCGATGGTTTCGGCACGCCAGCCCGGAATCGTCGGCTGGATCATCGCCAGATTGGTCTTGCCACACGCCGACGGGAACGCCGCGGCGATGAAGTAGCTCTTGTTCTCCGGCGAGATCAGCTTGAGGATCAGCATGTGCTCGGCGAGCCAGCCCTCGTCGTGGGCCATCGCCGACGCGATCCGCAGCGAGTAGCACTTCTTGCCTAGCAGCGCGTTGCCGCCGTAGCCCGAGCCGTAGCTCCAGATCTCACGGGTCTCCGGGAAATGCGTGATGTATTTGGTGTCGTTGCAGGGCCACGGCACGTCCTTTTGGCCTGGCTCGAGCGGGGCGCCGACGGAGTGCAGGCACTTGACGAAGAACCCGTCGCTGCCCATCTTCTCCAGCGCGGCCTTGCCCATGCGGGTCATCGTGCGCATCGAGACCACGACGTACTCGGAGTCGGTGATCTCCACCCCGAGCTTCGGATCCTCGGCCCCCAGCGGCCCCATGCAGAACGGCACCACCCACATCGTGCGGCCGCGCATGCAGCCCCGGTACAGGTCCGTCATGGTCGACCGCATCTTCGCGGGGTCCATCCAGTTGTTGGTGGGGCCGGCGTCGACCTCGCGTTCGGTGCAGATGAAGGTGCGCGATTCCACGCGCGCCACGTCGGACGGGTCGGACTGAGCCAAATACGAGTTGGGCTTCTTGTCCTCGTTGAGCTTGATGAACGTGCCGGCGTCGACGAGGTGCTGGCAGAGCCGGTTGTACTCCTCCTCGGAGCCATCGGCGAACATGACGCGGTCGGGCTCGGTGAGCTCGGCGACTTCCCGCACCCAGGCAAGCAACCCTTCGTGATCTGTCGGGGCGTTGTCCAAACCGGGGATGGTCGCTGCAGTCATCACTCAACTCCTGCTGTCAGGTTCAATGCCAGGACACAGCCACGCTGCGCCGGCACGGCAGCGGCGGACGTCCCTTGAACTTCAGGTTAACGCGACCGCTATCACTCTGGTTAACCGGTGCGGAGCCGAATTACTCACAGGAACGATTCAGTTCGGCATCGACGGCCTCCAACGCGCGCCGCAACGAGGGCAATTCGCGCTCCCGGCGTACCGTCGCCGCCGCGGCGGCCGCGGCATGTTCGCGGAGCTCGTCGTCGATGCCGGCGACCCGCTCGGCGACGGTTGCCGCCTGCTGTTCGTCGCGCTGGGCCTGCTCGGTGGTCAGCGCAGCTTCGGCCTCCAGGACACGGCTGGCCACGTGCTCCTCGACGACCGGGCGCAGCTCGCCCACGACGTCGGCCACCCAGCGCTCCAGCACCGCCCGATCGCGCAGCGTGCGGCGCATGCCGACCACCCATACGGCGACCGCCAGCCCGACCGCAGCGCCGCCGGCAACACCGCCTGCGGTGTACGCCGGGGCCAGGTCGGTGAACACTCGGCTCAGCGTCAGCGCCACGCCGACGCCCAGGACCGCGCCGAGCAACATCATCAGCCGGCCCTCCAGACCGCCCGGCCGCAGCGGTGCCCGGGTGACCAGCGGCGTCGTCGGCCGCATTCCCTCCTGCGGCGGGGTGAGCCCGAACTCGGACGCCAGCTGGCGCAGATGGGTGCCGACGCCGACGTGGACGTCAGTGATCACCTCGTCGATGCGCCCGGCGACGTACTGCTCGAACTGGGGTAGCCGCCGCCGCGTCATCGAAGCGGCGTCCTCGGCCAGTTCGCTGCGCACCGAGGCGCAGCGGTTGCGGGCGAAATACCCGAGTTGCACCCTGGCCTGCTGCAGGCGGCTGCGCAGACCGATCGCGTGCTCGGACTTCTGCAGCCGGCGCTGGCGCAGCGTGTCGGCGCGTTCGCGCCGCAGCGCGGCCATCCTGGCTTCGCGGCCGACGCCAGCGGCAGCGTCGTCGTAGCCCTGCACAGCGCGGCGCAGCCGGTGTTGCCAGCTGCGCAACCGGTTGCGCCGCGGCAGGTCGGCGGCGGCCAGGCCGTCCGCGAGTGCGTCGGCCAGCTCGTCGATGCGACGTTCACCCCGCTGCGGGGCGGCCGCGACGCCCACCCACACCATGTCGGCGTAGCGGGGGTCGTGCGCGGCGGCGGCGGCACGGTCCGCGGTGAGCACGTCGCGCCAGTTGCGGTGCACGTCGACCTTGCTCACCGCGCCGATCACCAGGTCGGTGTTGGCTGCCGCGGCGTCCAGCAGCGCGCAGTCCGACGCCGTGAGCGGCGCGACCGCGGAGGCGACGAACACCACCGCCGCGGGGGCGTCGCCGTCGGCAAGATCCTCGGCCTCGACGAACGTGTGCTCCGGCAGGCGTTCGCGCAGCGCGGCGACGACGCTGGTGACGCCGGCCAGCCACGGCCCGGCGACGAGCACGACGTCGCGGGTGCGGATGCCCGGGTCGGTGCCGGCGCCGACGTGATGGCGCGTCACCAGCGCGTCGACGGCCGCTTCGTCGGTCACGACGCGGCCCGGCGCCACAGCCGCAGCGAGCCGCGCGCGATGTCGGCGCCGCACGACCGGTGCACCGCGGTGACCGGTCCGCGCTGATAGCGCTGCCACGTCGCGGCCCGCGACAGGTGGGCCGGTAAATCGTCGCCAGGGTCGACAGCCATACCGGCAGCTTCCACCACGTCGACGGCCGCCGCCATGCAGGCGATCACCGTGTCGTCGTCGCGCAGGAATTCAGCCACGCCAGCCGCCTGCTGCGGCCCGGCCGTCACCGCGAACGCCTCCAGCTCATGGCGTGCCCGCACAATGCGCCGGTAAGCGGCCTCGGCGACCAGCGGCGTCAACGCGGCCACCACGCCCTCGACTCCGCTGCGGATCCGCAGCACCCGCCGCAGCGCGGGCGCGTCCGCGCCCGCGCGTACCGCCTGCACGGCATGCTCGAGCCCGTACCAGTCCAGCGTCTCGAGCAGCCGGTCATCAGGTGCTGCCCGCAGCGCGGCGAGCATGGAGTCGTCGACCTGAACGTCTGCCAGGTGCGCGGCCATCGGGACGGCCGGCACCCCGGTCAGCGCACGGTATCGGTCGCACAGCGCATGCGCGCCGGAAATCAGGTCGGCCTTGTTCAACACGAGCAACACCGGCCCGTGGGATGCCGCGAGCGCGGCCCGGTCCTCGGGTTTGACCACCTCGGCGACGACGTGCACGTCGACGTCTGCGTTGTCGGCGACCGCGAGCCCAGCGGCCCGGAGCGCCCGCGCCACGCTGCCGCGGCCCACGCCCGGCCGGCCATGCACCGCCACAGTGACGGCGCCGGCGACGCGGGCGGCGATGGCGTCGACGCCGGGATCGTCCACAGCGGCCGCGAACCGCGTCAGCCGCTCGGCGAAGATCGCGTGCCCCTGTGTGCTCACCCTTGTTCATCGAAGATCCGCCGTGCGCCGCGGGCAAGTCGGATTCCACAAGCCGGATCGCTGGAACCGTGGTGCTGCCGGCGGCGTCTAAGCAAACTTGCGGTCAGCCTGCCGGCCGACCGGAAGTAGGGTTTACCCATGCTGCGAGTCGTTCCTGACGACCTGACCGTGTCCGGGCTGCGCACCCGTGACCATGCCGAGAACGTCGAAGCCGTGCATGCCGCATCCGACAGCCGCATCGCGTCCGCGCTACCGGGATGGTCGGGCGCGTCGCAGGCTGCGCTGGCCGCCAAGGCCGCGCAGTGGCAGGCAACCAGCACGGTGCTGTCCGCCCGCCTCTTCGACCATGCCCACGCACTTCATAAGGCCGGAAGTGATTACCAGACAACCGAATTGGACAACGCCCAATCGGTGAAAAGAGTGGGCGCAGAGGCCGGTCCCGAGGCGGGTTGAGACTTGGTTCTCAACGTCGCCGACATCGAGCGCTGGAATCCCGAGGATGTCCGTGACGTGTTCCACGCTGCTCGCAACCGCGCCGAAGCGGCGCACCTGGCTGCTGACGGGCTGGCTTCTCTGCCGGCTTTCGCCCAGTGGGGCGGCGACGCGGCCGAAGCCGCCCGCCAAGCACTCGGTAAGACCAGAGCCGACCTCGACGCCCACGGCCAAGAGGCGCTGGCCGTGGCGCTGGCCGCGGACCAGGCCGCCGACGGCATCGCCGACGTCAAGAGCCGGCTGGACCAGTTGCGCCAGCAAGCCGCTGGCCTGCACATGTCGATCGACGAGATCACCAACACCGTGCGGCCCGGCCCTGGCTTCCGCGGTGACGCACGCGCCGCCCAGGCCGCCATCGATGTGCTTCAGCCACAATTGAATTCGATCATCGAGCAGGCGAACCGGGTCGACGACGAGCTCGCGCACGCCATCAACATGGCCGGCGGGAAAGACCCGATTCCACAGGTGGGCCCCCCGGTGGTCAAGGACGGCCTCACGCCCAGCCAGGTGGACAGCGACGCCAACCAGGAACGGCTGCGCCAGCTGCGCGCCGACACCCAGGCCAGAGTCGACCAGCTGCAGCCGATCGTCGACAAACTGGCCGCCCACACCTACATGACCGGCGAGGAGTTACCGCCGGAGCTCAACGTCATGGTCACCGAGCTGCAGGACGCGAAGAACCGGCTCGCCGATATCGGCTCGATCGAGCAGGCCCTGCGGACCCCGGAGAGCTACCTCACCCAGCTGCGCGTGCCCGACGACCCGAGCAAGCAGCTGCTCGCCGCGGTCGCGGTCGGCAACCCGGACACCGCCCAGAACGTGTCGGTGGCGGTGCCGGGCGTTGGGTCGACCACCCGAGACTCGTTGCCCGGCATGGTGACTGAGGCCAACGCGCTGCGCACCGAGGAAATGCGGCAACTGTTCCTGGCGGGCAAGCCGCCGTCGGCCGCCGCGGTGGTCTGGATGGGCTACGACACCCCACCGAACCCGCTCAACGACCAGGCTTTGGACAACGCCGCCATGCACGACGTCTGGCAGACCATGACCGACGGCACCGCACGGGCCGCCGCGCCGGATCTCGCGAACTATCTACAACAGCTGCGCACCAACAACCCCGGCACGCACCTGACGCTGCTCGGCCACTCGTACGGATCGCTGACGTCCTCGCTGGCGCTGCAGGACCTCAACGCGCACGGACTGCATCCGGTCAACGACGCGGTGTTCTATGGTTCGCCGGGCCTGGAGTTGGTCAGCCCGGCGCAGCTCGGGCTGAACGGCGGCAATCCGTACGTGATGCAGGCCTCCCACGATCCGATCACCAACCTCGTCGCGCCGCTGGCGCCGCTGCACGGTTGGGGCGCCGACCCGTACGCGATGCCCGGGATGATCGAGCTCTCCACGGAATCAGGGCTCGACCCCGGGCGCGTTTGGCGCGACGGCGTCTACAGTCACGCGGACTATCCACGCATGTTCACCGACGCCACTGGACAGGAGCTGCTGCGAATGTCGGGCTACAACATGGCCGCGGTGGCCGCGGGCCTTGCTGATAATGAGGTCAAACAGTCACTTCTGCCGCCGATGCTGGGCGGCGGGATGCCCAGTGCGCCCGCTCCGGGAGGTCGTTGATGCGGTGGTCGGCGATCGGCGCGATCGCGCTGGCCTGCGCCGCGGTGGCGGGCTGCGACAGCAGCACAAACGGAGGTCAGCACGTGAGTTCGGAACAAGCTGCAGCGCTGGAGCAACAGCTGCGCGCTAAACCGCCGTTCGAGACCGCACAGGCGCAATACCGCGAGGCCGCCACCCGGCTGGCCAATCAGATCGCGGCGCTGATGCCCGGAACGACGTGGACCTTCGTCCAGGACACCTGGATGGGTTGCGGAGGCGACTTTGTCTGGACCCGCGGTAAAGCGGCGTACTTCATGGTCGGGTTCTCCGCCCCCATCCCCGACGACAAGTGGGATGAGGCCGTCGACATCGTCAAGAAAGGCACCGAGCAGTTCGGTGCCACCCGCTTCGGCGTCATGAAGAACAACGCCGGCGACCACGACGTCTACTTCTCCGGCCCCGACGGCGTCGAATTCAAGCTCGGCACCCAGAAGGCCGCGGTGCTGACCGCGCGCGGGGACTGCCGGATCAGCCGAACCGACACCGCCACCCCGTCGGCCACGCCTGGTCGCTGACGGTCCGTGGTCGAAGGCAACTGTTGGGTATCAATCTGCACCACATGTTCAGGCCAACCAGTTGATAGGCCACCATGGACGGATGCAAACGCAGTGCGACGGGGCGCCAGAGGTGCAGCCACCGCCGCAGCTGCATCGTCGGGTCACCAGCTTTCGGTCCCGCCGCGCCAGCCTTACCGACGCTCAACAGCGGACCTGGGCGCGGCTGTGGCCGCAGCTGGGCACCGAGGCCCGCACCACTGCGGGTGAGCCGATCGACGCGGACCGCTGGTTCGGCCGCGCCGCACCGCTTGTCCTCGAAATCGGTTGTGGCACAGGCGTTTCCACTGCGGCGATGGCCAAAGAGGAGCCGGGCGTCGACGTCATCGCGGTCGAGGTCTACCGCAAGGGCCTGGCACAGCTGCTCGGCGCGATCGACCGCGAGCAGATCACCAACATCAGGCTGATCCGCGGCGACGGCCTCGACGTGCTCGAGCACATGATCGGGCCGCAGACGCTGACCGGCGCGCGGGTCTTCTTCCCCGATCCGTGGCCGAAGGCGCGCCACCACAAGCGCCGGCTGCTGCAGCCCGGCACCGTCGCGCTGATCGCCGACCGGCTCAGGCCCGGCGGCGTCTTGCACGTCGCGACCGACCACGCCGGCTACGCCGAGCAGATCGCCGCCACCGCTGATGCGGAACCGCTGCTGCAGCGGGTGACCACGGACGCGCCGCTGCCCATTTCGGTGCGACGGCCCGTGACGAAGTACGAGTCCAAAGCTCACCACGCCGGAAGCGCGGTCGCCGAGCTGCTGTGGACCAGGAGGTGAGACGTTGAGCGTCACCGAAGAGATCCGCATCACCACCCCCGCCGACGTCGAAGCGCCGCCGGCGCCGCGGCGGGTGCTGTTGGTATGGGACGCGCCCAACCTCGACATGGGCCTCGGGTCGATTCTCGGTGGCCGCCCCACCGCCGCCTATCGCCCGCGGTTCGACGCGCTGGGGCGCTGGTTGTTGATGCGGACGGCTGAACTTGCCGCCAGGCACCCCGACGTGTCGCTGGAGCCGGAGGCGACCGTGTTCACCAACATCGCGCCCGGCAGCGCCGACGTCGTGCGGCCGTGGGTGGAGGCGCTGCGTAACGTGGGGTTCGCGGTGTTCGCGAAGCCGAAGATCGACGAGGACAGCGACGTCGACACCGACATGCTCGCCCACATTGCCCTGCGGCACAGCGAGGGGCTGGCCGCGGTGCTGGTCGCCTCAGCCGACGGCCAGGCCTTCCGCCAGCCGCTCGAAGAGATCGCCCGCGAGGGCGTGACCGTGCAGGTGCTCGGATTTCGTGAACATGCAAGCTGGGCGCTAGCCTCGGATACCTTGGACTTCGTCGACTTGGAAGACATTCCTGGCGTATTCCGGGAACCCCTGCCGCGGGTGGGCCTAGATTCGTTACCAGACCAGGGCGCGTGGTTGCAGCCGTTCCGGCCGCTGTCGTCGTTGCTGACCGCGCGCGTCTAGGCGACTGTGTAAGAGAGCAGCCCCGGAGGCGGCAAGAAACATATCGAGCGCGGCAATAGAGGCATAAGGAGCATAGGTGTTCGCCTGGTGGGGTCGAATCGTGTACCGCTACCGGTTCATCGTGATCGGGGTGATGGTCGCACTGAGCCTCGGCGGCGGCATCTTCGGGATGAGCCTGGGCAAGCACGTCACCCAGAGCGGCTTCTACGACGACGGCAGCCAGTCCGCCCGCGCCTCGGTCCTCGGCGACGAGGTCTACGGACGTGACCGCACCAGCCACATCGTCGCCACCTTCACCGCGCCGGACGGCAAAACGGTCGACGATCCGGACTGGCAGAAGAAGATCACCGACGAACTGAACAAGCTGCAGACCGACCATCCGGATCAGATTCTGGGCTGGGTCGGCTGGCTCAAGGCCCCGACGACCACCGATGCGACCGTGCAGAAGATGCACACCGCGGATATGCGGCGCACGTTCGTCAGCATCCCCCTCAAGGGTGACAACGACGACGAGATCCTCAACAACTACAAGTCCGTCGAAAGCGCGTTGCGCCAGCTCGACGGCGGCAACGTCGAACTGGCCGGCCTGCAGCCGGTGGCCAGCGAGCTGACCGGCACCATCGCCGAGGACCAGCGGCGCATGGAGGTATTGGCGCTGCCGCTGGTGGCGGTGGTGCTGTTCTTCGTGTTCGGCGGGGTGATCGCGGCCAGCCTGCCGGTGATCGTCGGCGGCCTGTCGATCGCCGGGTCGCTGGGCATCCTGCGTTTCATCGCGATCTTCGGCCCGGTGCACTACTTCGCGCAGCCCGTCGTCACGATGATCGGGCTCGGCATCGCAATCGACTACGGCTTGTTCGTGGTCAGCCGCTTCCGCGAAGAGATCGCCGAGGGCTACGACACCGAAGCGGCGGTGCGGCGCACGGTGATGACAGCCGGGCGCACGGTGGTGTTCTCGGCGGTGATCATCGTCGCGTCGGCGGCGGGTCTGCTGCTGTTCCCGCAGGGCTTCCTCAAATCGCTGACGTACGCGGTGATCGCCGCGGTGATGCTCTCAGCGCTGCTGTCGATCACCGTGCTGCCCGCGGTGCTGGGCATCCTCGGCCGCCACGTCGACGCCCTGGGCGTGCGCACGTTGCTGCGGGTGCCGCTGTTCCGCAACGTCGGCTGGATCAACGCCTACCTGAACTGGTTGGCCGAGCGGCTGCAGCGGACCAAGACCCGCGAAGAAGTGGAGCGCGGCTTCTGGGGCAAGCTGGTCAACCGCGTGATGAAGCGGCCGATCCTGTTCGCGGCCCCGATTCTGGTCATCATGATCCTGCTGATCATCCCGCTCGGAAAGCTGGCGCTGGGCGGCATCAGCGAGAAGTACCTGCCGCCCGACAACCCGGTGCGGGTGGCGCAGGAAGACTTCGACCGCACCTTCCCGGGCTTTCGCACCCAGCAGCTGACGCTGGTGATCCAGAACGCGTCGCCGCCGCAGATCGAGGAGATCGCGAACAAGGCCGCCCAGCTGAGCGGCTTCACCAACCCCACCTGGCAGACCCGGCCCGCGACCAACGAAGGCAACCACGACCCCAAAGTCACGGTGCTGCAGAACGGCTTGGTGAACCAGAACACCGCGGCCGACAAGATCAGTCAGCTTCGGTCGATCCAGCCGCCCAAGGGCGTGACGCTATGGGTCGGCGGCACACCGGCTTTGGAGCAGGACTCGATTCACAGCATCTTCGAGCACATGCCGTTGATGCTGCTGATCCTGATCTCCACCACGACGATCCTGATGTTCTTGGCGTTCGGGTCGATCGTGTTGCCGATCAAGGCGACGGTGATGAGTGCGCTGACGCTGGGCTCGACGCTGGGGATCTTGACGTGGATCTTCGTCGACGGCCACGGTTCGAGCGTGCTGAACTTCACCGCGACGCCGCTGACCGCGCCGGTGATCGGATTGATCATCGCGGTGGTGTACGGCTTGTCCACCGACTACGAGGTGTTCCTGGTCTCGCGCATGGTCGAGGCCCGTGAGCGCGGCATGTCGACAGCCGAGGCGATCCGGATGGGCACCGCGCAGACCGGCCGCATCATCACCGCAGCCGCACTGATCCTGATGGTGGTCGGCGGCGCGTTCATCTTCTCGGACCTCGTGATGATGAAGTACCTGGCGTTCGGTTTGGTGGCCGCACTGCTGCTGGACGCCACTGTGGTCCGGATGTTCTTGGTGCCGGCGATCATGAAGCTGCTCGGCGACGACTGCTGGTGGGCGCCACGCTGGATGAAGCGGCTGCAGAACCGCATCGGGCTGGGCGAGATCCACCTGCCCGACGAACGCAAGCGGCCCGCGGTGCGTGAACCCGAAGAGGCACTGGTGGGTGTCGGCGCCCCGGTGCTGCCGCCTCCGCGGCGCCCGCACGACCCGACCCATCCGGCAGTCGAGGCGCCGGCCCGCCCTGGTGCCGCACAGCCCGCGCCGAGGCCCGGCCGTCCGCCGCAGGCGCAGCCGCCGTCGGTGGCCGGGACCACGAGGATGCCGGGCGCTGCGCCGGCCGCCTCCTCTGAGCCGCCCACCACGCGGCTGTCGACAGCCGCGAAGAACGCAGCCAAGGCCGTCATCAACAACGCCGCCGCGATCACCCAGCGCACACAGCGCGCCGCTCCGACGCCGCCACCACCGCGCGAGGAGCGTGAGATCGAGTCGTGGCTCGGCGAACTGCGCGGCACTTCCCCTGGTCCCGCAGCGCCGGCGGAGCGCCCGCCGACACCGCCCTCGGCCGACGCCACCCGTGCGATGCCGGAGGCTGGCGCCGCCGCAGACGACAGCGCTGAGGAAACCACCGCGATCCCGGCGCACCGGCCCGACCCTGAGTCCACCGAGAAGCTGCCCGCGCCGGGTCAAAAGCCCGACGAGCGTCGGCGCGGCGGAGTGAGCGCCCAGGATCTGCTGCGGCGTGAAGGCCGCAGGCTGTAGTTAGTCGTCCGCGGTCGACGGGACCTCGTCGGGTTCGGCGGTGATGCCCACCGGCTCGTCGTAGTCCGATGTTTCTCCCGGCCCGCCTACGTCCTCGTGCCGTTCCAGCAGCACGCGCACGGCGCTGTTGAGGAACGCGATCGTGGGCACGGCCAGCAGCGCGCCGACGATCCCGGCCAGCACCCCACCCGTCGAGATCCCGAGCACCACGGCAAGCGGGTGGATCTGCACCGCACGGCCCATCACCAGCGGCTGCAGCACATGGCCCTCCAGCTGCTGCACCGCGATGATCAACCCCAGCGTGATCAGGGCGTAGATGAAGCCCTTCGACAGCAGAGCCACCACCACAGCCAGGAACCCGGCGATCACCGCACCGACCAGCGGGATGAACGCCCCGAGAAACACCAGCGAGGCCAGCGGCAGCGCCAGCGGCACACCCATGATGGCCAGGCCGGTGCCGATGCCGGTGGCGTCGACCAGTGCGACCAGAAACGTCGCGCGCACGTAGCCGATGAGCGAGCCGAACCCGGCCTTGCCGGCGTCGCGCACCTTCTCCCGGACGCTGGCCGGGAAGATGCGGGTGACGAACTCGTAGATGTTGCGGCCGCCGTACAGGAAGAAGATCAGCGTGAACAGCACGACGAACGCGCCGGTGACGATCTCGGTGATCGTGCTGGCGGTCGACAGCGCCCCGCTGGTCAGCTTCTCCTGGTTGTTGCGCAGCGCGTCGACCGCCGACTTCCCGGCATTGTCGATCTGCTGATTGTTCAAGTGCGCCGGCCCGTGGATCAGCCAGTTCTTGGCCGTGTCGATGCTGTGGGTGACCTGGTCCACCAGCCCGGGCAGGCCCTCGATGAACTGGCTGACGACGAACGCGAGCACCCCGCCGACCAGCGCGATACCGAACAACAGCAGCAGGAAAACGCCCCAGCCGCGTGGCACGCCGTGCCGGTCCAGCCAGTCGACGCCGGGCAGAAACAGCGCGGCGAGCATGGTCGCGATGGCCACCGGTACGAAGATCACCTCGAGGTGCTTGAACAACCACAACCCGGCCAGGACCAGGCCGAAGATGACCAGTAGGCGCCACGACCAGGCGGCCCCCTTGCGCACCAGGGGCGGGACGGCTGAGTCTTCGGGCGCTGGCATTTCCGTAGCGTAACCACCACCGCCGCCGCGAAACCGCGTCGACGTGTGCCGCGAGCCGTGGCCGTCGTGGCGGGTCTGCGGTCTTAACCTGTAGCACGTGTCGCACGACGCCCCGGTCAGCGATGCCTGTAGCGGCGAAGGTCAGTCCCGCGGCAAGTACTGGTGGTTGCGCTGGGCGATCATCGGAATCGCCGCGGTGGTGCTGTTCGTCGAGATCGTGCTCGTGCGTGACCAGCTCGCTCAGGCGTGGCGCAGCATCTCGGCGGCGAAGTGGTGGTGGGTGGCCGCCGCGGCCGCCGCTGCACTGGCGTCGATGCACAGTTTCGCGCAGATCCAGCGCACACTGCTGAGGTCGGCCGGGGTGGTGGTCAAACAGTGGCGTTCGGAGACCGCGTTCTACGCCGGCAACGCGCTGAGCACCACACTGCCGGGCGGACCGGTACTGTCGGCGACGTTCATCTACCGCCAGCAGCGACTGTGGGGCGCCTCGCCGATGGTGGCCTCGTGGCAGCTGGTGATGTCGGGCGCACTACAGGTGGCCGGGCTGGCGCTGCTCGGGCTTGGCGGCGCGTTCCTGTTGGGCGCCAAGAACAACCCGTTCTCGCTGATCTTCACGCTCGGCGGCTTCCTGCTGCTGCTGATGCTGGCGCAAGCAGTGGCGTCACGCCCGGAACTGATCGACGGCATCGGTGTGCGGGCGCTGTCGTGGGTGAATTCGGTTCGCGGCAAACCGCATGACGTCGGGCTCGACAAGTGGCGCGCCATGCTGAGCCAACTCGAGTCGGTGAGCCTGAGCCGCCGCGACCTGTCGGTCGCCTTCGGCTGGTCGTTGTTCAACTGGGTGGCCGACGTGGGCTGCTTGCTGTTCGCGACGTTCGCCGCGGGCGGCCACCCGTCGCTGGCAGGATTGACCGTCGCCTACGCCGCCGCGCGGGCCGTCGGGTCGATACCGCTGATGCCCGGCGGGCTGCTGGTGGTGGAGGCGGTGCTGGTACCGGGCCTGGTGACCAGCGGGGTGTCGCTGCCCGACGCGATCTCGGCGATGCTGATCTACCGGCTGATCAGCTGGATCTTCATCGCGGTCATCGGGTGGGTGCTGTTCTTCTTTCTGTTCCGCACCGAAAGCCAGATCGACCCGGACGCCGCCGAACGCGGCGGCATCGACGCCGAGCCCAAGCCGGCAGGCGGCGACTCCAACGGCGACGGCGCGTCGTGACGCCGTGCTTGGATGTCCGCATGCGACAACGTGTTTGGGCGACGGTGCTCTGCGCAGTCCTGGTCGCCACGTCGTGCGGCACCGGATCGCGGTCAAGTCCGTCACCCGCCCCGTCGACCGTCACCGTCACCACGGGTCCACCACCGGCGGCACTCGCACCCGCCGGCCCCGCGGCCGCCACACCGGTGATCGGGTCGGTGCTGGCGCCGCCGATGCCCGTGACCGGCAGCGACGGCAAGACGCACCTGGCTTACGAACTGCTGCTGACCAACACGACGGCGCAAGACGTCACCCTGACGTCGGTGGCAGCGACCGCGGACGGCAAACCGCTACTGAACCTCGACGGTGACGCGGTGGCGGCATGGACGCGGGTGCTGGGCAATCCGGCGCCTACCGCGACGATCGGGCCGGCCCAGACCGCGGCGGTGTGGTTCGACGTGGCGCTCGACGAGGGCGCGAGCATTCCCGCCGCGGTCAGCCACACCGTGTCGCTGTCGCTGCCCCAGCCCCAACCGCCGCTCACCGAGGCGACGATGAGCGAGACCATCGCGCCGACGACCGTGGACAACCGCAAGCCGGTGACCGTCTCGGCGCCGCTGGCCGGGGACGGCTGGGTTGCCGCGAACGGCTGCTGTGACATGAACCCGCACCGGATGGCGCTCAACCCGATCAGCGGTGCCCTGTGGGCGGGCGAGCGGTATGCGATCGACTACGTCCAGCTGACGCCCGACGGCCGGCTGTTCAACGGCGACAAAGGCGACCCCGCGAGCTATGCCTACTTCGGTGCCGACGTGCACGCCGTCGCCGACGGCCAGGTGGTCGCGGTGGTCAACGACCAGCCCGAGCAGGTGCCGGGCGTCCGCCCGACCGGCTTGGCGCTGGAGCAGTATCCGGGCAACCACGTCGTGGTCGACATCGGTGGCGGCAACTATGTCATGTATGCACACCTGAAGACCGGCAGCGTGAAGGTCACTCCGGGCGAGCGCATCATCACCGGCCAGAGCATCGCCTCGGTGGGCAACACCGGCAACACCGACGCGCCACATCTGCACTTCCAAGTGATGAGTACGCCAGATCCGTTGCGCTCCAACGGATTACCGTTCTTGCTCGACAAGTTCCGGCTGACCGGCCGATTGACGTCGCTCAGCGACGAGTTGGTGAGCACCGGCGGACCGGCACCGTTGCAGCAGGGCTTCGCGACCACAGACAAGACGTATGCGATGCCGCTGGACCTCGACGTGATGAGCTACCCGGGCCGCTGACCGGCTAGCCTCACCGGGTGGCTGTGATGCGGGTGCCGTGGGCGCTGGCCGCCGATGCGGCGTGCGTGCTGGTGTTCTGCGCGGTCGGCCGGCGAAGCCATGCCGAGGGCGTGACCGTGACCGGCGTCGCCGAGACGGCATGGCCGTTCCTCGCCGGGGCGGCGGTCGGCTGGCTACTCAGCCGCGGCTGGCGGGCTCCGCTGGCCGTTGTGCCCACGGGCGTGACCGTCTGGGTGTGTACGGTCGCGGTGGGAATGCTGCTGCGCAAAGCCAACTCGGCAAGTGTGGCAGTCACTTTCGTGATCGTCGCTTCAGTGGTGACCGGCGTCCTGCTGCTGGGCTGGCGGGGCCTTGCAACGGCGCGTCGGACGACGGCGCGCCCGCGGTAGCGACCGTCAGCGTCGCCCGTAACCCGCCGAGCGGTCCGTCGCACAACTCGATGCTGCCGCCATGCAGCGCGGCCTGCTGCGCGACCAGCGCGAGCCCGAGCCCGGACCCACCTGTCGCGGCCGTGCTGCCCCGGGTGAACCGGCCCAGCACCGCGCGGTGTTCCTCGGCGGGCAGCCCGCGCCCGTTGTCGTCGACGACGATGTCGAGTCGCTCGCCGTGCCGGAGTGCGGTCAGCACCACGCGGCTGGCCTCGCCATGCGTGATCGCATTGCGCACGAGGTTGTCCACCGCGAGCCGCAGCCCGCTGGGCCAACCGACGATCGCGCCCGCGTCGTCGGCGCGCACCTCGATCTGCACAGGCGGCGACTGTCGCATGTTGTCGCGGGCCACCCGCTCCAAAAGGTCTGCGACATCGATCGTTTCGCGGTCTTCGGCGCGGGCCAGCTGCCCGGACGCCAACTGACCCAGGGCGGTGATGATCGCCTCGACCCTGCGCTGCGCCCGCGACAGGTCGGCGACCACCTCCTCACGCTCTTCGGCGGGCAGGTCGTGGATGCGCAGTGTGTCGAGGTCTGCGCGCATCGCGGTCAGCGGAGTCCGCAGTTCATGCGCCGCGTTCGCGGCGAAGTCCTGCGCTGTCTGCAGCGAATTGGTGGTCGATTCCTGCGCGGCGGCGAGCCGTTGCAGCATGTCCGTCATCGCATCCGAAAGGTCCTCGGCCTCTCGGATGCCCCGCACCGGCGGCAGCGTGTCACTCCCCTTGCCCAGCCTGCGGGTGTGTTCGGTCAGCCGCCGCAGCGGGCCCACCGCAGGCCCGGCGAAAAGCCAGCCCAGCCCGGCCGCCACCAGCACCGCGGCGCCACCGATCAACAGGTACAACGGGATTCGCGTGCGGTCCAGCAGGATGCTGTCGACCCGGATGCCGATGGACACCAGCACGTCGCCGTCCGGGCGGGCCTGTTCGACGGTGCGCACCCGGTAGTTCACCCCGTTCACGCTGACCGTCGTGGTGCCCACCGGTAGCGGTGGCAACTGAAAACCATTGCGGTACAACACTTCTTGTGTGTTCTTTGACCGGATCGTCTGCAGGATCGCGCGCGGTTCAGCTGTGTTGCGGTTCGGCTCGATGCTGGTCTCGATGATCGCGTCGAGCCGCCGGTCCAGCTGGGCCGCATCGTTGTTCACCAACAGCACCGACGTCACGATCGCGAACAACGCGACCACCGCAGCCGCCGCCAGCGCGGCGGCGATGGCCACCCGGGTGCGCAGCGACACCGACCGCAGCCGAATCCGCCTCACGGCTCGCGATCCTCTGGTCGCCTCACGGCTCGCGATCCTTTGGTCGCCTCACGGCTCCGTCCGCAGCACGTATCCGATCCCGCGCACCGTGTGGATCACCCGCGGCACTCCGTCGCGCTCGAGCTTGCGCCGCAGATAGCTGATGAACACGTCGGCGACGTTGGTGTCGACGTCGAAGTCGTACCCCCAGACCAGTTCGAGCAGCCGCTGACGGGTGAGCACCACCCCGGCGTTCTCGGCGAGCACTGCCAGCAGGTCGAACTCCCGCTTGGTCAGCTCCACTCGCTCGCCGTCGACGAACACCAGCCGGCGCGCGGTGTCGATGGTCAACGGGCCGACCGTGATCGCGTCGGAGCGCTCGTCCTCGCTGCGTTGCGCCGAGTGCGACGATCGTCGCAGCAGGGCATGCAGCCGCGCGACCAGCTCACCGAGGTCGAACGGCTTGGTCAGGTAGTCGTCGGCCCCGGCCTCCAGCCCGAGGATCCGGTCGTTGACGGTGTCGCGGGCCGACAGCACGCAGATCGGGATGTCGTTGCCCAGCGCGCGCAGTGCCGTCACCACCGCGACGCCGTCCAACTCGGGCATCTGCACGTCGAGCACCAACGCGTCGTGGGTCTCGCTGGACAACAGGCGCAACGCTTCTTTGCCGGTCGCGGCGACCCGGACGTCGAAGCCCCAATGCCGCAATCCGCGCGCCACCGAGGTCCGCACATCCGGGTCGTCGTCGACCATCAACACCAGGGGGCCCGTGCCGCCGTTACGCGCGGGCGGTTGACCGCCGCCGGGGAGATTGGTTCCCAGCTCGGGCCGCACCGGCTACTGGCAGCGGTTCTTCAGGTCGACGAGCGGTTGGCGGATGCCCTGCAGGTCGGCCCGCACGGTGGGGTTGGCGTCGAGGTAGTTCTGCACGTCGTCGCGGATCTCGCTCTTGGGCTGACCTTTGAGACCGGTGAAGAACGCGTTGACGTCCGGATGGGTGAACAGATAGGCCGACGTGGACGCCGCGACGCCCGACGCCACACCAGCGAGGTCAGCCGCGGTGCAACCTGGCGGTGGGTCGGCCAGCGCGGTGGGAGCGGCGGCCAGCAGCACTGCGCCGGTGATGGCACCGGCACCCAGCAGGCCTGCAACCGCGCGGCGCGCGGCACAACGGGAGAGCGTCATCAGATAGCTCCTTCAGTCACGTGGCAAGTGAACCGTAACCATTGATGGTCATCGACATAGTCAAGCTAAGCAGAATCGACGTCCACTTTCTTGGCTTGCCGCCAAGCTGACGAAGAAAGCCGGCGGTCAGTGACTAGTCGGGCTGGTGGCGCCGCTGCTCGGTGCGCTGACCGGCGATACCGGCGCGGTGGCTGCCGGTCCCGGCAGTGGCCCGGGCGCGGTCGGCGCGCCCGCCGGCAAGCCGGCCCCGTTCTGAGCTGCCTGCACGAATTGCAGCAGCTGCGGGAACGAGATCGGCAGCCGGCACTTGCCGGCCAGCGCCTGCAGCGGTTGTTGAAGCGCCTGCAGATCCTTGCTGACCTGCGGGTTGGCGTCCATGTACGTTTTGACCGCGGCGACGGCCTGCGGCCCCTGCTGCTGCGCAGCAGCGCTCAGCGCGGTGTTGGTGGCCGGATGCGCGTCCAGATAGTTGCCGGTGTTCGTCGCCACCGACCCGATGGTCCGCGCGATCTCGCTCGCCGCACACGGATCGTTGGCGGCGGTGGCCGACGGAACCGTGCTCGCCGCCACGACACCACCGCTCAGGCAGGCCGCGAAGACGCCGGCAAGGGCACGGCGCACAGTCGGGGAAGCCGAGTTCATGGGACAGCTCCTCACAGTTCGCGGACATTCGGGGCAATGCGCATCGCTGCGACGCCGCCGTCGATGACCGCTGCCAGCAAACGACCGATCCACATGGTGCCACCTGCGGTGGGCTGGCCGCCAATCGAAGGACAAACGCCCACGTCATGGCGGTCTCCCCCGCGTCGGCCCAGCCGCAGAAAGCCCACGTGCGAAGCGTCCAAGCGCAGGTCAGAGTCGCAGTCGCCGCACAGCATCCTGTTGTAGGCTCACGACCACGGGAGAAAGCGGGGGACAGCCATCCAGCAGTTCATGATGCGCTTGAGCAGCAACCTGCGCCGCTACCGCTGGGCGGTGTTCACCACGTGGCTGCTCGTCCTGGTTCCCGCCGTGCTGATCGCGTTGCAACAGTCCAGCAACCTCACCGGCGGCGGGTTCGAGGTCGCCGGCTCGCAGTCGCTGCGGGTGCAGCGGGAACTCGAGAGTCACTTCCCCGACCAGGGCGCGTCGCCGCTTGCGCTGGTCGCCGCCCCGCGTCCCGGCGCCACCGCCGAGGACATGAAAGCCGCCGTGGCTCTGCTGGAGCAGAAGGCCGCCGAAGTGCCCAGCGTGACGGTGGTGCCCAACCCGGCGCAGCCGCCGCCGCGGCCGGACCGGCCCTATGTGGTCTCGCTCAAGCTCGGCTTCGACAACTCCGGCGCCGTCGACGTCGCCAAGCAGCTGCGCAGCAAAGTCGGCGTCCACGGCGACAAACCAGGTCAACTTGACAACGGCAGAGTCGAATTGTTCGTGATCGGCCAGGGCGCGCTGGGCGCTGCCGCGCAGGCCAACACCAAACACGACATCGCCGAGGCCGAGCGGTGGAACCTGCCGATCATCCTGGTGGTGCTGCTTGCGGTGTTCGGGTCGCTGGCGGCGGCGGCCATGCCGCTGATCCTTGGCATCGTCACGGTGGCCGTCAGCATGGGGCTGATCTATCTGCTGTCGATGTTCACCACGATGTCGGTGTTCGTCACGCCGACTGTCTCGATGTTCGGCATCGCGCTGGCCGTGGACTATTCGCTGTTCATCCTGATGCGCTACCGCGAGGAACTGCGCGCCGGACGTGACGCAAAGCAGGCCACCGACGCCGCGATGGCCACCTCGGGCCTTGCCGTGGTGTTGTCGGGGTTGACGGTGATCGCGTCGGTTACCGGCATCTACCTGATCAACACCCCGGTGCTGCGGTCGATGGCCACCGGCGCGGTGCTGACGGTCGCGGTCGCGGTGCTGACGTCCACGACCCTGATTCCGGCGGTGCTGGCGACGTTCGGCCGGGCTGCCGCGCGGCGGTCCTGGCTGCTGCAATGGTCGCGGCGCCCGGAGTCCACCCAATCGCCGTTCTGGTCACGCTGGGTCGGCTTCGTCATGCGCCGGCCCTGGGCGTCGGCACTGGCCGCCGCGGTGGTGTTGCTGACCCTGGCCGCTCCGGCGTTGTCGATGACGTTGTCCAACAGCATGCAGCGCCAGTTCTCGCCCGAACACGAGATCCGCGGCGGCGTCAACGCGGCCGCGGCCGCACTCGGACCCGGAGCGCTCGGCCCGATCCGCGTGCTGGTGACGTTCCCCGACGGGGCCGCCACCAGCGCCGAGCACCGGCAGGCCGTCGACGCGGTCGGCCTGCGGATGCGCGAGGCGCCGAACATCGTCACCGTGCAGCCGCCGGTGTTCGCCGACGACAACCGCAGCGCGCTGCTGTCAGCCGTGCTGGCAGTGGATCCGGAGGACATGTCCGCCCGCGAGACCGTCGACTGGATGCGCGATCGGCTTCCACAGGTGCCCGGTGCTGCCGACGCGCGGATCGACGTCGGCGGCCCCACCGCACTGATCAAGGACTTCGACGACCGCGTGGAAAAGACCCAGCCGTGGGTGTTCCTGTTCGTCTCGACGATCGCGTTCGTGATGCTGCTGATCTCGATCCGGTCGGTGTTCTTGGCGTTCAAGGGCGTGCTGATGACCGTGCTCTCGGTCGCGGCCGCTTACGGCAGCATCGTGATGGTGTTCCAGTGGGGTTGGCTCAAAGAACTTGGCTTCCAACCGATTTCGTCGCTCGACAGCTCGGTGCCGCCGCTGGTGCTGGCGATCACCTTCGGTTTGTCGATGGACTACGAGATCTTCTTGCTGACCCGCATCCGCGAACGTTTCCTGCAGACCAACAACACCCGTGACGCGGTCGCATGGGGGGTGAGCACCAGCGCCCGGACCATCACCAGTGCGGCGCTGATCATGATCGCGGTCTACATCGGGTTCGCGTTCGCGGGCATGCCGCTGGTAGCCGAACTCGGGGTGGCGTGCGCGGTGGCGATCGCGGTGGACGCGACAGTGGTGCGGCTGGTGCTGGTGCCGGCGCTGATGGCGATGTTCGCCCAGTGGAACTGGTGGCTGCCGGCCTGGCTGGCGCGGATCCTGCCGTCGGTGGACTTCGAGCGGCCGCTGCCCAAGGTCGACATCGGCGACGTCGTCGTCATTCCCGACGACATCTCCGCGCTCGGCGTGCCCAACTCCGACATGCGGATGGTGGTCAAGTCCGCCGCCAAGTTCAAAGACCTCGCGCCCGACGTCGTCTGTGTGGCCGACCCGTTGGCGTTCAGCGGGTGCGGCCGCCGCGACGAGGCGCCCGACGAGCCAGCACCCGACGCCGGCCACAGCGGGCTGCGGCGAAACGGTTCAGTGCCGTTGTCGCTGCGGCACCGCGGCAGCCGCAAACGCATGCCGTGGGCCGGTCGCGGCGTGCATCCGGTCACGATGTGGCGGGACAGATTGTCGGTGGCGTTGGACGCGCTGGAGGTCGACGCCCACACCGAGGCCCCGCCCGTCGCGCGGCGCAGCCCGGTGGAGACCACCAACGTCCAGTTGCCGACGGGCGATCGGCTGCAGATTCCGACGGGCGCGGAGACGCTGCGCATGAAGGGTTTTCTGCTGATGTGCCGCAACAGCCGCCGCGACTACGCGGAGTTTGCCGAATTGGTGGACGCCATCGACACCAGCACGGCTGCATCAGTGCTGGCCGGGATGGATAAGTACTACTGTGGGCAACAACCCAGGACGCAATGGGTTGCCACGCAATTGGTGCGCCGGCTGGCCGACCCCCGGCCGGCGGACGACGAGCTGGATCCCGACGTGGACTGGGCGGAAGTCAAGAAGCGATGCCTGTCGGTGGCCGTGGCGATGCTGGAGGAGGCGAGGTGACGTTGGCCCTGGATGCGCATGACGACGCGGCGACCACCATTCGCCTGCCCGGAGCAGCGCAGGCGTCGCCGCTGGCCGCCTACCAGAGCAAGCCCGTCGAGTTCTGGCCCACCGCGGCGATCCGCACCGCGGTGGAAAGCGGCGATCTGGCGATCTGGCAGCGCATCGTGGTGGCGCTCAAACGAGATCCGTTCGGCCGGACCGCGCGGCAGGTCGAGGAGGTGCTCGAAACGACGTCGTCATATGGCATCAACAACGCGCTCGCCGAGGTGCTGGCCCGCAGCCGGGCGCAGCTGGAGGCCGACGAACGCGCAGAGGTGGCCCGCCAGATCCGGGCGTTGATCGACCGCTCCGGACTTTCGGCCCGCGAGTTCGCGTCCCGCATCGGTGTCAGCGGCGACGACCTTGCCGCCTACCTCGCCGGCGAGGTCAGCCCGTCGGCGTCGCAGATGGTCCGGATGCGCCGGCTCGCCGACCGGTTCGCGAAGATGAGGACTCACCGCCCCACCCACCCGCAGTGATTCCGTCGGCTCCGCCCATACGATGTCCGAATGTGGACTGAGCCCGACGACGACGCACTGCGCGAGCTTCTGCAGGACACCCGCACGATCGCCGTGGTCGGAGTGTCGCCCGATCCGTTGCGTCCCAGCAACGGTGTCTACCGCTACCTGAGATCGGCCACCGACTACCAGCTCTATCCGGTGAACCCCGCGATCGACGAGCTCGACGGGCAACCGGTGTACCCGGATCTGGCGGCGCTGCCCGTGGTGCCGGACATGGTCGACGTATTCCGCCGTCCGGATCAGCTACGCGGGGTGCTCGACGCGGCGATCGCCGTGGGCGCCAAGAGCATCTGGCTGCAGCAGGGCCTGTGGGACGAGCAGCTGGCCCGCGACGCGGAGGCCGCCGGCATGCGGGTGGTCATGGACCGCTGCCTGAAGGTGGACCACGCGCGGCTCATCCGCCCGGGCCGGCCGGGGCGGGGTTGATCGGCGTGAAATCGAGCACACGCCATTGATCACCGCTGTGCGACAACGTAATTCGCAGTGCGATCACCGCCTTGTCGGCGGACTGGTTCGGCACGCTGCGGGTCGCACGCATCACCACTGCGACGCTGGCGTCGTCGGAGCTGATCGCTTCGACACCCGCGGAAATGGTCTGCGCTTGCGTCGTCACCTTCTTCGCCGCCTCGTCGGCGACGGTCTTGGCTGACGCGTCACGGAACCGTGTCGCCCGGTCTTGCTCCATCAGGTCGGCGGCCTTGTTGACCGATCCCATCGGATCCTGCGGCGAGAACGTCATCACCGCCTCGGCGAACCTCGATCCCAGCCGTGCCGCCTGGTCCATGCTGGCGGCCAGGTCACGGTCGGGCCGGGTCCACTGCGAGTAGGTCACCAGCATCGCGGCGACCAGCGCCGCGGTGGTCAGCCCTGCCACCGCCAAACGCAATCCGGGCCCGTCGTCGTCGGTGCCCAGCGTCACCCGGTCGCGCCGGAACAGGACGAAGTTGACGATCATGGCTTCGACGATCAGCGTGCACAGCACCGCGCACACCGCCACCCACCAGACCCGCCAGTCCAAGGCGTAGCCGATCACCAGCAGCGCTGCGATGGCCGCCAGCGGAGCCGCGATGTCGAACGCGAGCACGCGCCACGCGTTTCTCATCGCAGCAGCTCCAGGTGGGAGACCAAGAGCTGGCCGTCGACGTTCGACACGCTCACCCGCAGGTTCCAGTGCACGGTCTGCGGTTTGGCGCCGGCGTTCTCACTGACCGAGGTGGCGACAATCAGCACGGTGTCGGTGCGCGACGCCACATCCGTCGGCAGCGGTTCGGAGCGGGGCGGGGTCCCGGGCTGACGGTCCAGGTCGTGGTAGAACGCCTCGATCGACGCCGAGTTGATCTGTCCGGTCGTCTTGGACTGCAGCGTCTTCACCAGGTTGGTGTAGGGCTGGATGGCCTTGTCGAATTCGGTGTTGAGCTCCCCGACGGTGCCGTCATGCAGCTTCTGCAGGCTGGCGTCGATGTTGTCCTTGTTCATGTTGATCAGCACGCCCGCCCATGAGGCGGCCACCTGCATGACCCGGGCCTTGTACGCGAGCTCGCCTTCGTCGTCGCGATGGTTGGACCAGATCAGCGACGTCAGCACGATCGCGGCGACGCAGAGCACACCGAGCCCGGCCGATGCGAGGCCCAGCGGCGTGAACACCGGGGCACGGCCGAGCGGGGCCGGTGCCTTCGCGGGAGGGTTCTCGGAAGCGTCGGACTCCTCTGGCACGAAGGCGAGGTTACTTCAGTCGTCTGGAAGGATGGTCCGGTGAACTCCGGTATTGATCTTTCGTACGTGGATTCGGCGACTCGCCCGCAAGACGACCTGTTCGGCCATGTCAACGGACGCTGGCTGGCCGCCTACGAGATTCCGGCCGACCGGGCCACCGACGGCGCGTTCCGCGAGTTGTTCGACCGGGCCGAGGAGCAGGTGCGCGACATCATCACCCAAGCCGCGGCCTCGGACCCCCGGCCGGACACCGACGAGCAGCGCATCGGCGACTTGTACGCCAGCTTCATGGACGAAGACACCGTGGCCCGGGTCGGGTTGGCGCCGCTGCGTGACGAGCTGGCGCTCATCGACCAGGCCGGCGATCCCGCGGCACTGGCGGCGCTGGTCGGGCGGCTGCAGCGCACCGGCGTTGGTGGCGGCGCCGGGGTGTACGTCGACACCGACTCCAAGGACTCCACGCGCTATCTGTTGCACGTCAGCCAGTCCGGGCTGGGCCTGCCCGACGAGTCCTACTACCGCGACGAGCAGCACGCGCAGATCCTGGCCGCCTACCCGCGGCACATCGCCGCGATGTTCGCGCTGGTGTATGGCGGTAGCGCCGACGATCACGCCGACACCGCCGCGCGGATCGTAGCGCTGGAATCCAAACTGGCAGCAGCTCATTGGGACGTGGTCAAGCGCCGCGACGCCGACCTGACCTACAACTTGCGTGCGTTCTCCGATCTGCCCGACGAAGCGCCTGGCTTCGACTGGGCCGGCTGGGTTCGCGCGTTGGGCACCACACCGGAGGCGGCCGCGGAAGTCGTTGTGCGCCAACCTGATTACCTCACGGCATTTGCGGCGCTGTGGGCGGGCGAGGACATCGAGGATTGGCGGGCGTGGCTGCGCTGGCGGCTGATCCATGCTCGCGCCTTCCTGCTCACCGACGAGCTCGTCGCCGAGGACTTCGCGTTCTACGGGCGCACCTTGAGCGGCACCGAGCAGATCCGCGACCGGTGGAAGCGTGGCGTGTCGTTGGTGGAGAACCTGATGGGCGATGCCGTCGGCCGGCTCTACGTCGAGCGGCACTTTCCCCCGGAAGCCAAGGCGCGCATGGACGTTCTGGTGGACAACCTGCGCAGGGCATACCGGGTGAGCATCGAGTCGCTGGACTGGATGACGCCGCAGACCCGTCAGCGCGCGCTGGCGAAACTGGAGAAGTTCACCCCCAAGATCGGCTATCCGAACAAGTGGCGGGACTACTCGGCCCTGCGTGTGGACCGCTCGGATCTGTACGGCAACTTCCGTCGTGGCTACACGGTGAATTACGACCGCGAGCTGGCCAAGCTGGGCTCGCCGGTCGACCGCGACGAATGGTTCATGACGCCGCAGACCGTCAACGCCTACTACAACCCGGGCATGAACGAAATCGTGTTTCCCGCAGCGATTCTGCAGCCGCCGTTCTTCGACGCCAACGCTGACGACGCCGCCAACTACGGAGGCATCGGCGCGGTGATCGGCCACGAGATCGGGCACGGGTTCGACGACCAGGGCTCCAAATACGACGGCGACGGCAACCTCGTCGACTGGTGGACCGACGAGGACCGCGCTGAATTCAGCGCGCGCACAAAGGTTTTGATCGAGCAGTACGACGCCTACACGCCGCGCCAGCTGAGCGGCACCGGACATCACGTCAACGGCGCATTCACCGTCGGCGAGAACATCGGCGACCTCGGTGGGCTGTCGATCGCGCTGCTCGCTTACCAGCTGTCGCTGAGCGGCGCGCAGCCGCCGGTGATCGACGGGCTGACAGGCGTGCAGCGCGTGTTCTTCGGTTGGGCACAGGTGTGGCGCACGAAGTCACGTGACGCCGAGGCCATCCGCCGGCTGGCGATCGACCCGCACAGTCCGCCGGAGTTCCGGTGCAACGGCGTGGTCCGCAATATCGACGCGTTCTACGACGCGTTCGACGTCAGCGAGTCCGACGCGCTCTACCTCGAGCCCGAGCAGCGGGTGCACATCTGGAACTAGCGCGTCGGCGCGCGTCTAGAACAGCTGCCAGTCGTTGGCCCCGTCGGGCTTCTGCGTGCCCACGGAATTCTTGACGACGATCGGGTCGCCGCTGCCGAAGTTGTCGTAGAACCACTTCGCGTTGTCAGGGCTGATGTTGATGCAGCCGTGGCTGACGTTGCGCTTGCCCTGATCGCTCACTGACCACGGCGCACTGTGCACGAAGTTGCCGCTGTTGTCGAAACGCACCGCGAGTTGCACGTGCACCTTGTAGCCCTGCGGCGAGGTGTTGGGCACGCCGTAGGTCGCCGAGTCCATCACGATGTCGGGGAACTTCTCGAGCACGTAGTAGGTGCCGTTCGGGGTGTCGTGACCTGGCATGCCCATCGAGATCGGCATGGTCTTCTCGACCTTGCCGTTGCGGGTGATGGTCATTTGGTGGGTGGCATTGTCAGCCGTCGCCACCAGCTCGTCACCAGTGCGGAAGCTGGACTTGGTGCCCGCCGCGTCGATGTTCACGGTCGCGCGCGCGGGCCAGAACTTCAGCGGCCGCCACCGCACCTGGCTGTCGTTCATCCAGTAGAACCGGCCGGGCACAGGCGGGTTCGACGAGATGTGGATCGCCTGCTCAGCCATCGGGCGGTCGGCGATCGGCACCGCGAAGTTGATGATGATCGGCTTGGCCACGCCGACCATCGCGCCGTTGACGGGGTTGAACGTCGGCGGCCGGAACGGCGGCGTACCGGTGAACGGCGTCGGATTCTGGCCGGCGGGCGTGCCCTCGGGGATCGCGGCGGGTGGCGCGAGCGGGTCAACCGGCGGCGGGGTGGCCGACTCGCCCGGCGGCGGCGCGGGCGCTGCCAGCGGATCGGCCGGCGGCGCTGCCGGCAGCGCGGCTGCGGGCGGATCGGCCGGCGGAGGTCCAGGATCGACGGGGGCGGCGTCCACGGGTTGCGGAGGCGGAGGCAGATTGGGATCCGGCTCGGCCAGCGCCGACGGCGTCGCGACGAGCACCGCGCCAGCCACACCGGCCACGCAAAACACCGAGGTCAAGGTCTTTCTCACGCCCGGCCATGACGCCCAGCGCCCTACGGCTCCGGCTCGTCTACTCATCAACCCTCCAGACCTTCAGGTGCCCCCAGTGTGGCACAGCGGGCGGGGCCGTCCGGATCACTCGCCGGTCCCCCGTCGCTCGACAGCTATCTAGCCCATCCGCGTGAGCTGGGATTTCGTTACACCCGCGAGCTCAGGACCGCACCAGCCTGGCGATCGCCGCCGACGCTTCGGCCAGTTTCGCGTCGGCCTCCTCCCCTCCGGCCGCGACGGCATTGCTGACGCAGTGGCTGAGGTGTTCGTCGAGCAGACCCAGGGCGACGGCCTGCAGCGCGCTGTTGACCGCGCTGATCTGGGTGAGCACGTCGATGCAGTACTTGTCGTCCTCGATCATCTTCGCGATGCCGCGGACCTGACCCTCGATCCGGCGCAGCCGTTTGGCGTAGTCGTCCTTGCGCTCCGAATACCCTTGTGCTGCAGCCATTCACCCTCCCAGCATCTGCTTCATCTGGTCGATCTCGGCCTGCTGCGCGGTGACGATCGACCGAGCCAGATAGATGACGTCCGGGTTCTTTCCGTGCGCGATCTCGTCTTGGGCCATGGCGATCGCGCCGCGGTGGTGGTCGATCATCGACGTCAGCCAGAGCCGGTCGAAGTCGGCACCCCTGGCAGCTTTCAACTTGTCGATCGTGTCCGCCGCGACCATGCCGGGCATCGGCGCGCTGTGGTTGTCGTGGGCGGAGGCGCTGTCACCGGGGGCGTCCCACTGCATCAGCCACGCCCGGAACGCCTGGATTTCCGGTAGCTGGCTGGTGGTGATCCGGTTGGCCAGCTCGATGAGCTGCTGGTTGGAGGTGTTGGTGGGCACCATCTGCGTCATCAGCAGCGCCTGCTCGTGGTGGGCGATCATGTCGCGCGCGAACCTGAGGTCGTTGGCGTTGTGGTCCTGCTCGGCGGCGGCCTGCGAGGTGGTGGAGGTGGCGTGCTGGTTCCCGCCGCAGCCCGTGACGAGGGCGAGCGTCAGCAACCCCAGCCACAGCGCCGTCATCACCCTCATGTTCCCACTCTAACCGGTACCCCCGAGGGGTATGGGCTGCGTCTGGCATGCGCGTCGTCGAAGGCATACTTGAACGCATGCCGGACATCAAGCCTCGCAGCCGCGACGTCACCGACGGGTTGGAGAAGGCCGCCGCCCGCGGCATGCTACGGGCCGTCGGCATGGACGACGACGACTTCGCCAAACCGCAGATCGGTGTCGCGTCGTCGTGGAACGAGATCACCCCGTGCAACCTGTCGCTGGACCGGCTCGCCAAGGCCGCCAAGGACGGGGTGTTCGCCGCCGGCGGCTACCCGATGGAGTTCGGCACGATCTCGGTGTCCGACGGCATCTCGATGGGCCACGAGGGCATGCACTTCTCGCTGGTGAGCCGTGAGGTGATCGCCGACAGCGTCGAGACCGTGATGCAGGCCGAGCGGCTCGACGGCTCGGTGCTGCTGGCCGGGTGCGACAAGTCCCTGCCCGGCATGCTGATGGCCGCCGCGCGCCTCGACCTGGCGTCGGTATTCCTCTACGCCGGCTCGATCCTGCCGGGCCGCGCAAAATTGTCCGACGGCACCGAGCGCGACGTCACGATCATCGACGCGTTCGAGGCCGTCGGCGCGTGCGCCCGCGGACTGATGTCGCGCGAAGACGTCGACGCGATCGAGCGGGCGATCTGCCCCGGCGAGGGGGCCTGCGGCGGCATGTTCACCGCGAACACCATGGCCAGCGCGGCCGAGGCGCTGGGGATGTCGCTGCCCGGCAGCGCCGCCCCGCCGGCCACCGACCGGCGCCGCGACGGGTTCGCCCGCCGCAGCGGCCAGGCCGTCGTCGAGCTGCTGCGCCGCGGCATCACCGCCCGCGACATCCTCACCAAAGAGGCGTTCGAGAACGCGATCGCCGTGGTGATGGCGTTCGGCGGATCCACCAACGCCGTGCTGCACCTGCTCGCCATCGCCTTCGAGGCCAACGTGAAGCTGACGCTGGACGACTTCACCCGGATCGGCGCCAAGGTGCCGCATTTGGCCGACGTCAAACCGTTCGGCAAGCACGTGATGTTCGACGTCGACCGCATCGGCGGGGTGCCCGTGGTGATGAAGGCATTGTTGGATGCCGGGCTGCTGCACGGCGATTGCCTGACCGTCACCGGTCAGACTCTGGCGGAGAACCTGCGGCACATCGACCCGCCCGACCCCGACGGCAAGGTGCTGCGCGCCCTCGACAACCCGATCCATCCGACCGGCGGCATCACGATCCTGCACGGCTCGCTCGCCCCGGACGGTGCGGTGGTCAAGTCGGCCGGGTTCGACTCCGACGTGTTCGAAGGCACCGCAAGGGTTTTCGAGCGTGAGCGGGCGGCGCTGGATGCTTTGGAGGACGGCACGATCCAGGCCGGCGACGTCGTGGTGATCCGCTACGAAGGCCCGAAGGGCGGCCCGGGCATGCGCGAGATGCTCGCGATCACCGGTGCCATCAAGGGTGCCGGTCTGGGCAAGGACGTGCTGCTGATCACCGACGGCCGGTTCTCCGGCGGCACCACTGGCCTGTGCGTCGGTCACATCGCCCCCGAGGCCGTCGACGCCGGCCCGATCGCGTTCGTGCGCGACGGCGACAGGATTCGCCTCGACGTGCCCAACGCCACGCTCGACCTGCTCGTCGACCCTGACGAATTCGCTTCTCGCCAGCAGGGCTTCACGCCGCTGCCGCCTCGCTACACCAGCGGCGTGCTGGCCAAGTACGTCAAGCTGGTCGGCTCGGCAGCCCAAGGCGCCGTCTGCACCTAGCCCGCTTGCCTCCCGCTCGCCCCCGCGAGCGGGCGTGTCTGCGCACCGACACGCCGCGAATCAGTGTGCAACTGTGCACCCTCGCGCCGAAGTGAGCGCGTCGCCGTCGCGCCGGCGCGACCACACGTACAGCGCCCACAGCACGATTGGCACCACAATGTCCGCCCACAACGGCACCCCGATGTTGTACGGCTTGGTGTCGTGCTCAGCCACCCAGAAGTAGATGTGCCCGGCCGCGTCGCCGACGTACTGCACCGTCACGACGACAATTGTGGCCAGCCAGAAGTGCCCGCGAAACCAGTAGGCCATCACACCGACGACACCAATTGCCAAGTCTCCCATCGCGTTTTCCCATTGGAATCCACCGTCGCCGCGGGTGTAGCCGATCAGCTCCGCGGTTCGCGGGCCGTCGAAGATGTGATAACCCGCGCCGACGATCGACGCGATGCCCACGACCCACACCATCCACCACACCATGTGGACGTCGGCAGCCAGCCGGTGCTTGTGCCGTCGACTCGCAACGAGTCCGCCGATCAGCGCAATAACAGCCGCGATGACAGTGCTCACCGCTACAACTCCTTCCTCACGAGAGCCACCAGAAACCCGTCCCAACCCTTGACGCCGACGGTCTGGATGGCCGCCGCGTCCAGCTGCGGATGCTCGGCGATCATCGTGAGCATGTCGACCACACCTTGGGCCTGTCGGTCCTCGGCGGCCGGGGCGAGCACGCGCCCGAACCGAACGACGTTGTCCACCACGATCATCGAGCCGGCAGCACTCAGCTGCACAGCCCACTGCACGTATGCGGAGTTGTTCTCCTTGTCCGCGTCGATGAATACCAGGTCGAACGGCTCGGAACCGGCCAACCGCGGCAGCGTGTCCAGGGCAGCGCCGACTATCACCTCGACTCGGTCGGCGACACCGGCCCGCTCGAGGTTGGTCCGTGCCACGTCGGCATGCCTGGGGTCGTACTCCAAGGTGACGACGCGCCCGGCCGGTCCGACAGCGCGGGCCAGCCAGATTGTGCTGAACCCGCCCAGCGTGCCGATCTCGAGGATGCGCCGTGCCTGCATTGCCGACGCCAGCAGGAACAGCAGCTTGCCGTGCTGCGCCGACACTTCGATCGCCGGCATGCCCGCGGCCGCGGTGGCCGCCCGGGTGGCGTCGAGCACTGGGTCGGCGCCGATCAGCAATCGGTCGAACATCGCGTCCACGTCCGCTGGATCGGGCTCACTCACGGTGCCACGCTAGCCGCGCACGCCTTCTTTCATGTACACGACGCGCAAGACGTGTTCGACCTCCGGCCCCATCACGATGCCGGCGAGCGCACAGAACGCGCCGACGAATGGCGGACCGTGCGCCGGCGTCACGTCGCACAGATGGTGTGCGATCTCATGCAGCACAACGAGTTCCCGTAAGGCCCAGCGGTCGCGGGCAGGCACTGCTATCACCGCGTCGGCACCACGGTGTTCATAGTGCGCGGCGGCCTCACCGCGCCGGGGCCGCACGGACACCACACGTGTATCCGGCCAATGCCGTTGCACCGCAGGGTGATTCAGAACAGAGTCGACGTAGCTCTGCACCGACTCCACGGACGCGAACCGCGCTTCGGGCGGAAGCGTCAGCGCGGCGCCGAAGAACTCCACCGACCGTGACCCCCGCTCCTCGGCTCGGTCGAACAGCGTGCGCACGAACTGTTCGGCCGCATAGACCTTGGCCCGCTGGCTGTCTCGAGTCATCGCCTCTGCAGCGGAGTGCGCCCATTGGGCAATTCGCTGCTGCCGCCGAGCCGGGCGCGTCGGCCCGCCTTGTCGCCCGCCCGCCTGGCCGCAGACGAGTAGCCGGCCGACGCCCGGTGAGCCTGCCAGGTACCGCGCGCCTTCGACTCCCGGCCGTAGAAGTCGGTCAGCTCGATCTCTTTGTTGCGCAACGCAAGTGCGGTGCCAGGCCGGGACGAGGCACTGTTTCGCACCTCGCGCGTCGCCTCATCCCGCGCCTGCGCCAGCCGCTGGCCGATGCGGGCGCCGAACGCCAGCTGGAAATTCAGCCTGGCGGTGATGGTGGGCGTCGCCCGGTGTGCACCACTTGCCAGGTACGCCTCGGACGCGCGCACCATCTGCATCACCAGGCTGGCGTACAGCGCATGGCTGGCGTCGATGTCCTCGGGGAAGCCGTACGCGTAGACGAACGAGGAGTTGCTGGCAACGTCGACCTTCACGTCGTTTGCGGCGGCGATCACGGCGAACAGCTGAACATAAGTGCGCAGTCCCTTCGTGCCGGCCGCCCCGATGGTGATGGTGCGCTGCACCGGGGCTTGAGCTTTGGTGCGGGTGGCCGCATGCGCGCGCGCGACGGCCAGATCGATGGATGTCGCGGTGGCGAGCCGTTGCGCCGCGGCCATGAACGCCTCGGCTTCGTGCGGATTGTCGGTGCCCTCGGCCTGGCGCAGCAGGGCGGCGATGCGCCCCAGCATCTTGTCGTCGGTCATGGACGCCACGCTAAGCGACCGATCCGACAAAGGCGTTCAGCGCGCTGACCACCTGCGCCGACAGCGGCTGGCCGTTGGCGTAGTCGGTGATGCTGTCGGTGGGGTCGTCCTTGAGCACGTGGTTGACGCCGTGCAGTTCGGCGAAGGTCAGGCGGGTGTGCGCCAACGCGACGGCCAGCGGCCGCATCGCGTCGCATCGGGCCTGCGCGTCGGAGTCGCTGCACGTCAGCAACACGGCGGTGCCGGACGGGACGCGCGCCGCCAGCGCCATCGGGTCGATCGCGTCGGTCGCCAGCACCGCCCTGACGTTGCCGGGGTTGAGGATCGCGCCCAGCCCGTTGGGTAGCTGCGCCGGCACCGTGCCGTCGGCTCGCGCCGACGCGACAGCCGCCGTCCACGCCGCGATCACGTCCTGGCCCTGCTGCGGTGTGGCGCGGCCGGCCTTCACTTGGGCGTCCACGTCCGCCCGCACCCGCACGCTGATCAGGTCGAGGTAGCGGCCGGCCAGCGGTGCAAACAGCCCGAGCGCGTGGATCTTCGGTGCGCCGGAGGCGGTGTCGGAGGTCAGCATCATCGCGTGGACGGCGCCCTCGCCATGCCCGTACACCGCGATCCGGTTCGGGTCGACGTCCCGCTGAGCCGCCAAGAACCGAACCGCGGCCTTGGCGCCGGCGGTGTAAACCGCGCTGTCGACGTCGGCCGGGCGGCCCGCATACGGCCCCAGCCCTGTGCGGCCGGTGCCCACCTTGTCGTATCGCAGACTGGCCACACCCCGATCGGACAGCAGGCTGGCGAGGGTGCGCTGGGTGCCGATCTTTCCGGCGACCGCGTTGTCGCCGTTGCGGTCGGTGATGCCGCTCTCGGAGATCAGCAGCGCCGCCGGGCCCGACGGCGCGTCAGCGCGGTGCCGGTAGGTGCCGTAGATCGTCAAGCCGTCGGCGACGAAGCTCACCTCGTCGTCCACCCAAACCGGCGCCGGGTGCGTCGACGAGCAGCCGCCCACCCACACCAGCGCCACGATCAGCCAGGAAAGGCCAAGTCTCGCAACCGCTTTCACAAATGCGTTTCGATCCACGCGGTCACGTCGTCGAGCACGCGCTCTTTCTCGGGTTCGTTGAAGACCTCGTGGTACAAGCCGGGGTAGACCTTGAGCACCACCTGCGGCGAGGCAACATGCTCGATCAGCATGCGGCTGCCTTCCACACTGATCAGCCGGTCGTCTTCGCCGTGCACGATCAGCAGCGGAGCCGTCACCTTGGCGGCCAACTGTGGCTGGCGTTCGCCCACCTGCAGCAGCGCGCGGGTGATCCCGGCGGGCAGCCAGCCGTGGTACACCAGCGGGTCGGACTCGTAGGCGGCCACCACCTCGGGGTCGCGTGACACGGCGTCGGCGGGAAGCTTGCGCATCGGCAGCCCCGGGAAGAGCCTGCCCAGCGCCTTGCCGAGGACGGCCAGCGGTTTGGGCGCCTCCAGATGCGCCGCTACCGCCGGTCCCGACAGCACCATCGCGGTGTAGGTGTCCGGGTACTGGGCGCCGTACGCGAACACGATTCCACCGCCCATGCTGTGCCCGACCACCACTCGTGGCAGGCCCGGATAGTCCGACGCCGCAATCGCGACGAGCTTCGCGAAGTCCTCGGTGTAGTGCGACAGGTCTTTGAGCCACACCCGCTTGCCGCCGGAGCGGCCGTGGCCGCGGTGGTCGAGCGCGTAGGTGAGCAGGCCCGCATCGCCGAAACGCTGGGCGACGTGGTCGTAGCGGCGTGCGTGTTCGGCGTATCCGTGGGAGAGCACCACGACGCCGCGTGGACTGGTCTGCGGCGTCCACACGTCGTAGACGATTCGCACCCCGTCGACGCCGTCGAACGACCGCTCGGTTCGGGTGGTGAGCATGGGGCGAGCGTAATGGCGCGCGTAAGCTCGGCGCCGTGAGCGTCCTCGCCCGCGAGTCTGACGACGAGTTCTTGGTCCGTGCGGAGCCACACCGGCGTGAGCTGCTGGCGCACTGCTACCGGATGACCGGATCCCTGCACGACGCGGAGGATCTGGTGCAGGAGACCTACCTGCGGGCGTGGAAGGCGTACTCGGGTTTCCAGGGCAAGTCGTCGCTGCGCACCTGGCTGTACCGGATCGCGACGAACACGTGCCTGACGTCGCTGGAGGGACGGCAGCGACGGCCGCTGCCGAGCGGACTGGGCGGCCCCGACGCCGATCCGGCCGACGAGCTCGTCGAACGCCGCGAGGTGCCCTGGCTTGAGCCGCTGCCCGCCGACCCGTCGGAGGTCGTGGAGAACCGGGAGTCGGTACGGCTGGCGTTCGTCGCCGCGCTGCAGCACCTTTCGCCGCGGCAGCGGGCCGTGCTGGTGCTGCGCGACGTGCTGCAGTGGAAAGCCGCCGAGGTGGCCGAGGCGATCGGAACGTCGACGGCGGCGGTGAACAGTCTGCTGCAGCGGGCACGGGCTCAGCTCGATGCCGTCGGCCCCGACGATGCGCTGGCTGCCCCCGATTCACCTGAGGCACAGGACCAGCTGGCGCGTTACATCGCGGCGTTCGAGAAGTACGACATCGACGCGTTGGTGGAAATGTTCACCGCCGAAGCGGTTTGGGAGATGCCGCCGTTCGTCAACTGGTACCGCGGACCGCAGGCCATCGGCTCACTCATCCACCTGCAGTGCCCCGCCGAGCAACCCGGCGACATGCGGCTGATTCCTGTCACCGCCAACGGACAGCCGGCCGCCGCAATGTACATGCGCGAGGGCGACAAGCATGTGCCGTTTCAGCTGCATGTCGTGGACTTCACGGCCGACGGGGTGGCACATGTGGTGGCGTTCCTCGACACCACGCTGTTCGCGAAGTTCGGCTTGCCCGACTCCCTGTAGCCACGACACGACGCCGCCGGCGCATGTCGTTCTACCCTGGGCAGCGTGAGCCCAGACGTGCGACGTGCGGCCGACCGCGCCGTCACCACGACCGACTGGCTGACTTCACGACACTCGTTCTCGTTCGGCGACTACTACGACCCCGCCAACACCCATCACGGCCTGCTGTTGGTCAACAACGACGACATCGTGAAGCCCGGCGCAGGGTTCGACACCCACCCGCACCGCGACATGGAGATCGTCACGTGGGTGCTCAGCGGATCGCTGGCACACCGCGACTCAGCGGGAAACACGGGCGTGATCCGGCCCGGGCTCGCGCAGCGCATGTCGGCCGGCACCGGGATTCTGCACTCCGAGAAGAACGGATCGGCAACGGAGCCCGTGCATTTCGTGCAGATGTGGGTGGTGCCCGACGAGGCCGGCATCGAGCCCGGATACCAACAACACGAGGTGGACATCACCGGAAGCTTGGTGCCCATCGCCTCCGGCAAGAATGCCGACGCTGCGGTCGCCATCCACAATCGCCACGCCACCCTGCACGGTGCGCGGCTGAAGCCCGGCGACGCCGTCACGCTGCCGCAGGCGCCCTACCTGCACCTGTTCGTAGCGCGAGGTGCCGTGACGCTGGAAGCAACCGGCGGGCTGGAGGAAGGCGACGCCGTGCGACTCACCGCGTCGGGCGGCCAGCGGATCACCGCGACCGCACCGGCGGAGATTCTGGTCTGGGAGATGCATGCGGGCCTGGCGGCGTAGCGCGGTAGCCATCGCGCTCACCGTAATTGCGGCCGGATGTTCGACGGCGCCGACGCCGCCCGCGGCGCCGGGGCAGAACCCCGCGGGTTTGGTCCAGGTGACGGTGCAGGTTCCACCGCAACTGGCGCAAGCTCCGTTCGATGTCGCCCGCCAAGCGCTCGTACCGCCCGGCTGGACGATGGCGTTGTGGGCCCGGGTCCCCAAGGCGCGGCTGGCCGCGTGGGCCCCGGACGGCGCGCTGTTGGTTTCGGTGCCGGCCGACCGCAAGGTGCTCACGTTGACACCGGGACACCAAGAGGTGTTACTCGACGACTTGTCCGGACCGCACGGGCTCGCGTTTCGCGGGTCGACGCTGTATGTCGCGGAGAGCAACCAGATCGATGCCTACACCTATGCCGACGGCAGGGCCGCTGGTCGACGCGTGGTCGCCGCCGGACTGCCCGACATCAGCAGCCCCGAGCTGCACGGCGCCTACGAGCACACGCTGAAAAGCGTTGCGGTGGGCCCAGACGGCGCCGTGTACTTCTCGATCGGCTCCACCGGCAACGTCTCGGTCGAGGACCGCTCGGCGACCCCGGAGCGGGCGACGATCAACCGGATCCCGCCGCAGGGCGGTCCTTTCGAGGTGTTCTCGCGTGGAGTGCGCAACGGCACGGGGCTGGCGATCGCGCCGGACGGCTCGGTGTGGACGGCGGTGAACAACCGTGACAATGTCGCCGACCCGCGCCCCGGACCGTCGTACGCAAAGGTGATCCAGGACTACGTCGACGACCATCCACCGGAGTCGTTCGCGCGCCTGCGCGCCGGTCGCGACCTGGGCTGGCCGTTCTGCAACCCGGACGGCGAGGGCGGCCCGGTGCCGCTGATACGCGATGTCCAGACCAATCCCGATGGCCGGCAACTGGATTGCGCGCGGCTGCCTGCGATCGAGCAGACGCTCGGCGCGCACGCGGCGCCGCTGGGCTTGTCCTTCGTCGACGGGGGCTTGCCGGCGCCGTACTCGTCCGGCGCGCTGGTCGGCGTGCACGGATCGTGGAATCGGCAGTCGCCACGTGCCCCGGAGGTGTCGTTCTTTGCGTGGCAGAACGGCACTTTGGGCCGCCAGCAGACTCTGGTCGGCGGATTTCAGGCGCCGGACGGCTCGCGTTGGGGCCGTCCGGTCGCCGCGGTGGTGGGACCCGACGGCGCGGTGTACATCACCGACGACGACGCTGGCGCGGTGTACCGTGTCGCGCCGCCGGGTCGCTGACGGACTACGCGCGCGGTGTTCGAGCGCCGCGACCGGTGACCCCGACGTAGATCGCGATCAGCACGATGGCCGCGATGATCCCGACGAAGAATGGAATCCACTCGAAGCCCGCATTGCTGTTGGAGTACCCGACGGCATGGGTGACCCACGAGCCGATCAGCCCGCCGACGATGCCGAGCACGATCGTCATCAGCACGCCGATGTTCTGCTTACCCGGCATGATCAGCCGCGCCAGTGCACCGATGATGATTCCCACGATGATGGCACCGATTATCGATCCGAACACTGTTGCTCCTTTGCCCGGGCGTCGGGTTGACGCCGACGTCAACGTGTTCCCTTCGCAGCGCCACTTCTAACCCCGCGGGCACGCGATCGCGCCACCGGGACCAGACCGTGACGGTTTCGTTACTGAAGTGGCGACTGTTGCTGTTGGGATGGACGCGTGCCGATGTCCACAGCAATCCCGCTGCGTCTGGCGGCCGCCTTCGCCGCGACGACGCTGTTCACGATGCTGTCTGTGACGCCCATTGCGCGCGCTGACGACGCCCGCTCGGTACTGCTGGCCGCGATCGCCAACACCAAAGGGTCGTATCTGGTCTACAACTTCGGTGGGGATTTCGCGGCCCCGTTCCGCAGCGCCGGCGGTTCGGAGTACACGCTCAGCAACGGCGGGCATCTGATGATCGTCAAGAACGCCTCGACACGCCTGAACCCGCGGCTTCTCGTGGACACCCACCAGGGTTTCCAGGCCCGCTGTGAACGCGACCCCCGGGCGCGCACCAACGAAGGACTGTGGCAGGCGTCGGAAACCTATCCGCCGCTGCAGGCGTGGCAAGTGCTGGGCCGGCCGGTCATCGCCGTCAACGCCAACTTCTTCGACGTGCGCGGCCAGAAAGGCGGGTCGTGGAAGCAGACGAACTGCAGCTCGCCGCTGGGCGCGTACGTCGACAACACCAGCGGGCTCGGCCGCGCGAACGCCGCGGTCACCGGCACCGTCGCGTACGCAGGTAAGCAGGCGCTGTCCGGCGGCGACGAGGTCTGGACGGCGCTGGCCACCATGATCCTTCCGGTGGGCGGCGCCCCGTACGTCGTGATGCCGAAGAACGACCAGGACTACGACGCCGCCTCCCCGGAGATTCAGCGCCTGCTGGACGCAGGCACACGGTTCGTCGCGGTGAGCGGCATCGGCCTACTGGCCCCCGGCGCCACGGGACAGCTGGGCGACAGCGGTCCGAGCGCAGCGCGAACAGCGCTGGGCTACAACCGAACTCGCGACGAACTCTATGTGTTCCAGGGCGGCAGCTACACGCCCGACAACATGCAGGATCTGTTCCGCGGTCTAGGCGCCGACAGCGCACTGCTGCTCGACGGCGGTGGATCGTCGGCGATCGTGCTGCGCCGCGACACCGGCGGCATGTGGTCGGGGGCCGGATCACCCAGAGGAAACTGCGATACTCAGCAGGTGCTGTGCGACTCTCACGAGCGCGCGCTGCCGAGCTGGCTGGCGTTCAACCTCTGAGCGCGTCTTTCGCCGCCGCTTCCGCCTGCGCGCGATAGCCGCCACCGAACAGCACGACGTGCGCCAGAAGCGGATACAGCTGATGCAGTCCGACGCGCTCACGCCATCCCGCAGCCAGTGGCCGCACGGACTGATACCCGTCCAGAACGGCGTCGAGATGCGGGCATCCGAACAGCGCGAGCATGGCCAAATCGGTTTTCGCGATGGCCGCCGTGTGCCGCTGGATCGATCAGAACAGCGCCGCCGGACGTCCACATCACGTTGCCGCTCCACAGGTCGCCGTGCAGCCGTGCCGGGCGGCCGTCGTCGTCGAATTCGCCTGCACCGCAGCGCTTTACGATCTCGGCGACCGCGGCACGGCCAGCGGCCGACAATCGCGGCGCCGCCATCTCCGCCATCGGTGTCAGCCGTTCGTGCGCATAAAAGACTCCCCAGCTGTCGTGCGGTGTCAACGACATCGGCAGCGGGTGTGTCAGCGGCCCGAAGAAGCCCGGCCCGCTCCAGCCGTCAGGCGGGGCGCCGAACGCGGGGGCACCGGCGTCGTGGATGACCGCAAGCCGGCCGCCGAATTCGCGGGCCGCCGCGCGGGTGGGTGGCGTCGTGTCGAGTCGGCGCAGCGTCAGGCTGGTGTCGTCGTAATCGAGCACCTGCGCGCACGGCACCCCACCGTCGACGGCTGCGAGCCAGCGCAGCCCGGCGGCTTCACACGCGAAAAACCCGTGCGGCGCAGCGGGATTGCGTTTGACGAACTCGCCGCTCACCCCCGGCTCAGGGCGCCAGGCGGGTCAGGTCTTTCGAGGTGATCCACGGCATCTTGGTGATCACCCAGTCAGATCCCTTGCGCTGCATGCTCAGTCGGTACGAAACCAAGAAGAGCTTCGGCACATCCTTGGTGCTGGCACTGGTGTAGCTGATGTTGGCGTAGACCATTGCGGTGGCATCGCTGCCGTCCACGGACTCCACTGCCGTGCCGACGACTTCGGCGCTGCGCTTGACCTGGTTCTGCTTGTTGGTGGCGGCCAATGCGTCGATCTGCTTGGCGTACGCGTCTTTCAGCTCGCCGCCGAGGTATTTCGACGACCGCGCCGGCAGCTGATCCATGTCTTCGGGGGTGTACGTGAACAGGGTCGTGATCGCATCGGTGGCGGTGCGCGCGATCGTCATCTTGGTCGCGGCCGCCGCACGGTCGGCGAGGTAGGGCTGCAGCATCGAGCCGGCGAACGCTCCGGCGATCACGAACAACACGGCGGCCACAGCCACGGCGATCGTGATCCGCCGGCCGGCGGGCTTGCGCTCGACGAACTCGACGGGCTCGTCGTCGCCTTCTCCTTCGCCCGCGGCCTTGGCCTCAGCCTTGGCCTCCGCCTCGGCCTCAGCCGACGGTTCAGCATCCGACGCGACCCCCCGTCGGCGAAACCATCTGCGGCCCTTGGCTTCTGATGAAATCTGCGGATACGCGTCGGATGCCGGCTCCTCGACCGCGGTGCTCTCGGGTTGCTGTGCCGACGGTTCGACGTCACTGGTCGGCGAGCCCTCCTCAACGGAGGTCGGCTCGTCCGCCGATGCCCCGGTGGCCGCAGTGGCCGCCGGTGTGAAGGTGCGCGACCGCAAGTATCTGTGCCGGCCGCCGCGCTTGCCCGTCGGCACCCGACGTGCGGTCGGCTCGCCACCGTCGGTCGCCGACTGGTCGCCGGCGTCGGCGTCGGTCAGATCACTTGTGTCAGTTGGCTGATCTTCCACTGCTGCCCTTCCTTGACGGCCGTGACCACCCACCGGTTGCCGCTTTCGACCGGCTTCCTCGGCTCGCCGGCGGTGGTGTCGATCTTCGTCGCCACCAAAACGCTGACGCTGCCGTCGTCGTGCCACTTCTCGATGCCGGCCTCGATGACCGTGCCCTTGGTCGGTTCGGCCCTGGCAACCTGAATCAGGATTTCGTTCTGCTTGTCCTTGAACTCCTTGGCGAACTGGCCTGTCGCCTCCGCGAGGATGCGGTCCCCGTAGTCGTTCGCGTGGAACGGATCCAGGCTGGTGTACTCGGTCATGAAGTGCCCCACATAGCCGAGCGCGTCGGCGTCGCGCGCATTGGCCCTCTCGTCGGATACGTGCGACCACAGCATCAGCCCGCCCGCCGTGATCGCGGCCGCCACCACCAGTGATGCCAGCACGCTCAAGCCCGCCAGCCCCAACACATGGCCGAGCCAGTTCCGGCGGCCGCGCGTGACAAGAGGAACAGCGACCGTCTCTGCACCCGGCTCGATCCTGCGCCGCGGACTCATCGCGGACCTCTGTTCAGTGCCGGCTGCGGCAACACGGTCAGCTCCGAGACCCGCCAGGTGCCGTCGCGCGATTTCTCGAACGCCACCTTCGCGGTGGCGGTGATGAAGCGGACTTCCTGCTGCTGGGCTTGCCGCTGCCCCTGCAGGAACACCAGCATTGTCGCGTGGTCCGGTGTGGTGCCGGGAAGTACAGAACTGGTCACGGCCCAGTATTCGTTGTTCGCGGCCGCGTTTTTCTCGACGACGTGCTGCTGCTTCACCAATTCGTCGCGGTAGCTGTCAGTCACCAGGTTCTGCGCGCGCGCGAAGTCGTCCTTCATGGAGCCGGCGTTGTAGGTCAGGATCTGCTCGACGATGTGCGGGCCCTGATCGGCAATCTGACTTCGAGCCGTGTCCACGGCCTTGTCGTGCCGGTACACCGTGAGATACGTCAGCCCGGCGCCGGCCGCTGCGAGCAGCGCTCCGACGGTCAGCACGGCCCCGACGGCGCGGCGTACCCTGGGCTGCTCGCCGACGCGACGGACTTCGGTGCGCAGCAACAGGTCTGCGAACGTGCGGTTGCGTGAATCCCACAGCGGCCAGAGCCAGCCGACGAACAGCGCGGCCGTATCCAGGAGATGGGCCACATCGCGCACCACCAACCGGCCGATTCCCGCAGCGTCACCGTCGCGGCGCACCACCCTGATGCCCAGCAATGCCCGGCCCAGCGTCCAGCCGGTGACGGCCGGCACCACCAGACGGTTCAGCAGCATCGCCACCAGAACCAGTCCGCCGACGACGATCGACCCCCACCACGCCCAGCTGTACATCTGTGCCGTCGTCACCGCCAAGGCCACCGCGGCGACGACCCCCAACGGAAACAGCACGTCGAGCGCGAAAGCGCCCGCGCGCGACCACCACGACGCGACGGACGGGCTTTCGATCTGTTCGGTGACCGACTGCGCGCGCGTCTCCTCGGCGACGAGCACGGTCAAGTCATCACCGGGTCGAGCTTGGCGATTTTGTAACGGCCGTCTTCAGGAGCCATCTGCGCACGCAGCCGCATCCCGGTTTCCTGGTTCTGCGCGTCGGGGTTGGACGGCACCTTGAACCGGAACGCCACCAGCACGTCGATGGTGCCGTCGTCGTTGTGCCGTTCCACCGCTGCCCGCATGTTGGTCACCTCGACCTTGACGTTGGCCGCCTGATACGCCTCGACCATCATCGGGGCCATCATCTTGGCGTACGCGCCGAAGTCCCCGGTGGAGCAGTCGATGATTTTCTGCACGCTGGCGGCCATCGTCGCCGGGTCCGGCGCGTTGGTCGCCGACACGCAGTCCTTGGCGGCGTTCACCGCCTCCTGCTCGGCTCGCGCCGACGCCTCGGCGTTGTCATGCGAGCGCAACGCCAGGTAGCCGCCCGTCGCCACGCAGGCCGCCAAGACGATCAGGGTTGCGAACATTGCGACGAACCAGCCGCGGGTGAGCCGAGACGGTCGATCATCGGACGGGTCCAGCGCTTCGGGAGATTCGGGAGCCGAATCGGCCGCTGCCTCGGTGACGTGCTCTTCGGTCTCGTCGGCCTCGATGTTTGTCGGGTTCAGCTGGCTGGTGCCAGCATCTCCTTCCATCCGTCGTCTCCTGTGTTCGTCGAATCCTTCACGCTGTAGCGCGAGCCGTCGGGCGCTACCACCTCGCCGTTCTGCGGGTTGTAGATCGCTGTGGGCACCTGCGCGGGCGTGTAGGTGCACGGGTTGGGCTGTTGGCCGCTGCAGGTCACCGTACCCTGCCCTGGGCGCGACGGTGCGTCGCTGACCGGCGGAATGGGTGGTGGCAGCAAGTTGGCCGGCAGCGGGTTCATGCCGTTGTTGATGCTCGGCGCCGGGATCACCCGTCCCGGATCCACCGGCTGGTCGCAACGGGCGGCCGGCGCCGGGCAGGTCAGGATCTGGTTCGGGTCGCCGTACCAGGGGTTGGTGCCCATCGGGACATACGGCTCGTTGCTGTGGCACTCCTGCGGCGTCGCGGCCCGCTTGCCCGGCACGTCGGCGCACGGATAGTTGCGCGCACCGCGAACGACGTTGCCTTGGAAGTCCTTCGGGATCTTGCAGTAGGTGCCCGACGGCAGCGGGGCGGTGGTGACGTCAGCCGGGGAACGCCATTCCGAAGGCGGCAAAAAGCCGGTCAGGCACGGCGGCGGGCTGTTGAGGGCGGTGCCGAAACCCGGCGGCACAGCCTGCAGGGTCAACGCAGAGGCACCGATGCCCACGAACAACGGGCCGAGCGCGAAGTTGATGATGCCGTACCCCGGAAAAATAGAGCCGGCCTCTAGCTGTGCTGCGCCTTGCGGGAAGATCACCAAAGACTGTTCGACGCCCTTGTGGTAGCGCTTGAGCAAGTCGATGACGATCTCGAGGTTGGCCAGCGTCTGCGGCAGTGAATCGCGCACATCGGAGAACACCGCGTTGAGCTGATCGGCGGTGGGAGCAGCCTGCTGCAAACCGCTGCGCAGCGCTGCGTCCTGCTCAGCGGCCTGGGTGCCGATCGAATTCAGGTTCGCCGCCCAGGTTTCGATGTTGTCGCGCGAATTCACCTGCGAATCCAGAATCGGCGACGAGTTGGCGACGATGTCGTTGACCGGAGTCAAGTTGTCACGGAAATCGCTGGCGATGTTCGTCATCGAATCCACCAGCCTCTGCAGCGCCGGCCCCAGGCCGCCGACCGCTTGTGACGTCTCGTTGAGCAGCGTCGCGATCTTGTCCTTGGGCAACGCGTTGAGTCCACGGTTGGTCGCGTCCAGGGCCGGGCCCACGTCCGACGGCACGGTGCTGCGGGTGATGGTCTGCCCGTCGTGCAGGTATTGCTTGACGTTGCCGGTGGACACCAGGTCCAGGTACTGCTCACCGACCGCCGACACCGAGTGCACGTTGGCCGACGCGTCCGCCGGAATCTTGTACCGATCGTCGATGCTCAACGTGGCGCGCGCCCCGCGCTCGGTAGGCTCCACTGCGGTCACCTTGCCGATGGTGATGCCCCGGTAGGTGACGTTGGCGGTCTCGTACAGGCCGCCGGACCGCGGCAGATCGGCGTGCAGTGTGTACTGGCCGATCCCGATCAACCGCGGGATCCGCAGGTAGTACCAGCCGAGCACCACCAAGGCGATGACGGTCAGCACCGTGAACAGAATCAGCTGAATGCGGATTAACCGAGTGATCATCTCTCACTCATGCCTTTCCACCAGCGGCCCGTTCGGCGCGTCGTGCGGGTTCGGGGTGAACCGCACGTCCGGGATCATCGTCGCCGGATCGCGGCCCCACGACTGCTCGAGCGCGCGCAGCATGCCCGAGATGCCGGTGCCCGACAACTGACCGTTGTCGATCGCGCTGAGCGTCAGGTCGGCGAGGATCGACACGTTGATGTAGTCGCCCCGCACGACTTTCGGCACGTTCTCGATGTTGAACGGCGCGGTGAGCATCAGCTTCAGCGCCCCGATCAGATACGGCGACGCCTTACCCAGCTCACGCAGCGGCCGTTGCAACAGCTGCAGGTTGGTGTGCAGGTTCTCGCGCGCGGGCGTCAGTGTGTTGTCGGCTGCCCTGCTGATCCGGCCGAGTGCCACCACCGCGTCGGCGAACAGACCCTGGGTGTCGTTGAAATGCTTGATCAGCGGCGGGAATTCGGTCAGCACGCGATCCAGCGTCTCGTTGTTGTCGGCGACGATGGTCAAAAGCCGGTTCGACTGGTCGATCGCGCGGGTCAGATCGTCGCGCTGTTGGTTCAGCTCGTTGGTGAAGGTGTCGAGTTTGTTGAGGAACTCGCGGATCTGGGGCGCGCGACCCGTGAGGACGTTGTTGATCTCGGTCTGGATGACCTCCAGGTCCGGAATGCCGCCGCCGCGCAGGATCATCGAGATCGCGGCCAGCACACGTTCGGTACTCGGATACGCCTCCGACCGCGACAGCGGGATCACGTCGCCGCTCTTCAGGGGCTGCTTCGACGGGTTGGGCGGCACGTCCAGTTCGACGTGCTGAGATCCCAGCAGGCTGGTCTGGCCGATCTTCGCGGTCGCATTGGCGGGTAGCTTCACGCCCGGCTGCAGGTCGAGCGTCAGCCGGGGCACCCAGTTGCGCAGCTCGATCGCCTTGACCGAACCCACGTACACGTCTTTGACGCGGACCCGGCTGTTGACGTTGAGCGCCAACGTATCCGGCATGTCGACGTAGACGGTCATGTGGTCCGGCCCGGAGCCGGGGCCGCCCGGCAGCGGGACGTTGGCGATGCCCCGCCAGGAGCCGCAGGCCGTCAGCGTCAACGCCGTCGCCAGCAGCGCCACACCCCGGCGGCCGAGCCGGGTGATCCGAATACGTGTCATCGGCCGGCCCCCTCAGCTGGATAGCCGCCGGGCGGTGGCGGCGCAGCGGGCGCGGCCACCGGGGCCGGTGCGACCATCGGCACCTGAGACACACCGGGCGCGGGCGCCGGCGGCGGACCGGGCTGCGGATACCACGGCGGCGGCAGCGGTGTGTTCTCGCTGTAGGCGTTCGGCGGACCGGGCAGGTTACCGCCCGGCGGCGCGCCGAACGTCGGCGGCGCGGCCGGCGGCACGATGTCGGGGCCGCCCATCAGCTCGGCCAGCGACTCCGGCGTCAGCATGTTCGCGGTGAACGGCTGCACGTCCACACCCTGCATCCCCGGAGCCACCACCCAGCCCGGCTCATGGTTGCCGTGCGAGAACAGCGTGTCGCGCGAGAAGATGCCAGGCACAGTCGTGTCCTTGTAGCCGGGCGGCGGCCGCAGCCGGTCCTCGGAGTAGGCGACCATCTTCGGCAACGTTTCGGCCGTATAGGCCGTGTTCACGCCGAACGGCAGATAGTTGAACTTGATCGCGTCGAGGATCGGTGCCAGGTACTGGGCACACAACTCAGCCGACTCTTGGTAGCCCAGCCGGCTGCCGGCCTGAATCGCACTGCAGATGAACTGCATCGGGTTCGCGAAGTTCGCCAGCACCGGTAGCCCGACGATGCCGCCGGAGATCGGCGACGAGATGTTGACGATGTTGGACGCCAGGTTGGGGAACACGTGCAGACCTGTCTCCAGGCCGTTGCGGGGCTCCGGCTGCAAGATCGCGGTGGTGACATCGGCGAGATTGTTGATGTCATGCACCAGCACTTCGCTGTTCTTGTCCAAGAATGAGCGAGTGGTGGTCAGCAGCTGATTGATGTCGCGCAACGCGTTGGCGACTTCGCGGTCGGTGTTGTTGAACTTGTTGGTGATGCTGGCCAGATCGTTGTTCAGTGCGACGAACTGCTGATCGCTCTTGTACAGCGCATTGACGAACAGCGCCAGACTGCGCACCACGCTGAAGAAGTCACCGCGTCCGGAGTTCAGTGTGGTGAGCGCCTCCGAAAGGCTGTTGAGCGTCTTGTTGATCTGCTCACCCTTGCCGGACAGTCCGTCGGCGAACGACTCGATGACGTCACCGAATGGACCCTTGGGCTGCTGGTCAGTGGGACCCAGCCCGCTGAGGATTCGGTCGATCGCGTTGCGTAGTTCGTCGTATTCGACCGGCACCTGGGTGCGCTCCAGCGGAATGACGGCACCGTCTTTGAGCACCGGTCCCCCGGTGTAGGGGGGCGACAGCTGGATCACTCGGGACGCGACCAGTGTCGGGTTGAGGATCGACGCAGTGGCGTTCGCCGGCACCTTGTACTTGTTCTGGTAGTGGAACGTCACCTTCATCTTGTCGCCGGCCGGCTCGATCTTGTCGATCGTGCCGACGCGAACGCCCATGATCTGAACCTTGTCCCCCGGGTACAGGGCGAGGGCCTGGGTGAAATACGCGACGACGGTGTTGTTGGTCAGCTTCTTGTAGACCTGGAACCCGATGACGGCCGCGACGATCGCCAGCACGATCACCACCGCACCGATAACCAGTGCAGCCCGAGAGACATTGGGCAGCTTGAGATTTCGGATGTTGAAGATCGTCGACATCGGTCAGTGACCTCCAATGTCTACGGGTCCGGGCATGCCAGGCGGAGGACCGTCGGGCACCTGCGGCCCGGGTCCGGCAGGAGGCGGCGGCCCGGGCAGGTCAGCGGGCGGAACCGGCTGCGCCGGGAACGGATTCGAGACCGGCCCAAGGGGTTCGGTACGTGCACCCGGCGGTGCCGGCGGCAACGGAACCGGCACACCCTGCAACTCCGGCGGCGTCTGTCCCGGCACACCAGCACTGGTGATGCCCGGCGTGTAGCCCGGGCCGTTCGGATTCGGCGGCGAGGTGGCCACATTCGGTCCGGTGTAGTTCGGGCCGTAGGGGTTGTCGCCGTACGGGCCGACACTCAGGTGCGAGCAGGGCAGCGGATTGGCGGCGGTCGGAATCCCGTCTGCCGGCGGCGTGTACGAGCAGGGTGAGCCGGGCGGCACTGCCGGACCCGGGAAGTCGGGAGTGCCCTCCAATGGGGTCGGCGCCGGCGGCGGTGCACCGTTGGGGAACCGCGCGCCGTTGGGGTCGGGCCAGCGGAACGCCGGCAGACCGGCACCGCGCCAGAAGTTCTCCGGATCGATGCCGCGCTTCTTGAAGGCGGCGTCGACGAACGGCTGAAGGATCTGGTACGGCAGCAGGTTGACCAGCATGACCTTGAAGTAGGGACCCGATGCGATCGCCTCGCCCAGCGACGCGGTGAACTTGCTCAGCGTGGTCAGTGAGTCGGCCAGATCCATCTTCCGCTGGACCAGCAGATCGCTGACTGTGCGCAATTGTTCGAGCACGTGGTTGAGGTTCGGGTTCTCGTCGATGAACGCCTTCACCTGTTCGGAGAACGCCGACACGTTCTCGAGCAGGTAGGTGATCGCCTGTCCCCGTTCGTTGACGGCCGCCAGCAGGGTCTGCGCGTTCACCAGCAGGGCGTTGATCTGCCCGCCGCGGTTACCCAGGATCCCGGCGATCTTGTTGGCGTTGGCCAGCAGCTGCTTGATCTGGCCGTCGCGCTTGCCGATGGTGTCGGAGAACCGTTCGACGCCCTTGAGCGCATCGCTCAGATGCGGGTAGGTCTGGTCGATGGTCTGCGACAGCACGTTGAGCGACTGCTTGACGGTGTCGATGTCCCAGCCGGACGCCGCCTTCGTGACGTCGAACACCGCGTCATAGATCTGGTACGGCGTGCTGGTCTGCCCGACCGGCAGAACTCCGTTGGCGCGCAGCCGTTCTGAGCCGCGCGGCTCGATCGAGATGTTCTTGCGGCCCAGGATCGTGTCGGTCCTAATGGCAGCGCGGCTGTCCTTGCCGATCTGGTTGGGACCCAACGTGAAGCCGACGACGATGTGGTCACCCTGGATTTGCAGCGAACGCACCTGGCCCACCGCAACGCCGGCGACCTGGATCTTGTCGCCGGGTTTGATACCGCCCGCATCCTTGAACTGCGCATAGTACGTCGGCTGGGCGAACAACTGCGGAATGCTGACGAAGGTCTGGCCGACGGCCACCACAAGCAGCACCACGATGATGCCCATCAGGCCGACGCGTACGCGGTTTGAGCCCTCCAATGTTCTCATTGCGGTGTGCACCTGCCTGTGGGCTGCGTGGTGATGCGCACAGTGCGCACCGGACCGCCGGGCTGTAATCCGTTGAGCTTCAACGAGATATCGCAGGCGTAGAAGTTGAAGAAGTCACCGTACACGCCACCGGCCCGGCCGATGATCTTCAGCGACGTAGGCAGCCGCACCAGGATGTCGTTGAGCTGATCCTTCTGGTCGATCAGCGGCCCCTGGATGGTTTCCAGATGCTGCAGCGTGTCGTGCAGCAACGGCCGGTTGTCCGACAGTATCCCGGCGAGTGTGCCTGCGGCATTACTGATTTCAGCGGTCGAGTCGGCGATCGGATCGGCGCGATTCTTCAGACCGGTGATCAGCTTCTCGAAGTTGTCGACGGTCTCGTCGAGTTGCTTCTGGTGGCGCACCGTGGTGTCGAGCACCGTGTTGAGGTTCTTGATCACATCGCCGATGGCCTGGTCACGCTCGGCCAGGGTAGACGTCAATTGTGCGGTCTGATCGAGGATGTCGTTGATGGTGCCGCCCTGTCCCTGGAACACGGTGATGATCGACTGCGCGATGTTGTTGACCTTCTGCGGGTCCAGTGCGCGAAACAGCGGACGGAAGCTACCGATCAGCGCGTCGAGATCGAGTGCGGGCTTGGTCCTTTCGATGGGGATGGTGCTGCCGACCGGCATGCGCTTGTTGCCGTCACCGCGCTGCAGATCGAGGTAGCGGTCGCCGATCAGGTTCAGATAGCGGATTGATGCGGTGGTGCCTTCGTACAGCGGCAGCGACCGGTCGATCCGGAAGTTCACCAGCGCCCGCCGGCCGCCGTCGATCAACTGGACGTCGGCGACCTTGCCCACTTCCACGCCGGATGCCCGGACGAACTGGCCGCTGCGCAGGCCGCTGGCGTTGGAGAAGATCGCCGAGTAGCCGTTGGTGCGGTCGAAGCGCATCTGACCGAACACCACGATGATGATCACACTGAAGAGCAGGAGCACCACCGAGAATGCTCCGAGCTTGATCGCGGTCCCTCTGATGCTCATGGGTTTATCGTGTACTCCCCGATTTGCCGGCCCCACACGTACTCGATGGCGAACGGCGAGCCGAGTTCGAAGTGGTTGTACGGCGCAAGCGATGCACCGGTGTCCATCACCAGATAGGGCGCGGGCCACAGGTCACGGTTGACCTCCTGCCAGCAGCCCGGCTTGCCTTCCGGCCCGCCGTGGGCGTTGACCCGCGGCAGATTGTCGGGATAGACGTACGGGTTGCCGGCGCCCACGACTTCTGAGTGGGTCCGCAGCGAATATCCGTTTCCGCCAAGCGAATCGGCGATCTTCGGCGCGACGTCGTGGAACTTGCGGATCGTGCAGAACAGCGCGGGGCTGTACTCGTCGAGCAGCTGTGACGTCGGGATCAGGTCCTCGGCGCCGCGGGTCAGGTAGGGCCCACCGCGTTCGAAGATGTCGGCGCCCGTGTTCCCGAAGCCGATCGAGGCGGTCAGCGCCGCGTCGAGATTGGCTTGCTGCTCGTTGAACGTGTGCGCGGTGGTGACCGCACCGCGCAGGAACGCCCACAGGTCCGGTGACGCGTCGGCGTACACCTCGGCCAGATCTCCCAGCCGCTGAACGTCATAGCGAATCTGCGGCATCTTCGGATTCAGGTCGGCGAGGATGTCGTTGCCGTGGATGATGGACTGCCCGAACCGATCTCCCAAGCCGGACAACCCCTGCGCGGCCGCCGACAGCGTCTCGTTGAGCTTGACCGGATCGACTTTCTCCGAGATCGACAGCAACGTCTCGAACAGCGTGTTGAACTCTGTCGTCACCTGCGATGCCTGGATCACGTCGTTGGACGAAATACGCTGCTTCACAGGGTTTTTCGGCGAAGAGAACGACACGTACTTGTTGCCGAACACCGTGGTGGCCTGGATGGTGGCGTCGACGTTGGCCGGGATCAGGCGGACGTACTTGGGTTTGACGTCCAACGTCAACTTCGCCTTCGGTTCACCGTTGACCGTGGTCTCGGTGACGTCGGCGACCCGTCCGATCTCCACTCCGTTGTAGGTCACCTTGGAACCCGGGTCCATCACCAAGCCGGCCCGCTCGGACATCATGGTCAGCTGCGTCTTCGGCTCGAACTTGCCGCGGAACTGCAGACCGACCAGCACCACGATCAACACGAACGCGAGCACGAAAACGATCCCCGCCACTTTGTACGGCGGGGTGCGGCTGGAGTTCAGGGGTGCTGTCATGGTGCTACACCGTGAGGTTGAAGTTCGGGTTGGTGCCGTAGAGCGCCAACGAGGCGAACAGGACGACGAGCACGATCGCCACCAGCGATGCCCGCATGGATCGGCCCACGGCTTCTCCCACGCCGACGGGACCGCCGCTGGCGTTGTATCCGAAGTAGCAGTGGTTGAGCATCACGATGATCGAGATGATCACCGCCTGAATGAACGACCAGAACACGTCGTCGGGCCGCAGGAAGGTGCGGAAGTAGTGCTCGTAGGTGCCCGTCGACTGGCCGTAGAAGAGCGTGGTGGTGAGCTGTGCGGACAAGAAGGACAGGATGATCGCCATCGAGTACAGCGGCACGATCACCACCAGCCCGGCCAGGATGCGCGTCGAGACCAGATAGCAGACGGACCTGATGCCCATCACCTCGAGCGCATCGATCTCCTCGCTGATGCGCATCGCGCCCAGCTCGGCGGTCGCGCCTGCACCCACCGTGGCGGCCAGCGCCTGGCCGGCGACCAGGGGTGCGACGACGCGGACGTTCACCAGTGCGGCGACGAAGCCGGTGAACGCCTCCACACCGATGTTGCCCAGCGATGCGTAGCCCTGGATCGCAATCAGCGAGCCGCCCGACAGCGTCACGAAACCGACGATCGCGGTGGTGCCGCCTACCACGGCCATTGCGCCTGTGCCCATGCCGATTTCGGCCACCAGCCGCAGCATCGCGCGGCGGTAGTGCAGGATTGCGTTCGGGATCTGGCCGATCGCGGTGACGATGAACCAGGCGAGCCGGCCGGTGCTGTCCAGGAACCTGCCCGGAGCGCTGCCCCACCGGGTCGCGCGGTCGAAGGTCCGCGGGAACCGGCTGCGAAGGACGGTGGCAGTACTCACGTCAGCGCCCCGTTCCGTAGCGGACGCCGATGGTGGTCAGCACCACGTTGACGGCGAACAACGCCACCACCGACAGCACCAGCGTCTCGTTGACGGCGGTGCCCAATCCCTTGGAGCCACCGGACACGGTCAGGCCGCGGTAACAGCCGACCAGCCCGGCGATCAGGCCGAAGGTCAGAGCTTTGACGATCGAGATCACCACTTCGGGCAGGCCCGTCACCAGCGTCAAGGTGGACAGGTAGGCGCCTGCGGATACGTTCTGGAAATAGACGCCGAAGACGAAGCCGCCGACCAGCCCGATGATGATCACGGCACCGTTGAGCAGGACCGCGACGGCGGTCGCGGCGACCACACGCGGGACCACCAGCCGGTGGATCGGATCGATGCCCAGCACTTCGAGCGCGTCGATCTCCTCGCGGATGGTGCGTGCACCCAGGTCGGCGCAGATGGCGGTCGAGCCGGCACCGGCGACCACCAGCACGGTCACGATCGGCCCGAGCTGGGTGACGGCCGCCAGGCCGGCGCCGGCCCCGGACACGTCGGCCGCGCCGAACTCGACCAGCAACAGGTTGAGCGTGAAGATGATCAGCACCGTGTCCGGTATCGCGAGCGCGACGGTCGGAAGGAACGTCACCCGCATCAAGAACCACGACTGAAGGATGAATTCCTTGAACTCGAACGGCCATTTCGTCGTCGCTTTGGCCGTCAGCACGCACATCCGGAAGAAGCCACCGACTGCCTCCAGCGGTGGGCCGGCCCGATCCCGCAAATAACCAGTGAACCCGGTCGTTGCGGTCATCAGCGCACCCGCACGTCGGAGCCGCGTGTCGCGCGGCGCAACGGCAGATCCTGTTGCACGCCCCCTCCTAGCCCAGCACCCACGTGATCCCCGTCTCCCTACCGGTTGGTAGTAAGACGGACCACAGGACTGTACCCGATGGATTCTCGGCAGTACACCGCATCCGCGCGATTGACGCTGTATCCGTTAGCAAACAAGTCTCCCTTGCTCAACTGTCCGTCGCCCCGGCAGAAACTGTTGGCGCAGAGTCGCTTTGGCCGGCGACCCCGGCCGCCGCCCCGCCGAACCTCACGCGCAGTTCGGTTTTGAGCACTTTGCCAGCGGGGTTGCGCGGCAGCGCATCGACGATCTCGAGCGCCTTCGGGTGCTTGTACCGGGCCAGCCGCTCCGTCAGGAATTCGTCAAGATCAGCCAGGGTGATCTTCTCGTCAGCAACGGCCGCAACGGCTACCGGAACCTCACCCCATTTGTCATGGGGACGACCGATGACCGCTACTTCGATGATTGCCGGATGCGCCGCCAGCACGTTCTCCACCTCGGCGCAGTAGATGTTCTCTCCACCGGAGATGATCATGTCTTTCTTGCGGTCGACCACCCAGATGTAGCCTTCCTCGTCCTGGCGGACGAGATCACCGGAGTGGAACCAGCCGCCCGCGAACGCCTCGGCCGTGGCCTCGGGGTTGTTCCAGTAGCCGGCCATCAGAGTGGGTGCCCGGTAGACGATTTCGCCGACCTGCCCGACGGCGACGTCGTTCATGTCGTCGTCGACGATGCGCGCGGCGACCGTCGGAATGACCTTGCCGACTGAGCCGAGTTTGCGAATTGCGTCCTCTCCCAACAACATACAAGTCACAGGCGACATCTCGGTCTGCCCGAAGGCCGCCAGGATCTGCGTGCCCGGGAACGTGTCCGACATCTGGCGCAGCAGCGTATCGGAAGCCGGTGCGGCGCCCCAGGACAACACCCGCAGCGCGAGGTTGCGCGGCCTGGCCTGCTGTGCGGCGCATACCGCCTGCCACTGAGCGGGCACCAGGAAGATGCCCGTCACCTTCTCGGCCTCGAGCACGTCGAGCAGCTCGTTGGGGTCGAATGCGCCCAGCGGGTAGATGACCGTGGGCCGTCCCAGCAACAATCCCGGAATGGTGTTGCCGATACCGGCGATGTGGAACAGCGGGACGCCGATGAAGCCGACGTCGTGGTTGATGTCGGCGCCGTTGGTGAACAGGAACGTCAGCGCCTGGCCGGCCAGGTTGGTGTGGGTGAGTACCGCGCCCTTGGGCCGTCCGGTGGTGCCGGAGGTGTACATGATCAGCGCCGGCGAATCGTTGGGGATGTCGACGACGGGATGGGCTTCGCCGTCTTCGGCGATCAGGTCCTCGTAGCCCAGTACGCCGTCCTCGGTCGGCGAGCCGGCGACGACGACCGTGGCCAGCGTCGGGTCGATGTCGCGCACGGCAGTGGCTACCTTGGCGAGCACCGATTCGGTGACCACCACGTTGGCCTCGCAGTCGCTCACGAGGAAGGCGATCTCTGCGGGGGTCATCCGGAAATTGACCGGCACGGCGATGGCGCCGAGCGTGTTGGCGGCCAGGTACGACTCGACGAACTCGGGCCGATTGAGCATCAGGATCAGCACCCGATCCCCGAAGCCCACCCCGCGCCGGTGCAGCGCGTCGGCCAGTGCGTCCACCCGCCGCTTCAGCTCAGCCCAGGTAATGGTCTGGCCCAGAAACCGCAGCGCGGTGGCATCGGGCTGCATCAGCGCGTGGCGCGCCAGCTGATTCGTCCAGTTCTGGCGACGGGCCAGATAAGGCTGCTCGGTGGCCAACGAGTGGTCCTGCAAAGAGATTCCGTTTGACGGCTGACTGCTCACCTAATCTGCTCCCGCGGTTTCTCAGGGTTGCGCCGACTTGATATTTGATCAAAAATTCTCGTGCCCGGTCACACTATGGCCTCGGCCGCGGAGGGACAAGCCTCTTGCGAGCGTGCGATCGTCATGCGGGGAGGGGCCGGTGAACGCACCCGCGGTGCCGGGCAAGCCGAAGACCGTACGACGCGAACAGCTTTCCGACGAAGTCGCCGCGCATCTTCGCGCGGAGATCATGGTCGGCGCACTGCTGCCCGGAACTTTCATCCGCCTCGACGAGACCGCGGCGCAGCTTGGCGTCAGCATCACCCCGGTGCGTGAGGCGCTGCGCACCCTGCGCGGCGAGGGCATGGTGCTGCTGGAACCGCACCGCGGTCACGTGGTGGCGCCGCTGTCGCGCCGCGACGTCGAGGACATCTTCTGGCTGCAATCCACGATCGCCAAGGAGCTGGCCGTCAGCGCCACCGAGCGGATCACCGACGCCGAACTCGACGAGCTGGCCCACTGCGCCGACGCCTTGGCCGACGCAGTCGCCGACGCGGACGCAGACGCGGTGGCGACCGCGGAGTTCGCGTTTCACCGCACCTTCAACGTGGCGAGCGGGCGCATCAAGCTGGCATGGTTCTTGCTGCATGTGGCGCGCTACATGCCGCCGCTGATCTACGCTCGTGACCCGCAGTGGGGCGCGCTGGCGGTGGACAACCACCGCCGGCTGGTGGCGGCGCTGCGTCGTCGCGACACCGCAGAAGTGGTGGCACTGACCACCTGGCAGTTCGACGACGGCGTGCACCGGCTGATCGCGCGCCTGGAGTCGTCGGGGATCTGGGCCTGAGTTGCGCCGAAACGGTATTCCACGCGGCCGTTACTCGAAAAAGTCCGCGCCAGTCACCGTTTCGGCGCTCGGCGCTAGGCGCAGGCTAGGCGCTGAGCTGCTCGGCACGTTTCTTGAGGTTGTCGGCCAGGTAGTCGAGCGCGTCGTTGACCACCTTCTTGACCATGGTCTTGGGGACCGCCATCTTGGTTTCGACGTCCAGGTCGACGGTCAGCAGCGAGGTCGGGCCCATGCCCACCACCGAGAAATTCTGCTGCTGCTTGGAGAACAGGTCGCCCTGCTGCAGCACCGTGTAGATCTCAGCCGGACTGGGGTAGTACACCGCGCAGATGTAGGTGCCGTCCATGCCCTGGATCGACACGTCCACCCGCAGCTGGCTGGGCCGCCCGTCGTCGTAGCGGGCCAGCACCCAGCAGCCCTTGACCTCCTCGTTCCATTCGGGATAGGCCTCGAAGTCGGCGACGATCGACATGATCGTCTCCGGTGTGGCTGCCACCTCGACGGTCTTGCTGACCACCGGCATCAGGGCTGCGGCTCCGGCGTCGGCACGGCACCCAGCGGCACACCGAGCGGCGATTCCTCGCGCACGGCCGCGTCTCGGATCAGGCCGCGCAGCAGCGCGGTGCTGAACTCGATCGCGATCTCCTCGGCACTTCGCCGGCCGGTCGGCCGCAGCCAGCGGTAGGCGCCCAGCACCATCCCGATGTAGCCAAGAGCCAGCACGTGGGAGTCGCATTCGTAGAACTCGCCGCTGGCGATTCCCCGGTCGATGACGTCGCGGACGTGCTCGTAGACCGTGGTCTCGGCGGCACGGACGTAGGCCACCTGCTCTTCGGTGAACCACTCCGTGATGTAAGGACTCTCCTGGAAGTAGACCGCCGCGCCTTCGATGTTGTTGGCGATGTTCTCCAGCAGCCGACGGGTGAAGTGGAAGATCGCCTCACGCGCAGACCACCCGGGCTCGTCATGGACGGCGGCGACCGTGCGGTCGGCGGCTTCGCGGTAGATGTCGAACAGGATCAGCGACTTGCTGGCGTAGTAGTGGTACACGGTGGCCTTGTTGAGGCCGACCACGTCGGCGACGTCGTTGATCCTGGTGCCGTGGTAACCGCGCGCCGCGAACAGCTTGGTGGCGACGGCCAACAGCTCCTCGCGGCGCGAGAGCTCCGCTCCGTTCTCCTGTGGTGAGCTGCTGGATGCTCGCATGGCGATTCACTATATTTCCCGCCGCGAGCCTCAGCTCAATCAACCGGTTGGATTACTCACTTCTTCGCGCCCGGGGTGCGGGCTAGACTCGGCGCGGAAGCCGACGACGAGGGGGTGCTCCGTGGATCCGAACCCGGACTACGACGCCAGCGACGAGATCGAGTACTTCTTCAACTACCTGGGCTGGGCGTTGCGCGGGGTGTCGGGCCCGGGCGGCGGCTACCCCCCGCCGGCCTATCCCCCGGTCTGACGCCACGTCATCCGCGAACGTGAACGTGCTTTACGTTCGCAACCTGACACCTAGCGCAACACGCTCGCGCCGCCGTCGACCGGTATCACCGCTGCGGTGATGTAGGTGCTGGCGCGGCTAGCCAGAAACACTGCGATTCCGGCCATGTCGTCGGGCCGACCGATGCGCCCCAACGGCAGCGCGGCGCCCACCGCCTCGGCGCCCGGCGCCAGGATCGCTTTCGTCATCCGGGATGGGAACAGGCCAGGCGCAATCGCGTTCACCAAGATGTCGGGCGCGAGCTCGCCCGCAAGGTGCTGGGTGAGCATGTGCACGCCCGCCTTGCTGGCGCTGTAGGAGAAGTTGTCGCGACCTCGGGCCGGTGGCCGGATGCCGTCGATGCTGCCGGTGTTGATCACCCGCGCGGGATCCTCGGGCGTCGACGCCGCCTTCAGCAACGGCACCAGCGCACGGGTGAGCATGAAGACGCCTTTGATATTGACCGCGAGGATCCTGTCGAAGCCCGACTCAGGGAACTCGTCAAATGGGGCGCCCCACGCCATGCCCGCGTTGTTGAACAACGCATGGACCGCCTCCTCGCGATCGGCCAGCGCGGTGGCGAGGGCGTTCACCCCGTCGGCGGTGCCGAGATCGGCCGGGATGGCCGACACCGAACCCAGCGGCGACAACGCCTCGACCGCCGCGTCGAGTTCGTGCGCCTTGCGGCTGGACAGATACACCTTCGCGCCGGCCTCCAACAGTCCTCGCGCGATCATCAGACCGATCCCCCGGCCGCCGCCGGTGACCACGGCGACCTTCCCGTCGAGCCGGAACAGTTCAGCAACCATAGGCACCAGTCTGAGGCCCGGCCGATCCGGCTGACAGACTGGTCCGGTGCGGCAAGAGCCCAAGTGCTGGCTGACCGATATGGACGGCGTGCTGGTTCGCGAAGAGCACACGTTGCCCGGAGCGGCCGAGTTCTTGCAGCGGCTCGTCGACAAGCAGCGCAGATTCCTTGTGCTGACCAACAATTCGATCTTCACGCCGCGTGACCTGGCTGCCCGCTTGGCCCGCTCCGGCTTGCATGTGCCGGAGGAGTCGATATGGACGTCGGCGCTGGCGACCGCGGCCTTCCTCGACGACCAGTTGCACGCAGGGTCGGCGTATGTGATCGGCGAAGCCGGGCTCACCACGGCACTGCACGAGGTGGGCTACACGCTCACCGACATCGACCCCGACTTCGTGGTGCTCGGCGAGACGCGCACGTACTCGTTCGAGGCGATCACGAAGGCGATCCGGCTGATTCTGCGCGGCGCCCGGTTCATCGCGACCAACCCCGACGTGACGGGCCCTTCGGCGGAGGGGCCGCTGCCGGCGACGGGCTCGGTGGCCGCGCTGATCACCAAGGCCACCGGCCGCACCCCGTACTTCGTCGGAAAGCCGAACCCGATGATGTTCCGCAGCGCGCTCAACCGGATCGAAGCCCACTCCGAGAGCACGGTGATGATCGGCGACCGGATGGACACCGACGTGGTAGCCGGGATCGAAGCGGGACTGGAGACCATCCTCGTGCTCACTGGATCGACGACGCTCGAGGACGTGGAGCGCTACCCGTTTCGGCCGAGCCGGATCCTGCAGTCGATCGCCGACGCCATCGAACTGGTCTAGGCGGGTTGCGCGACCGCGGGCGGCGGCCACGTTCTATGGTGGGCTGTGCCCGAATTGAATCGCCGTCGCATGATGCTGATGACCGGGATGGGACTGCTGGGAGTCGCCGCGACCCCGTTGCCGAACGTCCTGCCCACCGCCAAGGCTGCGCCATCCAGCGGCCAGTCGGGGAACTACATCTTCCATGACGAGTTCGACGGACCGGCCGGCTCAGCCCCCGATCCGTCGAAGTGGATGATCGCCAAGGCACGCGAAACCATGAAGGACCCGACGTACTGGGAGCTGCCGGAGAACGTCGGGCAATACCGCGACGACCGCCGCAACGTGTTCCTCGACGGCAACGGCAACCTCGTCATCAAAGCCTTCAAGGAAGGCAACACCTACTACGGCGGCAAGGTCAACACCACCTGGGAAGGCGGCATCGGCCACACCTGGGAAGCCCGCATGAAGCTCGACTGCCTGACGGCGGGTGCCTGGCCGGCTTTCTGGCTGTCCAGTGACGCCGACGGCGAGATCGATGTCGTCGAGTGGTACGGCAACGGCAACTGGCCGTCGGCGACCACCGTCCACGCGAAGGCGAACGGCTCCGAGTGGGCGACGCAGAACATCGCGATCGACAACGCCTGGCACACCTGGCGCGTCCAGTGGGACGAGTCCGGGATGCGGTTCTGGAAGGACTACACCGACGGAGCCCAGCCGTACTTCACCGTTGCGGCGCACTCGCTGGCGGACTGGCCGTTCAACAACCCCGGCTACAAGGTGTACCCGATCTTCAACCTTGCGGTCGCCGGTTCCGGCGGCGGTGATCCCCGGCCGGGCACCTACCCGGCCCAGATGCTGGTCGACTACATCCGGGTCTGGTAGCCGCTACAGCGCTTTCAGTTCTTCGGTGACCTCGCTGACGGACTTCTTCGCGTCCCCGAACAGCATCGTGGTGCCCTCGCTGTAGAACAGCGGGTTGTCGATGCCGGCGAAGCCTGAATTCATCGACCGCTTCAGCACGATCACCGACTTGGCCTTGTCGACGTTGAGAATCGGCATGCCGTAGATCGGCGAGCTCGGCTCGTTGCGGGCCGCCGGGTTGGTGACGTCGTTGGCGCCGATGACGAGCGCGACGTCTGTGCGGGCGAACTCGTCGTTGATGTCGTCCATCTCTTTCATCGCGTCGTACTCGACGTCGGCCTCAGCCAGCAGCACGTTCATGTGCCCGGGCATCCGGCCCGCGACGGGATGGATCGCATACTTCACCGGCACACCTTTGTCCTCCAGCAGCGAGGCCATGTCCTTGACCGCGTGCTGCGCCTGCGCCACCGCCATGCCGTAGCCAGGGACCACGATCACCTGGTTGGCGTAGGCCATTTGAATTGCCGCGTCGGCCGCGGACGTCGACTTGACCGTGCGGTCCACGCCCTCTCCGCCGCCGACGGCCACTCCGCCGCCGCCGAATCCGCCGGCGACGATCGCCGGAATGGACCGGTTCATCGCCTTGGCCATCAGGTTGGTCAGGATCGAGCCGGAGGCGCCGACGATCATGCCGGCGACGATCATCGCGGTGTTGTTCAGCGCCAAACCGGCTGCGGCAGCTGACAATCCGGTCATCGCGTTCAGCAGCGAGATCACCACAGGCATGTCGGCACCGCCGATCGGCAGCACCACCATCAGCCCCAGCACTCCGGCGGCGGCCAGCACGCCGATCATCCACCACAGCGGAACGCCGCCGTCGGGATGAGCGCCCAGGCCGACCACGATCGCACAGGCGATGGCCCCCAGCAGCAGCACCGCGTTGAGCACCTGCTGCGCGTTGCCGGGCAGGCCGATCGGCCGCTGCGGCAGAGTTTCCTGCAGTTTGCCGAACGCGATCAGCGAGCCCCAGAACGAGATCGAGCCGATGATCGCGGCGAACAACGACGCCACGACGATGTGCGCCGTCGGCTCCTCATTGTGCGTGAATGCCGAAAAGCCATGCGTCTCAATGAATTCCGACAGCGAGATCAGGGCGACGGTGCCACCGCCGACGCCGTTGAACAGCGCCACCAGCTGCGGCATGGCGGTCATCTTCGTCAGGCGCGCCGGCGGCACGCCCAGCACCACACCCAAGAGCAGCCCGGCGATGATCAGCGGCCAGTTGGTGGTGTGGCGGATCAGGATCAGCGTCGCGAGCACCGCGACGGCCATGCCGGCCGCCGCAATCCAGTTGCCGCGCACGGCGGTTTTCGGCCCGGTCAGTCCCATCAGGCCGTAGATGAACATCGAGAACGCGACGATGTAGAGGACGGCGATCAGGTTGTTCATCGGCCCTGCCCGTTCGTCTCGACCTTCACCGGCTTCTTGCCCTTGAACATGCCCAGCATGCGGTCGGTGACGACGAACCCGCCGATCACGTTCAACGTGCCGAACACCAGCGCGACGAACAAGATGATCTGCAGCGCGATCGCCGGGTGTTCGAGATTGCCCAGCACGATCAGCGCGCCGAGCACGACGATGCCGTGGATCGCGTTGGTACCCGACATCAGCGGTGTGTGCAAGGTGTTGGGCACCTTCGAGATCACCGCGAAGCCGACGAACCCGGACAACACCAGGATCGCCAGATTGGCTAGTAGTCCCCCGTACATCAGTTGTCTCCTCGAGTGACACAGGCGGCCGCGACGATCTCGTCGCCGAAGTCGGGCGCCAGCGCGCCGTCCTTGACCAGCAGCTCCAACAGAGCGGTGATGTTCTTCGAATACAACTCGCTGGCATGCTCGGGCATGGTCGCGGGCAGGTTCAGCGGCGAGGCGATGGTCACGTCGTGCTTGACGACGGTGCGCCCCGGCTCGGTCAGCTCACAGTTGCCGCCCGCCTCGCCGGCAAGGTCCACCACCACGCTGCCGGGCGCCATTCCGGCCACCGCTTCGGCGGTCACGAGCCGCGGCGCGGGCCGACCCGGCACCAGCGCGGTGGTGATCACCACGTCGAAGCCCTTGATCGCCTCTTCGAGCTTCTTCTGCTGCTGGGCACGCTCCTCGTCGGTCAGCTCGCGGGCGTAGCCGCCCTCGCCGGCCGCGTCGATCCCCAGGTCCAGCCACTGTGCGCCCACCGACCGGACCTGCTCGGCGACCTCGGGACGCACGTCGTAACCCGTGGTGCGGGCACCGAGGCGCTTGGCAGTGGCCAGCGCCTGCAGGCCTGCCACCCCGACGCCGAGCACCAGCACGGTCGCCGGCTTCACCGTGCCCGCCGCGGTGGTCAGCATCGGGAAGAACCGCGTCGCCTCGTTGGCGGCCACCAGCACCGCCTTGTAACCGGCGACGTTGGCCTGCGACGACAGCGCGTCCATCGCCTGAGCGCGCGAGATGCGCGGGATCGCCTCGAGCGCGAACGCCTGCACACCCGCTTTCTTCAAGGCCTCGACCTGGTTGTCGGCGTCGCGCGGAGCGAGGAACCCGATCAGGGTCTGGCCGCCGTGCAGCCGGCTCACCTCGTCGGCCGTCGGCGGCGCCACCTTCACCACGACGTCGGCGGACCACGCATCGCCGATCGTCGCCCCGGCTTCGGTATACAGGTCGTCGGGAAGCAACGCGCCCTCACCGGCGCCGGCCTCGACCACCACCGCCAGCCCGCGCGCCGCGAGCCCACTGACCGCTTTGGGCACCAGCGCCACTCGGCGCTCGCCCTCGGCCGACTCTCGGACCACCCCGATGCTCAACTGCTGTTCTGTCATGTCGCCCTAATGTTGCTGCATGCCTGTCGACCGCCTGCTGCCGTCCGAGGAGGCGGCTGACCTCATCACACTTGTCCGCGACATTGCCGACAAGGTGCTGGCGCCAGTCGTCGACGCCCACGAGAAAGCGGAATCATATCCCGAGGGCGTATTCGGCCAACTCGGCGCGGCCGGGTTGCTGAGCCTGCCGCAGCCCGAGGAGTGGGGCGGCGGTGGTCAGCCGTTCGAGGTGTACCTGCAGGTCCTCGAGGAGATCGCCGCCCGCTGGGCCGCCGTCGCGGTGGCCGTCAGCGTGCACAGCTTGGCGTGCCATCCGCTGTTGACGTTCGGCACCGACGAGCAGAAACACCGCTGGTTGCCGGGCATGCTGTCGGGTGCGCAGATCGGCGCGTACAGCCTGTCGGAGCCGCAGGCCGGTTCAGACGCGGCGGCGTTGCGCTGCGCGGCCAAACCCGTCGACGGCGGCTACGTGATCAACGGATCGAAGTCGTGGATCACCCACGGTGGCCGCGCCGACTTCTACGTCCTGTTCGCCCGCACCGCAACGGGTTCACGGGGCGTGTCCTGTTTTCTGGTGCCTGCTGGACTCGAGGGTCTGACGTTCGGCAAACCCGAGGAGAAGATGGGTTTACATGCCGTGCCCACCACGTCGGCGTTCTACGACAACGCCTGCCTCGACGCCGACCGGCTGATCGGCGCGGAGGGCCAAGGCCTGCAGATCGCGTTCTCGGCCTTGGACTCAGGCCGGCTCGGCATCGCCGCGGTCGCGGTGGGTTTGGCGCAGGCGGCGCTGGACGAGGCATGCGCCTATGCCAACGAGCGCACGACGTTCGGGCGCAAGATCATCGACCACCAGGGCCTCGGCTTCGTGCTCGCGGACATGGCCGCCGCGGTGGCCAGCGCGCGGGCGACCTACCTCGACGCGGCCCGCAGACGCGACCAGGGCCGCCCGTATTCCACCCAGGCCAGCGTCGCCAAGCTGATCGCCACCGACGCGGCGATGAAAGTCACTACGGACGCGGTGCAGGTGTTCGGTGGCGTCGGCTACACCCGCGACTACCGGGTCGAGCGGTACATGCGCGAAGCCAAGATCATGCAGATCTTCGAAGGCACCAATCAGATCCAGCGTCTGGTCATCGCCCGCGCGCTGACCAGGAGCTAGCGGACGTCACTCCAACAGCTTGCGGCGCATCGCCTCGGCGACCGCGGCCGCCCGGTCGCCGACGCCCAGCTTGTCGTAGAGCCTCTGCACATGGGTCTTCACGGTCGACGGCGCCAGATACAGCTGCTTGGCGATCGCGGGAATGGTCAACCCGTCGGCGATCAGCCGAAGCACTTCCCGCTCGCGAGCGGTGAGCGTGGGCCCGGCCGGCTCGGCGCGGCGGCGGATCTCCGCGGCCAGGCCCTCCGCGAGTTCCGGCGGCACCACGTCGCGACCCTTCGCACAGTTGAGGACCGCGGCGAGAATCTGTGACCGGGACGACTCTTTCGGCAAGAAGCCGGCCGCGCCTGCGGACAGCGCGTGGTAGACGACCGCGGACTCGTCATGGGCGGACAACAGCAGCACCCGCGTCGGAAGCTCGTCGCGGCGCACCGCCGCTGCGACCTGGACACCGTCCATGTTGGGCATGCGGTAGTCCAGCAGCGCGACATCGGGCTGGTGTTGCTTGATCAGGTTCAGCGCCGCCGCGCCGTCGTCGGCCTCGCCCACCACGTCCACTTCACCGCTGGTCACCAGCGCCCGCACCACGCCTTCGCGGAACATCGGGTGGTCGTCGCCCACCACCAGCCGCACCTTGGGTGTCATGCGAAAAAGCTTGGCACAGCGCCGGCGCGACGAGCCGCCGAATACGAAGGCGGCACGGCGAGCTATTGCAGCAGCCCCCGGCGCATTGCCTCCGCGACCGCTGCGCCGCGGTCGCTGACGTTGAGTTTCTCGTAGAGCCGCTGGACGTGGGTCTTGACGGTCGACGGCGCGACGTAGAGTGTCCGCGCCATCACCGCGATGCTGGTGCCTTTGGCGATCATTTCCAGCACCTCGCGTTCGCGGGAGGTGAGCGATGCAGAAGTGTCTTCGTTGCGCCGCCGGATCTCGGCGACCAGACCCGTGGCCAGTGCGGGCGCCAGCACATCGAGCCCTCTCGCGCAATCGAGCACCGCGTTGACCATCTCGCTTCTGCTGCTCTCCTTCGCCAGGAAACCCGCGGCGCCTTGTTGCAGCGCGTGGTAGACGATCGGCGGGTCGTCGAATGCCGATACCAACAGCACGCGGGTGCTTAGGTTTTCGCGTCGGACCGCCGCCGCCACCTGGGCGCCGTTGAGCACCGGCATCCGGAAGTCGAGCACGGCCACGTCGGGTTCGAGGCTTCTGATGAGGTCCAGTGCCGACGACCCATCGGCGACTTCGGCCACGACTTCCACGGCGCCGCTGGACACCAAGGCGCGCACGACTCCGTCTCGGTAGAGCGGGTGATCGTCGCCGACGATTACCCGTACCAACTCGTTCACCGGGGAGCAGCTGATCGTAGGATGCGGACAGTTTCCCACCGCCGTCGTCTCTGCCGCAAACGAATGTCTGAGACGGCCAGGAATACTTTCGGCCCGAACTGCAGGCCGCTTATTCCACCAATCCGCGCCGCATGGCCTCCGCGACAGCCGACCCGCGATCGCTGACGTTGAGCTTCTCGTACAAGCGCTGGATGTGCGTCTTGACCGTCGACGGCGCCAAGAACAGGTCCTCGGCTATTCCGGCGATACTGCGGCCACGCGCAATCAGGTCGAGCACCTCCCGCTCGCGCGAACTCAGCAGCATCTGCGGCTCGCCGCGCCGGCGTATCTCCCCCACCAGACCGCTGGCCAGGGCTGGCGTCAAGACGTTGAGGCCCTTCGCGCAGTGCAGCACCGCATTGACCATCTCCGTTCTGCCGGTTTCCTTTGCCAAAAACCCTGCCGCGCCCTGTTGCAGCGCGTGGTAGACGACGGGCGGCTCGTCGTACGCGGAGACCAGCAACACCCGCGTCCGCAGCTGCTCACGCCTTACCGCCGAGGCAACCTGGGTGCCGTCCAGAATGGGCATCCGATAACCCAGCACGGCGACGTCGGGCTCGTGCAGCTTGATCAGCTCGAGCGCCAAAGCGCCGTCACCCGCCTCAGCAACGACGTCCACGGCACCGCATGCTTCCAGCGCGCGCACGACACCATCGCGGTACAAGGGATGATCGTCAGCGACCAGGACCCGCACCATCACGTGACTAACGGTAGTAGCAAATCGTTCCCCTGGCAGTCCACCGATCGGCCACTACCGCTATCCGTTCGGTGGACGAGGAGTACTCCTCTTGTGGAAAAAGTCGACTGTTTGCGTTCAGCAAAAGCACAGAAATCCATCGGGTCGTCTCGGAAAACGCCTGCTGGGCTTGTGGGGTCGCGCAGCAAATGCGGTGACCGGAGAACCCGCGAAAAGCCCCGATCGACCAAACGGCTAACCCGGATTCATCCTGTCCGTCAGCCGTTTGCCGACAGACAGGGTCGTGGCGATCCCCGAAAGTGAACACAACGATCTGGACCGGCACCGAGGCCGAGCCGGTACGGCTCGTCCCGCCGCATTGCGGCCGAACGCGAAGGACCCGATCATGGTTGACATTGCGGCGCCCCCACGAGGCGATCGACGCACCGACGGCATACAACTCGGCGGCCGCGAGGCCAGAGATCGGCCGGCCAGCCCTGCCGACGGCAGGCTGCGGTCGGCGGGCATCCTGCATCACCAAACCGTCGGCCTGGATGCGCGTTCGGCCTCCGACCATCGGGTTGCGTCCAACTCCACACCCGAGCGCCCGCACGTCGACACGGGCGTTCTGATCGTCGACGACTGCATACTGCACCTCGACTCCCTCGCGGCCAAATTCACCGAAAATTCAGGCGTCCCACCGGTACTCGCGTGGAACGTGTGGTCGACGCTCGCCGCTCTCGAAGAATGCGAGCCCGCTGTCGTCCTTCTGAACATCGACACTCACGAAAGCGTCCGACTGCTGCGCCAGATTCTCGAGGTCCGGCAGAGCACACGGGTGATCGTGCTCGGAGTGTCCGAAGACGACGAAGCACAGATCGTGGCCTGCGCGGAGGCCGGTGCCGCCGGCTACCACCTGCGCACGGAGTCATTCGAGGACCTAGTGGCGCTGATGCGCAGGGTTGCCGCCGGAGAGTCGTCGGTTTCGCCGCGGGTATCGGCGATTCTGCTTCGCCGGCTGTCGGCGTTGGCCGCGAAGGGACAGCCGCTCGGCAAGCACACCGTCCTGACAGCGCGGGAAGCCGAGATTCTGCGCATGCTGGAAATGGGCCTGTCGAACCGGGATATCGCAGATCGACTGTGCATCGCCGTCCACACCGTCAAGAACCACGTGCACAGCCTGTTGACCAAACTCGGGGTCAGCAGCCGCGCTGAGGCGGCGGCGCTGTCCCGGACCACCGACCGGCACTTCCCCGTCGCCGACCCTGTGGGGGCGTAGCCCCGCCTGCGACCGCCGGTCCGAAGGCCGGCACCGAGTGGCCTATCGTTGGGCCGGACGGGTGCAGGTGAAGGGGTGGCGATGGACTTCGCAATGTCGGCCAAGGCTCAGGACTATCACGACCGGTTGACGGCCTTCATGACCGAGTTCGTGTTTCCCGCCGAAGCCGAGTACGAGCGATTTCGCCTGGACAAAGGGCCCGACGATCACACCGTTCCGCCGGTCGTCGAGGACCTGAAGAAGCTCGCCCGTGAGCGGGGGCTGTGGAACCTGTTCCTGCCCTCGGTGTCCGGTCTGTCGAACACCGACTACGCGCCGCTGGCGGAGATCACCGGCTGGAGCATGGAACTCGCCCCGGAGGCCACCAACTGCGCCGCCCCCGACACCGGCAACATGGAGACCCTGCACCTGTTCGCCACCGAACAACAGCGCAAACAGTGGCTGGAGCCGCTGCTGAACGGTGAGATCCGCAGCGCGTTCTCGATGACGGAGCCCGCGGTCGCCTCCAGCGATGCCCGCAACATCGAGACCTCCATCGTTCGCGACGGCAGCGACTACGTCATCAACGGGCGCAAGTGGTGGACATCGGGCGCATCGGACCCACGCTGCAAGCTGCTGATCGTGATGGGCCGCACCAACCCCGACGCCGCAAGCCATCAACAGCAGTCCATGGTGCTGGTGCCCATCGACACCCCGGGCGTGCGCATCGTGCGGGACCTGCCGGTGTTCGGCTGGCACGACCAACACGGTCATGCCGAAGTGAGCTACGACAACGTGCGGGTGCCGGTCGAGAACCTGCTCGGCGAGGAGGGATCCGGATTCGCGATCGCGCAGGCGCGACTCGGCCCGGGGCGTATTCACCACTGCATGCGGGCGCTGGGTGCCGCCGAGCGCGCGCTGGCGCTGATGGTGGATCGGGCCTGCAAGCGCGTGGCATTCGGCAAGCCGCTCGCGGAGCAAGGTGTGGTCCGAGAGTCGATTGCCAAGTCGCGCAACGAGATCGACCAAGCGAGGCTGCTGTGTCATAAGGCGGCGTGGACCATCGACCAGTACGGCAACAAGGCCGCGCACCTGTTGGTCAGCCAGATCAAGGCCGTCGCACCGAAAGTGGCTTGCGACGTGATCGACCGCGCGATCCAGGTGTACGGCGGCGCCGGTGTCAGCGACGACACGCCGCTGGCTCGCCTCTACAGCTGGCACCGGGCGATGCGGATCTTCGACGGTCCGGACGAGGTGCACATGCGCACCGTGGCGCGCGCCGAGATCGGCCGCGAAAAGAGCCCGTTGGCGGCGGCGGTCACCTGAGGATGGCAGAACTAAAGGGCGCCTGGAACTTTCGCGACGTGGCCGAGGCCACCGGCATTCGCCCGGGTCTGTTCTTCCGGTCCAGTGAACTGAGCGCGCTGGAAGACGACGGCCAGAAGGTCCTGCGACAGCTGGGGATCTTCGACGTCGCCGACCTGCGCTCGCCGCGAGAGGTTCAGCGCCGCGGTCCCGGCCGCTTACCCGACGACGTCGCAGTCCACCTGCTGCCGTTTCCGGATCTGGCCGAATCCCCGGACAGTGAAGCGCCACACGAACATTCGTTCACGCGCATGCTCACCGAACCACCGGGCGACGAGCCGCCGGAGGAGTCGGCGGTGCGCTACATGAGCGAGGAGTACCGCCGCTTCCCCACCCTCGGTGGGGCCAAAAGGGCTGTCCGCCAAGTGGTCTCGGTGCTGGCCAGCGGCCGGCCGGTGATCACCCACTGCTTCGCCGGTAAGGACCGCACCGGATTCACCGTCGCCGTCGTGCTCGAATCCATCGGCGTGGACCGCGACGCGGTGACCGCCGACTACCTGCGCAGCAACGACGCGGTACCCGAATTGCGGCAACGCATCCTCGACATGGTCCACGAACGTGCCGGCTCCGAGGTGACGCCCGAAGCGGCGATGTGGGCGGAAGCCAAGCTCACCGACGAAGTCCTCGGCGTGCGTGAAGAGTACCTGCACGCCGCCCGCAAGAGCATCTCCGAGACGTACGGGTCGCTGCAGGGCTTTCTGCACGACGCGGGCGTTTCCCCGGCCGACCTCGACGCGTTGCGGGCGGCACTGCTCAGCTGACCAGGACGGCGAGAAGCCAGATCGCCGCGGCGACGAGCGCACCCACCAACTCGATCCCCATCGACAGAGCCACCGCCTTGACCGCGTGCACCGTCGACCGCCATGCGGCTCGGCCATCGCGCCACCGGCCGATCTCCGCCAGATACACGCCGAGGACGAATCCCGCCGCCAGCCCGACCACCGGGATCACGAAGAAGCCGACCACGCCGAGTGTTCCGCCCACCAGCAACGCCGTCGCCGGCACGTGGGCCCGGCGCATCCGGCGCGCGGGCCACAGATACTTGACGGCGGTGGCCGCACTCACCACCAGGGTGACGATGGCCAACGTCACCCATGACACGACGGTGTGCTCAGCCACCGCCCACACCAGGATCGCGGCGTACACCAGCAGCAGGCCGGGCAGCAGCGGCACAACGATTCCGACGATCCCCACCGCGATGGCCAGCGCCACCAGCAGTGTGCCTGTGGCATCCACCAAATCAGGTTAGACGCAGTCAAGCGCGAGCAGCTCTGACCGGAACGTGGTTTCCAGCCAGCGCAGCGTTCGGTGGATTCCTTGGGCTAGGTCTGTGGTGGGCGCCCAGCCCAGTTCGGCTGTGACACAGAGATTTTGAGCCGACGTCTTGTCGGTGACAGGGGACGGGACGGGGGCGTCGTCGAGCACCGCGGAGATCGTCTCGCGCGCCTCGGTGACCGACACAAACCGGCCGGTGCCGATCGGGTAGGTCCCGCCGGTCGTCGACGAGGCGGCGCCCGCTCGCACGAAGGCGTCGACCACGTCGTCGATGTAGACGAAATCGTGGGCGGTCACGCCGTCGCGGTACACGGTGAAGGGCTGGCCGGTGACCATGGCGCCGCACAGTGCCGCGATGACACCTGCGGCACCGTGCGGCTTCTGGCGAGGCCCGTAAACTTCGGCAAGCTCCAAGCAGATGGGCGCAAGGCCGTACTTGTCGCCGTAGGCGCGCACGTACAGGGCACCGGCGATCTTCGCCACCGCATGCGGCGAAAGCGGTTCACGATCGTTTCCACCCGACGTGGCGTAGACGATGCGACGTATTCCGTTGTGCCGGCACGCTTCGCAGAGGTTGATCGTGCCGAGGACGTTGTTGCGGGCATCGGATTGAGGATCACTGAAGGATGCCGCGATGTCGGCTTGGGCCGCCAGGTGATAGACGACGTCCGGATTGGTGCCGGCGACCAGATCGGTCAGTTCCGGCGCCTGCACGTCGCACTGGAAGAAGCTGAAGCGGTCGGGGTAGCGGAACGCATTGTCGAGATTGGTGACGACGCCCGTGCTGAGATTGTCGATGCCCACCACAAGGTGGCCGTCTGCCAGCAACCGGTCGACCAGCGAGGAGCCGATGAATCCGGCCGCCCCCGTGACAAAGACCCTCATGATCGACCGCCCCTGGATCGCCTATGGCCGCTGACCGCGGAAATAGCTGGCCGCCAACCGACCAGGCGAATCCCGGTAGCACCAGATCACTATCGCGAACATCCTGCGGTTGCGCATGAACCGTTGGAGCGATCTTTTGGAACTAGTTCGGTCAGCCGGCCGGCTCCAGCACCAACTTGCCGAACACCCCACCGTCAGCCAGCAGCTGCAGCGCCTCAGCCGCCTTGGACAGCGGATAGCGGACCGGCGGCGGAGGCCGAAGCCCCGCTTGCACCAGTCGGCTGACACCCCAGCCGAACAGCTGCTCGGCGCCGGGATGGGTGAGGAAGTACTCTCCCCACCCCACCCCGAGCACACCGACGTTGCGCATCAGCAGCCGGTTGACCTTGACCGTCGGGATGCGCCCTGCGGCAAAGCCGATCACCAGCAGCCGGCCCTCGGGCGCCAGCACGCGAACCGCGTCGTCGAACACGTCACCGCCGACCGGATCGACCACCACGTCCACGCCGCGGCCGCCGGTGTGTTCACGCACGGCTTGCGGCCATCCGTCGGTCAACGGCAGCACCGCGTCGGCGCCCAGCGATCCGACGTAGCCGGCGGCCTCCGCGCGGTGATACGCGGCGATCACATTGGCGCCCAAGGCCTTCGCGATCTGGACCGCCGCTGTGCCCACGCCGCCCGCCGACCCCAGCACCAGCACCGTCTCCCCCGGCCGCAGCGCCCCACGCCGCGCCAGCGCGAAGTACATGGTGTGGTAGTTGCGCAGCAACGCAACGGCTTCCGCGTCGTCGAGCACCGCCGGCGTCGGGAACACGCTTTCCGGCGCAACGGCGATCCGCTCCGCGTAACCGCCGTTCATGGTCACCGCCGCGACCCGGTCACCCGGCGTGAGGCTCGACTCCTCCGGAGCAGAGACCACCACACCGGCGACCTCCGCGCCCGGTATGAAGCCCGCCGGCGCCTTCATCTGGTACTCGCCGCGGATCACCAACAGGTCCGGATACAGCACACCGGCCGCCCGCACGTCGATCACCACCGCGCCGTCGACGTAGTCCGCGATGTCGTCGACGTCGCGGTAGACCAGCCCGGACGGACCCGAAAGCTCTTCGGCGACGATCGCTTTCACGCGATGCTAGCCAAGGGAGAAGTTGGCCTGCTTCGCCGCGGACAAATCGTCGATCTCGTTCCAGTGGGCGGCCACCTCGTCGACCGACGGCACGTGGTCGAACGTCACGCCGTCGTTCTGGAACAGCGCCACCCGCTGGACCTTGCCGCCGCCGACGATGTACACCGACGCGGTGTCGGGCACTTCCTCGGTCATCAGGTAGGCCACGATCGGCGCGACATACTCGGGCGTGAGCTTCTCGAACACCTCGGGCGGCAGGATGTCCTGCGTCATGCGGGTGGCCGCGATCGGCGCCACCGCATTGGTCTTGATGTTGTACTTCGCGCCCTCCTGGGCCAGCGTGTTGATCAGCCCGACGAGTCCGAGCTTGGCCGCGCTGTAGTTGGCCTGCCCGAAGTTGCCGAAGAGCCCGCTGGTGGACGTGGCCACCACCACGCGCCCAAAGCTCTGCTCGCGAAAGTGCGGCCAGGCCGCCCGGATCACGTTGTAGCCGCCGTAGAGGTGCACTTTCAGCACCGCGTCCCAGTTCTCGAACGGCATCTTGTGGAACGTGCCGTCGCGCAGGATGCCGGCGTTGCTCACGACGCCGTCGATCTTGCCGAACTCGTCGAGCGCGGTCTTGATGATGTTCGCGGCGCCGTCGGAGTCGGCGACGCTGTCGTAGTTGGCTACCGCCCGGCCGCCGGCTTCTTTGATCTCGTTGACCACCTGATCGGCCATCGAGTGGCCGGCACCGGTGCCGTCACGCGCGCCGCCGAGGTCGTTGACCACGACGCTGGCGCCCTCGCGGGCGAGCGTGAGCGCGTACTCGCGGCCCAGCCCGCCTCCGGCTCCGGTGACGACGATGACCCGGTCCTGCACTCCTGGCATGAGTATCCTTTCGTGATTACGTGCGTCAGAACAGCTTTCGTGCGAGCTTCCACGCCTTCTCGGTGTACGGCGGGTAGATCATGGCCGTGAGGTCGGGGCGGGTGGGCTTGGTCATCACCGCCTTGCGGTGGCTGAATTCCTCGAAGCCGAACCTACCGTGGTAGGCGCCCATTCCCGACGGACCGACGCCGCCGAACGGCAGCTTGTTGGTGGCGAAGTGGAAGACCAGGTGGTTGACCAGCATGCCGCCCGCCGACACCTCCTTGATCACCCGCTCGCGCACCGCCTTGGCCTTGGTGAACAGGTAGGCGGCCAGCGGCTTGGGCCGCGAGTTCACGAATTCGATTGCCTCGTCGAGTGATTGGACGGTCAGCACCGGCAGGATCGGGCCGAAGATCTCGTCGGTCATCAGCGGCTCGGCCGGGTCGGGATCGACGACGACGGTCGGCTCGATGCGGCACGCAGCGGCGTCCGCGCCGCCACCGACTGCGACCTTGCCCTTGGTGGCGGCCAGCGCCGTGGTCAGGCGGTCGAAGTGCCGTTGGTTCACGATCGGTTTGCCGCTCTCGCCGGCCTCGAACGTCATGACGGCGTCTTTGATCTTGTCGACGAGTTCGTCGCGGATCTTCGCGTCGGCGAGCACGTAGTCCGGAGCGATGCAGATTTGTCCGGAGTTCAGCAGCTTGGTCCATGCGATCCGCTTGGCGGCCACGTCGAGGTCGGCATCGGCCGACACGATCACTGGGCTCTTGCCGCCCAGCTCCAGCGTGACCGGCGTCAGGTGCGGCGCCGCGCTCTCGTACACCTTGCGGCCGATCTCCGTGCCGCCCGTGAAGAGCAAGTGGTCGAAGCCTTGCGCGATGAGTTCCTGGCTCACCGAGCCGTCGCCCTCGATCACGGCGATCGCATCGTTGTCCAGGTATCGGGCCACCAGCTCTGCCATCAACCGCGATGAAGCCGGCGCCACCTCGGATGGCTTGAGCACCACGGTGTTTCCCGCCGCGATCGCGCCGACGGCAGGACCCAGCGTCAGCGCGAACGGGAAGTTCCACGCGCCGATGATCAGCACTGTGCCGTACGGTTCGTACTCGACCCAGCCGCGGCCCGGCAGCAGCGAGAGCTCCAGCAACCGGTACCGGCGCCGCATCCATTTGCGGACGTTCTTGGCGGCGTCCTTCGCTTCGCCGGCCACGCTGGCGACGTCGGCGAGCCAGGCCTCGAACGGTTTGCGGCCGAGGTCAGCGGCCAGCGCGTCGGCGATGGCGGGCTCGTTTTCGACCATCAGCTTCTCGAGCTGGCGTAGCTGGTCCTGACGCCACTGGACCGGACGGGTCCGGCCGCTGGCGAAGGTGCGACGAAGCCGGGCGACGGTCTGGGCGATTTCGGAGCTGGCAGGTGCCGCTTGTTGCGCGGACGCGACGGAATCGGTGGTCATGCCCGGTCCTTCCTGGAAGGGATGAGCGCGATCCTAACCAACCGGTTGGCGCAGCGTTTCGGCGCGGCATAGGCCGCTGACGTCGCTCTAGTTCTGTGCCGACGAGTGCGCCCGCTGGGCGGTGACAAACGTGGAGAACGCGTCGCCGTCGTTGCCCGCGAGCTCGACGTGGCGACCGAGCCGGCGCTGGACGTCGTCTGACGCCTCGGCGCTTGCGGTCCACCCGTGGCTGTCGAGCCACTGCGCGACGTCGGCGCGGTCGGGATCGTCATAGGTGAGGTCCGAGATGTCCGGACCCTCCGGCATGCCTAGCTGCTCGCGCACCCGCTCGAAGCGCTCGCGCATCTGGGCACGCCGCTCGGGCGCGTGCCGGCCGGCGGTCTCGACCGCGATCCGGCTGCCCGGCGCGGACAGCTCGGTGACCTGCTCGAAAAGCCGGTCCTGAGCGGCGGCGGGCAGATACATCAGCAGCCCCTCGGCCAGCCACGCGGTGGGCTTCGACGGGTCGAAGCCGGCGTCGCGCAACGCTGCCGGCCAGTCGTAGCGCAGGTCCACCGGCACTTCGTGGCGCTGTGCGGCCGGCTGGGCGCCGTGTGCCGCCAGCGTCGCGGACTTGTACTCGAGGACCTTGGGCTGGTCGATCTCGAACACGACGGTGCCCGCCGGCCAGTCCAGCCGGTATGCGCGGGAATCCAGACCCGATGCCAGGATCACGATCTGGCGGATGCCGGCGCGCGAGGCATCGGCGAAGAACTCGTCGAAGAAGTGCGTGCGCACTGCCTGATAGCTGCGCATGTGCTCGAAGACGGCGGCGACTTCCGGATCGGCTTCGGCCAGCTTGGCCGGCACCGACTCGTCGAGCATCAACTCCCAGATTCCCGTGCCGGCGCCGGCAACCAGCACCTCGGCATACGGGTCGTCGATCAGCCGGTCGGGCCGGGCGGTCTCGGCGGCACGCGCGGCGGCGACCATCACCGCGGTGCTGCCCACGCTGGTGGCGATGTCCCAGGTGTCGTCGTCGGTGCGCAATGCGCTCATCGGGTCTCTCCTGATTGTCTTGTCTGAAGCGGGATTTACCCGTCACAGCCGGGCGGTAAGCAGCGTGCTGGACACGCTGTCGTCGACTAGCTCCTCGGGGACCGGACGACCAAGCCGGGCCATTTCATCGTGACTGTCGACGACGTCTACCCGCCACCCGTTTTCGGCCAGCCACTGCGCGGCGTCGGTGCGGTCTGGTTCCTGGTAGATCAGCGCCTCGAAGTCGGTGTCCAAGCCCAGTTGGCGACGCAGCCGCGCGGTGCGTTCCCGCCAGGCGGCACGTTGCTCCTCGGTCTGCGACGCGTGCGGGCGGAACGCCTCGACCGCGATCCGGCTGCCCGGCGCACTGAGCGCTGACACGTTCTCGAACAACCGGTCCGCAGCGTCGGCGGGAAGGTAGGGCAGGAGCCCTTCGGCGAGCCATGCGGTCGGCTGACCAGGCTCGAAGCCGGCCTCGATCAGTGCAGCAGGCCAGTCGTCACGCAGGTCGACGGGCACCGCGCAGCGCGTCGCGGTTGGCACCGCTCCGTGAGCGTCGAGGGTGTTCTCCTTGTAGGCCAGCACTTTGGGTTGGTCGATCTCGAACACGACGGTGCCGGACGGCCAGGTCAGCCGGTACGCCCGCGAGTCCAGGCCTGCCGCGAGGATCACGACCTGCCGGATGCCGTCGCGGGACGCGGCACCGAAGTACTCGTCGAAGTAGTGCGTCCGGACGGCCTGGTAGCTGCGCGACATCTGGTCGATCGCGCGACCGCGTTCGTCGTCGCCGTACATCGTCGCCGTCCCGGCGGCGAGCTCGGCCCACGCCGGGCCGGCGGCCGACACCAACAGATAGGCGAACGGGTCGCGGATCAGCGGATCGGGTTGAGCCGTTTCTGCGGCCCGTGCTGCCGCGACACCCAGTGCAGTTGCGCCGACGCTCTCAGTGATGTCCCAGCTGTCGCCGGGCGCGCGTGCTGACGAGACGATGTCGGCGGGCGTCTGCAGCTCAGTCATTTGGTAGACATACTACACAACAAGTTAGGCAACCTATGGGGTGTGTGCCCCAGATCACCCGACTACGAGGTGGGGTTCCAGTTCCACAGCTTTCCGACGAGCAGCTTCTTGAACTCGTCGGTGATCATGTCCAATTCGTCGTGGCTGCCCACGAAACCGGAATAGAAGCCCAGGCCCCAGAACATGGCCACCATCATTTCGACGAGCGGGCCGACCGGGGTATCGGTGGTGAGCTCGCCACGTTCGATGGCGCCGGTGATCGCCCACGTCAGGAACTGTCGCGTACCCCGCAGCGCGTCGTGGTCGTCGCGACGAAGTTCCGGGTGGCGTTGCGACTCGAGCACCGACGTGACCAGGAACGCCGCCGCGGAGCGGTCTTCTGAATCGGCGCCCACGGCGGCACTGATGAAACTGTCGAGCTGACCGATCAGCGTCGTCGCGTCGACCGCCTTTTTCATGCTTTCGACGACGATCATTTCGTTGGTCCGCTCGACGACTTCGCGGTAGAGCAGCTTTTTGCTCTTGAAATAGTGGTTGATTGCCGGGCGCGTCAGGTCGGCACGGACCGCGATTTCCTGGAACGTCGCCGCGTCATAACCCAGTTCGCTGAAGACCTCTCGCGCTGCACGCACAATGCGGTCACGCGTATCGGCGGCTTTCGCCGCCGGGGGTCTGCCCGGCCCCCTGGATGCCTTCGGCACCCACGCATTCTCGCATACGGTCTTTTGCGAACTTCGCCGGTCGAACATGGGATTTACCTTGCTGCCAATCCCATGCCGACGCGCAGGAAATTGCCAGAATCAGCTGGTTTTCTGTGCGGCACCAGTTGCGTTTCGTTTGCCAGGCCGCTACCCGCGGTGCGGCATCAGTGCGTTCGACGGGGTCTCGCCGAACCGGCGGTCAGCCGAGAACGTGCAACGCTGCCGCTCGCGCGGCAGTCGGATCGTCGGTGGCCAGCACGGCGTGGGCGGCATCTCTGCACTGCTGCAGCGACACCGAGGCGAGCTTGGCGCCGACGCCCGAAACGGCCGCGGCGGCCGCCGAGAGCGACGTGACGCCCAGCCCAACCAGCACACAAGCCAATAGCGGATCGGCCGCGGCTTCTCCACACACTCCGACCGGCTTGCCCGCCCGCGCGCCCGCGCGCGCAGTGCCGGCCACGAGCGTCAGCACGGCCGGCTGCCACGGATCGGTGAGCGTCGCCAGGTCGGCCGACATCCGGTCTGCGGCCATCGTGTACTGGGCCAGGTCGTTGGTGCCGATCGACACGAAGTCGACGTGCTCGAGGATCTTGTCGGCCAACAGTGCGGCCGCGGGCACCTCGATCATCACCCCGGGCGTCAACCCGTGCGACTGGGCCAGCCTGGCGAACGATGCGGCCTCCTGCGCGGTGGCGATCATCGGCGCCATCACCCAGGGCGAGCAGCCGGTCTGCGCGCCCGCGGCCGCGATCGCCTCCAGCTGGCGCTCCAGCAAGCCGGGATTGCCGCGCCCGATCCGGAACCCTCGAACGCCCAGCGCCGGGTTGGCCTCCTTGGGGTGCCGGACGAACTTCAGGGGCTTGTCGGACCCGGCGTCCAGCGTGCGCACCACCACCTTGAGCCCCGAAAAAGCTTGCAGCACATCGGCGTAAACGGCGGTCTGCTCGGCCACCGAGGGCTCGCGGTCGCGATTGAGAAAGCACAACTCGGTGCGGAAGAGCCCGACACCTTCGGCGGGGGTCTGCCGCGCGGCACGTGCGGTGGCGCCATCCTGCACGTTGGCCAGCACCGCGATCCGATGTCCGTCGACCGTCGCGCCGGGGCCCGACCAGGCGGCAAGGAGGTCCGCCCCGCGGCGGGCCTTCTCGACGGCCGCAGTGGCCACCGCCTCGTCCGGCGACAGCGTCACGGTGCCCAGGGTGCCGTCGACCAGAGCCATTGCCCCGGCAGCGACGTCGTCGAGGCCGTCGACTGCTACCACGCACGGAATGCCCAGCTGCCGCGCGATGATCGCCGTGTGGCTGGTCGGACCACCCAGTGTGGTGGCCAGCCCGACGATCAGCGACGGGTCGAGTCCGGCGGTGTCGACGGGCGCGAGGTCCTCGGCGCACAGGATGGACGGCTGCGCCGGCTGCGGCACGCCGGGTTCAGGGAGCCCGGACAGCTCCGCGACGACGCGGTCGCGGATGTCGCGCAGGTCGGTCACCCGCTCGGCCATCAGGCCGCCGATTTGGGTGAACAGGTCGACGAACTGCTCGACGGCCTGCACGGTGGCCCGCACTGCCGGGGCGCCCGCGGCGATGCGCTTCTCCGCCGCGGCCAGCCACGCGCGGTCCTGGGCCAGCGCTGCGGTAGCCGCCAGCACCTCTGCCGCCGCGCCACTGGCATGCTGCGAGCGATCACGCAACCGGCGGGCCACGGCGGCCGCCGCGGCGGTGAACCGCTCGCCCTCGGCTGGCCGGTCGGCCTCGTCGATGTCAGGGAGCGTGTCGACGTCGCGCAGCACCGGCAACCGCCCAGGTCGGATCACCGGCCCGTATGCGACTCCGCCCACCACCGGAACACCTCTGAGGACCGTGTGTGACGTGGGCGGTGAAGAAGCGGTCATGTGAACCACGTTACGAACTAACCGTTGACAAGTCAACACAAACAGGCGTAAAACCACATATATCCAAATCAACCGCGAACGATTCCACAGGGAACGCAGGTGTATCCGGAAGAACGGCAGCAGGCCATCGCCTCGCTGGTGATGAGTAGGGGGCGGGCGTCAGTGGCCGACCTGGCCCAGGCCTACGACGTCACCACCGAGACCGTGCGTCGCGACCTCGCCGCGCTGGACCGCGCCGGCATCCTGCGCCGGGTCCACGGCGGCGCGGTCCCCGCCCGCGCCCTGCATGTGGTGGAGCCCGGCGTCGTGGAACGCGAAACCACCCGCGCCGGCCACAAGGACGCGATCGCGCGCGCCGCGCTCGACTATCTGCCGGCCACCGGCGGCAGCGTGCTGCTCGACGCCGGGACCACCACCGGCCGGATAGCTGCGCAGCTGCCCACAGACCGCGAGTTCGTCGTCGTCACCAACTCGGTGCCCATCGCAGCCCGGCTGGCCGCCATGCCGTCGGTCACGCTGCAGCTACTCGGCGGCCGGGTCCGCGGCCTCACCCAGGCCGCGGTCGGGGAGCCGACGTTGCGGCTGCTGGACACGCTGCGCGTCGACGTCGCGTTCATCGGCACCAACGGCATCACCGTCGAGCATGGCCTTTCCACCCCCGACAGCGACGAGGCGGCAGTCAAGCGGGCGATGATCCGCGCCGCGAACTACGTCGTGGTGGTGGCCGACTCCTCGAAGATCGGCCGGGAAGACCTGATGAGCTTCGCGCCGATCGACCGGGTCGACGTGCTCGTCACCGACGCCGAGCTGTCCGACGCCGACCGCACCCGGTTCGTCGACCGGGGAGTCGAGGTCGTCGTCGCATGATCGTCACCGTCACCCCGAACCCGAGCATCGACCGGACCGTCACGGTCGACTCGCCACTGGTCCGCGGCGCCGTGCACCGGGTGGCATCGGTAACGGTCGAACCGGGCGGCAAAGGCGTCAACGTCGCGCGGACACTGATGCTGGCCGGTGTCGACGCGCTCGCGGTGCTGCCGGCCGCCGCCGGTGATCCTCTGCTGGCGGCACTGGACGCAATCGGCGTGAGCTACCGCGCGATCCCCTCCGGCGCGGCAGTGCGAATGAACGTGGCCGTGACCGAATTCGACGGCACCACAACCAAACTCAACGAACGCGGGCCGACCCTGGACGCCGCGACGGTCGACGCGTTGACCGCAGCCGTCGTGCAGGCCGCCGAGCGGGCATCGTGGGTGGTGTTGTCCGGGTCGCTGCCGCCGGGCGTGCCGCCCGGCTGGTATGCCGATGTCGTCTCGCTGTTGGCGCCGCTGGCCTGCCGCGTCGCCGTCGACACCTCCGACGAGCCGCTGGCCGCGTTGGCGTCCGCGTTCGCAAGTGCTGCGCCAGATCTGGTGAAGCCGAACGCCGAGGAACTCGCGAGCATCACAGGGTCATCCGCTGTCGCGATGGAAGACGCTGCGGCACAAGGCAATCCAGAGCCGGTGGTCGCGGCTGCCCGCCAGATCGTCGACCGCAGCGGGTGCGCGGTGCTTGCGACTCTTGGCCCTGCCGGCGCCGTGCTGGTCGACCAGACCGGCGCCTGGGTGGCCGCTGCTCCCCCGATCGCCGTGCGCAGCACGGTGGGTGCCGGCGACGCCTCGCTCGCCGGTTATCTCTACGCCGACGCGGCCGGGGCCGACGCACCGGACCGGTTGCGCACCGCCGTCGCCTACGGCAGCGCGGCCGCGTCGCTGCCCGGGTCTGCATTGCCGGCACCGAACGACGTCGACGTCGACGCGGTGACCGTGCACCCGATCGCCCGTCAGCCCGTCAACTAGCACCGAAGGTATCGCCATGCCCGAATCGATCATCAGCCCCGACCTGGTGTTGCTCGACGCCGACGCCGGCGCGGACAAGGAGGCGGTGATCGGCCGGCTCGCCCGGCAACTCGCCGACACCGGGCGCGCCACCGACGCTGACGGTCTGGTCACCGCGATCATGGCCCGCGAGGCGCAGTCGGCGACCGGCTTGCCCGGCGGCATCGCGATCCCGCACGCCCGTTCGCCACACGTGGGCACCGCGTCGATCGGTTTCGCGCGGCTGCAGCCGCCGGTGGACTTCGGCGCTCCCGACGGTCCGGCAGATCTTGTGTTCATGATCGCCGCGCCGGAGGCGGGCGGTTCGGAGCACATGAAGCTGCTGTCCAGCCTGGCTCGCGCGCTGGTGCGGCCTGAGTTCGTCGAGTCGCTGCGCGGGGCATCGAGCCGCGACGACGTGGTGCGGCTCGTCGAGAGTGTGGTGAAGCCGGCACCAGCTGCCGCGGCTCCACCCGCCGAACAGCCTGCGGCACAACGCAAGTCGGTCGTCGCCGTGACGGCGTGCCCCACCGGCATCGCGCACACGTACATGGCCGCCGACGCGTTGTCCGCCGCCGCCAAGCGGGCCGGTGTGACGCTGTCTGTGGAGACGCAGGGCTCATCCGGCAGCACCCCGCTGTCGTCCCAGGAGATCGCCGACGCCGACGCGGTCATCTTCGCCACCGATGTCGGCGTCAAAGACCGGCAGCGGTTCGCCGGCAAGCCGGTCGTCGCCTCCGGCGTCAAGCGGGCGATCAACGAACCGGACCGGATGATCGCCGAAGCAGTCTCGGCTGCAGCCAACCCCGCCGCCGCACGGGTGCAGGCCGCCCCCGGTGACGGAACACCTGAAGCCGCTGCGGCGGGCGGTGTCGGGTGGGGCACCCGAACCCGGCAGATCTTGCTCACCGGGGTGAGCTACATGATTCCGTTCGTCGCCGCGGGCGGTCTGCTGATCGCGTTGGGCTTTTTGTTCGGCGGCTACGAAATCGCCAATACACCAAGCGGTGCCACCGACACGCTCGGCAACATCATCGCCAGAACCAACTCGCTGACCGATCTTCCCGACGGCGGCCTGCTGAAGTATCTGGGCGCTGTGCTCTTCGCGCTCGGCAAGCTGGCGTTCGCATTCCTGGTCCCCGCGCTCGCGGGCTACATCGCGTTCGCGATCGCCGACCGGCCCGGGCTGGCCCCTGGTTTCACCGCGGGCGCGGTCGCAGTGTTCGTGGGCGCCGGGTTCATCGGCGGTATCGTCGGCGGGCTGATCGCCGGGTTCGTCGCGCTGTGGATCAGCAGGCTCACTGTGCCGGAATGGTTTCGCGGCCTGATGCCGGTCGTGGTCATCCCGCTGTTCGCGACGATGATCGTCGGGCTGTCGATGTTCCTGCTTCTCGGCCGGCCGCTGGCGTGGGTCACCACGAGCCTGACCAACTGGCTCAACGGAATGTCTGGAACGTCGGTGATCATCCTCGGCATCATCCTCGGGCTGATGATGTGCTTCGACCTCGGCGGCCCGGTCAACAAGGCCGCATACGCGTTCGCGACCGCAGGGCTCAACGTCGCCGACCCGGCCACCTTGCGGATCATGGCGGCCGTGATGGCCGCGGGAATGGTGCCGCCACTGGCGATGGCACTGGCATCGACCGTGCGGCCTGGATTGTTCACCGAGCCGGAACGCGAAAACGGCAGGGCCGCATGGCTTCTCGGTGCTTCGTTCATCTCCGAAGGTGCGATCCCGTTCGCGGCGGCCGACCCGTTGCGGGTGATTCCGTCGATGATGGCCGGCGGAGCGGTCACCGGTGCCCTCGTGATGGCGTTCGACGTGACACTCAAGGCGCCGCACGGCGGCATCTTCGTGTTCTTCGCGATCGGCAACCTGGTGTGGTTCTTGGTCGCGCTGGCCGCCGGCACCGCTGTGGGTGGCGTCGCAGTGATCTTCGCCAAGCAGTTCATCGGCGCCAAACCGCAGCCGTCGGCGGCCGAACCCGCATTGGCCGCCGCCTGAATCCCCCTGCAAATCAAGGAGAATCGCTCATGTACACGAAGACCGTGATCGTCGGCTCAGCCATCGGGCTGCACGCCCGGCCCGCGGCGATCATCGCCGATGCCGCCGTGAAAGCCGGTGCGCCCGTGACGCTGTCTGTCGACGGCGGCGAACCCGTGGACGCGGGTTCGGCGCTGATGATCATGACGCTGGGCGCGGGCAACGGCGCGCAGGTGACCGTGGCATCCGACGACGAGCAGGCCGTGCAGACCATCGCCGAGCTCGTGGCGCAGGACCTCGACGCCTGACGCTGTTTCATCGCGCCGGCGACGGGTATGCCGGTACGCACCGAGAGGAGATCGCCATGGGTGCCGCCGACAAAGTCCGCAACAAGATCGACCGATTCGCCGGCCGGGCCAAGGAAGCCCTCGGCCGCGCCAGCGGGGACCGCGACATGGAAACGCGCGGCCGCGGCCAGCAGTCGAAATCGCACTTGAAGGACGCCGGCGAGAAGATCAAAGACGCGTTCCGCCCGAAGCGTTAGCTCGCAGCGTCACCTCGCCGAAACAGGCGCCTCCGTGCTGGTTTCGCGCGAGCCACGACCCACCGTTTCACCACGGTCGGCGACGGCCGAATCACCCAGTACCGCACGCACACTCGCGTCGGGCCTCAGGTCCAACCGGCGCAGCAGCTGGGCATTGACGGCCACCACCACGGTGGACATCGACATCAGCAGCGCACCCACCGACATCGGCATCACAAAACCCACCGGCGCCAGCACACCGGCTGCCAGCGGTACCGACAGCAGGTTGTATCCCGCTGCCCACCACAGGTTCTGCTTCATCTTGCGGTAGGTGGCCTTCGACAGTTCGATCACCGACAGCACCGAGCGCGGGTCGGAACTGGCCAGAATGACGCCCGCCGAGGCGATCGCAACGTCGGTGCCCGCACCGATCGCGATCCCGACATCGGCCTGCGCCAGCGCCGGTGCGTCGTTGACACCATCGCCCACCATCGCGACGGTGTATCCCTCGCTTTGCAGTTCGCTGACTTTCGCGGCCTTGTCTTCGGGCCGCACTCGCGCGAACACCCGGTCGATGCCCAGCTCCGCGGCCACCGCATCGGCGACCGCAGGGGCGTCGCCGGTGATCATCACGACACGCAGGCCGAGCCGGTGCAGCGCGTCGACCGCCTGACGGGATTCCGGCCGGATCTCGTCGGCAAGCGCAAGCGCACCCACCACCTCGCCGTCGACCACCACGTGCAGCACGATCGCGCCTTCGCCGTGCCAGGCCGCCGCCTCCGGCAGTTCGTCGAGGCCTGCTTCCTCGAGCATGCGCGGCCCACCGACGCGCACGGTCCGCCCGTCGACCGTCGCGGTGACGCCGACCGCAGGCGCGGACGTGAAGTCGGTCCACCGGGGCAGTGACAACTCACGGCGGCGGGCCTCGTCGACGATCGCGCGGGCCAGTGGGTGCTCGCTGTCGGATTCGGCGGCCGCGGCAAGCGCCAGCACCTGCTCGGCGCTGCCGACCGCCGCAGCGATGCCCGTGACGGCCGGCTCGCCCTTGGTCAGGGTGCCGGTCTTGTCGAACAGCACCGCATCCACCGTGCGCATGCTCTCCAGCGCCAGCCGGTCCTTGACCAGCACGCCGCCGCGCGCCGCGCGCTCGGTGGCGATCGACACCACCAGCGGAATCGCCAGGCCCAGCGCGTGCGGGCAGGCGATCACCAGCACCGTGATGGTCCGGATCACCGCCTGGTCGGGGTGCCCGATGAAACCCCACACGATAGCGGTGATGATCGCCGAGCCGAGCGCGAACCAGAACAGCCCGCCGGCCGCGGTGTCGGCCAGCCGCTGGGCCCGCGACGACGAGTTCTGCGCCTCGGTGACCAGGCGCTGGATGCCGGCGAGTGCGGTGTCGTCGCCGACCGCCGTCACGCGGATGCGCAGACCGGAATCGGTCGCGACGGTGCCGGCCACCACCCGCTCGCCCGGTCCCCGGGTGACCGGGCGGGATTCGCCGGTCACCATCGACTCGTCGATCGCGGCGACTCCTTCGACGATTTCGCCGTCGGCCGGCACGCTGCCGCCGGGTCGCACGATCACCAGGTCGCCGACGCGAAGCTCTGCCGGCGCCACCCGTACGGTCGCGTCGCCGTCGACGCGCTCGGCTTCGTCGGGCAGCAGGGCGGCCAGCGAGTCGAGCGCCGAACTGGTTTGCGCCAACGACCGCATCTCGATCCAGTGGCCCAGCAGCATGATCACGATCAGCAGCGCGAGTTCCCACCAGAAATCGAGTTGATGGCCGAGCACCCCGAGGCTCGCACCCCAGGACGAGATGAACGCCACGGCGATCGCCAACCCGATCAGCAGCATCATTCCCGGTGCGCGCGACCGGATTTCGCTGACCGCGCCGGTGAGGAACGGCCGGCCACCCCAGACGAAGATGACCGTGCCGAGCACGGGCGACACCCAGCGCAGGCCGGGAAGCTCAGGAAGTGAGTAGCCGAGGATCATCGCGAACATGCCCGAGGCGGCAACCGTCGGGATGGCGAGCAGCAGCATGAGCCAGAACAGCCGCCGGTATTGCGCGACGTGATCGCTGTGGTCGCCGTGGCCGCCACCGCAGTGGCCGGCCGAGGCCGCGTTCTCGTGGTGCCGGTGATGCTCGGTCATGCGGTTCACTATACCCCTAGGGGGTATCAGCGCCCGGCACTGCCGGGCAAGGGCGCATTGCCGGTCAGTAGATGATCGGACCGCTGCCCGTCGAGGTGGGCGGTTTCACCGGCCCCACGGTCGGCCGAGAGATCGTCGGCTTGGAGGGTTTGACAGGACCGGCCGACGGCGACGGCGGCGTGGTGGACACAGGCGGCTCCTCGATCACCGACGGCGTGGTGGTCACGGGCGCCGGCGGCTCTGGCTGTTCCGGCGTCGTGGACGGGGTGAACACCGGAGCGGCCGACGTCCCCGACGACGGGCCGGCCGGCGGTGGGGCGACGGACGCGGTCGTCGTGACGGCGGGCGGTGCTTCCGATGGCTGCGCCGTCGGCGGAAGCGTGGTCACGGCGGGGATCGTCGTGGTGAGTTCGTCCGACGGCGGCGGTGCCGCCGGAGGGCCGGGTGGTGACGGCGTGACGACGCGCGGAGCCTGGAGTTGCCCGGTGGGCGGCGGCGCGGGCTTGGTGAGGTTCGCCGGCGCAATGTGCTCGTTGCGCTGGTGAAGCCACGCGATGGTCAGCCCGAGCACCAGAAGCAACGCCAGCGCGGCAAGCGCGGCGGGAAGCGCCGTGCGCCGCGAGAAGAATGTCGGCTCCTCGCCTGCACCGGCTTCGGCGAGTTCCGTCGGCTCGTCGCCGTCAGTGAGCGACGTGCTGGCGCAGGTGAGGTTGACGTGGTCCAGTGTGCGGTCGCGCAACCATGCCGGGGCAGGAATGAACACCGGAACAGCACCCAGCAGCGCGACAGGGTTGACCATTCGCCGCCGCTCCTCGTCGCACACCGGGCACGACTCGATATGGCGCGCAACCCGTTTGCGCATCAGCACCGTGAACTGGCCGTCCCAGCCGGCCAGGATCTCACCCAACTCGGGGCATGCGTCCGGATTGCTGCGCACGCCACGCGACACCAGCAGCGCACCCAGTGAGCGTTCGATGGTGTCACGCAGCCGCTGCGCCATCTTCTTCGCGTTGGCGGCGCTGACGCCCAGTGCCTCGGCAAGTTCGGGACCGTCCAGCCCGTGGCGGTAGGCCAGCTCCAGCACCGCACGGTCACGGTCGGACAGCCCTCCGGCCGCCTCCGCGATCAGGTCCGCGAGCTCACTGCGGGCGGCCAGGGTGTCCGGGCCGGCATCCGTCGACTCGACCTCCGGCAAGTCGTCCGACGCACGTTCGCGGCTGCGCGCGCGGATGCAGCGCAGGCACTCGTTGCGGGCGATCGCATACAGCCACGGCCGCAGCTTGTCGGCCTCCCGGAGTTGCGGAAGCCGCGTGGCCGCTGCACAGAACACGTCCTGCACGCAGTCCGCAGCGGCGTCGCGGTCGCGCAGCATGCCGATGCAGAAGTCGTGCAGCCGGTTGGCGTACCGGTCGTAGATCGTCGCGAACGCGCCACGGTCACCGCCCGCCGCAGCAGACGCCAGTTCGGCGTCGCTGACGAGGTCCCAATCGGGCAGAGCGGTCATCGCGGCGGTCCCCTCTGACTGCGCTTTGATCGTAGTTCGCGACAAGGACACGCTGGAGCCATCTGCAGAAGTTCAATCCGGCTAGCATCCGCTGCATGCTGGCCTCGCTGCGCTCGTCCGCCGGCCGAGCCCGGCAGTGGGCCAGCGCCTCGATCAACCGCGCGGGCTATCTGCGCAAGTGGCTGATCCTCGGTGTCGCGATCGGTGTCATCGCCGGACTCGGCGCCGTCGTGTTCTACCTGGCGCTGGACTACGCGGGCCGCGTGCTGCTCGGCTACCTCGCCGACTACCACATCCCCCAACCCGTCGGTGACGGCGCCGACCCCGGCTCAGCGCGCTTCACCCGGCCGTGGGCGATCCCGCTGGTCACGGTCGCCGGAGCGCTGGCGTCCGCGGTGCTGGTGGCCAAGTTCGCGCCGGAAGCCGAAGGACACGGCACCGACAGCGCGATCGAGGCCGTCCACACCGATCCGCGCGCGATCCGCGGGCGCGCGATCGTCGTCAAGACCATCGCCAGCGCGCTGACCATCGGCTCCGGCGGATCGGGCGGCCGGGAAGGCCCGGCGGCGCAGATCTCGGCGGGCTTCGGCTCGCTGCTCAGCCGCCAGCTCAACCTGACCGACGAGGACGGTCGCATCGCGGTGTCGCTGGGTATCGGCTCGGGCATCGGAGCGATCTTCGGCGCCCCGCTGGGCGGTGCCGTGCTGGCCGCATCGATCGTCTACCGCGACGACTTCGACTACCGCTCGCTGATTCCGGGCTTCATCACGTCGGCCACCGGTTACGCCGTGTTCGGCTCGATCCTCGGCTTCGAGCCGCTGTTCGGTGACGTGGCGTCGTCCTACCAGTTCCACCAACCGCTGCAGCTGATCTGGTTCGCCGTGTTGGGGATCGTCGCCGCGGCAGTGGGCTACCTGTACGCCAAGACGTTCTACGGCACCGTCGCGCTGACCGCGCGGCTGCCCGGCGGCGCTGTGATCAAGCCGGCAGCCGGCGGGCTGGCCGTCGGGCTCCTCGCGCTGCTGCTGCCCCAGGTGCTGTCCAGCGGCTACGGCTGGGCGCAGAAGGCCGCGGCCGCGCAGACGCTGATGGCGATCCCGCTGTGGGTGGTGCTGTTGCTGCCGATGGCCAAAATCGTGGCCACCTCGCTGTCGATCGGCACCGGCGGCTCGGGCGGCATCTTCGGCCCCGGGGTGGTGATCGGCGCCTTCACCGGCGCGGCGATCTGGCGGCTCGCGGACGCCCTGCATGCTCCCGGCTTACCGACCAACCCAGGCGTGTTCGTCGTCGTCGGCATGATGGCGTGCTTCGGCAGCGTCGCGCATGCTCCGCTCGCGATGATCATCATGGTGGCGGAGATGACGACGTCGTTCTCGGTGCTGCCGGGCGCGATGGTCGCGGTAGGAATCGCCTACCTGCTGATGTCGCGTACCGACGTGTCGATCTACCGGGCGCAGCGGCGCAACCGCGAGACCGCCGGCGAAGAGCGCCGCGCCTAGTTAGGCGCTCTTCTTGGCCGACTTCGCTGCCTGCGCTGCGCCTTGCTCGGTCTTCTCGCCCTCGTGGGTCAGCGTGCCGCCCGCGTTCTCCAGGTGCGCTCGCACGAACCACTGGAACTTCTCCAGCTCACCGGCGTGGTCGATCAGCATGTCCTGGGTGACCAGGTCGAGGTCTTCGAGCTTTTCGATGTTCTTGCGGGTGTCTTCGATCACGCCGTTGTACACGAGGTCGAGCGCGGCCAGGTGCGCCTGCACGGTGTCGCGGTCGACGGAGTAGTCGTCCCATGTGCGGTCGTTGATGATCGCTCCCGGCGTGCCCTTCGGCGAGTGGCCCAACGCGGCGATGCGCTCGGCGACCTCGTCGGCGTAGCCGCGCACCAGCGCCACCTGCGGATCGATCATCTCGTGGACGCCGATGAAGTTGGGCCCCACCACATTCCAGTGGATGTGCTTGAGCGTCAGGTGCAGGTCGTTGTACCGGCTGAGCTGCTTTTGGAGCAGTTCGGCGACCTCCGCCCCCTGCTTTTCCGACATGCCCGGAACAGTGAACTGACCCATTGCCACTCCTCGTCCTGCGTTTCTTGACTCGGTCCAGCAAGGGCTACCCATGACGCCCCTGGGGAAAACGAACCATTACAGCTTCGAAAGATTCTTGATCGCCTGCCGCGGGCCGAAACGTTCGTAGCGGGCGAACCCGCTGACCTCCAGCAGCCGGACCACGCGATACCGGTGCGGCCGTAGCGGCTCCAGCAGCGTCACCATCTGCGCGTCGTCGATCGGATATCCGAGCAGCGTGCGACCGATCACCCGGGCCAGGTGGTAATCGCCCACCGACAGTGCGTCGGCGTCTCCGAAGGCGCGTTGCGCGGTCTCGGCGGCCGTCCACACTCCCACCCCAGGCAGCGAGGTCAGCGCCTCGCGGGCCGCGTGCGCGCCGCGCCGGGTCAACCGCTCCAGCGCCGGGGCGCGCTGCGCGCACCCGACGATCGTGCGGGCCCGGCCGGGATCGACGTTGGCGCGGTGGAATTCCCACGACGGGATGCGCCGCCAGACCTCAGCCGACGGCGGCACCCGCATGCGCGCGGGTGCCGGACCCGGCGCCGGTGCGCCGTACTTGGTCACCAGCACCCGCCACGACCGGAACGCGTCCGCGCCGGCGACCCGCTGCTCCACCACCGCAGGAATCAGCGCCTCGAGCACGCGGCCGGTACGGCCCAGGCGCAGATGCGGCGCCTTGCGCCAGGCCGCGGTGATGGTCGGGTGCTGCGGCGCGAATCCGGCCGCGTCGTCGTCGAGGCCCAGCATCGCCGGCAGCGCGTCGGCGAATTCGGCAGCGCCCGCACCCCACGCTTCGCAGTCCACTACGCACGGCGCCGACTTCGTGATCCGGGCCGTCACCGGGCCGCTCGGCATCAGGCTGGTCCGCCAGATCGCTCCGTCGGGCGCCACCACGAAGCACGGATCGCCCCGGCCGCGTCGCAACGGGTCCAGTGTGGCCCGCGGTCGCGCCGGAGCGGGGAACGTGACGCTGCATTCGGATTTGATGAACCAATCGTGACATCCGTTGCGCGGGCTGAGCGATCGGTGCGCCGCTCCGATGTAATGAAGCCTGGTTGTCCGCCAAGGTGACGGGGTAGAAAAGGTCGATGGGGTTCCGGGGTCCGAGCGCGCGGCGGCTCGAGCTGCTCGACGCGCCCGCCGGCGGCGGCTCGGGCGCCGTCTCCGATACCGAGTCTTTCGACGCGTGGTGGGACCGCATCCGCCGCACGGTGCGCACGCACGTCGAGGACTTCGTCGACATGCGATGCGCAGCCGACTTGGCCGGCGCCGGTGTCGACGTGGCCGTCGATGTGTTGGCGCAGTTCGTGTCGGGCGGCAAGTGCCTGCGCTCGACGTTCGCGTATCTGGGCTGGCGATGCGGCGCCGCCGAGGACAACCGCGCGCTGCGCGCTGCGGCCAGCTTCGAGCTGCTGCACGCGTTCGCGTTGCTGCAAGACGACGTGATGGACGGCTCGGCGCTGCGCCGCGGCCGACCCGCGGCCCATGTGCAATTCGGCCACTGGCACCGCGACCGCAAGCTGTCCGGCTCAGCCCGCCGGTTCGGCGAGTCGGCCGCCATCCTGCTCGGCGACTTGTGCCTGGTCTGGGCCGCGCAGATGCTGCGCGAAAGCGGCCTGCCCGGCGAGGCGCTGAACCGCGCCTGGCCGCGGTACGACGCGATGCGCACCGAATTGGCGGTCGGCCAATTCGCGGATCTGGTGAACGACGCGCGGGGACTGCCCACACTGGACGACGTGCTCGACGTGGCGCGCCGCAAGTCCGGCAACTACACCGTGCGCCGCCCCCTGGAAATCGGCGCCACGCTGGCCGGCTGCGACAACGGGACACTGCTGCTGCTCGGCGGCTACGGCGCCGCGGTGGGCGAGGCCTTCCAGTTGCGCGACGACCTGCTGGGGATCTTCGGTTCGACCGCGGTCACCGGCAAGCCCAGCGGCGGCGACCTGTCCGAACACAAGGCCACCAGCGTCGTCGTCGCAGCGCACCGGATGGCCGACCCGACGATCCGCCGCCAGCTCACCGAACTGATGCACAGTGACGAGATCGACGACGACGACATCGCCCGCTGGCGGACGCTGATCGTGGCCACCGGCGCGGTGCAGTGGATCGAGGAGATGATCGACGAGCGGGTCGCCGCGGCGCGTCAGCAGATCGGCGACACCCGGATCGACGAGTCGGTGCGTGCAGCGCTGGCCAATATGGCGACCGTCTGCACCGCGCGGACCGCATGATGATCCGCACCGTCGGAGGGCACGCAGACCACGTCGTCGTGGTCGGCGCGGGCCTGGCCGGTCTCTCGGCCGCGCTGCACCTGGCTGGGCGCGGCCGCCAGGTGACCGTCGTCGAACGGGAGCCGGTTGCAGGTGGCCGGGTCGGTCGCGTCGACGCGCGCGGTTATCTGCTGGACACCGGCCCGACAGTGCTGACGATGCCCGACATCATCGACGACACATTCGCCGCGGTGGGTGAAAGTTGTTCTGCCCGATTGGATTTGGTTCCAGTTCAGCCGGCCTATCACGCCGCGTTCGCCGACGGCAGCGAGCTCGACGTGCACACAGAGGCGGGTGCTATGACCGCCGAAGTCGAAGCATTCGCCGGCCCGGACGCGGCCGCCGGCTATCTGCGGCTGCGCGAATGGCTGACTCGGCTGTACCGCACCGAATTCGACGGCTTCATCGCCGCCAACTTCGACTCACCGCTGGGCTTGCTCACGCCGCAACTCGCGCGACTGGCAGCGCTCGGCGGCTTTCGTCGGTGGGCACGGGTGGTGCAGCGGTTCATCGACGACGAGCGGCTGCGGCGGGTGTTCACGTTCCAGTCGCTGTATGCCGGCGTGCCGCCGCACCGGGCGCTGGCCGTGTATGCGGTGATCGCCTACATGGATACCGTTGCCGGCGTTTACTTCCCGCGGGGTGGAATGCGGGCGCTGCCCGACGCGCTCGCCGCGGCGGGCGCTGCCGCCGGTGTACGGTTCGAGTACTCGTCGGCCGTCACCGCGCTGGAGACGTCCGGCGACCGGGTCAGCGCCGTCCACACCGAGCGCGGCAGCCGCATCACCTGCGACGCCGTGGTGCTGACCACCGAACTGCCGCAGACGTACCGGCTCCTCGGTCGCACACCGCGCCGGCCGTTGCGGCTGCGTCCGGCGCCGTCGGCCGTGGTCGCCCACGTCGGCTGCGTCGCAGTGCAATCCGGTGCACACCACACCATCCTGTTCGGGCACGCGTGGGAACAGACCTTCGACGACATCATCCGCACCGGCCGACCGATGACCGATCCGTCACTGCTGGTGACCCGGCCCACCGCCACCGACGCATCTTTGGCGCCGCCGGGTCGGGATCTGCTGTACATCCTGGCTCCGGCGCCGAATCTTGCTCGCGGACAAGTGGATTGGGACACCATGGCTGACGGTTACGCCGCACGCCTGCTCGACACCGTGCGGGGCAGACTTCCCGGTGTCGGCGACGACGCCGAACTGCTGCATCTGGTGACTCCGGCCGATTGGGCCCGGCAGGGCATGCTGGCGGGCACGCCGTTCGCCTTGGCGCACACGTTCGCCCAAACCGGGCCGTTCCGGCCTGCCAACACCGTTCGCGGAGTGGCCAACGCGGTGCTCGCGGGTTCGTCGACGGTGCCGGGTGTCGGGGTGCCCACCGCGTTGCTGTCAGGGCGGCTCGCGGCCGACCGGATCACCGGACCGCTGCAGCAGCCCGCACGAAGGATCATCGCTACCGAAGGCAGCAACGCATGATCCGGTCCGAGCTCGACGCAGCAGGGGTGACGCAGCCGCGGCTGCGAATGGCCTATTGCCGCTGCCGCGACCTGAACGCCCGCCACGGCCGCACATTCTTCTTGGCCACCCGGCTGCTGACACCGGCGCAGCGGCCCGCCGTGCATGCGTTGTACGGGTTCGCCAGGCTGGCCGACGACATCCTCGACGACCTGAATTCGCCGCTCGACACCGAGGCGAAAGAGGCGGGGTTGCAACGCCTTTCGGATCTCTTCTTCGAAGGCGGCACCGCCGACGACGAGGAGACCGACCTGGTGCTCACGGCGGTGCGCCACACCGCGGCGTTCTACGGCATCGCCCCGGAACTGTTTCGCGACTTCTTGGCTTCGATGCGGATGGACCTGACGGTCACCGATTATCCCGACCGCGCGGCGCTCGAGCGCTACATGCACGGCTCGGCGGAAGTCATCGGCTTGCAGCTGCTGCCGGTCCTCGGCACGGTCGGCCCCGCCGACGAGGCGGCTCCCTACGCCGCGGCGCTGGGTCAAGCGTTTCAGCTCACCAACTTCCTGCGTGACGTCGACGAAGACTTGGCCAGAGAGCGGGTCTACCTGCCGGCCGACGAGCTCGCCGCGTTCGACGTCGACCGCGAGTTGTTGACGTGGTGTCACCAACACCGGCGCACTGATCCACGGGTGCGCCGGGCGCTGTCGGCACAGCACGACATCACCCGCGGCATCTACCGGTTCGCCGCCGACGGCGTGCAGATGCTGGCGCCGTGGTCGCGGCCGTGCGTGGCCACCGCACTGACCCTGTACTCGGAGATCCTCGACTGCATCGAGGCGAGTGACTTCGCGGTGTTCAGCCATCGCGCCCGGGTGGGCACCGCGCGTCGGCTGCAGGTGGCCGGTGGTGGGCTGATCCAGGCGTGGCGGGCGAGGCGCGGGCAGGCCGCGTAGCCGTGGACCGATGGCAGTACCTGCTGGTGCTGGGCGCCTGCCTGCTCGTCACCGCGCCGCTCGAGTTCTTCGGTCCCGGCGTATATCGCCAGCCGTTGCGCACCGTTCGGTCGGTGCTGCCGGTGGCGTTGCTGTTCGTCGTCTGGGATGCGCTGGCGGTCGCGGCGCACGTGTGGACGTACAACCCGCGCTACATCACCGGAGTTCACGTCGGCTTCGGCATTCCGCTGGAGGAATTACTGTTCTTCATCGTGATCCCGTTGTGCGGCTTGCTCACCTACAACGCGGTGACGGCGATGCTCGGCCGGCTCAGGCGCCGCTCGTGAGCGGGCTGGGCTACACGCTGCCCGCGGTGGTCGCGGTCGCCGCCGTCGTCGCGCTCGAGGTGGTGGTGTGGCGCACCGGGCTGTTCCGCAAGGGCGCGTACTGGCTGTCCATGTCGATCGTGCTCGGCTTCCAGATTCTCGTCGACGGTTGGCTCACCAAATTGAGCGCACCGATCGTCGTCTACGACGACGCGCACACCGTCGGCGTCCGGTTTCCGTTCGACATTCCCGTCGAGGACTTCCTGTTCGGGTTCGCGTTGGTGACGGCGGTGCTGTTGCTCTGGGAGCGGCAACGTGACAGTCGGTGACGCCGGCCTGCCGCGCGACGCGGTGCCTTCGGCGTTCGACGTCGGCGCACAGGCCTATGACCGCATGGTGGGTGCCAATCCCGGCTACCACGAGCATCTGCGAATCTCGGTGCAGCGCATGCGCATTCCGAACCGCGGGCGCGGATTGCGGCTGCTCGACGCCGGGTGCGGCACCGGCGCGTCGACGGCCGCGCTGGTCGCCGCGGCACCGGAAGCTCAGATCGTCGCGGTCGACGCGTCGGCGGGGATGCTGCGTGAGGCGCAAGCCAAGACGTGGCCATCGTCGGTGCGGTTCGTCCACGGCCGCATCGAAGACCTCGCCGACCTCGGCGTCACCGGCCCGTTCGACGGCATCCTGGCGGCCTACCTGGTGCGCAACCTGGCCGACCCCGACGCGCAGCTGAAGCGCTTTCTGACGTTGCTGCGGCCGGGCGGAACTCTTGCGGTGCACGAATATTCGGTACGCGATTCGCGTGCGGCGACGCTGACGTGGAGCGCGGTGTGCTGGGGCATCATCATCCCGTCGGGTTTCCGGCACACCCGCGACACTGCGCTGTACCGGCACTTGTGGCGCAGCGTGCTGGCGTTCGACGGCGCCACCCAGTTCCGCCGCCGGCTGGCCGACGCGGGGTTCGTGGCCGTGCACAGCGAGACGATGACGGGCTGGCAGCGCAACATCGTCCACACCTTCCTGGCCGACGCTCCTCATGACTAGCAACGGTTTTCGTGATTCGCGCCGGGTGACGCATGCCGCCGCGCCGGGCTTGCCGAACGCGGATTCACTGACGTCGAGACCGCACGCGGTGGTGGTGGGTGCGGGAATTGCGGGTTTGGCCGCAGCGACGGGACTTGCCGAGCGCGGCGTGAGCGTCGAGGTGCTGGAGCGACAACGGTATCTCGGCGGCCGGGTCGGCGGGTGGTCCGAGGCGCTGCCCGACGGCACTTCCGTCGCGATGAACCGTGGCTTCCATGCGTTCTTCCGCCAGTACTACAACTTGCGAAACCTGTTGCGGCGCACCGATCCGGCGCTGAGCCAACTGACCGCCGTCGACGACTACCCGCTCGTCGATGCCCAGGGCCGCCGCGACACTTTCCGTGGACTGCCGCGCACCCCGCCGTGGAATGCGCTGTTGTTTGCCCTTCGCAGCCCCACGTTTCGGCTACGGGACCTCGTCGCGCTCGACGCCCGCGCCGCCGCACCGCTGGCTGCGGTGTCGGTGCCGGACATCTACCACCGCCTCGACGACGTCGACGCCGAAACGTTTCTGCACCAGATCAACTTTCCCGACGCAGCGCGGCACCTGGCGTTCGAGGTGTTCTCCCGCAGCTTCTTCGCCGAGCCCGCGCAGCTGTCAGCAGCCGAGCTGGCGACGATGTTCCACATCTATTTCCTCGGCTCGAGCGAGGGCTTGGTGTTCGACGTCGCCGGCGCCAACTTCGACACCTGCCTATGGGAGCCGTTGCGGAAATATCTGTCCGACCGGGGTGTGCAGTTCCGCACCGGAGTGTCGGTGTCGTCGATCGGCACCGACGGCCCCAAAGCGTTTCGCGTGCATGCTGATTCGATCGACCCGGTCGACGCCGACGCTGTCGTCCTTGCCCCCGACGTCAGCGGGCTGCGCGCGATCGTAGGTGCGTCACCGGATCTCGGCGACGAAGTGTGGCGCGAGACGGTGGCGGCCCTGGGGACGGCGCCGCCGTTCGTCGTACAGCGGCTGTGGCTCGACCGCCCGGTGAAGCCGCAACGGCCGGCGTTCCTCGGCACCGGGGGGCTGCCGCCGCTGGACAACATCAGCGTGCTGAACCGCTATGAGCGCCAAGCAATCGACTGGTCACACCGCCACGGCGGCGCCGTCGTCGAGCTGCACTCGTATGCCGTGCGCGACCGCGACGGGCTGACGGAGCGGTTGCTCACTCGGCTGCACGAGTTGTACCCGGAGACCTGCGACGCCAGGGTGGTCGCCGAACGCACCTTGTGGCGCGACGATTGCCCCCGGTTCGCTCCGGGCGATTTCGCCCGCCGGCCGCAGGTCACCACGCCACATCCTCGGCTGATGCTCGCCGGCGACGGCATCCGCATCGACCTGCCGGTGGCGCTGATGGAACGCGCGGCCACCACCGGGTTCACCGCGGCCAACAAGCTGCTGGCCGGCTGGGGGCTGGCCGGGCACCCCCTGCACACCGTGCCGACGCAGGGCCGCATTCCGCTGCTGCGCCGCCTGGCGGGTGGTAGGCAACAAATGGTCGTGAGAGGGCAGAGCTCGCCGTGAAGTGGCCGAAAAACCTTCCTATTCAACTACTCCCGCGAACGCAGTGGGCGCAGCAGGAACCCACCTACCGCGACGCCGAACCGGCGATCATCGACGCGGCGCTGCGGCGCACACATCAGCGGCCGGCGGGCAACTGGTACGCGTTTGCCGCCAGCACCGGCGTGCACAGCCGGCGCCCGTTCGGCACGACGGTCGCCGGGGTGGAGATCGTCGCGTGGCGCGACAGCAACGGCGGGCTGCACGTCGGCCCCGCCACATGCCCGCATCTCGGCGCCGATCTGGCCACGGGAACGGTGGACTGCGGCGCGCTCGTCTGCCCGTGGCACGGGCTGCGCCTCACCGGCAACCGGGAGTTCGGATGGAAGCCGCTGCCGAGTCACGACGACGGCGTGCTGGTGTGGGTTCGACTGGACCGCATCGGCGGCGAGGAGCCCACCCCGCAGCCGGTAATTCCGTTGCGCCCCAATGGGATTCGGCTCGACGCGGTGACGCGGCTGGTCGGTATCTGCGAGCCGGACGACGTCATCGCCAACCGGCTCGACCCGTGGCACGGCGCGTGGTTCCATCCATACTCGTTCACGCGCCTCGAAGTTCTCAGCGCGCCACCGCCGGACGCCGACGACGACACCGACCGCTTCCTCGTCGCCGTAACGTTCAAGATGGGCCGGTTCGGCGTACCGGTGATTGCGGAGTTCACCAGCCCGGAGCGGCGCACGATCGTGATGCGGATCGTCGACGGCGAAGGCGCCGGCAGCGTGGTCGAGACGCACGCGACACCGCTGGGCGCAGGGCCCGACGGGCGCCCGCGCACCGCGGTGATCGAGGCAGTGATCGCCCACTCGGACCGGTCAGGTTTCGCCCGGACCCGCCACGTCGCCCCGATCATCACGCCGCTGATGCGGTACGCCGCCACGCGGCTGTGGCGCGATGACATCGCCTACGCCGAGCGCCGCTACCACGTGCGCACCCGAGCGCGCGATCTCCACCGCCGAATGTGAGCTGACGGCGAAAATCTTCGCGATTTTTCGCAACCCACGCACGCTCGGCGCACCGGTGGCTAGCCGACGGTGATCTCGGCCTTGTCGGGATAGAACGCCACGTGGCCGGCGATCGCGGCCACCGCCTCATACGGGTGCTCGTACGTCCAGATCGCATCTTCGACGGTGCCCGCAGAGGTCACCACGCTGTAGTAGCTCGCGTCGCCCTTGAAGGGGCAGTACGTCGCGGTGTCAGTGCGCCGCAGCAGGTCACGGTTGACGTCGCTGCGCGGGATGTACTGGACGGGCGGATACGTCGACTCCTGCAGCGTCAGCGCATTGTCCGTCTCGGCCACCACCTCCCCGTTGACGCGGACGGTGACGTGTCCGACGGTCGGGGTGACCGTGATCGGGTGGCGGGCGCTCGGTTGCAGACGCGGCTTGCTCATAGGACAGTCAACGCCGGACCGGGCGTAAGATTCCCGGGCAAGCCCAGCTGGAGAACGGCTAACCCGCCCTCGATTTCCTGGCCGCCGCCCGCAACTCGACCCAGAACCGCGCCGCGGCGCGAATCGAATCCTCGACCGGCTGCGGCTGCCAGCCCAGCTCCCGTACCGCCTTGCTGTGGTCGAGTGGTGCTTCGGCCCGCATCAGCCTCAGCGACCGCAGGGTCAGCATCTCGCGGCTGCCGCGGCGCGACTTGAGGCTGCCCATCGTCGCCATGCCGTAGAGCACCGGCAGCGGCACGGATCGGCGGGGCACCGGCGCACCGGACGCCTCGGCCGCAATCCGCACGATCTCCGCGTTGGTCATCATCTTCTCGGAGACGATGTAGCGCTCGCCGTTGCGGCCGCGTTCGGCAGCCAGAATCATGGCCCGCGCCGCATCGTCGACGCCGACGACCTCCAGCGCGATGCCGTTCATCACGAACGGCACCTTCCCGAATGCGGCGCCGGCGATCATCGCGCCGTGCGGCGTCATCGCCCAGTCGCCGGGGCCGTAGGTGGTGGACACGCACATCGCGACCGCGGGAAGCCCGTCGTCGGCGGCATAGCGCAGCACCAACTGCTCGGCCTGCAGCCGCGACAACACGTACGGGCCCAACGACCGCCGCCAGTGCAGCTGGTCCTCCTCGGTGGCGACGTGCCCTCGGCGGCGGCCGATCGTCACGTAGCTGCTGGTGAACACGAACCGCCGCAGCGGCATCGTGCGAGCCACCTCGAGCACGTTGCGGGTGCCCTCGACGTTCGTCCGGAACAGCGGCGCGGGATCCCGCAGCCACGCGCGGGTGTCCACCACGCAGTAGTAGACGACGTCGCAGCCGCTCATCGCCTCGCGCAGTACCTCGGTGTCGAACACGTCGCCGTAAAACCGTTGCACCGCAAGGTCGTCGATGCCTTTGGTGTTCGCGCCGCTGCGCACCATCGCGCGCACGTCGGCGCCGCTAGCCACCAGCTGGCGGGTGACGTGGCTGCCCAGGAATCCGTTCGCGCCGATCACCAGAGCCGTCGTCATCGGTATTGCTCCATCCAGCGGGCCGCCTCGTCGGGCAGCGTGCCGAGCTCTTGTGCCTTGCGGCACCACTTCATCGTCGCCTTGACGAACCGCAGCGGGTTGTAGACGTCCTCTTGGCGGCGCCACAGCCCGTCGCCGGCGTAGGTGATGATCGAAATGTTCGTGGCGCTGATGATCGTGCCGTCACCGGGATCGGCCATCGGGTTGTCGAGCTCCATGATGATCCGTCCCGTCGGCTCGTCGACCACCGACCACAGCGTCGGAAACGCAGTCATGTAGCTGCCCGGGAACGTCGTCATCGTCTTCCAGATCCACTCCCGCACTTCGTCGCGGCCGCGCATCGTGCCGGCGGCATGCTCCACGTATTCGACGTCTGCGGTGTACTGCTGCACCCACGGGTCCCAGTCGCGGGTCTCGGCGGCCCGCGCCACGGTCTGCTCGAAGTGCTCGAACGCCGCCGTCAACTCGGCGCGGCCAAAACCGGTCACAGCTCAAAACTAGAACACGTTCTACCAGCGTTGTCGAGGGGCGACCCATCGGTGTAAGGAGGAGCCATGACCTACAAGAAGGCGATACTGGCCGGCGGGTGCTTCTGGGGCATGCAGGAGCTGATCCGCAAGCAGCCCGGGGTGGTCAGCACGCGCGTCGGCTACACCGGCGGCGAGAACGCGAACGCCACCTACCGCAACCACCCCGGTCATGCCGAGGCCGTCGAGATCACCTACGACCCAGAGCAGACCGATTTCCGCACGCTGCTGGAATTCTTCTTCCAGATACACGACCCGACCACGAAAAACCGGCAGGGCAACGACGTCGGCACCAGCTACCGCTCGGCGATCTTCTACCTCGACGACGAGCAGAAGCAGATCGCCCTGGACACCATCGCCGACGTCGAGGCGTCTGGTTTGTGGCCCGGCAAGGTCGTCACCGAGGTGACCCCGGCGAGCGCCTTCTGGGAAGCCGAGCCGGAACACCAGGACTATCTGCAGCGCTATCCCAGCGGGTACACCTGCCACTACGTCCGGCCGGGCTGGAAGCTGCCCAGGCGGGCCAGCAGCACTAAGTAGTCATCAGCTGCACTGCGGCAGCGAGCGCAGCGCATCCGCCTCGAAATCCACGCGCTCACCGGAGTCGTCGAGCACCAGTTGCAGCTCGCCCGATTCGACGAACCGCCGACCGTCGTCGGCCGACAGCAGCCACTGCGCGCCGTCTCCGGGCCAACGGCCGCCGACCACGCGGATCTTGCCGTCGTCGTCCGCTTTGACGCAGCTGACCGGCAACTGGGGTGGCACCTGCCGGAAATACACCGCGAGCCGTTGCCGATTCAGGTTGGTGCCCACCGGGATTCCGATCACCGGAAGTTCGGTTCCGCTCGGCCGATCGCTGAGTGCCTTGCGTACCTCGCGTGAGCCCATCCCGGCCCCGAACCAGTTGAGCGTGAACACCGTGGAGAGGTAGTCGACGATCGCGAACGCCAGCAACCCACCCGCCCCGGCCGCACCCACCCCCGCAGCGCCGACGGCGGCCGTCACCGGCAGCGCCAGCAGCCCGACCACCGCGGCCACTCCCACCGCGGTCGCGGCGTGGCCCGCAGCGGTGAGGCTGAAGTTCGGCTGCACAACGGGTTTCGCAGTCTGGGTGGGTCGCACACCCACGGTGCGCGGTAGTTCGGCGATCCGGTCGTTGGCCCGCTTGACCTCCGCCTCGTACTCCTCTTCGCTCAATTCACCGGCGCTTCGGCGTTCGCCGGCCTGCTGCAGTGCGCGCTGCAATTCCTCCATCGTCTCGCCGGTGAAGGTTCTGGTCTCGTTGCCCACCGCGTCACGGGGGATGTCGTCGAGCACCATGTCGTAGGTGATCGTGAACGCGGCGTCGAAGTCGTAGAACTTGCTGTGCGCGGTGACTTTTCCGTCGATCACCAAGCGCCCGTCCCCGGTGCGGGGCGTGATGTCGGCGTCCAGTGATTCGAGCACACGCTCGTCGCCGCCGATCATCACGGTCTTCGGGCCGTCGAGCAGACACGGCGCGTCGGGGTCGAAGTCGGACTCGTCGAGATTGAACGTCGACTTCACGGTGTCACGCACCTCACGCAGGATGCTCCACCCGGTGACGGCCAAAGCCGTGTGCTCGCCAGGGTTTTCGGCGAGTACCGACGCGGGCAGCTCTTCGCCGGCTGGCAGTTCGCGCAGCGTCTTCAGTTGCACGACGATCGATTCGTGCGGGCGGCCGCCGACCTCGTAGCGTTGCACCACCGCGTCGAGCTCCTTGACGGTGCTGTCGTCGTCCGCGGCCGGGTCGACGTCCATGGTGGTGGGCAGCACGCCCACGATGCCGTCCTCGCCGAGTGCTGCCACCTCGGGGCCGACCGCCTCGGCGATCTGTGCGGCAATGAAGTCCAGCACCGCGGTGCGGGCGTCGTCGTCGGAGATCGCCGGGTGGCGCAGCTTCTGCAGATTCACCAGCAGCTCACCGGCGACGCAGTGGGTGATCCAGTACGCCTCGGCGTCGTCGAGGTCCCAGGTGACGCGCGGGTCCTTCCCACTGAACATGGTGTCGCCGTTGGGTTTTCGCTCGACACCGGGGCCGTAGAGACGTGCGCCGTCGTCGGCTGCAGCCGCCACGAGAACCGGCGCATCCTGCGATTTGAAATTCAGCGCAATGGTCTGCTTGCCGGGCTCGGGCTCACGGCATTCCAGTTGTTCGTGAATGGTGAGCCGGCCCATCAGCGGGATCTCGTTGTACGGGATCTGCCGCGACTCCCCGGCGCGCGGACCGTCGGGCACTGTGACTGTGCGCGGCGGTAGCGGCACCAGCGGGATGCAGGTGACGGATTCGATCGCGAGCTTGGAGTCGAAGATCGCCAGGTCGATCGCAAAGTGCCGCAGCGGATCCCGTTCTTGGCCGTCGACGTGCTCTCGCCACAGCCGCCCGCGGGCGTCTTCGACGAACCACACCCGGTCCAGGGTGAGGTCGAGCGTGGCGGTCGCGGTGAAGCCGGGGCCGTTGGCCGGCTGTGAATACTTCTCGCCGCCGAAGAACTCGAGCGTGAGGTCCTGCACCCGCTGTCGATGGATCTCGACCATGGTGTCGGGGCGATCCATGGCTGAACAGTTAGCCAGCCTGGCCGCGGCTCAAACGTCAGCGGTGACGCATGACGATCCGGCCGCCCTGCTTCGGCGTGTACGCCACGCCGCGAGAGTGCACCTTCTCGCCGGGGTCGGTGGTCGAGTCGAGCTCGAAATGACGCAAGACCGTCCGCAGCACCACATCCATCTCGGTGTTCGCGAACGCCGCGCCCAGGCAGCGCCGTGTCCCTCCCCCGAACGGCACCCAGGCGAACGTGGGCGGCCGGTTGCCGACAAACCGGTACGGGTCGAACCGCTCCGGCTCGGGGAACGCGGTCTCGTGCAGCTGCGCGATGCTGACGACGATCGAGTAGCCCTGTGGGATGCGCCAGTCACCGAGCTCGAACACGGGCGCCGCGACGTGGCGGCCGGCGAAGTCGATGACGGTCCGCGCCCGCTGCACCTCGAGGATGGTCGCTTGACGCAACTCGTTGCCGTCGCCGTCGGCCTCCTCGGTGAGTGCGGCGACGATGTCGGGGTGTCGGCGCAGCCGCTCGAACGCCCAGGCCAGCGTCGATGCCGTGGTCTCGTGGCCCGCGGCGACCAGCGTCAGCAGCTCGTCGGAGATGTCCCGGTGCGACATCGGCGAGCCGTCGTCGTAGCGGCTGCGCAGCATCAGCGCGAGGATGTCCGTGCGCTCGTCGAAGTACGGGTCGGCTTCGGCCTTCGCGATCAGGGTCTCGACGATCGTGTCGAACCGCTGGTGCGACGCCGCCAGCCGGCCCCACGGGCTGAACCGGCCGTACGTCCGTGACGGCTGGGGCAGTGTAGCCAGCCGCGAGCCGAGCTTCACCCAGCCGGGTATCAGCCGGCGCAGGTCCTCGAGCTCGGCGCCCTCCGCGCCGAACACCGCACGCAGGATCACATTCAGCGTGATCCGCATCATCGGCTCCAACGTCCGAAACTCCTGTCCCACAGGCCAATTCGTAGCCTCGCGGAGAGTCTCTTCTTCGATGATCCGTTCGTAGTTCTTGATGCTCTTGCCGTGAAACGGCGGGTGCAGCAGCTTGCGACGGTTGCGGTGCTCGGTGCGGTCGAGCGCGAAAATCGAGCCCGGCCCCAGTACTCGGCTGAGGTTGGGCTTGATGTTGAGCAGGTCGTCGGTGCTGGCCATGAACACCTGCTTGACCAATGCCGGCTCGGCGACCACGACGGTGTGGCCGAACACCGGAATGTTGAGCGTGAACACGTTGCCGTAGCGGCGGGCGGCTTGCCGAATGGTCCAGCGACGGGACACCACGAAACCCATGCCCTGAACCGGCCTGGGCAGCGGCACTTGCGGCGGGAGTTTGGCAGGGGGCGGCGCGCTGCCGCTTTCGACGAGGTTCAGGGCCGCTTCGCTCATCGCTCACTCCCAACCGCAGTCGTGGTACCACGCAGTACCACAGTGTCGTGTTGTACGGTACCGGTTAGTACCGTGCCGATCAAGACTCGACCGTGGACAGGAGGCGCGATGACGGTGGCCGACATCGCCGTCACGGCTTCCGAGCAAGACCTCGAGCACCCGTTTCGACGCCGACTGCTCGACGGTCTGGCCGAGTCGATCGCCGAGCGGGGGTACCGCGACACCACGATCGCCGACATCGTCCGGCACGCCCGCACCTCGAAGCGCACCTTCTACCAAGAGTTCGACGGCAAGGAACAGTGTTTCGTCGAGTTGCTGCGCACGGCGATCGAGGACATGGTCGTCCAGATCAAGGCGGCCGTCGACCCAGAAGCCAACTGGCAGAAGCAGATTCACCAGGCCATCGACGCCTACGTCGGCGTCATCGAGTCACGTCCGGCCGTCGCGCTGAGCTGGATCCGTGAGCTGCCTGCGCTGGGCGCCGCAGTGCGGTCGGTGCAGCGGCACAACATCGAGGTGCTGACGCAGATGCTGGCCGAGGTGACCAGCAATCCCGGGTTCCGGCGCGCAGGCCTGCGGCCGGCGTCCCCGCAGATGTCGGTGATTCTTCTCGGCGGCCTCCGTGAGTTGACCGCGTTGACAGTCGAGGACCGCAAGGATGTCCGCGCGATCGTCGACACCGCCGTGGCTGCCTCGATCGCTCTGGTGTCGGCCGAAGCTCAGGCGTCCTGACGCGCGTCGCGTCGGTACCGGCTGACGAATCTGCGTCCGTTCACCAGGAATTCGAGATTTTCGGCCACATCCCGCAGCGGCTGAGGGCTGCGCAGCGACCGGCACAGGATCACCGCGCCCTCGATCGCGGCAAGCATGGTGGTGGCCAGCGTCGCCGCGTCGTCGTCGGGAAAGCCGTCGGCCACGAACGAGCGGGTGAGCGCATCGCGCCACTGTCCGAATATGCGTGCCGCATCGGCGGCCAGCGGCGGATCCTCGTCGGTGCTGCTGATCGCCGCGGCGGCCACGGGACAGCCGGCCATGAAGTCGCTTTCACGCAGCACGGCTTCCCACATCTCGACGAATTCGTGGACCAGAGCCATCGGGCCTCTGGCGGCCGCCTCGCCGATCGCGGTCGTCATCGATTCGCCGGCGAACTGCAGCGCTTCGGCCAGCAACTGATGCCGGCCGCCCGGAAAGTGGTGATACACCGAGCCACGTGGCGCACCGCTGCGGGCAAGCACCTCGTCGATGGTGACGCCGGCCGCGCCGCGTTCCCGCAGCACTTCGGCGGCGCTGGTGAGCATCCGGCGCTTGGTGGCGCCTCGCTTAGCGCGTTGCCGCAGCATGTCCATGCTCGACGGCGCGCGTCACGCCGCGGAGTCGGCCGCCTGCACGGGACGGCCGGACCCGCGGACTTCTTTGCGGCGCCACGTCCGGCAGCTGTGGTACCAGGACTTCTTCCCGCCGTCGTCGTGTGCCGAACGCGTGAAGTGCAGTCCGGCGATGTTCAGCTCAATGGTCGTCATGGCGGTTTACCTTTCGCGGAGCGGTTGCATCTCCGCAGCCCCGACTATGCCGCTAGCCATACTAACGGTCAAGAAGGCCGTGATCTGGCCGTTATCTTTGCGGGCACTTCCCTGCGCTGATTGCCAGAACTATGCGCCAAGTCATACTTTCTACGGGGTCATCACGACCTTGATCATGCCGTCCTGCTTCTTCTGGAACGTCTCGTAGGCCGCCGGCGCCTCGTCGAGGGACAACCGGTGGGTGGCGAAGGACTCGACGCCCAGCGGGTCGTCGGACGTCAGCAGCGGCATGATGTCGGGAACCCAGCGCTTGACGTTGGCTTGCCCCATACGCAGCTGCACCTGCTTGTCGAACAGCGTCATCATGTTGATCGGGTCGGCGGCGCCGCCGTAGACGCCGGACAACGAAATCGTGCCGCCGCGGCGCACCATGCCGATCGCGGCATTCAACGCGGCGAGCCGGTCGACGCCCGCGTTGCGCATCACCACGCGACCGACCGGCGACGGCAGGAAACCAGCCGCGGTCTGGGCGGCCTCGGCGATCGGCGAGCCGTGCGCCTCCATCCCGACAGCGTCGATCACCGAATCGGCGCCACGACCGTCGGTGGCGTCGACCACCACGGGTTCGGCGTCGTGCTCGTTGAGGTCGATCACCTCGGCGCCGAAGTCGCGGGCCCGGCTGAGCCGCTCCGGCACCAGGTCCACACCGATCACGCGGCAGTTGCCACGATGCAATGCGATCCGGCACGCCATCGACCCGATCGGTCCGAGCCCGAGTACCACCAGCGTGCCGCCGTCGGGAACGGCGGCGTATTCCACCGCCTGCCATGCCGTCGGCAACACATCCGACAAATAGACGTACCGTTCGTCGGGCCCGTCGTCGGGCACCTTGATGTGCGTGTACTGGGCCTGCGGCACGCGCAGGTACTCGGCTTGGCCGCCGGCGACTTCGCCGTAGAGCTTGGAGTAGCCGAACAGCGCGGCACCGGTGCCCTGGTCCCGGTTCTGCGTGGTTTCGCACTGGCTTTGCAGCCCGTGGTCGCACATGAAGCAGTGCCCGCAGGAGATGTTGAACGGGATCACCACACGATCGCCGACCTTGAGGTCGCCGACCTCACGACCGACGTCTTCGACTACGCCCATCGCCTCGTGGCCGAGGATGTCTCCCGGTGTCATGAATGCGCCGAGCACTTCGTACAGGTGCAGGTCCGAGCCACAGAGGTTGGTCTTCGTCACCCGGATGATGGCGTCGGTGGGTTCCTTGATCAACGGGTCGGGCACGTTCTCGACCGACACCTTGCGCTTGCCCTGCCACGTCACTGCTCGCATCAGACCTCCCGGAGTTGCTTGGACAGCCATGCCCGTTCGCGGTGGTGTCAAACATTCAGTGCGCCAAGGCGACAAGTGTCGACGCGCAGGTAAGCGGGTATAGGTTGCGCCAACACTCGACGGCGGAGGTGACACGTGAGCGTGACTTCGAAGGTGGCGTACAAGGCCCTGTCGATTGCGGCGAGCGTCGCCGGCGGGCTTCTGGCGGGCGCCGTGTTCAACCAGATCTGGAAACGCGTCGGCGAGTCCGAGGAGACACCGGACCCGAAGGACCTCGGGCAGTCGTCGCGTGAGGTGCTGACGGCCGCCGCGCTGCAGGGTCTGGTATTCGGCGTCGTGCGGGCTGTCGTGGATCGGGCGGCGGCGCGCGGCTACCAGGCCGTCACCCATGAGAACCCCGTCTAGCGAACCGGCCGCAATGTCACCCGACCCGGAAGATCCGCGCAAGCCCGATTCGCCGACGGACCTCACCAAGCCCTCGCTGATCTATTCGGTGCGCATGGCGGTGCGCGAGTTCTCCCGCGACCAGTGCCTGGACCTGGCGGCGGCGTTGACGTACTACGCGGTGCTGTCCCTGTTCCCGGCACTGGTCGTGATGGTGTCGCTGCTCGGCGTGTTCGGCCAGGGCAAGCGCACCGTCGACACCGTGCTACAGGTGGTGGCCGACGTGGCGCCGGCGTCGGCGGTCGACACCCTTCGCGGTCCGGTTCAGCAGTTGGTCGACACGCCGTCGGCCGGTTTCGCGTTGGTTGTCGGTCTGCTGGGTGCGCTGTGGTCGGCGTCGGGATACGTCGGCGCGTTCAGCCGCGCGATGAACCGGATCTACGAGATCGAAGAGGGCCGACCCATCTGGAAGCTGCGCCCGCTGCAGTTGGCGTTGACGTTGGCGGGGCTGGTGCTGGCGGCGGCCGTCGCGTTCATGTTGACGGTGAGCGGGCCGCTGGCGTCGGCGATCGGGGATGCGATCGGCCTGGGTGATGTGGCGATGGGCGTCTGGCGGATCGGGCGGTGGCCGCTGATCTTGGTGTGCGTCGTGGTCGCGGTCGCGGTGCTCTATTACGCCACTCCGAATGTGCGGCAGCCGAAGTTCCGCTGGATCAGCGTCGGCGCGATGGTCGCGATCGTGGTGTGGGTGGTCGCGTCGATCGGGTTCGGCGTGTACGTCGCCAACTTCGCCAGTTACAACAAGACCTACGGCGCGCTAGGCGGGGTGATCGTCTTTTTGCTGTGGCTGTGGATCACCAATGTGGCCTTGCTGTTCGGCGCAGAGGTGGATTCGGAACTCGAGCGTGGCCGCGAACTGCAGGCCGGGCTGCCGGCTGAGGAGGAGCTGCAGTTGCCACCGCGCGACACGCGGCTTCTCGAGAAGAATCAGGCCAAGCAGGACAAGGACATCGAGCGTGGCACCGCGTTGCGGCAGTCCCGCGGGAAAGAGCAGTGATGGCCGCTAACCCGGTGCAGGGAGCGGTCGGCCGGGCCACCGACAACGACGCATTCCAGCTCGCGGCTCGCGCCGGGTTCGTGATCAGCGGCATCCTTCATCTTCTGGTCGGCTACATCGTCGCGCACATCGCGCTCGGGTCGGCCGGAACCGCCGACCAGTCCGGCGCACTGGCCGCGCTGGCAGCCGGACCCGGCGGAGCCGCGTTGCTGTGGGCAACTGCCGCCGGCTTGGCCGCGTTGGGCCTGTGGCGACTGGCCGAGACCGTCGTCGGCCAGCACCCCAGCGAGCGCAAGGTGGAGGAGCACGGCATCACGCAAGTGACCAACCGACTCAAGTCTTTTGGCATCGCCGTCGTCTACTTCGCGATTGCATTCTCGGCGGCCAAGTTCGCGACCGGCGGCAACGAGCCGAGCACGGCACGCAACGCCGGGCTGAGTGCGCGGCTCATGCAGCATGGGTGGGGAGAGTTCCTACTCGTGGTGATCGGGTTGGCGGTTGTGGCGGTCGGCGGCTATCACGTCCACAAGGGTGTGACGAAGCGTTTTCTGGACGACGTGACCGTTGCGGGTGGGCCGCTGCTCATACCGCTGGGCATTGCCGGTTACGTTGCCAAGGGACTGGTGCTGGCCGGTGCCGGCGTTCTGCTGATCGTCGCGACGATGACGTCCGACCCCGCCAAAGCCACAGGCATCGACGGTGCCGTGAAGCTCTTGGGTGCGGCACCGTTCGGCAAAGTGCTGCTGATTGCAGCGGCGCTCGGGTTCGCCGCGTTCGGGTTGTATAGCTTTGCCCACAGCCGGTACTGCCGGTTGTAAACGGATCGTCGACAGGAAGGTGCCCACGTGACCGAGGCTCCGAGGGAAGAACGCTCGTGGGAACAGTGGCCGGGCAAGGCCTATCCGCTGGGCGCCTCCTACGACGGGTCGGGCACCAACTTCGCGATCTTCAGCGAGGTGGCCGAGCGGGTGGAGTTGTGCCTGTTCGACGCCGACGGGACCGAGTCACGCGTGACGCTCAACGAGGTCGACGGATTCGTGTGGCACGGTTTTCTGCCGCAGGTCGAGCCGGGCCAGTGCTACGGGTACCGGGTGTACGGGCCGTACGATCCCGCCGCCGGACATCGGTGCAATCCGAACAAGCTGCTGCTGGACCCGTATGCCAAGGCCATCGACGGCAACTTCGAATGGAACCAAGCGCTTTTCAGCTACAACTTCGGCGACCCCGACAGCCGCAACGACGAGGACTCGGCACCGCACATGCCGAAATCGGTGGTCATCAACCCCTACTTCGACTGGGGTGTCGACCGCCCGCCCGGCCACGAGTACGCGAACACGGTGATCTACGAGGCCCACGTCAAGGGCATGACTCAGCTGCACCCAGACATCCCCGATCGCATCCGCGGCACCTACTCAGGGATCGCGCATCCGGCGATCATCGAGCATCTGCAGAAGCTGGGCGTCACCGCGATCGAGCTGATGCCGGTGCACCACTTCGCAAACGACTCGCATCTCGTCGAGAAGGGCCTGTCAAACTACTGGGGCTACAACACAATTGGGTTCTTTGCGCCCGATTTCAAATATGGCTCCAGCACCACCCCGGGCGGGCAGGTGCAGGAGTTCAAGACCATGGTGCGCACCCTGCACGAGGCGGACATCGAGGTGATCCTCGATGTCGTCTACAACCACACCGCCGAGGGGAACCATCTAGGCCCGACGCTGTCGATGCGCGGGATCGACAATGCCGCCTACTACCGCCTCGTCGACAACGACAAGCGCTACTACATGGACTACACCGGCACCGGCAACAGCCTCAACGTCGGGCATCCGCACACGCTGCAGCTGATCATGGATTCGCTTCGGTACTGGGTGACGGAGATGCACGTCGACGGATTCCGGTTCGACCTGGCGTCGACGCTGGCCCGGGAGTTCTACGACGTCGACCGGCTGGCCGCGTTTTTCGAACTGGTGCAACAGGATCCCATCGTCAGCCAGGTGAAGCTGATCGCCGAACCGTGGGATGTCGGCCCGGGCGGATATCAGGTGGGCAACTTCCCGCCGCAGTGGACGGAATGGAACGGCAAGTTCCGCGACACCGTGCGCGACTACTGGCGCGGAGAGCCGGCGACGCTCGACGAGTTCGCGTCGCGGCTGACCGGGTCGGCGGATCTGTACGAGCACACCGGACGGCGGCCCGTGGCGTCGATCAACTTCGTCACTTGCCACGACGGTTTTACGCTGCGAGACCTGGTGTCCTACAACGAGAAACACAACGAGGCCAACGGTGAGGACAACCGCGACGGCGAAAGCCACAACCGGTCGTGGAACTGCGGCGTCGAGGGACCCACGGACGACCCGGCGGTCAACGAGCTGCGGGCGCGTCAGCAGCGCAACTTCTTGGCAACCCTGTTGCTTTCGCAAGGCGTGCCGATGATCAGCCACGGTGACGAGTTGGGCCGCAGTCAGCAGGGCAACAACAACGGCTACTGCCAGGACAACGAGATCACCTGGGTCCATTGGGACGAGGCCGACACCGCGTTGACGGCGTTCACTCAAGAGGTGTCCGCGTTGCGTACCGAGCACCCAGTGTTCCGTCGTCGCCGATTCTTCACCGGCCGGCCGGTGCGCCGGCGCGGCGCCGAAGGCCTCCCCGACATCTCGTGGTTCCGGCCGGACGGGTCGGAGATGAGCGACGACGATTGGGAGGCCGGCTTCGGCCGGTCGATCGCCGTCTATCTGAACGGACTCGGGATTCCCGACCTCGACGCGCGCGGGCAGCGGGTGACCGACGACTCGTTCGTACTGTGCTTCAACGCTCACGACGAGGCGCTCGACTTCACACTGCCGCCGGCCGAATTCGGGTCGGCGTGGTTGCCGGTGGTCAACACGGCTGTCATCGCACCGACGGACGGGCCGGAGCCCAAGCCGATCGCGGCCGCCGGGATGCTGAAGGTCGAGTCACGCGCGATGGTGGTGCTCAAGAACGTATCGGAGTGAGCCCTTGGTGCCCTAGGCTTTGTCGAGGGTTGACTCCAGGCGGAGGTGATCGATCGTGGTTCGTGCACTAGGCATTCTGACCACCGCGGGTGCGGCCGCGCTGGCCGTCGCGGTGTCGACCGCCGCACCTGCGGCCGCCGGCGAGAACGAGTACCTGCATCTGCTGGCGCCGAAGTATCCGTTCCTCAGTAACCAGCAATTGCTCGACGAAGGCCACCGAGTGTGCCGCGCCATCGACAGCGGCATGATCTCCCCCGATGCCGCCAAAATGGTGCAAGACGATCTCAAGGCGTCGCTGGCTGTAGCGGTGGACATCGTCAGCACTGCCGCTGTCACGCTCGGCTGCTGATCTCGAATATCACTGGGAGGCAGCGGCTTTGACGGCCTCAGAACGGGGCCGGGTCGTCGTCGTCGGTCATACTCCTGCGCTCGATGTCCCATATATCGGCCCGCTCTTGCGGCGGTGGCGGCGGTTTGGCTCGAGCGGCGCTCGGTTGGCGTCGATACTCCGCTAGAGCGGCCGCGTTGAGCCTGCGCTCCTGCGCGATGTGGTGGGCGCGGTCAGCCGCACGGCTGCGGCGTCGCCGCGGCATCATCAGCCCGCGACTGGCAACCGGGTCTGCCGACACCGGTCGTTTGGGAAGTGCGGCGGTCGCGGTGTTCCAGGCGGGGAAGAAGATTCGGCTGCACGGCAGTGTCTTGTAGGTTCTGCCGCTGGGCGCCGTCCAGATCACGGTGCCGTCGGGTAATTGCTCGTCGACCCACCCGCCGATGCCTGTCCAGAAAGTCTTGAGCAAGTGGTGTTTTCGGCAAAGTGACTTGAGGTTGGACGGGTGGGTCGGGCCGATCGGCCACGGAATCGTATGGTCGACATCGCACAATTCCGCGGGGTGCTCGCATCCGGGGAAACGGCATGTGAGATCTCTACAGCGCACGAATTCGGCCATCTTGGCTGACGGGACATAGCCCGGTTCGGGCATGGCGCCGGGCGTGTAGACCTGCTTGACGGTGGCGCCTCGGCGGATCAGCTCGGCCAACAGCGGGCTCGGCACGATGCCCCGGCGGCCCAACAGGCCCACTGCCGGTGCGTGCTCCTGTGGCGGCGGCGGTTCCAACTCGCCGGCGGCGGGTTCTTCCCCGGACATCCGCGAATCGGGCTGGGCGCCAAGAGCGGAGGCGTCGGTGACCACGTGGATCACGACGTTGGCCGCTCTCGCGTCGGCACCGCCAGCCGAGCAGTCCGGGTTGTTGCAACCACACGCCAACCGGTCGGCCCCTGCCGCTAGCGCCCCGAGCGCGTCGGCACGGCGCTGTGCGATGGTACGCGGGTCATCGTCGCAGACTCCGTGGGCCATCGTCATGAGCCGGCGGTCCAACACCGCGGCGTCACTGGCATAGAGCCGACCCCACACCGCGGTGGTATCGCGCGCGTCGTCTTTTTTGCCCACGTGCAAATCGCGGCTGCGCGCACGCTGACGCACCTGTCGGCGTGCATCGGGATCACGGCGATCAATCCACACGTCGATCGCCTGAGCCAATTTGTAATCCGACAACTCGCCGAAGCTGCCGGCGCGCTCTGCCAGCGCTGAATCGATGTACTCCAGCACGGCCGCGTTCTCGACGAGATGCGTGTGCCAGGCAATCGCCGAAATCACCCGGTAGCTGACCTTCCCTTTCAAGAAGAGCGCAGCCACCTTGGGCACGCGGTCACGCAATGTCAAGCTCAACGACATCTGGCTCGACGCCTTTTTCGGACTGGTGCCCAACGCGGCAGCTACTTCGCCAGCGACGCTGTCCCAACCATCGCAGGCCCAGTGCGCGCGATCGCCTTCCTTGTCGCAGCGCCGTCCGGTGAGTTCGGCAATTGCGGCCAACCGGCGCGCACAGGCCGCCGCCTCGACGCGGTTCCATTGCTCGATGGCCGCGACCACGGTCTCGTCGTCGGCTGCGCGCAACGCCTCGGGTTCGGGCGGGAGGTCATCGAACATGTGTTCGAGTATAGCTGGATCCACTGACCGACCGATCACTTCGTCGCGAGCCTGTGGATGAACCGAATCAGTTGCTCGGGTGCCGGAATGGGCAGCCTAGTATTGCGCCGACGACGTAAAGCAGTGCGGTACCGAGCGAGGCGAACTTGACCAGTGCCGCGCGGCGCGCCCGACGCGTATTGACCGCAATCGCCTCACGATCCAGAACCTTCAGCAACGACACTCCCTCCAACGCATCGGCCAAGACAGCAGGTACCACCACCGCGACCACAATCGGCGGATGCTGGATCCGGCGGCGCGCCCGGTCCACCAGCAGCGCGGTCAGGAATCCATGCGTTCGGCTCGCGGTGCGGTCCCGGCCAGTTCGAACGGAATGATCCCTGGGCCGCCAGTGGGTCGCAGCCGTCGCTCGATCATGAGCATGACTGCGGTATGACCCACGAAAGCTACTGTCGCCGAGGCTAATTCGCGTGTCTGAGTGGACTGCACGAGAAACCCCTTCAACCAAGCGTTTTATCACTACCAATCCTTCGTTGACCAGTCGGCCGAAGCAACAGCGAAGATGGACTGGAACGCAGGATGACATGCAGAACGGAGTCGGACTTTCATGAGCAACGGGCGCCCCAACGTACTCATCATCGGCGGAGGGTTCGGCGGTCTGTTCTGCGCCCGCCGACTCGGACGCGTCGATGTAGACGTCACACTTCTCGACCGCACCGCCTGCCACGTCTTTCAGCCGCTGCTGTACCAATGTGCAACAGGAACGCTGAGCATCGGCCAAATCAGCCGGTCGCTCCGCGAAGAACTGGCCCGCCACCGCAACGTCACGACGCTGCTCGGCGAAGCCATCAGACTCGATGCTGATGCACGCCGAGTCACCGCCCGTCGTCCCGATGAATCGACTTTCGACCTCGAGTACGACTACTTGGTGATCGCGGCCGGCATGCGCCAGTCCTATTTCGGCAACGAAGAGTTCGCCGCATGGGCACCCGGAATGAAGACGCTTGACGACGCATTGAGCATTCGCCGTCGAGTGTTCGCAGCGTTCGAGATCGCCGAGAGCCTGCCGCCTGGTCCACAGCGAGACCAATGGCTTACGTTCGCCGTCACCGGAGCAGGGCCTACGGGTGTCGAACTGGCCGGGCAGATCCGGGAATTGGCGACCCGTTCGCTAGCCAATGAATTCCACAGCATCAACCCGGAGGACGCGCGGGTGCTGTTGTTCGACGGCGGAGACCGGGTCCTCAAGAGCTTCGCACCGGCGCTCGGTGAGCGCGCGTCACGGACATTGGAGGCATTGGGCGTCGAACTGCACCTCGGCGTGCACGTGACCGACGTCCGACGCGACGGGGTGACCGTGAGCCGGAAAGATGGTGGCCTGCAACAGAATTACGCCACCCGCACGGTGCTGTGGACGGCCGGCGTGGAGGCCGTCCCCTTTGCGCGGCACGCAGCGGAGGTGTTGGGCGCCAAGACCGACCGATCCGGGCGCATCTCGGTGAACTCGGACCTGTCCGTGCCCGGACATCCCCAGGTTTTCGTCGTCGGTGACCTGGCCGGGCGTGACGGCCTGCCCGGCGTGGCGGAGAACGCCATGCAGGGCGGATGGCACGTGGCCGCCTGCATCCGGCGCGAACTCGGCAGAGGCGGACGCAAGGATTACCGCTACCGCGACCTCGGATCAGCGGCGTACATCAGCCGTGGCCATGCGCTTCTGCAGGCGGGACCCCTCAAGATCACGGGCGTCCTCGGTTGGCTGGCCTGGGGTTTCATCCACATCGCATTCCTCACCGGGGTACGCAACCGCTTCAGCACCGTCGCGACGTGGATGGCGAGCATTGCGCGGGCCAACCGCAGCGACCGGACATTCATCCTCGGCGGTTCGGGCCACCCCGAGGAGCCATACACATGGGAATCACCGGTACATCAGGGACACCACAGTCTTGACGCGAAGCCGAAGCAGCATTAAGCCGACCACATGGCGGTAAAAATCACCGATCTCCTCGGCTCCCGACTCGACACTCTGCGCTACCAACCCACCGCGAAACGGCTACGCGCCGCGGTGAACCACCACGTCGTCGTCGACACCTGCGACGGTCTGCTGGTCTGGGAGCCCCGGCGCGTCGTTCCCACGTATGCTGTTCCGCTGCAAGCGGTCTCAGCGCAGCTACAGCCGACCACGAACCGGCCGGGGTCCGTCGATGCGCCCATCCTGGACCCCAGCAATCCTTTCGCCCACCACAGCAGCCCCGGCCAGTCCTACGATGTCGCGGTCGCCGGTATCACGCTGCCGTCAGCCGCTTTTCGTCCGACCGACCCAGACCTAGCACGTCATGTCATGCTGGATTTCGCCGCGTTCGACTGGCGTGAAGAGGACGAGCCGATCGTCGCTCATCCACACGATCCGTTTCACCGGATCGACATTCTGCGCAGCAGCCGCCATGTCCGCATCGAGCTCGGCGGGCAGGTTCTCGCGGAGTCGACGAAGCCCGTGCTGTTGTTCGAAACGCTTCTGCGCGTGCGGTACTACCTTCCTCCCGACGACGTCGCCGTGCGCCTAGAACCCAGCGACACTGTCACCTACTGTGCGTACAAGGGCCGCGCGTCGTACTTCTCGTTGCCCGGCGGACCGCGCGACATCGCCTGGACCTACCGCAGCCCGCTACGAGAAGCCGCCCCTATCGAAGGCCTCGTCTGCTTCTTCGACGAGCAACTCGACGTCACGGTCGACGGCGCTACCGTGGGGTCATGAAGGCGCTGATCATCACCGATGTCCAGAACGATTTCTGTGAAGGCGGCACCCTCGAAGTCACCGGCGGCAGCCGCGTCGCGCGGGCAATCAACCACCACCTTGCAACCACCCACTACGACCATGTGGTGGCCACCAAGGACTTTCACGTCGACCCGGGCAGCCACTTCTCCGAGAACCCGGACTATCTGCACTCGTGGCCGCGGCACTGCGTCGCCGGCACGCCCGGTGCTGAGTTTCACCCCGACCTATCCACCGAGCCGATCGAGGCGGTGTTCATCAAGGGCCGGTACTCAGCGGCGTACAGCGGCTTCGAAGGCACTGACGAGAACGGCACACTTCTCGCCGACTGGCTCAAGCAGCGGGGCGTCGACGAGGTCGTGGTGGTCGGCATCGCGACCGACTACTGCGTCCATGCGACCGCCCGCGACGCTGTCCGCCACGGGTTCAGGACGACGGTGCTGAGCGACCTGACGGCAGGCGTCGCGCCGGATACGTCGCACACCGCGCTCGACGATCTCCGCTCACGCGGCGTCGCAGTCGCCTGATTCAGTCGGCGACGGGGAAGAAAGAGTCGCCGTCTTCCGGCGTGCCGTCCACCTGGCCGCGCGTGACGCGGGAATCCTCGACGATCACCCCGTCCACCACGTCAGCTTCCTTCAGTCCGAACTCCGGCGAAGAAACGCCGTCCTCCAAGGTGTCCGGGTCGGGCGCGGGGCCGTCGGCGGCGGGCTCGGGCTCTTCGGCGGCCAGCCGCTCGTCGAGCGAATCGTCGTCACGCGGCTCGATCCAGGTGTCAGGCGGCTCCACCACCTCGTCACCGTCGTCGTTGCGTACGTCGTCGGAGTCCAGCGACTCCGCGGGGCTCAGGGTGTCGCCCGGCCCACCTGCGTCGGGATCATCAGCCCTGTCTGTTGGCATAGCGCTCGATTATCCGCCGCCTCCGTCCACTAAACACAGTCGCCGATCCAGCCTGACCACGGACGCCGACATCTGGGCCGCCCCAAGACGTCGACACCGACACGAGGACTTTCATAGCCGGGTCGCGTTCTTGCGCCGGAGCATTCTCTTGGAGATAGAGCGCGCATCGTGGCGCAGCGGTCGAAGACACCTCGGTCGTATAACGCGAAGAGGACTGAATACGACAGAGGCATGTCGACAGGCACCCTCGATAGCGCTGATCGGTATGAACTCAGATGGAAGCGCGGTTCTGAGCTCGGTGTTGACCCGTTGTTTCGCATCGGTCAACGGGATGTCCCGCGTCACCGTTTTGTCGTCGCTCGAACAGCCCGCAGCGAACAATAGTGCCGTTACCGTCAGCAGCTTGACCGGAAAAACGTTGGTACGAACGATCGCTATTCGCTATTCGCTATTCGCTATTGACAGCGGTGGCCTTCGACTCAATGTTCATTCGGACCTACAAGTGTTATGACAAAGTTAATAACGCGGCTCCCGCTCGCGTCAGGGTTCAGTTCCCGGTAAACATTTCCGGTTGTCGCTCCGCCGGTTTTCCATTCTGTATTCCAGATGGTCCATTGCTCGACAGTGGCACATTGGCCAAACACACCTGATCGATACCACATGTCAAGGAAGGCACGAGGTGGTTCCGCCACCATGCTCTGTTCAGTTGGGGCGGGGCACATCCGGCCACGGGTCGGAGCAAAGTCGCGTCTCTTTGAGCGTGCATCTGGCGCAAATACGCATCCACGTCTTGCTTCGGGGCTTCGAAGGCGGCTCCTATGCTCCGCTCTGAGCCGAGGTTTGGATGTGCCTCGAACGCCTGAATGGGGACGAACGAGTCTGGCAGTGGCACCGACTTGGCGGCGGCGTCAATCTTCTGCGCGGCTTCGTGGGCTGGGATGTTGTCCACAGATTCCGAACCGATGTCCGCGCACCCTGTAATTAGCAGAAGCGCTGCTAACACTGTGATCGCGCTGACCACGTTTCTTTGCGATATCAACGCACGTTTCCCTTGATAGTCTGCGGGGTGCTTGACCCCGTTATGAGGAAGTCCTGTGCTTTACCCGCGGCTTGAAGGTCGTGCGCATAGTTCGACATCGTGTCAGCTGACCGTCGGCCGGCGCGCCCACGGCCGCACCGATTCGATCTGCGCACTCAACGACAGCAGAGTGGCCTCGTCGTGCGGCCGGCCGACCAGCTGGATCGACAGCGGAAGCCCGTCGGCGTCAAAGCCGAACGGCACCACCGCGGCCGGCTGGCCGGTGACGTTGAACATCTCCTGAAACGGCACCCGCTGGCCGACGAGCAGCAGCGTCGTGACAGCGCCTCGGCGCTGGTAGGCACCGATCCGCGGTGGCCCGGTCGTCGCGCCGGGGGTGACGACGACGTCGACGTCGTCGAAGATCGACAGCACTCGCGCGCGGACGCGGTCCTCGGCCGCGAGGACGGCGGCCATCCGGCGGTTCGAGAACAGACCGCCCAGCCGTCCTATCCGCCGAGTGCGCGCTTCCAGTCGCTGCGGGTAGGGCATCGTCGCGATGTCGTCGTGCACGCCGCGCAGGTACCGGGGCAGCAGGTTGGTCAGCGTGGCGGTCGGTGGATAGTCCGGATCGCGGGCGACGACGTCGTGGCCGAGTTCGCGCAACAGCACGCCGGCGTCGTGAATCGCGCGACGCTGCGCCCGGCCGACGGGTGCAATCAGAGGCGGAGGAACTTTGCAGCTCAATGCAATTCGTAGCCGATCCGGTGGGCGCGCCGCGGCACCGACGAACCCGCCCGGTGGCGCTTGTATCGAGGTAGTGACGTCGAGGAAAAGCGCTGCGTCGGCGACGCTGCGGGCGATCGGACCGTTGACACTGAGCCCGTACCAAGCGTTGTCATGCGGAGCCAGCGGCACCCGGTCCCGCTGCGGCTTGATCCCGAACACGCCGCACCAGGTGGACGGAATCCGTATCGATCCGGCGCCGTCGGACCCCAGCGCCATCCCTGCGAGCCCCGCGGCCACCGCCGCCGCCGATCCGCCGCTGCTCCCGCCGGGAGTGCGGCCGAGATCCCATGGGTTTCGAGTGGCGCCGTACGTCAGCGACTCGGTAAACGGCCAGATGCACAGCTCGGGCACGTGCGTCTTACCGAGAATCACCGCGCCGGCCTTGCGCAACCTGCTTACCACTTCGGCATCCCGGGTCTTGGCCGGCCCGTGCGCCCCCGTGCCCATCGCGGTGACCTCTCCTGCGACGTCGACGTCGTCTTTGATCGCGATCGGAACACCCAGCAGCGGCAGCCTTTCTCCGGCGTCGATGCGCCGCTGCGCAGCCGCGGCTTCGTCACGCGCCGATTCCGCGAGCACCACGCGGTAGCTGCGCAACAGCGGGTCCAGCCGAGCGATCCGGTCCAGATAGGCCTCGACGAGTGCCGGCGCGCTGACAGTGCCGGCGGCAAGCATGCGGGCCAGCTCGGCGGCGCCGGCGAACGCGATGTCGGTGGTCACGATGCCGCCATTGTCACCGCCCGGTTTCCGACGGTCGCCACGCGGGTACCTGACGGCTCATGAGCACGCCGAAGGACGACGACAAGAGCGAAGGCGACGTCGGGTCGGATCCCAACGTCGCGAGCTCACGCGCCGGCAAAGAAGACGACGAAGACGGCACGTACGTCGGCCGTTCGGGTTCCGACGACGCCATCGACGTCGGTGAGAGCGGCGCAGAGGCCCGCAGCGACGACGGCTAGCTGACTCTGAGCTGTCGCGCTGACACGCCGGCGCCATCCCAATTGCATTACGACATGGGCACATTCGCCCTCCCGTGAAGAGTGGTGAGCAGCTGCGCCAGCCACTCGCGCTCGACTTGATGTGGGTGCACAGGTCGCGAGAACACGATCTACCCGCTAGCTGTGGCACTCAAATTCATTGTCTTGCAACGTATTTCGGAATGTAGCCGGTGCCAGCGGTGGCGCCCCTGAGTCCTTCCCGACGTGAAATCGTTAGCCAACCGCGACATCAAGATCGGGTGTAGATCGGCGGGACTGCGGACAAACGATGGTTCACTACCCCAGAAGCGACGACGTCGATCGCATGTGGTGCGGCATACGAAAGATGGGATGGATACCGAACATGAAGTTCTTTGAACGATTGCGTGGTGCGTGGGGGCGCCGGCTGACGGTCGCTGCGGTGGCCGCGGCGTTGCTGCCGGGGCTCGTCGGCATTGTCGGCAGCATGCCGGCGGCAAACGCGTTCTCGCGGCCCGGTCTGCCGGTGGAGTACCTGCAGGTGCCGTCGCCGTCGATGGGACGCCAGATCAAGGTGCAGTTCCAGTACGGCGGTCCGCACGCGGTGTATCTGCTCGACGGTCTGCGGGCCCGCGACGACTACAACGGCTGGGACCTCGAGCTGCCCACGTTCGAGTGGTACAACGGTTCGGGGTTGTCGGTGGTGATGCCCGTCGGCGGCATGTCGAGCTTTTACACCGACTGGTATCAGCCTGCGACGGGCAACGGCGGCACCTGGACGTACAAGTGGGAGACGTTCCTCACCCAGGAGCTGCCCGCCTACCTGGCCGCCAACAAGAACGTCTCGCCCACGGGCAATGCCGTTGTGGGCCTGTCGATGTCGGGTGGCTCCGCGCTGATCTTGTCGGCGTACTACCCGGACAAGTTCATCTACGCGTCGTCGCTCTCGGGCTTCCTCAACCCGTCTGAGGGTTGGTGGCCGATGCTGATCGGCATGGCCATGAACGACTCCGGCGGCTTCAACGCGACCGCGATGTGGGGCCCGTCCAGCGATCCGGCCTGGCAGCGCAACGACCCGATGCTGCAGATTCCGCGCTTGGTGGCCAACAACACTCGCATCTGGGTGTATTGCGGCAACGGCACGCCGAGCGAGCTGGGCGGCTCTGACCTGCCGGCGAAGTTCCTGGAAGGGTTCACGCTGCGGACCAACGTCACTTTCCGCGACAACTACCTCGCGGCGGGTGGTCGCAACGGCGTGTTCAACTTCCCGGAGAACGGCACCCACTCCTGGCCTTATTGGGGCGCCCAGTTGCAGGCCATGAAGCCGGACATCCAGCAGGTGTTGGGAGCAACTCCCACCGCCTGACCATCGAAACCACTTCGGCCCCGGCACCCCAACCGCCGGGGCCGAAGTGTTTCATCCCCCTCGCCAGCGCAGCGCTTCTAACGCGACCGCGACATGCACGCTGGTGTTCTCCAACGGCCGTGGCAGCATTTCCTCAGCGCGGGCGAGTCTGCGTAGCAACGTGTTTCGGTGGGTGTACAACTTCGCCGCGGCCCTCGACGCGTTGCACTGCTCGCTGACGAACGTCAGCACGGTTCGGTGCAACTCCGGGCCGGCGTGCTCGAAGTCTCCGAGAGTGTCGGAAATGAATCGGTCCGCGCGTTCGGGATCCGACGTGATCAGCGCGACGAGCTCCACGTCGGTGAAGCTGACCACTTTCTGCGCCGAACCCAGCCGGGCCATCATCCGCTGCGTGGTCACCGCGTCGAGGTGGCTGCGCCGGAACCCCTCGATGCCGGTGGCGCTCGGTCCGACCGCGACCCGCACCCCACGCAGGTCTGCCAGCGCGTCAGCGATGCGGGCCGGGTCCACGCCGTCGCGACCCGGAATCCACACCCACCTGGTAGCGGCGCCGGCCATCACGGACAGGGGCCGCCGACCGTCGCCGACGTGCAGCACCGCGTCGGTGGCACGGTCCAGATCGGATAGATCGGCAGTGGGCTGGTCACTCCAGATGACGGCCGCGGTGTGGGTTTGGTCGAGGCGGTAACCGAGCCGGCTTTCCGCGCGCTGGCGGGTGATCGGGGCTCCGTCGAGAATCAGCGCGACCACCTCGCGACGTTCGGCGTGCGTTCCGCGGGTGAGTTGTTCGCGTTCGATCTCCACTTGCCGATAGATGCCCGCGATCGTCGCGTCGACGAACGAGCTGATCGAGCGTGCTGACACGTCGAGCAGTTCGCGCAGCTCCTCCGGGTCCGACGTCAGCCCGAACGCCACCTGCATCCAGAACCGCCATGCGACGTTCTGGCCGATCCGGTATGCATCCACGGCGGACTCGTCGAGGCCACGGCGGATGAAGTCACGTGCCACATCGAGCGTCTCCGGGCTGAGATTCGCAGGCACGGGTGCGCACGGATGGCTGATGTTGGCGGCGGCCCAGTGCAGCAGGTTCGCCCGGTTGCTACGCCGGATCGACTCCGCGAGCACGGGATCGCCGGCGATGACACGCATGTACTCCGACGACAGCGTGGCGGTGTCCAACTCGTCGAGCCATTCCTGCGGCACGTTGAGCAGGAACTCTGCGCCTTGGCGCATCAGCTCGCAGATTCGTGGCGACGGGCGCGGCCACTCCATGTGCAGATGGTAGGTCCGTCGGTGCACATTGCACCAGTAACCCAGCGGAAACGGTGCAACTTGGCATTGTTCGACTGACCCCTCACGCCTGACGATGGGACGCACCGTCAAAGGAGCCAGTGTGATGCCACAAGTCCCCACCGACCACGTCGACGTCCTGATCATCGGCGCCGGTATCTCCGGAATCGGCGCGGCCTACTACCTGCAGACCGAGCGGCCCGGCAAGTCGTACGCGATCCTCGAGGCACGCGGCGACATCGGTGGCACCTGGGACCTGTTCCGCTATCCCGGCATCCGGTCGGACTCGGATCTGCACACTTTCGGCTACGAGTTCAAGCCGTGGGATGACGAGGACGCGATCGCGAGCGCCGACAAGATCCTGGCCTATCTGCGCGAGACCGTCGCCGAGAACGGCATCGGCCGACGCATTCGCTTCGACCACAAGGTTCTCGGTGCGGCCTGGTCGAGTTGCGACGCGCGCTGGTACGTCGACGTCGAGCATGCCGGTGAGCGGGTCACGGTGTCCGCGAACTGGCTGTTCTCCGCGGGCGGTTACTACCGCTACGACGCAGGCTTCACCCCGCACTTCGAGGGCCGCGACCGGTTCAGCGGGCAGATCGTGCACCCGCAGCACTGGCCGGAGAACCTCGACTACCGCGGCAAGCGCGTCGTGGTGATCGGCAGCGGCGCGACAGCGGTCACGTTGGTGCCGGCGATGGCCGGCGACGCGGCGCACGTCACGATGCTGCAGCGCTCGCCCACCTACATCATGCCGGTGCCGTCGAAGGACACGATTGCCAACGCGTTGAAGAAGGTCCTGGGCAGTCGGCGTGGCTACGCGATCACGCGTCGCAAGAACATGCTCAAGCAGCGAGCGGTTTACCGTGTGTGCCAACGCTTTCCGCGTGCGGCCCGGCAGATCATTCGCTACGTCAATGCCCGTCAGCTACCCGACGGCTATCCCGTCGACGAGCATTTCAACCCCAGCTACGACCCATGGGATCAGCGGTTGTGCGCGGTGCCCGACGCAGACCTGTTCAACGCCATCCGCGACGGCAACGCCTCGGTGGTCACCGACCGCATCGTCACGTTCACCGAACGAGGCATCCTGCTCGAGTCGGGTACCGAGCTGGAGGCCGACATCATCGTCACCGCAACAGGTTTGAACTTGCAGGCGTTCGGCGGCATTCAACTCAGCGTCGACGGCGAACCGGTGCATCTGCCCGACACGGTGGCCTACAAGAGCATGATGCTGTCGGGCGTGCCGAACTTCGCGTTCGTGTTCGGCTACACGAACTCGTCGTGGACGCTGAAAGTCGGCCCGCTGTGCGAGCATTTCTGCCGTCTGCTCGACTATATGGACGACCACGGCTACCACATCTGCGTCCCTGAGGTAGGCGATCCGGACATGGCGACCGGTCCACTGCTGGACTTCGACGCCGGCTATGTGAAGCGCGCCGTGCACCAGTTGCCCCGGCAGGGCGACCGCGGCCCGTGGCGCATGGTCATGGACTACCGCCGCGATGTCGAGTTGCTGCGCAACGGCCCAGTCACCGACGAGAATCTGACGTTCCGGACTGCGGCCGACGAGTTGGTGGCGGTCTAATCGCGCACGCGCAGAACGACTTTCCCCTTGGCGGTCCGGTTCTCCAGTGAAGCCACAGCGGCGGCAGCCTGCTCCAGCGGATACACCGCGGGTTCCGGTGCGCGCAGTCGCCCGGAGGAAAGCAGCTTCTCCAGTCCGGCCCACTGCTCGGCCAGCGCGCCCGGATGCGTCATCGTCCACGCGCCCCAGCCGACACCGACGACGTCGATGTTGTTGAGCAGCAACCGATTCACCTTCACCGTCGGAATCTCGCCGCCGGTGAAGCCCACTACCAGCAGCCGCCCCGCCGGTGCCAGCGAACGCAGCGAGTCGGTAAAGCGATCTCCGCCAACGGGATCCATCACGATGTCGACGCCACGACCGTCGGTGAGCTCCTTGACGGCGTCTTTGAACCCGTCGGCCAGCACCACGTCGGTGGCGCCCGCGGCCGTTGCGACAGACCGCTTCTCGTCGGTGCTCACCACCGCGATCGTGCGCGACGCCCCCAGTACCGGCGCCAGCCTCAATGTCGAGGTGCCGATGCCACCAGCGGCACCGTGCACCAGCACGGTCTCACCCTCGGTGAGACGGCCCCGGACCGTGAGCGCGAAGTACACCGTGAGGTCGTTGAACAGAAGGCCGGCGCCGGCTTCGAAGCTGACGTTGTCAGGCAGCTTGAACGTCCGCTGCGGGTCCAGCACCGCGACTTCGGCCATGCCGCCGCTGATCATCGTCAGCCCGGCGACCCGGTCCCCGGGTCGTACGTGGCTGCCGTCCGGGACGCTGCGCACCACGCCGGCGATCTCGCCGCCGGGAACGAACGGTGGCTGCAGCTTGTACTGGTACAGGCCGCGAGACAGCAGCGCATCGGGAAACGCGACACCCGCGGCGTGTACGTCGACCACCACACCGTCGCCGCTGGGCTCCGGGATCTCGGAGATCTCGATTGCGTCTGGACCGTCGAGCCGGGTCACCTGTGCTGCGCGCATGCCACCTCCGATTTGGGTCCGCGGCGACAAAGCCTACTGTTCACACCAACGGCAAGAAATGGAGGCATCCCATGCAGCTTGCGCTGACAGACGACGAGGCGAAGTTCCGCGACGAGCTTCGCGAGTTCTACACCACCGAGATCCCGGCGGAGGTACGCCAGCGGGTACGTGAAGGGGTGTTCGAGCGCGACGACATCGTCAACACACAGAAAACCCTGAACGCCAACGGCTTGGCGGTGCCGAACTGGCCGCTGGAGTGGGGCGGCAAGGACTGGACTCCCACCCAGCACCAGATCTGGCTCGACGAGATGCAGCTGGCCAGTGTGCCGGAGCCGCTGAACTTCAACACCAAGATGGTGGGCCCGGTGATCGCGGAGTTCGGTTCGCAGCAGATCAAGGAGCGCTTCCTTCCCCCGACGGCCAACCTCGACATCTGGTGGTGTCAGGGCTTCTCCGAACCGGAGGCCGGCTCGGACTTGGCGTCGCTGCGCACCACCGCGGTGCGTGACGGCGACAGCTACGTGGTCAACGGGCAGAAGACGTGGACCACGCTGGGGCAGTACGCCGACTGGATCTTCTGTCTGGTTCGCACCGACCCCGGTGCGCCGAAGAAGCAGGCCGGCATCTCGTTCTTGCTGATCGACCTCGACACTCCTGGCATCACGATGCGGCCGATCAAGCTGATCGACGGCAGCGTCGAAGTCAACGAGGTGTTCTTCGAAGACGTCCGAGTGCCTGCCGATCAGCTGGTCGGCGAGGAGAACCAGGGCTGGACCTACGCCAAGTTCCTGCTGGGCAACGAGCGCACCGGCATCGCGGGCGTCGGCCGAACCAAGGTGAAGCTGGCGTCGGTCAAGCAGCACGCCGCGCAGAAGGGAATGCTCGCCGATCCGTTGTTCGCCGCGCGCTTGGCTGAGGTCGAAAACGACCTGCTGTCACTGGAATTGACGCAGATGCGGGTGGTGGCGGGATCGGCGGACGGCAAACCGAACCCGGCCTCGTCGGTGCTGAAACTCAGGGGAAGCCAGCTGCAGCAAGCGGCCACCGAACTGCTGGTCGAGGTCGCCGGCTTCGACGCGCTGGGCGGTGGTGACGACTGGACCGGACGCGCTGCTCCGACCTATCTCAACTATCGGAAGACCTCGATCTACGGCGGCAGCAACGAAATCCAGCGCAACATCATCGCGTCGACGATTCTCGGATTGTGAGGTAGGCCATGGACTTTCAATTCTCAGAAGAGCAGATCCTGCTGCGCGACACCACCCGCAGCCTGTTGTCGCGCAGCTACGACCAGGAGAGCCGCAACAAGGTCGCCGACACCGAGCTCGGCTGGAGTCGCGAGGTGTGGAATCAGTTGGCGGAGATCGGGATTCTGGGTCTCGGGTTCGACGAGGACGCCGGCGGGCAGATCGAGATCCTAGTGGTGATGACGGAAGTCGGCCGCCATCTGGCGCCGGAACCGGTCGTCTTCGGTGCGCTGGCACCGGGCGGGCTGATCGCCGAACTGGGCACCGACGCACAGCGCGGGCTGCTCGACGAGGTCGCCGGCGGCCAGCGGCTGCTGGCTTTCGCTCACGAGGGCACCACTTCGGCTGCGCGACAAGGAGATTCATGGACGCTGAGCGGCCGCAAGAACCCCGTGCTTGCCGGTGACAGCGCCGACACGTTGGTGGTGAGTGCCGCATTACCCGACGGCGGCACCGGGCTGTTCGTCGTCGACGCGGCTGCCACGACCAGGCGCCCATACCGCACCTTCGACAGCCGCCGCGCAGCGCAGATCGACTTCGAAGAAACGCCGGCGGAGCCGCTGGGTGATGCGGTCGACGCGTCGGAGCACATTGCGACCGCCCTGATCCGGGCGCAGTCGGCGTTGTGCGCCGAAGCCGTCGGCGCGATGGAGGAGGCGCTGCGGTTGACCACCGAATACCTCACCACCCGAAAGCAATTCGGCGTGACGCTGAACAAGTTCCAGACGCTCACTCAGCGGGCGGCCGACATGTACGTGTCCCTGGAGATGGCCCGCAGCATGAGCCTGTACGCCGCGATGTCGATCGCGGACGGCCGGCTGGATCCGGTGGTTGCGTCGCGCGCCAAGCTGCAGATCGGCCGGGCGGGCCGACACATCGGGCAGGAGGCGATCCAGCTGCACGGCGGCATCGGCGTGACTGCGGAGTATCCGGTCGGCCACTACACCGCCCGGCTGACCGCGATCGAGCAGACGCTGGGCTCGTCCACGGACCACCTGCGCAGGCTCGTCGAGCACGTCGGCGACTACGACATCGTGACGTTGTGACCGTCGCGCCGAGCGTGAGCTGGTGGCGATATTTCGGCCGATTTTTCGCAACCAGCTCACGCTCGGCGCGGGAGTTGCACAGACCAGCGAGCGTTCAGTTGACCAGCCGCGCGATCGACCGCAGCGGAATCGACAGCCACGTCGGGCGGTGCCGCGCCTCGTAGGCGGCCTCGTACACGGCTTTGTCCAACTCGTACGCCGACAGCACGGTCGCCGAGTCGCGGGGATCGGCGCCGGCCACCGCGGCGTATCCGTCGCAGAACGCGGCCTGGTTGCGTTCCACCCACTCCCGCGCCCGGGCGGCCAACTGCTTGGCCGTGTCGCCGTCGTGGTCCACCAGCCGCTGATAGGCGGCGTACTCGTAGGACCGCAGCATGCCTGCCACGTCGCGCAACGGCGAGTCCGGCTTGCGCCGCTCGTCCAGCGGCTGCCCCGGCTCCCCTTCGAAGTCGATCAGCAGCCAGGTCTCCGGTGTCCGCAGCACCTGGCCGAGGTGCAGATCGCCGTGGATGCGCTGCACCGTCGTCGTCTCGCCGACGAGCTTGTGGAACCGCTCCTCGATGGCCGGCGCGAACTGCTGCAACTCCGGCACCGAAGCCGCCGCTGACGTCAACCGCCCCAGCATCACGTCGACCGGGAAATCGGCCGTCGAGGTGCCCAGCTCGGCGGCCAGCGTCGCGTGCACCGACGCCACCGCCTCACCCAGCCGGTACGACTCCCCGGCGAAGTCACCGCCGACCTCGTACGCGTAAAGGTCGCCCTCCGCGAACAGATCACGCGTGCTGGCCGTCGCCATGTCCCAGCCTTCGGCGGAGTTCGCCGCGAATTCGGTGACCATGCCCAACGGCCAGTCTTGCCCGTCCAGCCGCATTTCGATCGAGCCGAGCAACGCGGCGACGTGCGGATTGCCCGCCCGCGCGAGCACCCGGTTCAGCTCGATGTCGGGGTTGATCCCGGGCGCGATGCGGCGGAACACCTTGAGGATGGCTTCCTGCTCGAAGATCACGCTGGTGTTGCTCTGTTCGGACTCGAACACCCGAGGGGCAGCGTCGACTGGCAGCCTCGCGCCGGGCTCCTTCGCGAACCGGACGTCACCGCGGGTGGCGTCGGCGTCGATCAGCGACACCAAGAAGTGTGCAGCGGCGGGGTCGTACAGCGCGTCGTACCCGGTGTGCTCCCCCTCCGGTCCGGACGACGTGCCGATGGTCGCGACGTGGCTGTACTCGTCGGGCGGCGGGCAGTCCCACAGCACAATCACCTGGTAACGCTCGGATGAGCCGTCGGTGTAGGACACGTCGACGAGAACCAACTCGAGGTCCTCGCGCAGCGGCACCACCCGGGCAGGTTGCGCCGCTGCCAGCTCCCGACTGCGCCCCGCGTACCAGCGCTGCCGGGGAAGCCATTCGGCAAAAGGCAGGTTCATGTGTTCCTCGCGCAAGCTCATCACCGATTCTCCTCGAACATGCGCAGCTGGAACCAGTAGAAACCGTGGCCCGGCAGTGTCAGCAAGTACGGCAGGTGCCCGATCCGCGGGAATTCGACGTGCCCGGTCAGCTCGACCGGCGTGTAGCCGTTCCAGTGCTGCAGATACAGCTCGATCGGCTGCGGAAAGCGCGACAGGTTGTTGACACACAACACCAGGTCGTCTCCGTCTTCGCGCAGGTACGCCAGCACCGACGGGTTCGACCCGCCCAACTCCTTGAACGTGCCGGTGGCGAACGCGGGGTGGCGGCGCCGCACCGCCAGCATCGTGCGGGTCCAGTTCAGCAGCGAGGTGGAGCTGTCCAGCTGCGCCTCGACGTTCACCGACTGATAGCCGTAGATCGGGTCCTGGTTCGGTGGCAAGTAGAGCCGGCCCGGGTTGGCCTTCGAGAAGCCCGCGTTGCGGTCGGGCGTCCACTGCATCGGAGTGCGCACGCCGTCGCGGTCACCGAGCCAGATGATGTCGCCCATCCCGATCTCGTCGCCGTAGTAGATGACCGGCGACCCTGGCAGAGACAACAGCAACGCGGTGAACAGTTCGATCTGGTTGCGGTCGTTCTCCAGCAGCGGAGCCAGCCGACGACGGATGCCGACGTTGGCCTTCATCCGTGGGTCTTTGGCGTATTCGGCGTACATGTAGTCGCGCTCTTCGTCGGTGACCATCTCGAGCGTCAACTCGTCGTGGTTGCGCAGGAAGATGCCCCACTGCGCCATTTCGGGAATCGGCGGCGTCTGGGAAAGGATCTCCGAGATCGGGATCCGCGACTCGCGCCGCACGGCCATGAAGATGCGCGGCATCAGCGGAAAGTGAAATGCCATGTGGCATTCGTCGCCGCCGGTGGCCGGGTCGCCGAAGTACTCGACGACGTCGGCCGGCCACTGGTTGGCCTCGGCCAGCAGCACCCGGCCGGGGTATTCGTCGTCGAGCACCTTGCGGCAGCGCTTCAAGAACGCGTGCGTCTCCGGCAGGTTCTCGCAGTTGGTGCCCTCCCGCTCGAACAGGTACGGCACGGCGTCGAGTCGGAAGCCGTCGATTCCGAGGTCCAGCCAGAACCGCAGTACGTCGATCATCGCCTCTTGCACCGCGGGGTTGTCGTAGTTCAGGTCGGGTTGGTGCGAGAAGAACCGGTGCCAGTAGAACTGCCGACGGACCGGGTCGAATGTCCAGTTGGACTCCTCGGTGTCGACGAAGATGATCCGCGCCTCGGAGTACTTGTCGCTGGTGTCGCTCCACACGTAGAAGTCGCCGTACGGCCCGTCCGGGTCGCGGCGGGATTCCTGGAACCACGGGTGGGAATCGGAGGTGTGGTTCATCACCAAGTCGGTGATCACCCGGATGCCACGCCGGTGTGCTGCGTCCAACAGTGCGACGAAATCCTCGACAGTGCCGAAGTCGGGCAGCACCTTGTAGAAGTCACGGATGTCGTAGCCGCCGTCGCGCAGCGGCGAGTCGTAGAACGGCGGCAACCACAGGCAGTCAACGCCCAGCCACTGCAGGTAGTCGAGTTTCTCGGTCAGGCCGCGCAGGTCGCCGGAGCCGTCGGCGGTCGCGTCGTAGAACGCTCGCACCAGCACCTCGTAGAACACCGCGCGCTTGTACCAAGTCCGGTCCGGCGGCAGGATCCGCGCGTGCCCGAAGTCCTCGGCGGTGGGATGCTCTACGAGTCCGTCTTCGACGTGGCTGCCCTGCGAGCGATGAGTGCCATGATCCGGATCGCCGACGTCGTGTGTCATCTGCATCAGAATCTCACCTACCCGGACACGCGCAAACCCAACCCCGGCCGGCGAAAGCCATTGCGCCGCCTACTGCTCGAATTCCAGGTGGTGCCGGATCTCCTCGGCGGCGGCTTGTAACGTCCGCGAGACGATGCCGCGCCCGACGAGCTCGCCGAACCACGCAGTGCCCCATCCGGTCAGCGCGAACGTCAAAGACAGGGTGATACGGCATCCGAGCTCGTCGTCGTCGACATGTGCGTCAAGCGAATGCCGCGTTCCCGACAGTGATCGCCACCTCAGCTGCCGGTTCCCCGCTTGCGTCACCAGCACTCGGCCGCCGAGATAGATTGTGCCGCTTCGCATGAACACGTCCCATAGTTGGCCTTCGTCGCTGTCGCCGACGAACATGCAGCGCTTGAACGTCGACACTGCCGGAACCAGCTTGTGCATGTCGGTGAGGAACGCGGCGGCTTCGTCGGCCGGGCATTTCACCGTCTTGGTGACGGAGACCGTTTGCGCCATCGCCTCACCTGATCATGGGAACGACGGTTTTGCTTGCCAGCTTTGACAATCCGACTTGCATCACGCTGGTGACGTAGTCGTAGGCGAGGTCCCAGTCGGGGTGCTGGCCGAACCGGTCCTGCATGTCGATCGGTTCGAGCACCTGCATCCGGATTTTCGCGGGAAACGGAAAGTGCGGCAGCGGCAGCGGTGACAACCCCCACGGCATGCTGAATGTCAGCGGCAGGCTTTTGACCCGCAGCAGCTTGTCGAGCCGCAGAGCCTTCGCGGTGCGCCGGCCGTCGTTGAGCACGAACAGCGTGTCGTGTCCGCCGGTGGCGACCACCGGCACGATCTTGACGCCGTTCTGGTGGGCCAGCCGCAAAAAGCCCTTACGGCCGGAGAACACGATCTTGTGCCGATCACGCCACGGCCGCAGCGCCTCGACGTCACCGCCCGGGTAGACCAGCGCGCACCCGCCACTGGAGAAGATCTTCTCCGCACACGAGTTGTCGGCCGGGACGACGCCGAGCTTGCGTGTCAGCGGGCCGATCCCGGGCGCCTTGGTGACGGTGTCGTGTGCGAGCGCGTACAGCGGCCGTCCTTCGACCGTGAAGTAGGTGTTGTAGGCGAGCAGGAAGACGAAGGTGTCGGGGGTGGCACCGCCGCCGCTGTGGTTGCCGACGAACAACACCGGCTCGTCGGGCACATTCTCGAAGCCGTCCACTTCGGCGCGGAACCACACCGTCGCCGCAAGCCAGAGCGTGGGCAGCACGTTGCGGATGAACTCGGGGTCGCGGCCCCGTAACTCCTCGGGAACGTCCACGACAGCGTGCCGTGGTTCAGCGATTGGCCGTCGACGCCTGCAACCGCGACAGGTTCTCCACCGACTTGCGCACGTCGCTCTTCAGTACGCGCGCCACCAGCGAGCCCACCGGACCGGACAGCACGCCGCCGCACAGGTCAGCGCAGAGGTGGAATTCCGAGCCGCGGCGGTGCTCGGCGATGGTCAACGTCAGCGCGATCCGCACCCCGCCGAAACCGTGGCCTTTCATCTCGATACACGACGGCGGGTTGAACTGGGTGACCTTCCAGTGGATGGTGTTACGAAAGCCCTTGACTTTGATGCACGACGACACCTCGGTGCCTTCTTCGATGGTGTCCGGCACCTCGCTTCGCCAGCCGCCGAAGATGGTCAGCCACTCGTCGAAGCGGTTGAGGTCCGACGCCAACTCCCACGCCTGTTCGGGGGTCATGTCGGCGGCCACCGACACGTCAACTTTCGCCATCGCAAGCTCCCTTCGCTGCTGTCCCCGTACCCAGCGAATCGCCGCTCTTAACCGCCGAGCTCACGGACCGCCACGTCCAGGTTTTCCGCCTGCTCGGCGAGTTCCCGCTCCGACAGGTCCCGGCCACCGGTGCGTCTGAGCAGCTCGTCGCGTGTGATGACCTCCAGCGCGCCCCGGTATTGCTCGGAGTCGCGCTGCTCCCGACCCAGCACTTCGGTGCGGCCCTCGATGAGCACCAGCGCCGTGTCGGGCTGCTCGGCGTCGAGCAGCTTGCGCACGTCGTCGACCGAAATCGTCATGACTTGCCCCGTCCTGTTCGCTGCTGCAGCTGGTCGATGAGGTCCGACGCCTGCGCCTTGGTGAGGTCGTCGGGCACTTGCTCTCCGGCTTCCTGCGCCAGCGTGTTGAGGTAGCTGCGCTGGGCTCCGGTCATCGGTTCGTCGCCGGTCACCCAGTCCGCCGGGTCCTTCTCCGGATTCTCCGCGGGCGCCCTGTCGGCATTCTCGCTCATTACCCACACCCTTCTGTCAGTGTCCGGGGTAGGGATGCCCGCCAGTTCTGTTTGGTATGCGTCAGCTGGTCAGTACTTGTGGTGAGAGTTCTTTGAGCATGGCGTTGGCCCAGCGCATCTGCCGAAGGGTCTGCGGGTGGCATTGCGCGGTGAGCGCCAGTAGGTCTTTGTCCTTGGTGGCCTGCGCGGCTTGGCCCAGCAGTTCCCAGTCCAGCGACACCCCGGCCGCTGACCGGTGTGCGCGGCGCAGGTCCGCCAGCAGCATCAGCGCCGGTTCCGGCCGTCGGCGCAGCGCCTCGCTGATCCTGGTCTGCAGCGCCGAGGTGAGCGACGTGGTGCGCGGATGCGCCGACAGACGCACCCCGTGGCGCTTGCCGTGCTCGGCGAGTTCTTGGATGTGCTGCTGCGACCACCCCGCCAGGTCCAGCGCCAGGTGGACGATGTCGCTGTCGGCGTGGTGACGCGCGGCAATGCCGTGCAGTGTCTGCGCAAGTTTACGTTCTGAGCGGTGCAGCTCGTGAATTGCCAAGCCGATCTTCATGATTGGGCCTTTCGCACACCAGCCGCCGCAGTCTTGAAGATCGGCTGCTTGGACACCGGGTCCCAGTCGGTGAGGGTCATCTCGTTGGCGGCGCGGTGGTGGACGTCCTCGTCACCGGACTCGTCGACGTCCCAATAGCCGTAGTGGAACGGCAGGAACACCACGCCGGGCCGGATCTCGGTCAGGCGCACGGGCGCGACGACGCTGCCGCGCGCGGTCTTCACCTCGACGACGTCGCCGTCGGCGATGCCGGTGCGTTCCCCGTCAGTGCGCGACATTTCCACCCACACATCGGGTGCGGCTTGCTGAAGTTGTTGTGCTCGTGCGGTTTTGGTGCGGGTATGGAAATGGTAGACGGTCCGGCCGGTGATCAGCGCGTACGGGTACTCGCTGCTCGGCCGCTCATGCGGCGGCATGTACTCCGCGGCCTTGATGATCGCCTTGCCGAACGGGTTCATCGCCCGGTATTCGGTCGGCTCCAGCGGCGCACCTGTGATGAGGTCCTTGCCGTAGGCCTCGCAGTAGTCGGGCTTTGCCCAGAACGCGCCGTCGGCGTAGAGGCGTTCGGTGCCATCGGGATGCTCTGCGTTGCAGGGCCATTGGATGCCGCTGCGGCCGCGTAGCTTGTCGTAGGACAGGCCCGTGTAATCACAGGGCCGGCCTTCGGTGCACTTCTTCCACGCCTCGAACGCCGACTCCGGATCGTGCCACGGCAGTAGCGGAGCGCCGTCCTTGTCGCGAAAGTCCATCCGGCGCGCATAGTCCAGGAAGATGTCGAGGTCCGGTCGCGCGTCACCCGGCGGGTCGACGGCCTTCTCCGAAAGGTGAACGGTGCGATCGGCATTCGTGAATGTGCCGGTCTTCTCGCCCCACGCCGCCGCCGGCAGCACCACGTCGGCCAACTCGGCGGTCTCGGTCAGGAAGATGTCCTGAACCACCACGAACAGCCGTTCCTGCGCAAGGATGTCGCGGATGCGGCTGAGTTGCGGCAGCGACACCGCCGGGTTGGTTGCCGTGATCCACAGCATCCGCACGCTGCCTTCCTCGGCGTAGCGGAAGATCTGCATCGCGTGTGTCGGCGGCGCGTAATGCGGAATCTGGATCGGGTCGATGTTCCAGAGCCGGGCGAGCTCTTCGATGTGAGCGTCGTTGGCCCAGTTGCGGAATCCGGCGAGATCTCCGTCGGCGCCGCATTCGCGGGTGTTCTCTGCGGTGGGTTGTCCGTTCATCTGCAGCACTCCGCAACCCGGTTTGCCGAGCATGCCGCGAACCAGGTGGATGTTGTTCACTTGCACCGATGCCGCGGTCGCCTGATGCGACTGGTAAAAGCCCTGCAGCACAGTCGACATCAGCCGCTGGGCGGTGCCGATCAGCCGGGCGGCCTCTCGGATCTTCTCGGCGTCCACCCCGCAGATCGATGCGGCCTTCTGCGGCGGGAACTCCTCGACCCGCTTGCGCAGTTCCTCGAAACCGACGGTGTGTGCGTCGATGTAGTCGCGGTCGATCCAGCCGTTGGCGACGATCTCGTGCAGCAGCCCGTTCATCAACGCGACGTTGGTGCCCGGCAGCGGTGCCAGGTGCACGGTGGCGTGCTGTGCGACAGGAGTGGGCCGCGGGTCGACGCAGATGATCGCCGGCGGCGACGGGCCGGCCAGCCGGTCCAGCATCCGCATCCACAGCACGGTCTGCGTCTCGGCGACGTTGTGCCCGTACAGCGCAATCACATCGGCGTGGTCCACGTCGGTGTAGGAGCCGGGCTGGCCGTCGCAGCCGAACGACTCCTTGAGCGCCTCGGCGGCTGTCGCCGTGCACAGTCGGGTGTTGCCGTCGACGTGGTTGGTGCCGAGCGCGCCGTGCGCAATGACTCCCTGGGTGTAGTACTCCTCGGCGAACAGCTGCCCGGAGGTGTAGAACGCAACCGAGCTCGGACCACGCTCTTGCAGCAACGACTTACTGCGCCTGACGATCTCGCTCATCGCGGTGTCCCAGTCAGTCTCCACGAGCCGACCGCCGCGCCGGATCAGCGGCGTGGTGAGCCGATCCGGCGACGCGTTGGCCTGCCAACCGAACAAGTCTTTGGGATCCACCCGGCCGTGGTTGACGCGGTCGATGGCGCGGCCGCGCACACCGACGATGCGTCCGTCGCGCACCGCGATGTCGATGCCGTCGCCGTTGGAATGCAGCACCGCCGCCGACTGCACCCAGCGCTCGACCGTGTCCGGCGTCATCCCCTCGGCAAGGTAGGTGTCGACGCGTTCCGGCCACCGCTGCCCCGGTCCATACGGTGTCCTGCCGCCCCACGGGTTCGCGATGCGCTCCGCTGTCGCCACCGCAGAGACTTACCCGGCCGACATGCTGGATAACCGTCGAAAACTGGGGAAGTACTTCGCGGTGACAGCCCAACGACTGGAAACCATGCTGCGCGAACGCGTCGACGGCGAGGTGCGCTTCGACGACGCGAGCCGGGCCGCCTATTCCACCGATGCGTCGAATTTTCGGCAAGTGCCCATCGGTGTCGTGATCCCGCACACGCCCGAGGCGGCGGCCACCGCTGTTGCCGTTGCTCGCGAGTGCGGCGCTCCTATCCTCTCCCGCGGCGGCGGCACCAGCCTGGCCGGCCAGTGCACCAACACCGCCGTGGTGGTCGACTGGTCCAAATACTGCAACAAGCTCGAGTCCGTCGACGCCGACGCCCGTCGCTGCGTGGTGCAACCGGGCATCGTCCTCGACGATCTCAACCGCCAATTAGCAAGTACTGGTTTGCGATTCGGGCCCGAGCCGGCCACACACATGAACTGCACGCTGGGCGGGATGATCGGCAACAATTCGTGCGGCGCCACCGCGCAACGCACCGGCAAGGTCGTCGACAACATCGCACGCCTGGAAGTTCTGTGCTACGACGGCACCCGGTTCTGGTGCGGACCGACCACCGACGACGAGTACGCCCGCATCGAGGCGCGGGGTGATCTGCGTGCGGCGATCTACCGCCAACTGCGCCGACTACGCGACGAGTACGCCGACGACATCCGCGACGGCTTTCCGCACATCCCGCGGCGGGTGTCCGGCTACAACCTGGACTCGCTGCTGCCCGAGCACAGCTTCGACGTGGCCGGGCTGTTGGTGGGCAGTGAGTCGACGTTGGTCACCGTGTTGCGAGCGGAGCTGAAGTTGGTCGACGTGCTGCCGGAGCGCACGCTGGTGGTGCTGGGTTATCCGAGCATCGACAAAGCCGGCGACGCCGTACCGGCTGTGCTGCCGCACCAGCCGATCGCATTAGAGGGTTTGGACTCCAAGCTGATTCGCGACGAACAGCTCAAGCACCTCAACCCAGAGGCGTTGAGGAAGCTGCCCAAGGGGCCGGCGTTTTTGATGGTGCAATTCGGCGGTCACGACAAAGAGCACGTCGACCAGCGGGCTCACCGGCTGCTCGAGGCACTGGAAGGCGGCGACCACGACCCGACGGTCGCATTCCTCGACGACCCCGATCGTGAAGAGGAACTGTGGCACGTGCGCGAGGCCGGACTGGCCGCGACCGCGCATGTCCCCGGCCGTCCGGAAACATTTGAGGGATGGGAAGATTCGGCGGTCGCACCCGAGAAGCTGGGCGAATACCTGCGGCGGTTGACTGGGCTGTTCGCCGACTTCGGTTACGAGAGCGACACCGGTCCCAGTCTCTACGGACACTTCGGCCAGGGCTGCGTGCATACCCGGATTCCGTTCGACCTGTTCACCGCCGACGGGGTGGCCACCTATCGCCGGTTCCTGCAATGCGCCGCCGACCTGGTAAGCGAGTTCGGCGGCTCACTGTCCGGCGAGCACGGTGACGGGCAGACTCGGGGCGAGCTGTTGCCCAGGATGTTCGGCCCGCGGCTGATGGACGCGTTTGAAATGCTCAAGGGCATCTTCGACCCGTTCAACAAGATGAACCCGGGGAAGGTGGTCTTCCCCAGGCGCCTCGACCAGAACCTGCGACTCGGATCGGATTGGGCCCCAAAGGCTCCCACCGACCTGCACTTCCGATATCCGCACGACGAAGGCTCGTTCGTGCATGCTGTCAACCGCTGCGTCGGTGTCGGCAAGTGCCGCCAGCATTCCACCGATGGCGGTCAGGTGATGTGCCCGTCCTACCAGGTGACCCGCGAAGAGCACTACACCACGCGAGGCCGGGCCCGGCTGCTGTTCGAGATGCTCGACGGTCACGGCGATAGCCCGATCCGCGGCGACGGGTGGCGATCGGCAGCGGTCAAGGATGCGCTCGACTTGTGCTTGGCCTGCAAGGGATGCAAGACCGATTGCCCCGCCAACGTCGACATGGCCACCTACAAGGCCGAATTCCTGGCGCACCACTATGCCGGTCGGCAGTGGCGCCGGCCGCGCTCCGACCTGACGATGGGCTGGCTACCCGTCGCCGCCCGCATGGTGACTGCCGCGCGACTGGGGCCGCTGCTCAACGCGGCCGCTGCCTCGCCGAAACTGCGCCGGGCGGTCATAGCCGCTGCCGGGATCGAGGACCGTGACATCCCGCGGTTCGCGAATCAGACACTGCGGCAATGGTTTCGATCGCACACGCCGCGGGGCTCGGGTGAGCGCGGCACCGTCATGCTGTGGCCGGACACTTTCACCGACTGCTTTCATCCGCACATCGGCCAGGCCGCCATTGCCGTGCTCGAAGACGCCGGCTGGTCGGTCACCCTGCCGCCGAAGGCGTTGTGCTGCGGACTGACCTGGGTGTCCACCGGACAGCTCACCACCGCGAAGAAGGTTCTGTCGCGTACGGTGCGAGTACTCGCGCCGCACGTGCGGGCCGGCGGGCTGGTGGTGGGGCTGGAACCCAGCTGCACCACCGTCTTTCGCGCGGACGCGGCCGAGCTGTTTCCCGACGACCACGACGTGTTGCGGCTGCGCGACCAGACCGTCACGCTGGCCGAATTGCTCACCCGCCATTCGCCCGGCTACTGCCCGCCCGCCCGCCACGTCGACGCGCTGGCGCAGGTGCACTGCCACCAGCACGCGGTGCTCGGCTGGCAGGCCGACGAGGAACTGTTGCGTGCCGCCGGCGTGGACGTGCATCGCCTGGACTCCGGATGCTGCGGATTGGCAGGCAATTTCGGTTTCGAACGCGGCCATCTCGAGGTGAGCAAGGCATGCGCTGAACGGGTGCTGCTTCCCGAGATCCGCCGCGCCTCTCAGGACACCGTGGTACTGGCCGACGGCTTCAGTTGCCGCACCCAGATTGCCGAGCTGGCCAGTGGCCGTGAGGGACTGCACCTGGCCGAACTACTCGCCGACGGAAAGGGACAAGCATGCGAGCGATCACTGTCGAGCCGGGCCACCGTGGAACGCTGAAGGTCGCCGACGTGCCCGACCCGGAGCCGGGTGGGGGCGAGCTGCTGGTCGAGGGCATCGCGGTCGGCGTGTGCGGCACCGACAAGGAGATCGTCGCCGGCGAATACGGCTGGGCGCCGGCGGACACCCCGTGGTTGGTGCTCGGCCACGAATCGCTGGGCCGGGTTCGCCAAGCGCCTCCGGACAGCAACTTCAGGGAAGGTGACCTGGTGGTCGGCGTGGTCCGCCGCCCGGATCCGGTGCCGTGCGGTGCATGCGCGCACGGGGAATTCGACATGTGCCGCAACGGCCGATACCGCGAACGCGGCATCAAGGAACTGCACGGCTACGGCAGCCAGCAGTGGACCGTCGAACAGGATTACGCCGTGCGGCTCGACCCGGCGCTGCATGACGTCGGCGTGCTGATGGAGCCCACCTCGGTGGTGGCCAAGGCGTGGGAGCAGGTCGACGCGACAGGGCAGCGCAGTTGGTTCGAGCCGCACCGGGTGCTGGTCACCGGCGCCGGCCCGATCGGTTTGCTGGCCGCACTGATCGGCACGCAGCGCGGTCTGGACACCCACGTGCTGGACCAGGTCACCAGCGGGCCCAAACCCGAACTGGTGAAGTCGCTGGGCGCGACCTACCACCACGACGACGTCGACTCCGTCGCCAAGCAACTGCAGCCCGACGTCGTCATCGAGGCAACCGGCGTCGCGAGCCTGGTCTTCAGCGCCCTGCAGCACACCGACACCTACGGCATCACCTGCCTGACCGGGGTGTCGCCGACCGGCCGGAAGCTCAGCGTGGACGCCGGTGCGGTGAACCGGGAGATCGTGCTGGAAAACGACGTCGTGGTCGGTTCGGTCAACGCGAACCTGCGTCACTACCAGCAGGCCGCCGACGTGCTGGCGCGCGCGGACACCGGGTGGCTGGCGCGGCTGATCACCCGCAGGGTGCCGCTGGAGCGCGCCACCGAGGCGTTCGAGAAGCGAGACGGCGACGTCAAAGTGGTGATCGACCTCGACGGGCGCAACTGATGGCACCCAGCCGTATCGAGGACTACGCGCTGATCGGTGACCTGCACACGGCCGCGATGGTCGGCCGCGACGGCAGCATCGACTGGCTGTGTCTGCCGCGGTTCGACTCCGGGGCATGCTTTGCGGCCCTGCTGCACGACGAGTCGGCCGGACACTGGCGGCTCGCGCCGGCCGGCTGCGCAGCAGCGACCCGGCGGGGCTACCGCGACGACACGTTGATCTTGGACACCGAGTGGGACACCGACGGCGGGTCGGTGCGGGTCACCGACTTCATGCCGCCGCGTGGCGACGCCGCCGACGTGGTGCGGATCGTCGAAGGGCTGACGGGCACGGTGCGCATGAGCATGCGGCTGGTTATCCGCTTCGACTATGGGCACATCGTGCCGTGGGTGCGCCACGACGACGCCGGACTGACCGCCGTCGCCGGACCGGATGCGGTGTGTCTGCGGACGCCGGTGCCGGTGCACGGCCGCGACATGGCCAGCGTCGCCGAGTTCGACGTGAGCGCCGGGCAGCGGATTCCGTTTGTGCTCACCCATGTGCCGTCCTATCAACCCTGGAAAACGCGGGCCGAGGGCGAGCAGTCGCTGACCGACACCGAAAAGTATTGGCACGACTGGATCAGCCACTGCACCTATCGCGGCCCGTGGGAATCGGCGGTGCGCCGCGCGCTGATCACGTTGAAGGCGTTGACCTACCATCCCACCGGTGGCATCACCGCCGCGGCTACCACGTCGCTGCCGGAAGACCTTGGCGGCGTGCGCAATTGGGACTACCGCTATTGCTGGCTACGCGACGCGTCGTTCACGCTGCAGGCGCTGCTGGGCACCGGTTACATCGACGAGGCCAAAGCCTGGCGCGACTGGCTGGTGCGAGCCGTGGCCGGCGACCCGTCCAAGCTGCAGATCATGTACGGCCTCGACGGCGCGCGCCGGCTGCCTGAGCTCACGCTCGACTGGCTGTCCGGCTACGAAGGCTCTCGGCCGGTGCGCGTGGGCAATGCTGCGGCAGCGCAATTCCAGCTAGACGTGTGGGGCGAGGTCTTGGACGGCCTTCACTTCGCCCGCGACACCGGACTGTCGGCCGAGGAGACCGCGTGGGACGTTCAGCGCGCGCTCTTGGATTTCCTCGAAAGTCATTGGCAGGAGCCAGATTCCAGTCTTTGGGAGGTCCGCGGTCCGCGGCGGCATTTCGTGCACTCCAAGGTGATGGCATGGGCGGGCGTCGACCGGGCAGTGCACACCGTGGAGTGTCAGGGGCTCGACGGCCCGGTGGACAAGTGGCGCGCGCTACGCGACGAAATCCACGCGGACGTCTGCGCCAAAGGCTACGACTCCGACCGCGAGACGTTCACCCAGTTCTACGGCTCGCGCGGGCTGGATGCCGCGTTGTTGCTGCTGCCCCGCGTGGGCTTTCTGCCGTGGACCGATCCGAGAATGCTCGGCACCGTGAAGGCGGTGCAGCGCGAATTGTCGAGCGACGGCTTTCTTTTGCGGTACCGGCCCGATGCCGACGGCGGCGTCGACGGGCTACCGGGACATGAGGGCGCGTTTCTGGCGTGCACGTTCTGGCTCGCCGACGCGCTGCACGGCATCGGCCGCCGCGACGAAGCTCGCGAGCTTTTCGAGCGGCTGCTGTCGCTGCGCAACGACGTCGGACTGCTCAGCGAGGAATACGACACGGGCAGCGGACGCCAGGTGGGCAACACCCCGCAGGCGTTCTCCATGGTCGGATTGGTCAACACCGCACGCCAGCTCACCGGGACGTCCGCGGAGACCGATTCTGATTGATTCTCGGCGATCCTGAAAGCAGCGTCGGCGACACTGGTGATGACGAGATGACGCCAAACTGCGCGGGGGGAGGTGGTGACGAGTGGCAGCGTTGCCCGATGCAGCCACGCTGGAGAGTGCGTTGGACATGGCTGCGCGAGCGCCTTCGGTTCAGAATTCTCAGCCGTGGCATTGGCGGGTCAGCCGGGAAGGTGTGCACCTGTACGCCGACCGCAGTCGCCAACTCGGCGATGCCGACTTCGACCGGCGGGACGTCCTGCTGAGCTGCGGCGCTGTGCTGGACCACTGCGTCGTGGCGTTCGCGGCACACGGCTGGCACACCCACGTTCGGCGCTTCCCCGACGTCTCCGACCGCGATCATCTGGCCCTGATCGAGATCATCGAGACGCCGAGCCCCGAACCCACCAGAGAGTTGGCCGACGTCATCGCACGCCGCCGCGCCGACCGACGGCGGTATGGCGAGGGCCCGCTTCCGCCCGGCACGCTGGAACTGCTCTATGTCCGCGCGGCGCGCCGTCGGGTCACCCTGGGCGTGGTTCCGCGCGTGAGATGGTTCCGCCGGGACAGCGTGGCGCTGCGCTACGGCGGGACAGCCGCCAGCGCAGACCCGGCGCATGAGGACGACGGTGTGCTGCTCGTGATGGGAACCGAGACGGACGACGATCCGGCGCGGCTGCAGGCAGGTGAGGCGCTGAGTCGGCTCCTGTTGTCCGCCACGGCATTGGGACTGTCCAGTTGCCCGCTCACCGACCCACTCAGGCAAACACGAGACCGTCTGGCGCTCGCATGTGAGGTGTTCGACGGTGAGCGTTATCCGCAAGCATTGATCCGGTTGGGTCAGGGGTCACCCGACAGCGATCCGCTGCCCGAAATCGAGCGACTGTCGGTCGCGGAGACGACGAGCTGGGACAGCGGCATCCGTTAAGTGCAATCAGCCCGCGGTCGCCGGCGCGGCCATCTCCGCCCACAGCCTGCGGCGCAGCCGATCGAGTGTGCTTGCCAGCAGCCGCGATACATGCACCTGTGACTTGCCCAGCCGTTGAGCAATCTGGGTCTGGGTCATGCAGTCGCAGAACCGCATTCGCAGGATCTCGCGCTCCTGCTCTGACACTTGGGTGAGCAGGCCCGCGACCGCGACGCAGTCTTCGACGATGCCGTAGTGCGGGTCCTCGACACCGTGCAGCGACATCGTCGTGGCATCTCCGGTGTGGCTGCCGGGCAGCGCGGCGTCGAGGGACAACGGCCGGTACGCGTACGCGGCGTCCAGCGACTGCGACACCTCGTCGGAGTCGATGCCGAGTTCGCCGGCCAGTTCGGCGGCTGTCGGCGCGCGACCGAGCCGCTGCGACATCGGGTCGACAGCCGCACGCACGCGCAGATGGGTGTCTTTGAGCTTGCGTGGTACCCGCATGCCCCACGTGTTGTCGCGGAAGTACCTGCGCACCTCGCCGAAGATCGTCGGCACCGCGTAGGCCAGGAACCGCCCGCGGCCAGGATCGAAGCGGTCCACCGCCTTGACCAGCCCAAGCCGGGCCACCTGCAGTAGGTCGTCGCCCGGTTCGCCGCGGCCGACGAATCGGTAGGCGATGTGGTCGGCCAGCGGCAGACACCTGGTGATCACGTCGTTGCGCTGGCGTTCGAACTGGGCGCTCTCGCGGGGGATGTCGGCCAACTCCTCGAGCATCGCCTCCACGTGGGAGTAGTCCTCGTCGGTTGATTGGGGTTGCGGCGACGGCGGCCGGCACGTGCGGTCGTGGTCAGCGGAAACATCCATCGAGAAGTAGCCCCCTTCCCAGCGCTACAGACCTGTCTGTAGCGTAGACTACCCGTACCGGTCTGGTACAAACCTGAGAGAGGATTCGCTGATGAGCGTCACCCAATCAGCCGACGCGCGTGAGCGGATCATCGCGACCGCGTACGAGCTGTTCACCCGGCGCGGCATCCGCGATGTAGGAGTCGACGAAGTGGTGGAGAAGGCCAACGTCGCCAAGACCACGCTGTACCGGCATTTTCCGTCCAAGGACGAGCTGGTGCTGGCGTTCCTGGAAGAACGCGAACAGCAGTGGACCGTCGACATCGTCGACCGGCAGTCGGCGCAACGCGCCGACGATCCCGAGGGCCAGCTGCTGGCGATCTTCGACGTGTTCCACGACTGGTTCCACCAGCGCACGGACTACGAGGCGTGCTCGTTCGTCAAAGTCTTGATGGAGATGGGCGCCGAGGGCCCGATCGGTCAAGCCTGCATCGCGCACCTCGACAACATCCGCACGATCGTGCGGCAGCGTGCGCAACGCGCAGGCCTGCGCGACCCGGACGAGTTCTCGTGGTCCTTCAACGTCTTGATGAAAGGCAGCATCGTCGCGGCCGCCGAAGGCGACTTGGAGGCCGCCCGGCGGGCCAAGACCATGGCGGTCTGGCTGATCGACGCGTACCGGCGCTAGGCCCGCCGGTACCGCTCCAGGTCGGCCTGGCGCACGCTGAGGCCGTGGCCGATGTCCGCCTGCTTCGGCTCGACCGTTCCGCCGGTCGGATCCAGCGTCCCGTCGAACGCCAGCGACTCGATCCGCACGTGGTCATGGAACCACTCGAGGTGACGCAGATTCGGCGTCGCAGCCGCCGCATGCACGTGCAAATGCGGGGCGCAGTGGCCGGACACCTCTAGCCCGTGCGCCGCTGCCACGGCGGCCGCACGCTGCCATTCGGTGATGCCGCCGCACCGCGACGCGTCGACTTGCAGGCAGTCGACTGCCTCGGCGGCGCACATGCGCCGGAAATAGGTGAGATCGCTGCCGTACTCCCCCGCCGCGACGTCGGCGTCCACGGCGGCGCGCACCGCGCGCAAGCCTACGAGGTCGTCGGATGACACCGGCTCCTCGAACCACGTGACGCCGAGCCCGGAGGCCTCCCGCATGACGCGCACCGCCTGCTTGCCGGTGTAACCGCCGTTGGCGTCGACGAACAGTGCAGCATCCCCGATCACCTTGCGCGCCAACGTCATTCGGCGAAGGTCGCGAGCCGTGTCACCACCCCACGACTCGGCGATCTTGATTTTGACTCGCGGTATCTGCCGCTGGTGCACCCAACCGCTGAGCTGCTCGGTGAGGCGGGCGTCGTCGTAGCTGGTGAAGCCGCCGCTGCCGTAGATCGCGACGTCGGCACGCACAGCGCCGAGGAGTCGGTGCAGCGGCAGGTCGAGCAGGCGGCCCTTGAGGTCCCACAGCGCAACGTCGACAGCCGAGATCGCATACCCGGCTACGCCGGGCCGGCCGGCGTTGCGCACGGACTTCACCATCGCGTCGAAGGCGCCGCCGACGTCGAACGCATCGTGTCCGCACACGACGCCGGCGAGTTCGTCGCGCACGAAGTTCGCGCAGACCGCGGGCCCGTATGTCCATCCGACACCCACTTGGTGGCCCGCGCGGACCGTCACGAGCACCAGCGTGGTCGACGTCCACGTGAACGTGCCGTCGGCCTCGGGCGCATCCGTCGGAATCGTGTACGCCGCGGCGTCCACCTCGCGGATTGCGGTCTCGGCCGCAACCGCGCTCATCGCTTCGCGGTGTCGCGGTGCGGTAGGAACTCCTGCGCCTTGACTTTGATGCCCTCCTTGAGGATCCCGAACGCGTCCTCGTCACCCTTCAGCACGGCCGTCGCGGCGTCTTTCATCTGCTCGAAGGTCGCATGCGGGGGCACCGGCGGGATGTCGGGATCGCAGTGCACGTCGAGCACGGTCGGCCGGTCGGCCGCCAACGCCTGATCCCATGCCGGCGCGATGTGGTCCGGCTCGGTCACCGTCACCGATCCGAAGCCCAGGCTGGCCGCGAACGCGGCGTAATCCACATCCGGAAGTGTCTGCGACTCAGGGAATTTCGGCGATCCACCCATTGCCCGCATCTCCCAGGTCACCTGGTTCAGGTCGTTGTTGTGCAGCACCGCGACGATGATCCGCGGGTCGGACCACTCCTTGTAGTAGTGGGCGATCGTGATGAGCTCGGCCATGCCGTTCATCTGCATCGCGCCGTCGCCCGCGAACACGATCGCCGGCCGGTCCGGATGGGCGAACTTCGCGCCGATGCCGTACGGCACGCCGGGACCCATCGTGGCCAGCGTGCCGGACAGCGATCCGCGCACGCCGTCGCGGAACTTCAGCTGCCGCGCATACCAATTGGCCGCCGACCCCGAGTCCGCGGTGACGATCGCGTTGGGCGGCAAGCGTTTCGACAGCTCCGCGAACAGCAGCATCGGGTTGATCGGGTCGGCTTCGACGCGGGCCTCCATCGCCATGGTTTCCCACCACCGGGCGACGTTGTCTTCGATCTTCTTGCGCCAGGACCGGTCCTCTTTGCGCTGCAGCAGCGGCAGCAGCTCCCGAAGCGTCGCGGCGGCGTCGCCGACGAGGTTGACCTCGTTGGGGTAGCGCATCCCGATCAGCGCCGGATCGATGTCGATCTGGACGCCACGGGCCTGGTCGAAGCCGGGCAGGAACTGCGTGTAAGGGAAGCTGGACCCGACAGTCAGCAGCGTGTCGCAGTCGCGCATCATCTCGTAACTCGGCCGGGTGCCCAGCAGACCGATCGAGCCGGTCACCCACGGCAACTCGTCGGACAGAACGTCTTTTCCCAGAAGGGCTTTCGCGACGCCGGCGCCGAGCACGTCAGCAACCTGGGTGACCTCGGCCGCGGCGCCTCGCGCACCGCAGCCGATCAACATCGCCACCCGGCTACCGGCGTTGAGCACCTCAGCGGCGCGGCGCACACCGTCGGGGTCTGGTGTGACGACCGGCCATTCGAAGCCCACGCTCGACGGCACCATCTTGAACGCGTGCGACGGCGGCGAGTAGTCGAGCTCTTGCACATCGGCGGGGATGATGACGGCCGTCGGCGCGCGGCGGGTCATCGCGGTGCGGATCGCGCGGTCGAGCACGTTGGGCAGCTGCTCGGGCACCGTCACCATCTGGATGTAGTCGCTGGCGACGTCTTTGAACAAGCTCATCAAGTCGACCTCTTGCTGGTATGAGCCGCCCATGGCGCTGCGGTTGGTCTGCCCGACGATCGCGAGCATGGGCACGCGGTCCAGCTTCGCGTCGTAGAGCCCGTTGAGCAGGTGGATAGCGCCCGGCCCGGACGTCGCCGCGCAGACACCGATGCGGCCGCTGAATTTCGCATAGCCCACCGCCTCGAATGCACACATCTCTTCGTGGCGAGCCTGGATGAACTTGGGGTTGTTGTCGGCGCGGCCCCAGGCGCCGAGCAGGCCGTTGATGCCATCGCCCGCGTACGCGAAGACTTTCTCGACGCCCCAGTCGCGGAGTCGTTCCAGCACAAAGTCGGCCACCGTGGTCGATGACATCGGGACACCTCTTCTCGATTGAAGTCAGCTCGAGGAAGGTGTTACCCGGCAACTGCTCGGCGTAGACAGAAAGCCGAGGCCGCTGTGAGCCGGGGTATCGTGCCGACGTGACGCGCGATCACGGCGATCCGGGCGACGCGCCCTCGGTGCCGCCTCCCCTGGCGCCGGTCGTCAACCCGCGCCGACCGTCGGCTGCCGAGGAAGCCCGCACCATCGCGGCGTCCACCAACACCGCCACCTTGGCCACGCTGACCACGGGCGGTGATCCGTGGGCGTCGCTGGTCACCTACGGGCTGCTGAACGGCGCGCCGGTGTTGTGCGTGTCGCGGATGGCCGAGCACGGCCGCAACCTCGACCACGATCCGCGCGCGAGCCTGTCGATCGTCGCCCCCAGCACCGACGCCGACCCACTGGCCAATTCCCGAATCACACTGGCGGGCAAGGCTGAACGCCCGGTTGGCGACGAACTCGACGCGGCCCGCAGCGCCCATCTCGCTGCGGTGCCCGCGGCCAAGTACTACATCGACTACAGCGACTTCTCCGTGTGGGTGCTGCGCGTGCAGCGGGTGCGCTGGGTGGGAGGCTACGGCCGGATGGATTCGACGACGGGTGCGGAGTACCTGTCCGCAGCACCTGATCCGGTGAAGCCACTGGCCGCAGCGGCGATCGAACACCTCAACGCCGACCACGCCGACTCGCTGACCTCGATGGCACGGGTGCTCGGCGGATACCCCGACGCGCAGTCCGCCACCTGCACCGGCGTCGACCGCTACGGGCTCGACCTGAGAGTCACCACGCCCCGCGGAAGGGCTTATACCCGAGTCGGGTTCGCGTCAGCTATCGATTCGGTCGACCAATTGCGTTCGGCTGCAATTGAATTGGTCCGCCGGTCGTCATGACGTCAGCCCTCGTCGCCCAACAGGGTGTCGGCGGCGATGATCGACGCCGAGATCGCGGCCGGGAAACCGCCGTAGAACGCGACATGGGTGATCAGCGCTGAGATCTCGTCGTGCGTCAGCCCGTTGTCGACGGCGCGGCGCAGATGCGCGGGCAGCTCGTCGGGGCGGTAGAGCGCCGTCAGCGCGGCCAGCGTCGCGATGCTGCGGTCGCGCGGGCTGAGGCGTTCATCGGTCCACACGTCCGAATACAGCGGATCATTGATCAACTCGGTGAGCTGGGGAGTGAAACGCCGCGCGGCCTCACGCGGAGACTCCGGATAGTTGGTCATCGCTGCTTTTCCAATGCCTTCGCGCACGCCGCCAGTATCGCGGCGAAGCTCGACCGCAGCAGTCGCGAGCTGACCGCCTCCATCAATTTGCCGCCGCCGTGGACCGGGTGGGTGTAGCTGCTCGTCCAGTCGACGCGTTTTCCGTCTTGCACGGGCGTCAGCGTCAGTGTTCCACCGTCGTGTGCAATGGGCGGAAACGCCCGCAGGATCAGATACGAGTAGCTGTGCGGCGGGTCGTAGCCGGTGATCCGCTCGCGAAACCACAAGCCTAGCCCGGTCACCTCGCGCAGAGCTCCTACGCCGGGCGCCGGTGAGTCGTTCGTATAGCCAGCCGTCAAAGCCAGCGGAGCGGCGGTCAGATTGGCTGGCTCGGCCAGCCAATCGAAGACCTCCTGTGGCGGAGCCGCGATTGTGCGCTGCACGTGTAGCTGGACCATGAGCCTCCTCGATCTTCGGTCTGCCCAGCGTGCGACGGTGGTCAACTGGCCGCCCACTCCGCTGATCTGCGGTAGCGTGCCAGTACAGTGCCACACCTACAGACGGGAATCGCGATGAGGTCACGTTCGGTCACGCGTTGGGCAGCTGTCGCGGGTGCCGGCGCACTGATCGCGATGGGCGGTCTGACCGCCGGTTGCGGCGGCAAAGGTGAGGAAAAGCCCTCCACCACAACGCCTCCCACCACGACCACAACTACCACCACTACTCCGCCGCCGGTGTCGCCGACACAGCACGACATCAGCCCCAACGGACCGAACCTGTTCACGCCCACGCCGGTTCAGCCCATGCCCACCGTGTCGACGCACAAGCGCAGTCACGAGTAGGTCGTAGGAGCGGTCGCGAAGCCGGCGCAGACGTCGAGGTCCGCGTGGACCCGCTGGATGCGGGTGTTCGGGGCCGTGGTTGTGTTGCTGACCGCCGCGTCCGACCTGCGTCCGTCATCGCCGGATTCACGTGTGGTCGACGGCCCACTGGCGTTATTGCTCAGCGCTTCAACCGATCTCGGGCACGCGTCCACCGGCGAGGTACAGATGACCGTCATGCTGCGGGACGCAAGCCGGCCGCGAGCGTTGGCGGCTTGGGCGCGCGACAACGCGCTGTCGGTGCGCTGGCGTCCGGGCGACACCTGGGCGATCGTGGAGGGCGCACCCAGCGCCGTCGCCGAGACGTTCGACGTCGCGGTGCACGAGTACCGCGGGCGGCGCGGTCAGGTGTTCTACGCGTCGCCGCAGCAGCCGTCCATGCCGGCTTCGCTGGACCTCGAAGTGAGCGGCGTCGGAAGGATCCTCGGCTATACACCGCACCACACGGCACGCCCGCCTGTGCCGCTGACCGGCCGCCAGCCGGGCCTGACCCCTGTCGAGCTGTTGACGGCTTACAACGCGAATGGCCTTGTTGCTCAAGGCTTCACCGGTAAAGGCGCCACCATCGTGTTCTTCGAATTCGACGGTTTCGACCAAGCCGACCTCGATACGTTCGCACAGCAATCAGGGCTGCCGTCCTTCGCACCGGTGCTCATCGGCGGTCAACCGGGCAAGCCGACCGGCGAGACCACGATGGATCTCGAGGTCGCCCATGCGGTCGCCCCGGACGCGCAGCTGGTGGTAATCAATGCCGTGCCCACACTTCAAGGCGACGGCAATTTCGAGAAGATTGCGGCGATGTTCGACGACGCCGATCGACGCTTCCCGGGCGCGGTCTGGAGCCTGTCGATCGGCTGGGCGTGTGACCGGTTGTTGACTGCCGCCGATCTCGCGCCGGTCCGCGCGGCGCTCGCCAAGGCGCAGGCCCGCGGTACCGCAGCGTTCGCAGCCACCGGCGACAACGGCGGCCTGCAGTGCAAGGGCGGTGACGATTGGTCATCCCCGCCGGGGCCGAATGATATTGGCCTGGACGCGGTTTCGTCGTTGCCGGAGATGACCGCAGTGGGTGGCACGGCGTTGTCGCTCGACGAGAACGGGGGGTGGCTGGCCGAGCAGGCGTGGGTGAACTCGCCTCTGACAACCGGCAGCAGCGGCGGCGTGTCGGCGCTCTTCGCACGCCCCGGATGGCAACAGGGTGTCACGTCGGCGCGAGACGGCACCCACCGGCTGTCTCCCGACGTCGCCGCGGTCGCAGACCCGTTCACCGGACTGCGGATCGTGTTCGGCCAGCAGGTGCTGGTCGGCGGCGGCACCTCGCAGGCGGCACCGATCTGGGCCGGACTCGCCGCAGTGATGAACCAGTACCTGATCGCCAACAGCGGCCATGCGCTGGGTGCGCTGAACCCGCTGCTGTACCGGGTGGCGGCCGGGGCGTCGCGCCCGGCGTTTCGCGACGTGTCGCTCGGCGCGAACGCAGTGGATGTCGCCACCCCGGGATACGACCTGATCACCGGGCTGGGGCCGCCGAACGTGACGAACCTGGCCCGCGACATCCTCGACATCCAGAAGGGCGCGTGATGAGTACCGGCGAGGTGCCGACCACCGCGTGCCCGGTGTGCGAAGCCGACGTGCCCGCGGGCGCGTTCTGTGGCTATTGCGGCTCACACCTGGTGGCGCAGCGCGGTGACGGGCCGGCGTGGCTGCGGTTGCGGGCGTTCAGTGCGGCACCGACCCAGCACGTGTTGCTGCCGTCGGTGACGAGCTCGCTGTTCCCGCATCTGCACCACCGCTCTCAAGCGCCGTTCCGGATCGGATTGGCGGTGCTGGTGGCGGCGTTGGCCGCGTTCTCGGCGCTGCGGTGGCAGGCGCCGTTGATTGCGGTCAGCGTGCTCGGCTTGCCGCTGCTGTTCCATCTCTATCTGCTCGAGTCGCACACCTACCGCGATCTGCCGCGGCGCGTCCTGCTGTTCAGTACGGCTCTGGCGATCGTCCTGGGCGTCGGCTGGGCGTGGCAAACCGGCGCGGTAATCGCCCGCAGCTACGACGTCGCGTTTCGCACTGGCATGGAGTTCAAGCAGCCGCTGTGGGAGGGGCTTCTGATCCCGGTCGGCGGTGCACTGGTGATGCTGGTGCCGAGCGTGGCGGCGCGGCTGTGGAGTGTCGGCCCACGCGAGTCATTGGACGGCTTTCTCGTAGGCGCGATCACGGCGATGAGCTTCACCGCCGCTGCCACGCTCACGCGGTTGACGCCGCAGTTCGCCACCGGGTTGATGGCCACCAACCGCCCGATCATCGGGCTGATCGCCGAAGCCGTCATTCGCGGCGTGGCGATGTCCCTCGTCGCCGCGACGGCCGGCGGCATGCTCGGCGCGACCCTCTGGTTCACCAAACCCGTTCCAGCACACCAACATCGAGGTCAGGCGCTAGCGCATCCACTGCCCGCCACGGTGACCATACTCATCGCCTACGCGATCGTCGGGCTGACGGATGCGTCTCCTGCCCCCGAAACATGGCAATTGGTGGTGCATTTGGCGGTCGCGCTGATGATGCTGCTGGCCCTGCGGATGGTGCTGCACATGGCGCTGCTGCGTGAGACACAAGAGCCGGTGAGCTCCGAACCGCTGTTGTGCGAGCACTGCAGGCACGTGATCCCCGACATGGCGTTCTGCCCGCATTGTGGCGCGGCCATCCGCGCGTCGTCCCGCACGTCACGCACCGAAAGACGGCGACACCGGCCCGTGCGGATCGAGCCGCGCCCGGAGGGTCCGTGAGCGCGCCCGCATCCCTCGATCACTCGGTGCTACCGGGCTACGCGCTGCCGGCAGGCTCTTATGCGGCGGCGCCGGTACGGCACACCTCGCATCGCCGGGTGCTGGTGCAGCTTCTGGTCGGGGTGGCCGTGGTGATCGTCGGCGTGGTGGTGGCGTTTCAACTGCTCACCCCATCGGCACCGCGATACGTCTGCCCACCGGACTGCGGCCAGCCGCCACTCGGAAAACCGGTGCAACGGTTGCCGCGCTTCACGTCTGGAGACGGTGCATTCTCCGTGGCGTACCCCGGTCCGGGCACCGCCTACCGCGTCAGCATGAAACCGAACGGCGTGACCGCGGAGTTCACCGGCGGTGACGGCGGCACCATGCAGCTGTTCGGCGAGCCGGCACTGGGCCGGCAGCCGGTCGACATCGCGCACGAGCTGCTCGACGAGACCTATCCCGACGCGGTCAAGGACTACGAGATCCCGAACGCGATGGTCGGCTACCAGCTGGGCTACGGCGAGGTGGCTGACGTATATCCACAAGACGCGGCGGGCAACTTCGTGCGGCTGCGCGTGCTGGTGATGGTCGCGGTGAAGCACGATCTGGCATTGATCGCCGCGGCCGTCGGTCCGTACCACCGCTTCACGCCGGACTTCAGCACCGGCCAGCCGTCGGGCGTCAATCTTGCGCTCGCGCTGGACATGGCCGCCTACGTCAACAGCTTCATGTGGCGGGGCGACCCGCCGCGCTGACCACCAGACGCGGCCGCAGCCGCTCCGGTGTGATGTCGGCGCCGGCGCGCACGTCGGCACTCAACTGCTCGGCGTGGCGCACCAGCCCGTCGGCGTCGATCCCGTGCGGCACCGGCCGCGCGCTCGATTTCAGCCGGGCCACCGCGCGGTCGAGCAGTGCGCTTGCGCCCCTGCGGTTTCCGCGCTGGATATGGGTGATCCCGACTGCCAGTTGAGCCAGCCCCTGCCACAGCATGCGTTCTTGGGCGGGCCCGTTTTTCCAGGCCGCCTCCAGCACCTCGTGAGCGTTGAACGCGAGCCCACGGTCGAGGAGGTCTTGGGCGTAGCGCAGGGTTTCGGTCGGCGCGAGGTCGAGGTCGTCGGGGATGCGGGGCACGCCCTGGCTGCCGCGCGGGAGCGGCCGGCCCAACGCGTCGCGGGGACGCGCATTGCGGGCGTTGCCCGACTCGTCGCGGTCGCGTGACGGCATACCCGGTTGGTCCTTGTGCTCGATGGGTGCTTGGGGGAATTGTGGACCACACATCCGGTGGCAACGAAGCGCTCGGAGGGAATGCCGTGGCAGACAAGAGCAGCACAGCCAAAGGGGGTGGTGCCGCGCCGGTCGTGGACAGCCCGGCGGCCATCCGCAATGTGGTCCTGGTGGGGCCGTCGGGGGCCGGTAAAACCACACTCGTCGAGGCGCTGCTGGTAGCCGCGGGGGTGCTTCAGCGAGCCGGGTCGGTGGTCGACGGCACCACAGTGTGCGACTTCGACGACGCCGAGATCCGCCAGCAACGTTCGGTGGGGCTGGCGGTCGCGCCGCTGATGCACGATGGCGTCAAGGTGAACCTGATCGACACCCCCGGCTACGCCGACTTCGTGGGCGAGTTGCGCGCCGGCCTGCGAGCCGCCGACTGCGCGCTGTTCGTGATAGCCGCCAACGAGGGCGTCGACGAGCCCACCAAGATGCTGTGGCAGGAATGCGACCAGGTGGGCATGCCGCGGGCAGTGGTGGTGACAAAGCTCGACCACCCGCGTGCCAATTACGAGAACGCGCTGGCCGCCACCCGGGACGTGTTCGGCGACAAGGTGTTGCCGCTGTACCTTCCGGTGGACAACGGCTTGCTCGGGCTGCTGACTCAGCGCTGGTTTTTGTACGAGGACGGCAAACATGAAGTGCGAGAACCTGATTCGTCGTATACCGACCGGATCGAAGATGCCCGCGGCTCGCTGATCGAAGGCATCATCGAGGAGTCCGAGGACGAGTCGTTGATGGACCGCTACCTCGGTGGTGAGGACATCGACCAGGCGGTGCTGATCGAGGACCTGGAGAAGGCGGTCGCGCGTGGGTCGTTCTTTCCGGTCATTCCGGTCTGCAGCAGTACCGGCGTCGGAACGCTCGAGTTGCTGGAGGTGGCGACCAGCGGCTTCCCGTCACCGCTAGAGCATCCGCTGCCGGAGGTGTTCACGCCTCAGGGTGCCGCACGCACGCACCTCACCTGCGACCCGGCCGGCCCGTTGCTGGCCGAGGTGGTCAAGACGACCTCCGACCCGTACGTCGGGCGGGTGAGCCTGGTGCGCGTGTTCTCCGGCACCATCCGACCCGATGCGACGGTGCATGTCTCGGGTCACTTCAGTCAGTTCTACGAGCACAGCAGCCACGCCGACCACGACGAAGACGAACGCATCGGGCCGCTGTCGTTTCCGCTGGGCAAGCAGATGCGGCCGGCCCCGGCCGTCATCGCCGGCGACATCTGCGCGATCGGCCGACTCACCCGGGCAGAGACCGGAGACACGTTGTCGGACAAGGGCGAACCGCTTGTACTCAAGCCGTGGTCGATGCCCGAGCCGCTGCTGCCGGTGGCGGTGCAGGCGCACGCGAAGACCGACGAAGACAAGCTGTCGGTGGGTCTGCAGCGGTTGGCCGCCGAGGACCCGACTTTGCGTATCGAGCAGAACCAGGAAACACACCAGATTGTGTTGTGGTGCATGGGCGAAGCGCACGCCGGTGTGGTCCTCGACGCGCTCGCCAACCGCTTCGGGGTCACCGTCGACACCGTCGAACTGCGGGTGCCGCTGCGAGAAACGTTCGGCAGCAAGGCAAAAGGCCACGGCCGCCATGTCAAGCAGTCCGGCGGACACGGCCAGTACGGGGTCTGTGACATCGAGGTGGAGCCGCTGCCGGAGGGATCGGGATTCGAGTTCGTCGACAAGGTCGTGGGCGGCGCGATTCCGCGCCAGTTCATTCCCAGTGTCGAAAAGGGCGTACGCGCACAGATGGAAAAGGGCGTTGCCGCAGGCTATCCCGTTGTCGACATCCGGGTGACGCTGCTCGATGGAAAGGCGCACAGCGTCGACTCGAGCGACATGGCCTTCCAGATGGCCGGTGCGCTGGCGCTGCGGGAGGCGGCCGCCGCGGCGAAGATCAACCTGCTCGAACCGGTGGACACGGTGTCGGTGGTGGTGCCCGACGATCTGGTGGGCGCGGTGATGAGCGACCTGTCCGGCCGACGCGGCCGCTTGCTCGGCACGGACAACGTCGGCGACAACCGCACGATGATCAAGGCCGAGGTGCCCGAAGTGGAGCTGACCCGGTATGCGATCGACCTGCGTTCGCTGTCTCACGGTGCAGGCTCGTTCACCCGCACGTTCACCCGTTACGAGCCGATGCCGGAGTCGGCGGCCGCGAAAGTCAAAGCCAGCGCCTGAGAGTGTGCGATTTCGGTGCGTTTCCCTGCGCTGAGCGCCGGTTTGCGCACCGAAATCACGGTAGGGAGGTCGAGCTGTGACCGCTGTTAGCCCGTTTCGCATCGCAGTGCCCGACGACGTCCTCGACGACTTGCGACGCCGGCTCGCCCACACCCGGTGGCCGGAGCGCGAAACCGTCGACGATTGGAGCCAGGGCATCCCGCTGGCCTACACCCGGGAACTCGCCGAGTACTGGGCCGACGGGTACGACTGGCGCTCCCGCGAAGCGGCACTGAACCGGTTCGGCCAGTTCACCACCTTGATCGACGGGCTGACCATCCACTTCATCCATCAGCGCTCCCGCAACGACGACGCGTTCCCGCTGATCATCACCCACGGCTGGCCCGGCTCGATTGTGGAGTTCCAGAAGGTGATCGAGCCGCTCAACGACGCCGGATTCCACGTGGTCTGCCCGTCGCTGCCCGGCTACGGGTTCTCAGGAAAGCCGACCACCACCGGATGGGGCGTCGACAAGACCGCCGACGCGTGGGAGACGTTGATGACCCGGCTGGGCTACGACCGCTACGGCGCGCAAGGCGGCGACTGGGGCGCCGCGGTGACGACGGCGATCGGCCGCAACGGCGCGACCAACCACTGCGTGGGGATCCACCTCAACTTCGCGATCGCTTTCCCGCCAGGCGATCTGAGTGATCCGACACCAGAGGAGAAGCAAGCGCTGAAGGCCATGCGCTACTACGACAAGTGGGATTCGGGCTACTCCAAGCAACAGTCGACGCGTCCGCAAACAGTCGGCTACGGGTTGGTCGATTCCCCGGTCGGGCAGCTGGCCTGGATCGTCGAGAAGTTCTGGGCGTGGACGGACTGCGACGGGCATCCGGAGAACGCACTGACCAAAGACGAGCTGCTCGACAACGTGATGACGTACTGGGTGACGGCGTCGGCCGCATCATCGGCCCGGATGTACTGGGAAAGCTACAACTACTTCGGCAGCTCGGGCCGCGTCGAAATGCCCACGGGCATAGCGTCTTTCCCGAAGGAGGTCGTGCGCCCTCCGCGGCACTGGTGTGAGCCCAAGTACAACATCACGCACTGGACCGCGATGCCGCGCGGCGGGCACTTCGCCGCATTCGAGCAGCCGGACTTGTTCGTCGAAGACGTCCGGAAGTTCTTCGCGACGGTGCGCTAGGCGTTTGCCCTGAGTTACACCGAACGTGAGTGCAGAGCGAAATTTCGCCCGGTTTTTCGCGCTGTGCTCACGCTCGGTGAAGCTGACGGCACATGCCGGATGCCGGGCGCGCCGAGGCGAATCTGACTAGCCGGCCGGCCGTGGCGCACTAGTCTTTTCAGCTGACGAAAGGACGGTTTGCGGTGCGCACCGAATCCACGACCGACTTCGAGCCGCGCGCGGCCAGCGGTGCGCAGACGGCGCGGCTGGGGTTGACGGTCGGAGCCCTCGGTGTGGTGTTCGGCGACATCGGCACCAGCCCGATCTACACGATCCAGACGGTGTTCAATCCACGCGATCCGCACCCGGTACCGATATCCGAGCACAACATCTACGGCATCGTGTCGTTGATCTTCTGGTCAGTGATGATCATCGTCACGCTGACGTACGTCACGCTGGTGATGCGCGCCGACAACCACGGCGAGGGCGGCATCATGGCGCTGATCACGCTGGTGCGAAAGTGGGCCAGCGGCAGGAGTCGTCACACGGCGATGATCCTGGCCAGCCTCGGAATCTTCGGCGCCGCACTGTTCTTCGGCGACAGCATGATCACCCCTGCCATCTCGGTGCTGTCCTCCGTCGAAGGCCTCAAGGTGGTCGAGCCGGGCTTCGAGGACTGGGTGGTGCCGGTCACCGCGGTGATCATCGTGCTGTTGTTCTCCGTGCAGCGACGGGGCACGGGTACGGTTGGCCGGTTGTTCGGACCGGTGATGATCGTCTGGTTCGTGGCCATCGGCGCGTGCGGGATACGCAGCATCGTCGACCACCCGCTGATCCTCAAGGCGTTGTCACCGACGTATGCGCTGGCGTTCATCGCCGGTCACTTCCACATCGCGTTTTTCGCCTTGGCGGCAGTGGTGCTCGCAGTGACCGGCGCCGAAGCGCTCTACGCGGACATGGGCCATTTCGGCCGGCCGGCGATCGTCCGCGCCTGGCTGCTTCTGGTGTTGCCGGCCTGCACACTGAGCTATTTCGGTCAGGGGGCGTTGCTGCTCGGCGACGAGAAAAACCGCAGTGCGCCGTTTTTCCTTCTCACCCCGGAATGGGCGCGGATTCCGATGGTGCTGTTGGCCACTGCCGCGACGGTCATCGCATCGCAGGCAGTGATCACCGGGGCGTATTCGGTGGCGTCGCAGGCCGCGCAACTGGGTTATCTGCCGCGTCTGCGGATTGCCCATACTTCGGAATCGACGGTCGGGCAGATCTATGTGCCGTGGATCAACGGGATGCTGTTGGTCGCGGTGCTCACGCTGGTGTTCGCATTCCGCAGCTCCAGTGCGCTGGCCTACGCGTTCGGAATGGCGGTGACCGGAACGATCACGATCACGACGCTGCTGTTCTTCTACCTCGCCTACACACGATGGCGAACTCCGTTGTGGCTGGTGCTCATTGGCGGCGGCACGCTGCTGGCCGTGGACCTGATGTTCTTCGCCGCGAACCTCACCAAACTGGTGCACGGCGCATGGCTGCCACTGCTGATCGGCATCACCGCGTTCACGGTCATGACCACCTGGCAGCGCGGCCGCGAGATCGTGACGCGGGCACGTGCGCAAGCCGAAGGCCCGCTTCGCGGCTTCATCGACGAGATCACGCACCGGCAGCCGCCACTCGTGCGCATTCCGGGCACAGCCGTGTTCTTGAACCGCGGCAGTGAAACCGCCCCGCTGGCGTTGCGGGCCAACGTCGAACACAACCGCGTGCTGCACGAGCACGTCGTGATCTTGTCGCTCGACACTCTGCCCGTGCCACGTATCTCGGACGACGAGCGCGCTCAGATCGACGATCTGGGTTATGCCAAAGACGGCATCCTCCACGTCAACGCCCGGTTCGGTTACATGGAAAGACCCAATGTGCCAAGGACTTTACGGCTGCTGGACCCCAGCGAGACCGAGGGGAAACTCGCCGTCGAGAACGCGTCGTACTTCCTGTCGAAGCTGGAGCTGGTCACGGGCAACGCGCCGACGATGGCCAAATGGCGCAAGAAATTGTTCATCGCCACGTCGTACATCACTGCCGATGCCGCCGCGTTCTTCGGCCTGCCCTTGGACCGCACCGTGGTGATGGGCTCACGCATCGAGGTGTAGCCGCCCACGCTGGGCGCCGAAACGGTATTCCGCGTGGCCCGCTCTCGCGATTTCCCGCGCTGGCTACCGGCTCGGCGATCAGCCGCCTGCCTGCTTGCGCTGCGCCTGTGCATCCTTCAGCTGCTTTGCGGCGTCGCGGCTGGCGTCTTCAGCGGCGCGCAGGTCCCGCTCGGCTTCGTCGTAGCGCCTACGCGCCGCGGCGACCGCGTCATCGGCCTGGGCCTTCGCCTGTTCGGCCGCCGTCACCGCTGCCCGGGCTCGCTTGATCTTCGTCTGATCGGGTGCTTGTTCGACGTCCGGCTTCGAAGCGGCCACCGAAGCCGCCAACGCGTCATCACCGAAGCCCGACCATTGTTCGGGCCTGGTCAGCCGACCCAGCCGCGCGGCCACGTCGGGATCCGCAACCGCGGCTTGCAAGGTGGCCGTCACGTCCTCGCGCAGCGCCGCCGACGGGTCCGCGATCTCCGCAGCGTCAAATGCCGTCCGCGACAGTTCGTCGATGAGCTTGCGTTGTTCGGCGGACAATTCGCGAATGCGGTCGCCTTCCAACGCGGAGTGCGCCTGGCGTAACCGTTCCCCCAGATCCCTCAGCCGCTGCGTGGCCTTGCCCTGGCTCAAAGCAAGCCGGTTGACCACCCACGCGGCCTGCGTGGGTTTTCGGGCGGCGGTGATCTGCTTGACGGCCTGCGTGTCACCGCGATCCTTCGCGGCGGCCGCGAGCCTGCTGCGGGTGGCCGTGAACTTGCCCGGCGTCACCCAGTACAACTCGTCCAGCGCGTCGTCGGCCATGCCGCCATGATTACCCTTGACCGCGATGCTGCACCCACCGAACACCCCGCTGGGCAGGTTCGGCATGGAGACGCTCGTCGACAGCCCGGACCCGTTCGTGGGTGCGATCCCGATGGCCGGCCTCGAGAACCCGGTGACCGGCGCGCCCACCGTCGCGCCGCTGGCCGTGCTCGTCGACTTCGTCGCAGGACTGGTCAACCACTATCGCCGCGGCCCGGACGAGTGGACCGTGTCCAGCGAGCTGACGCTGGACCTCGCGCCGGACGCGCTGGCGGCGATCGCACAGGCGCCCGACATCCCCGTCGTGGGCACGGCACGGCCAGTAGGACCGAAGGGCGGCACGTCGCTGGGTATCTGCGACGTCACCCACCGTGACGCGATCATCGGTGTGGGCACCGTGCGGTCGGTTCACATTCGGCTTCCCGGCCACTTCCCGCAGGCGCCGAAACAGACGACGGCGGACCCGGCGCCGACTGGGCTGGCAGAGATCATGGCGCTGCGCATCGGACAGTGCGATCCGCCGGTGCTGTACCAAGACCCCCACGCGGCACTCGACAACAGCATGGGCATCGTGCACGGCGGAATTGCCGCTGCCGGATTGGAACTCGCCGCGTCAGCTGCACTCAGCGCCGGCCGCCCCGGCGGCCCGCTCGACACCGCGTCGCTGCGGGTGAACTACCTGCGCCCGTTCCGCGGCGGTGCCGAATCTCGTTACACCGCAGAGGTTTTGCACGCGGGACGGCGAAGCGGCGTCGCGACAGCACAGGCAATATGCGACGACGGCGCCGTCGCGCTCGTCGCCAACGTCACGGCCTACCGCCGATGAAGTTGGGCCGGCACAGCACGGTTCGCCGAAACGATCATCGACAAGTCGCGATGACCCCCAAGTCGCCGGCCCCGGTGGGCTGGCTCTACCTCCTCGTCCCCGCGGCGATCGGCCAGTGATTTACAGTCCGAAGGTGCCTTCGACAGTCAACGTCGACTTCGTCCGGCCCGGCGTCGCCTTGCTGCAGCTGAACCGTCCGGAGCGGCTGAACGCGATCGACCAGACCATGCGCTCCGAACTCCTGCAAGCGTTGCAAGCCCTCTCCGCCGACACGTCGGTCAACGTCGTCGTGGTCACCGGCACGGGCCGCGGCTTCTGCTCGGGCATGGATGTGCGCGGATTCGGCGCCAGCGCTCCGGAAGCGAACGACCCGGCGATCGAGCGGCTGCGCTTCCAGGAGTCGATGGCCGCGCTGCCCCAAGCGATTCGGGACCTGCCCCAGCCGGTGATCGCGGCGGTCAACGGGCCGTGCGTCGGCGCCGGCCTTGCGCTGTGCCTGGCTGCTGACATCAGGATCTGCTCTGCCACAGCGACATTCGGCAACGCGGCTATTTTGCTGGGGCTGTCGGGAGCGGAGATGGGGATGAGCTACTTCCTGCCCCGTATCGTCGGCTCGAGTGTGGCCGCCGACTGGATGCTGACCGGGCGCACGGTGTCGGCCGAGGAGGCTGATCGCCGCGGCCTGGTCAGCCGGGTCGTGGAAGCGGACCGCCTGCTGGACAGCGCCCTCGAAATCGCTTCTGACATCGCCGGTCTCACGCCGCTGGGTGTGCAGCTGACCAAGCGGGCACTCCAAGTCAACACCGACGCCGCCAGCCTGGCGTCGGCCCTGGAGCTCGAGAACCGCAACCAGGTGCTCAGCCACGCGACTGACGAAGCCGCCGCGCTGCGCCGGAAGTGGTCCACGTGAGCGGGCCGCTGCGCGGCGTGCGGGTGGTGATGATGGGCGGCTTGGGGCCGGGCCCGTTCTGCGGCATGCTGCTCGGCGACCTCGGCGCCGACGTGGTCAGGGTGGATCAGCCACGTCAGGTCGACGGCGGGTTGCCCATCGACTACACCGTGCGCCGCAACCAGCGTTCGGTGGCGCTCGACGTCAAGGACCCGCGTGGCCGCGAACTCGTGCACCGGTTGGTCGAAGACGCCGACGCGTTCGTCGACGTGTTTCGTCCCGGGGTGGCCGAGCGCCTGGGTATCGGCCCCGCCGAGCTGCACCAGGTCAACGGCCGGCTGGTGTACGCGCGGATGACCGGCTATGGCCAGGACGGTCCGTACGCCGACCGCGCCGGCCACGACATCAACTACATCGCACTGGCGGGCGCGCTGCACGGAATCGGCACCCAAGACACACCGGTTCCGCCGCTGAACCTCGTCGGCGACTACGGCGGCGGCGGAATGCTTTTGGCGGTGGGCTTGTTGAGCGCGATCCTGCACGCCCGCGAATCGGGCGAGGGTCAAGTGCTCGACGTGGCGATGGTCGACGGTGCCGCTGCGCTGATGGCTCCGTATCACGGGATGGTGGCCGCGGGCACGTGGCGCGATCATCGGTACGACAACCTTCTCGACGGCGCGGCGCACTTCTACGGTGTGTACGAGACCGCCGACGGCAAGCACATGGCGGTCGGAGCGCTCGAGCGACAGTTCTACGCGGACCTGTGCCGGCGAATGGACCTCGACATCCCGCACGACTACGACGATCCGTCGGCATGGAGTGCTCACCGCGAGACATTCGCGGCCCGGTTCCGACAGAAGACCCGCGCCGAGTGGGAACGCGAACTGGACTCGGCCGATTGCTGCGCAGCACCGGTGCTGTCGATCACCGAGGCGCCGCATCATCCGCACAACGTGGTCAGGGGATCGTACGTCGAAGTCGGCGGGGTGCTCCAACCGGCGCCCGCACCCCGGTTCTCCAAAACCGTTCCGGCACAACCTACTCCGTCGGCTCTGCCCGGCGACCACACCTGCCAGGTGCTGCGTCGGTTGGGCCTCGACGACCACGCGATCGCCGAGCTGGTCGACGCCGGCGTCGCCAGACAGAGCAGGAAGGACGACTAGTGGCGTGGGACTTCTCCACCGACTCCGAATGGGCCGCACAGTTGGAATGGGTGGACGACTTCGTCCGCGAGGAGTGCGAGCCGATCGATTTGATCGTCAACGAGTCTCACGACCTGAACGACCCGGTGCGCCAAGCTCTGATTCCGCCGCTGCAGGAAATCGTCAAAGAACGCGGCTTGTGGGCCACCCATCTCGGCCCGCATCTCGGCGGACCCGGCTACGGCCAGGTGAAGCTGGCGTTGCTGAACGAGATCCTGGGCCGCTCGGAGTGCGCGCCAATCGTTTTCGGCTCGCAAGCCCCTGACTCCGGCAATAGCGAAATCCTGGCCCACTACGGCACACCGGAACTCAAGCAGCGTTACCTCGAGCCGCTGCTGGACAACCGGATCGTGTCATGCTTCTCGATGACCGAGCCGCAGGGTGGCGCGGACCCGAAGGTGTTCACCACCACGGCCGTCCAGGACGGCGACCACTGGGTGATCAACGGAGAGAAGTGGTTCTCGTCGTTCGCGTCGATCGCGTCGTTCATCATCGTGATGGCGATGACCGATCCCGATGCGCCGCCTTACCAACGGTATTCGATGTTCGTCGTGCCGGCGGAGACACCCGGGATCAACGTGTTGCGCAACGTTGGCCTGGGTTATCAGCCTCTAGGCGGCGGCCGGGAGGGCTATGTGCGCTACGAGAACGTGCGCGTCCCGGCCGACCACATGCTGGGTCCGCGCGGCGGAGCGTTCGTCGTCGCCCAGACCCGCTTGGGCGGCGGCCGGATTCATCACGCGATGCGTACCGTCGGGCTGGTGCGGCGGATCTTCGACATGATCTGCGAGCGAGCGGTATCCCGGTACACCCAGGGCGGGATGCTGGCCAACAAGCAGTTGGTGCAGGAGATGGTGGCGGACTCGTGGATGGAGATCGAGGCGTTCCGGCTACTGACCTTGCAGACAGCGTGGAAGATCGACCAGCACAACGACTACAAGGCCGTTCGTACCGACATCTCCGCGGTCAAGGCGATGATGCAGAAGGTGCTGCACGACGTGTCGGCGCGGGCATTGCAATTACATGGCTCGCTGGGCGTGACGCACGAGATGCCGTTCGTGCAGTACCTTGTCGAGTCGTTCGTGCTCGGACTGGCCGACGGGCCCACCGAGGTACACAAGGTGACGCTCGCTCGTCTGCTGCTCAAAGACCGCACGCCGGCGCCGGACGTGTTCCCGTCCGAGCACCTGTTGCGGCTGCGCGAGGCGGCTGAGGCCAAGTTCGCTGACAAGCTGGCGGGCATACCGCGCAACTGAGCCGCCGAGAACACAGTTGTTGACGCTATTGCACGGTTTTCACGCCAACAAGTGTGTCCTCGGCGCGGTGGAGGCTAACGCAGCCAACCGGTTTCGGTCAGGAACGACTGTGTGTGCGCGATGCGGCCGGTGAGCGTCTTCGGATCGCCCGTGCACAGCTCCAGCGCAGTCTGCGTGATGAGCTCGATGTCCTCGGTGTCCGTCTTGGCCAGATCCAGGGTGCCGGCGCCCGGGGTGGCGACCGGGTTCGACGGTGCTGCGGCATTCACGGCGATGCCGTCGTCGTACAGTTCGGCGGCAAGGCTTTTCGTGAGCCGGTTCAACGCCGCCTTCACGGTTCCGTAGATCCCGAAGCCGGCTGTGCGGTCGAATTCGGAAAATGGGGGCCCCTCAGGCAAATCGCCGCCGACCGAGGTGACGTTGAGCACCCACCCGCGCCCGCGTTCCCGCATCGCCGGGATGGCCAGCTGAGTCAGGTGCAGCGGCGCGAGCACGTGCATCTCGAACATCAGCCGCACCCGTCGGTCCGGGAAGGTGTCCAGCGGCCGCAAAAAGGTGACGGCGGCGTTGTTGACCAGAATGTCGGGCGCGCCGATCTGCTCGACGACCTCGGTGAACAGCCGGTCCCGCTCCTCTGGCTTGGACAGGTCGGCCTGCACTGCGATCGCCGCGCCGCCGTCTGCGGTGATCTCGTCGAGCGTGTCCCTCAGCGAACCCTGATATCTGGGGTCGGGCTCCGTCGTCCGCGCGGTAAGCGCGACGGTCGCCCCTTCGCGGGCCAGCCGCTTGGCGATCGCCTTACCCAGACCCCGGCTGCTGCCAGTCACCAGCGCGGTCTTGCCGGCGCACCTTGCATTACTCATCGCAGAGACGCACGTTACCGTCAAGGGCGTGAAACTGTCCGGTGTTGGGATATGGAGTTCGCAGCTGCGGTACGGCGACAAGGCCCAAGTGGGCGAGGCCGCTGCCGAACTCGAGGAACTCGGTTATTCGGCGTTGTGGATTCCCGACGTCGGCGGACCGGTGTTCGATTCGGTGGCGCACCTGCTGGAGTGCACAAGGCGCACGGTGATCGCCACCGGAATCTTGAACCTGTGGATGCACACGCCTGACGAGACGGCGCAGTCCTTCGCCTCGCTCACCGCAGCGCACGGAGAGCGGGTTCTGCTGGGAATCGGGGTCAGCCACGCGCCGCTGATCGACTCCAAAGAGCCCGGCCGGTACCGCCGGCCGTTGGCGGCCACCCGATCGTTTCTCGACGGGTTGGACGCCGCGTCGCCGCCGGTGCCTGCCGAGCACCGCGTGCTGGCCGCGCTTGGGCCGAAGATGCTGCAGTTGGCGGCCACGCGGTCCGCGGGCGCACACCCCTACCTGGTGACACCGGAGCACACGGCGTTCGCCCGCGAGACGATGGGTGCTGGCCCGGTGTTGTATCCCGAGCAGACGGTGATCCTGGGCGACGACCGCGACACCGCACGCTCAATCGGCGCGAACTGGCTGCGCTCCTACCTCGCGTTGCCCAACTACGCGAACAACCTTCGGCGACTCGGCTTTTCGGACGACGACCTGTCCTCGGTGAGCGACCGGCTGCTCGACGCGGTGATAGCGTGGGGCGACGAGGACGCCGTCGCCCGCCGGGTCGACGAACACCGGTCCGCCGGCGCCGACCACGTCTGCATCCAGGCGCTCGACGCGGACCCCACCGCGTTCCCGCGTGAGCAGTGGCGCCGACTCGCCGCCGCGCTGACATAACCGGCCATGTCTGATCTCGACATCGGCATCTACGTGCCGCAGATGGGCTTCTCGTACGCCGACATCCTGCACCGCGCGCTGCGGTGCGAAGAGCTGGGCATCGGTTCGCTGTGGCTGTACGACCACCTGTACGGACCCGGCATGCCCGACGTGGCGTCGATGGAGGCCTGGACGGTGGCGACGGCGCTGCTGAGCCGCACCGAGCGGCTGCGGGTCGGACACATGGTGCTGTGCAATCAGTTTCGCCATCCCGCTGTTCTGGCCAAGATGGCCACCACGCTGGATCAGATTTCGGCGGGCCGGCTGTATCTAGGCATCGGCAGCGGTTCGATCGAGGACGAACACCACCGCACAGGTCTGCCGTGGGGCAGTTTTCGCGAGCGCTCGGAACGGCTGGGCGAGACGCTGGAAATCTTGACGCAGGCCTTCAGCGACAACGTGATCGACTTCGCCGGAACGCATTACACCGTGCGGGCGATGCCGATCAAGCCGGGTCCGGTTCAGCAACCGCGGCCGCCGATCATCGTCGGCGGTGTGGGTGAAAAGTACACGCTGCCGTTGGTCGCACGCTATGCCGACATCTGGAATGTGCCGACGTACGCGCTCGGCGAGCTGGAACACAAGGTGTCGGTGCTGCGATCACTGTGCGAGCAGATCGGGCGCGACTTCGATTCGATCGTGCTGTCGATCGAGGCGGTGATGGCGCTGGCTCCCGACGAGGCGTCGTTGCCCAAGGTGCGCGAGGTCGCCGAAAGGCGTTTCGGCGTACCAGCATTCGGGCTGCATAAAGGTGGGCTGATCGGCACCCCGCCGGCAGTTGTCGAACGGCTTGGCGAGTTGAAAGGACTCGGCTTTCGCCAGATCGTGCTGTTCACCCACGACCGCGCCGCCGACGACACGTTGGAGTTGTTCGCGTCGACGGTTCTGCCGCAGCTCGACTAGGTCAGTCCTTACGTTTGGTGTCCGGCAGTGGACGGTTCGCGACAACGGGGAACTCCCCGGTGAAACCCATGCGATCCCGGGCGACGGCCAGCACGCGGGCCCGAACCGCATACCAGCCTGCGATCAGCGCAGGAATGATGACTGCCAGGGTGGACACCGTCCACGTGCCGATCGGCGGGTCGAGTGCCATCAGAACGAGGACCGCGACCAAGAACGCCATCGTCAGGTAGCTGGTCCAGGGTGCACCCCACAACCGGAAAGTGGGCCGATTCAGGATGCCTTGTTTCGACCAGCGGTACAGCTGCAGCTGACACAGCACGATCGTGCCCCATGACGCGATGATGCCCAACGCGGCCATGTTCAGGACGATCTCGAACGCCATCTCGGGCACCACGCCGTTGAGCAGCACGCCGAACAACCCGATCAGGGCGGTGAGGCAGATGCCGCCGTACGGAACACCGCGCCGGTTCATCAGCGACGTGAACTTCGGCGCGCTGCCGTTCATCGCCATCGAACGCAGGATCCTGCCGGTCGAATACAGACCCGCGTTCAGGCTCGAGAACGCTGCCGTCAGGACAACGACGTTCATGATGGTGCCGGCACCGTTGACGCCGATCTTGGAAAAGAATGTGACGAAGGGACTTTCGCCGGGCTTGTAAGCCGAGTACGGCAACAGCAGGCCCAGCAGGAAGGTCGAGCCGACGTAGAAGAGCGCGATACGGGCGATCACCGAGTTGATCGCGCGGGGCATGACCTTCGCGGGATTGGCGGTCTCACCGGCTGCCGTGCCCACCAACTCCACGGCGGCATAGGCGAACACCACCCCCGAGGTGACGATCACCAAAGGAAACAGTCCCGTCGGGAACAGGCCCCCGTGGTTCGCGATCACGCTGAACCCGGTCGGCTGGCCCTGCACGTGGTAACGGCCGGCCAGAAAGATCGTGCCTGCCACCAGAAACGTCAGCAGCGCAAGCACTTTGACCAGTGCCGCCCAGAATTCCAGCTCGCCGAAGAGCGTCACCGAAATCAGATTCATCCCCAGAACGACGGCCAGGGCGATCAACGCTATGAGCCACTGCGGAACGCTTGAAAAGGCCGACCAGTAATGGAAATACGTGGCTATCGCGGTCGAGTCGACGATCGACGTCATCGCCCAGTTCAGGAAATACATCCAGCCGGCGACGAAAGCTGCCTTCTCACCGAAGAATTCGCGTGCATAGGATACGAACGAACCCGATGACGGCCGATGCAGCACAAGCTCGCCCAGCGCACGCAGGATCAGGAATACGAACACGCCGCAGATCCCGTACACCAAAAACAATGCAGGGCCGGCGTTTGCGAGCCGACCACCGGCACCCAGGAACAGCCCGGTGCCGATCGCGCCACCGATCGCGATCATCTGCAGCTGGCGCGGTTTCAGACCCTTGTGGTAGCCGGCCTCCTCGTGGGTGAAGGCGGACCGGTCGTAATCCGACGGCGTGCGCGATGCGGGGGTGGCGGCCATCGACCTGGTTCCTCACTCGTCGGTGTTCTGCTGCTGACCGGCGACAGGCGGATTCGGGATGTCACGAAATGTGAACACGAAGCCGAACACCGCGATGCCGGCCGCAGCAGCGTAGCCGATGATCGAGTACCACCCGGCGTGCAGATAAGCGGTCACCGCGACAATGAACATCGCGAGGAACACCATCGACATCCCGATCAACGGTGTCTTGGCCTGGAAATCGATCCGCGCCATCGACCATCACCTCCGCGCCCGCCACGGTGTACCGACAGTCAACACCGCGAGCGTGCCGACGGCAATGTCAGGGCAGCAGCAACCTCAGTCGTTCCCAGCCGCGAACGGTGGACGTCGGGGCCAATTTCATGGTGTCGTAGTCGATGTCCCACTCGGGCCAGCGATTCAGTAGTTCGTCGAGTGCCACCCGCCCCTCCAGCCGGGCCAAGTTCGCGCCGAGGCAGTAATGCAGTCCCTTGCCGAACGTAAGGTGGCTGATGTTGTCGCGGTGGATGTCGAACCGGTCGGGGTCTTCGTAGCGGCGTGGGTCGCGATTGGCCGCGCCGAACAGCAGCAGCATCGCGCTGCCCGCGGGCACGGTGGTGCCGTAGCACTCGAAATCCTTTGCCATGTACCGCGCGACATGCGGCCCGGTAGGCTCGAAGCGCAGCGTCTCGTCGACCGCACGCTGCAACAACGACCGGTCCTCGACCACTTCACGGCGCTGGTCCGGGTGTTCGGCGAGCACCTTCGCCAGCCAGCCGATCAGCCGTCCGGTGGTCTCGTTGCCGGCACCTGCGACCACTTGGGTGTAGTGCAGCACCTCTTTTCGGGTGAGCTTGCGGGTGACGCCCTGTTCGTCCTCGAACTCCACGTTCAGCAGCGCCGTCATCAGGTCGTCGGAGGGATTTTTGGACCGCCATTCCACATAGTCGGCATAGATGCGCCCGTCGGCGATCCGGTCCGGTTGGGAAACCTTCATCGGTGCACCGGGTTTGGTGCGCAGGTTGGCGTCGTTGGCATCGCGCACCGCCACCTGATCGGACTCCGGAATGCCTAGCAGCATGCCGATGACCCGCATCGGCATCATCGCGGCCAGTTCGGCGATGATGTCGAAGCTGTCCGAACCTACCAGCGGATCAAGGCAATTCACGCAGTACCGGCGGATCTGGTCTTCGATCTCAGCCATCCGTCGCGGCGTGAACACCCGCGACATCAGCCCGCGCAGCATCGTGTGGACGGGCGGGTCCTCGAACATCATCACGCCCTTGGGCATGTCGAACTCCGACTTCACCAGCTCCAGGATGTCGCTGCGCTGGTTGGAGAACGTCTCCCAGTTCAACAGGGCCTTCTCGACGTCGGCGAAGCGCGACAGCGCCCAGAAGTCGTAGCGGTCGTTGTAGTAGATCGGCGCCTCGTCACGCAGCCGCGCGTAGGTGGGGTACGGGTCGGTGACGATGTCGATGTCGTACGGGTCGTAATAGACGGCGGTGGAGTTCGCGATGGTCATGATCCCTACTTCAGACAGCTGCCGGCGTCGACAGGAAGCGTGACGCCGGTGACGTAACGCGATTCGTCGGAGGCGAGAAACAACACGGCGTTGCTGATGTCCTCGGCTTCCACCCAGGGAATCGGCAACATGTGGAACGTCTCGCACACCGGGGCGAGATCATCGGGCCCGGGATTTGGTAGATCCGGCCGGAACAGCCGGTACGTCTGCTCGTTCAACAGCAGCGGAGTGTTCACATGGGTGGGATGCACGGAGTTGACCCGAATCGAATATTGGCCCAGCTCAACGGCAAACGTCCGCATCAGCCCGACGACACCGTGTTTCGCGGCCGTGTAGTGCCCGGTGTGCGGATACGCCTTGAGGCCCGCCACCGAACTCGTGAGCACGATCGAGCCGCCTCGACCGCCGGCCTTGATGTGGCCGACGCCCGCCTTGACGGTCTTCCACACTCCGCTCAGGTTGACGTCGATCATCTCCTGCCAGACGTCGTCGTTTATCTTGTCGAGCCGCGAACCGATGGTGCCGATTCCGGCGTTGGCGACGATCACGTCGAGCCTGCCGAGTTGCGACACACCAGCGTCGACGGCGGTTCTCAGCGCCTCGAAGTCGCGCACGTCGACCTCGGCCGTGACGATCCGCCGGTCCAGGTTCTTGACCAGTTCCGCGGTGTGCGCCAGGTCTTCTGGCGTGGCGCCCGGTGCCGGCGACTTGTCGAACGGCCGGCAGATGTCGACGGCGATGATGTCCGCGCCCTCCTGCGCCAGTCGCACGGCGTGGCTGCGGCCTTGACCGCGCGCCGCGCCGGTGACCAGCGCGACCTTTCCCTCGACCCGTCCCGCCATCGCAGCCCTTCTCATTTTTGGGCGATCGCCCAATAATTGCCTTGCGGTATGTGTAGCACCACGTAGAGTGGTCGGTCAAGGGCAGGGAAAGGCCGAGATGACATCTGCGAAAGCCGGCGTGCGGGATTCAGGTACCCGCAGAGCGCTGATCAGGGCGACTGCCCAACTGATGCTCGAAGACGGCTATGCCGCCGCGACGTCGCGGCGGGTGGCTGCCAAAGCCGGCGTCAAGCCGGCACTGGTGCACTACTACTTCCCCAGCATGGACGACTTGTTCCTGGCTGTTTTCCGGGCGGGTGCAGAAGCCAACCTCGAACGTCTGCGTGCAGCGCTCACCGACGGTGAGCCGCTTCGCGCGCTGTGGCAGCTGAACAGCGCACAGGGCAGCCAGCTGCTCATGGAGTTCATGGCACTTGCCAACCACCGCAAGGCAATTCGCAGCGAAATCATCGCGTACTCCGAGCGCTTCCGGGACATGGAGGAGGCCGCGATGGCGCTGGTGCTGCGGGCGCACCGGGTGGACATGCAAGCGTTTCCACCGGTGGTGATGTCGATGATCGTCGCAAGCCTCTCCCGCATCCTGGGGATGGAGCAGGGCCTGGGCATCACGCGCGGGCACTCCGAGGCGACTGCGTTCGTCGAGCGCTATCTGAACACCTACGAGCTCAGCACTGCGGCGGACGGCTAGGCCAGTCGCGTGGCGGCCAGCTGCCGAAGATCTCCCGTCTTGATCTTCGCGTTGCCGGTCAGGGCGATCTCGTCGTCTGTGAAGAACAGCACGTGCCGCGGAACCTTGTAGCTGGCCAGCCGTTCTCTCAGAAAACTGCGAATCTCGTCGGCGTCCGGCGCCGACCCGTCGTGCGGCACGACGCAGGCGACGACGACCTCGCCGAGTGAATCGTGCGGTACGCCCACGGTGCGGGCCACCTTCACACTGGGATGGGCGGCCAGCGCCTCGTCGACCTCCAACGGCGAGACGTTGGCACCGCCGGTCTTGATGATGTCGGTGAGCCTGCCCTCCCAGTAGAGTCGGCCCACGTCGTCGAGATACCCGGCGTCGCCGGTACGGAAAAACCCTGCAGCGTCCAGGGTTTCGTCTAGAGGCGTCCCGATGTAGCCGAGCATCAGCGTCGGACCCTTGACGCAGATTTCGCCGCGTTGCCCGCGCGGCACGATGTCACCGGTGAGGGGGTCGACGATCTTCAGTGTCACGCCGGGAAGCGCCTCGCCGCTGCTTTCGGCATGCACCTCGGGCGGGGTGTTCGCAGGGAAACATGTTGTGATCGTGAAGGTTTCGGTGTTGCCATAGGCGTGTCCGGGCTCGAACCACTTGGTGGACACCGTGGGATGGCGTGCGACGGGCGTCTTGAAGTCGACGAACCGCATGCTGCTGAGGTCCACGTCGTTCCAGTTCGGTGCGCTCTCCAACTGTGCCCACTGATGCGGCCACGCGAACGGAAAGTTCACTCGCTCGGCCTGCATCAACTCCAGCGCTTCGGCGGCGTTGAACGTCGGCTGGAGAACCAACGAGCCGCCCGCGGCCAGCGTGGAGCCGACCGACATCCCGAAGTTGCCCGACCAGAAAAATCCGTTGGCCGACCAGCAGCGCACATAGTCCTGTGGCCCGAACCCGTACATACGCCGGAACCGCCACAGCTGGATCGACACACCGCGATGCGCGCTGAGGATGCCCTTGGGTCTGCTGGTGGACCCCGACGAGAAGAACAGCACGGCAGCATCACTGGGCCGGACCGCCGCGGCCGTCGCCTCCACCAGCTCACGAGGTTCGTCGCGCCCCCGCGCCAGGAAGTCATCCCAGGTCTCGACGCCCGGCGCGTCGTCGCCGACCACCACCAACTGCCGCAGAAACGGATAGGCGCGGGCGGGCAGCGACGTCGCGCCCAACTCCGCCAGCATCTCCGCAAAGTCCTTCTTGAGCACGTTGCGCTCGAACAGCAGCACCGAGATGCACGACGAAGCAAGCAGATAGTCGAGTTCAGCGGCTGTGGAGAACGTGCTCAAAGTGACAGCCACCCCGCCGGCCATCGCGATGCCGAACACCGCAGCCAGCCATTCCGGCCGGTTGGTCATCAGCACGCCGACGCGGGTGTCTTTGCCGACGCCCGACGCGCGCAGAGCGCGGGCTACGTCGACGGCGTGGTCGTAGAAATCGGTGTAGCTCCAACGCGTCACACCGCCGGATGCGCGGAACACCAAAGCCTCGCGGGCGCTGTACATTTCGGTGACCTCGCGGAGGAAGCCCGGCAACGTCAGCGCCCCGAGCCCCGGCTCGCTGCTCAGCGGAGGTCCCGAGACGATGGACAGCGGCTCTGTCATCACACCGGCAGCTCGACCTCGGCGGTGCAGTCAACCAGCCGCTCCCCATTCTGGTTGGTCAGCTGCAGCTGTACATTCACCAGTGGCATGCCCCAGACGGATTCCGGCTCCTTGCCTACGATCTCGGCGTCGAAATACGTCACGTCGCCTTCGAAGGCGGGGCCGCGGAAGTCTGCCTTGGTATGGCGGACCATGCCGTCGTGGCCGGCCCAGTAGGCCAGGTAGTCGGTGCACCAGGCGCCCATGGTCGCCCCGTAGCCGTAGGCGCGGGCCATTCCGACCTCGCTGGCTTTGTCGGCGTCGATGTGGCCTCGCGAAGGTCCGACGTAGAGTCCGTCACGCTTGCGCGGATCGATCTTGGCGTCTTCTTCGTCGAAGCGGAATTCTTCCCCCCAGCCGGGATCCTGGTACACCCACGGATCGTCGACACCTTCGGGCGTGACCCAGTAGAACGTGCCCCAGATGTTGAACAAGAACGCACGATATTCGGTGGTGAAGCTCGCGATGCTGTGCGGCCCGATGACGCGGCGCGGCAACGTGTCTCCGACCTTCACCTCGTCGAAATGCGGGGAGACGCCCGCCCGGTTGGATTCCAGCCAGTCCCGGCGCAGCTTCTCGATGCCGACGAGCTCGTCACGAGTCCACCGCTTGACCTCGCCGAGCTGGCTTTCGAACATGCCACGCTTCTTGGCTTCTTCGTACAGATACCGGATTGCCGTCGAACGCTCACGAGCCACCAGCACGCCGTGCTGATTGGTGTGTACGGTGTCGCCACGAGAAAACATGGTCGGCCCGGCGAACTTCGTCTGCACCACCTTGTAGTCGTGAAAGCGGCGCTGCTGGAAGAGCTGGTCACCTGGCCGTACCGGACAGCCGTAGAACCACCACTCCTCGCCGCCGAAGATCAAATGGCTGTTGGGAATATGGCCGACGCACGCCGGTGCGGCGCCATGGCCGTAGTCCAGCGCGACCGCGATCGACTGCGGCGCGACGATGCCGCCGAACTTCGACGCACGCGCGAATTCTTGGTCCCAGTGCAGCGGGTTGGGATAGTCCATCGCCATCACCCACCGACGAATGTCGCTGCTACTGCAGGGATCCCACAACTGCCCGCCACCGACGGGCTTGCCTACCCGGTGGTCGACGTCGGACAGATCGAGCTCGGCCATTTGCGTCTCCTCAGCGGTTGACGTCGACGACGATGCGACCGCGGACCTTGCCGTCGATGAGGTCCCCCGCCGCGGAAATCGCTTCTTGCAGCCCGATCTCCCGAGCAATCGATTCGAGCGCGTCCACGTCCAGGTCGCGTGCCAGCCGCGCCCATGCGGTGAGCCGCCGGCCGCGCGGCGCCATCACGCTGTCGATGCCAAGCAGCGAGACGCCGCGCAGGATGAACGGGGCCACGCTGGCGGGGAAGTCCATGCCCTGCGCGAGACCACAGGCCGCGACCGCGCCGCCGTAGCGGGTCTGCGCGCATGCGTTCGCGAGTGTGTGGCTGCCGACCGCGTCGACCACGCCGGCCCAGCGTTCCTTCTGCAGAGGCTTGCCGGCCTCGGCCAACTCGGCACGATCCACCACCGTGGTCGCACCGAGCCGCTGCAAATACTCTGTCTCCGAACTCTTTCCGGTGGCCGCGGCCACTTTGAAGCCGGCCTTGCTCAGCAACGCGACCGCGACGCTGCCCACTCCGCCGGTAGCACCTGTCACGAGCACCTCACCCTGGTCCGGCGCTACCCCGTGGGCCAGCAGGGCCTCGACGCAGAGGCTTGCCGTGTAGCCGGCGGTGCCGATCGCCATCGCCTGCCGCGCCGTGAACTCCGACGGCAGCGGAATCAGCCAGTCGCCGTTGAGGCGGGCGCGCTGAGCCAGCCCGCCCCAGTGCGTTTCGCCCACCCCCCAGCCGTTGAGCACCACCCGGTCGCCCTTCGCGAAGTCCGCATGCGAGCTGTCGGTGACCACGCCGGCGAGGTCGATCCCCGGAACCATCGGGAATTTGCGGACCACCGGCGACTTGCCGGTGATCGCCAAGCCGTCCTTGTAGTTCAGCGTGGAGTACTCGACGTCGACGCTGACCCAGCCGGTTGACGGGCCGTCGGGAAGTTGCGCCTCGTCGAGCTCGGTGACCTCCACCGTCTGCCCGGAGTCGCCCTTGTCGATCAGAATCGCCGAGAACATCAATGGGCCTCCTGCCGCAATATGGGTCCGGGTCTCGACGCGGAGAATATCATTCTCGATGATGAGCATGATATTTCCGTCGCCTTGGTCGCCCATATGATCGCGGACAGCGCCGCGGTGCAGCCTGCGGCATTCTTCCGCACCACGCTTCCGGTGGACTTCTCGCAGCTCGCGAGCTTGGACGCAGGGCGCTACCACTCGATATGGCTGCCGGATCACATGGTCAGCTTCTGGCCGGACTCCATCTGGACTCCCGAGTTCACCGACCTGGCCACCGCGTCACCGTCGCCGCACCGGCACCTCGACGGCATGGCTGTCGCCGCGGCGGTGGCCGTGCTGACCGAGCACACGCCGCTGGCGACCAGCGTGGTCGACACCGTGCGTCGCCACCCCGCCATGCTGGCGCAGACTGCGTTGACCATCGACCATCTGGCCAAGGGCCGGTTCATCCTCGGACTGGGCAGCGGCGAAAGCGAGAACGTCGTCCCGTACGGCTTCGACTTCGCCCGCCCGGTCAGCCGCTTCGAGGAGGCGGTGAAAGTCATCCGGCTGCTGTGGGAAAGCGACGGCCCGGTCGACTTCGACGGACAGTTCTACCGGCTGCGCCACGCGCGGTTGGACACCGAGCCTTACGGCGGGCAGTTCCCGGAAATCTGGATCGGGGCCAGTGGGCCGCGGATGCTCGAGATCGCCGGACGCTACGCCGACGGGTGGTGGCCGGCCGGTGCTTGGACGCCGGACCACTACGCGGAACTGCTTGGCGCAGTGCGGGATTCGGCTGAGCGGTCCGGACGTGATCCGATGGCCATCACACCGTGCTACATCCAAGTTTGCCTGATGGGACGCGACGACGCCCAACTGGCGCAAATCTTGGAGGCGCCGCTGGTCAAGGCGTTTCTGCTGCAGGTCTCCGCAGAGGTTCTGCGCCGCTTCGGGTTCGAGCATCCGATGGGCGAGAATTGGCGCGGCTTTCTCGACATCGACCCCGGGGTGCTTACTCGGGAGCGGATCATCGACTTCCTCGGTCGCGTCGATCCGGAGGCCATTTTGGCCGTCGTGCCGCACGGCACACCGCAGCAGGTCGCGCGCGTCGTCAAGACCTACGTCGACGCGGGATTGCGCGTGCCCAAGATCCTCGACTACGGGGCGATGGCCGGTCTGGACTATGCGGCCGCGTCGGCACACAACGTCCGGGCGGCCGAGGACGAACTGTTGCAGCTGTGCGGAGTTCCGGCGTGAGCGCGCCCTTGAACGCCTCGGAGATGCTGGCGCGGGCCGAGGCGCAGACGGGTCTTGACGACTACGGCGACCCCACGCTGCCGGAGCGGTTCGCTCTGGCCGTCGAGCACCTCAACAGCCTCGGACTGGATGACGACGGAAAGCGCCGCGCCGCGGAGGTGTGCCACTGGCTGCTGACCTCGCGGCTGGAGTTCTTCGAGGACCGCAACCGCTACCCCGTTGCCGATGAGGTGATCGAACGCCCGATGTTCGTCACCGGCGAGCCACGGTCGGGCACCACGTTGATGCACGCGCTGATGTCCGTCGACCCGACGGCGCGGGCGCTTCGCTTCTGGGAGGTGATGTATCCGTCACCGCCGCCCGGCCTCACCGGTCCCGACGATCCGCGCCGCGCGAAGGCCGACGCCGACTGGCGAGAGATCAACGCCCAGATGTCGAAATGGCTGCACAGCCATCCCTACAACGACATGCTCGGCGACGGCCTGCCCGAGGACGAACGGACCTGGGCGTTCGACTTCCGGGTAATGACGCCGACGGCGTGGTGGCGGGTGCCGATGCAGACGGTGGTCGGCGGGCTGCCCACCGATCCGGCCGCGCAATACCGCATCCACAAGGCGATGCTGCAGCAATTCCAGTACCGGCGGCCACGAAAGCACTGGGTGCTCAAGGGTTTCCACGGGTTCCGGCTCAAAGAGTTCTTCGCGGCCTATCCAGACGCGTCGCTGATGTGGCTGCACCGAGACCCCGTTCAGGTCGCCGCATCTCGCGCCATGATGATGGCCGACATCCTCGAGGGCATCGTCGGGCCGATCGATCTGCACGCGGCGGCCAAGATGCACCTGGAACTGACGCGCGAGAGCATCGCCAACACCATGACCAACCCTCTGGTCGACGATCCGCGGATCCTGCACGTGCGTTACACCGACTTCATCGCCGACCCCGTCGGCACGGTCCGACGGTTCTACGAGTTCGCCGGCTGGCCGCTCGGCGACGATGCGATCGCCGCGATGCGCGCGTATCTGGCCGACAATCCCGGTGACCGGCACGGCAAGTTCTCCTATTCCGCTCAGCTGCTGGTCGACATCGGCGAGGACCTCGACGCCTTGCATGCTGAATTCCGGCCATTCCGTGACCGTTTCGGTGTAGAGATCGAGAACCGTGGCTGACGCGGCGACGCACCACCGCCTGTCGGTGCACAGCGTCTCGTTCGCCGGCGCACCGCTGGGCGAGTTGGCGGCGCATTGGCGCGCATTGGGATTGCGGCGGCTGAGCCTGATCGACACGCAACTGTTCGAACCCGGGCTCGCCGGTGTGGTCGGCGACGGCGGCTACGCCGTGGAAACGGTCTGCCATGTGTTCTCGTCCACTGACCGGCTATTGCGTGTCATCGACGCGGCGGCCGCACTGCGTGCGCGGGTGATCTACATGCTGACCGGCGGGCGTGGCACATCGACGTGGGAGCAGGCCGCCGCGCAGTTCTGCACGGCGGTGCAGCCGTGCGTGCGAGCGGCAGAACAGGTGGGCGTGGCATTGGCGATCGAGCCGGCGTCCAGCCTGTACGCCGACATTCACATCGCCCACACGCTGCGCGACACGATCACCCTCGCCGAGATGGCCGGCGTCGGCATCTGCGTTGATCTGTTCCACTGCTGGGCAGAAGCCGGTTTCGGCGAGCTGGTCGAGCGCGCGCTGCCGCGAACCCAGCTGATCCAGCTGAGCGACTACGTGCTGGGCGACCGTGCGCTGCCGGCCAGGGCGGTGCCCGGCGACGGCGCCATCCCGATCGAGGCGTTCGTCAATCAAGCGCTCGCGGGCGGTTATCCGCACGGTTTCGATATCGAGCTCATCGGTCCGCGGATCGAGCGGGAGGGCCGGTTCGCCGCTGTGCAGCGGGCATGCGCAGTTCTCACGGCGATGCTGGAAAGGGCCGGTGCATAATGGCTTTCGGTGACGGGGACGACGACACCGCGCTGAGCGCGGCGTGGAGGCAGTTCTGCGAGCAGTTGAAGTCCGCGGGCGAGCGGGCGTTCAAGGACCACAACCCTGCGTCGGGCCTGCACCGCGCCGACGCGTTCCGGTTCCTCACCCAAAACCTCGGGCAGGCCTTCGACTTGGCGCTGGAAACCAAGGACACCCAGTATCCGGTGATTCACGCGTTCTGCACACCTCTGCGCAAACTCGGTGGGGACTGTGCCGATTTCACCTATCAGCAGGCGTGGATCGACGGGCGGTCGACGTACTGCATCACCGGGAATCGCGGTACCGCAAGGTTTTTCAACATCACTGTGCAGGGCTCTCGTCCTGATGGTCCCGCTGTGCTGCACGAGCCGTTCGGCGATGTTCCGGAGGCGAATCTGTTCGGCCATCAGTTGACGACGGACTCAGACGGTGATTTCGAGCTGTACATCGGCGGATCCCCGCGGGAACCAAATTGGCTGGCTACCACTGCCGAGTCGCGAAAACTGTTCATCCGTCAGGGATTTGACCGCTGGGACGAACGGCCCGCCCGACTGTCCATCGAACGCGTCGACATGGCCGCACCCCGGCCCGTGCCCACTCCCGAGACGATGATCGCGGCGATGCACTGGGCCGGGGAGTTCATCACAGGCCTGATGAGCGACTGGCCGGAGTTTCCGTTCACCCACGGCGGAGTCGACGCCGAGCACCCCAACCGATTTCCCCAGCCCGCCTCGACGAGCGCCGACGCCAAACGCGGCCGGGCGGCGGTGAACATGCACTGGGTGCTAGCGCGGGACGAGGCGCTGATCATCGAGTTCGACATGCACGAGGGGTTGTGGTCGTTCACCAACATGGGCGTGTTCTTCACCAGCATGGACTTCCTGTACCGGCCGGTGAGCTACACGCCCAGCCGCACGGTCGTCGACGAAGACGGCAAGGTCCGGCTGATCGTGGCCCATGACGATCCCGGTTACCACAACTGGATCGACACCCAGGGCTTCGAACGCGGCAACATCACCTATCGGCACATGCTCGAGGGCCAGCCGGCAGCGCTGAGGACCCGGCTCGTCAAGAGGGCGGAGCTTGCGCAGGCCCTGCCCGCGGACACGGCGACGGTGACCGTCGAGGAGCGGACTGCGCAGATGTGGGCGCGGTTCCACGGCGTCCGGCAGCGGTATGGGTTGTGAATCCGCCCGCCTTCTGCCCAATTCAGCCCGTCAGCTAGGTTGCTTTACAGTTCGGCCGGTTTGTGGAAAGGAAGCCAGGTGGAGATCGAGGGCAAGAAGGCAGTGATCGTCGGCGGTGCATCAGGCTTCGGCCGGGCAACCGCCGAGGCACTGGCCAAGCGCGGTGCGCGCGTGGCGGTGCTGGACCGCCCGCAATCGAAGGGCCAAGAGGCGGCCGACCAGATCGGCGGAAGCTTCTTCCCCGTCGACGTCACCGACTTCGCCGGCACCGAGCAGGTGTTGCAGCAGGCGGTCGACGCGCTGGGTGGCCTGCACATCGCTGTGACCACCGCGGGCGGCGGCATCGGTGAGCGCACCGTCAAGAAGGACGGCCCGCACAGCCTGGATTCGTTCCGCTCCACCATCGACCTGAACCTGATCGGCACGTTCAACGTCAGCCGGCTCGCCGCATGGCACATGAGCAAGAACGAACCCGAAGACGACGAACGCGGCGTCATCATCAACACGTCGTCGATCGCGGCGTTCGAGGGCCAGATCGGCCAGGTCGCCTACACCGCTGCCAAGGCAGCGATTGCCGGCATGTGCCTGACCATGGCCCGGGATCTGGGCAGCCTGGGGATCCGCGTACTTGCCATTGCGCCAAGCCTTTTCGCGACGGGGCTGACGCAAGGCATTCCCGACGAGTTCGCCACCCAGCTGACCAAGGACGCCGCGTTCCCCCGCCGTCTCGGTCGGCCCGACGAATTCGCCAAGCTGGCAGTGGCGATCGTGGAGAACCAGATGCTCAACGGGCAGTGCATCCGGCTGGACGCCGGGCAGCGGTTCGCGCCCAAGTAGCACTCACGGCTGCGTCGGCAATTCACGCTCGGCGACCTTGACCAGCCGCCGGGCGAAGAACCTGACCGCACTGCCAAGGATCACGCGCATGAGCGGCCCAGTGCCGGGCACCCCTTCAGTGAAGGAGCCGCTCCACCGCAGGTCGGTGCCGCCCGTCGCATTGGGAGTGAACAGCACTTCTGCCCGGTAACCGGTCGCAGGGGTGCGGGGAGCGATCAGCTCGTAGACGTGGCGGCGGTCTTGCTCGTACTCAAGTGTCTTCTCTTGCACCAGGACCGGCCACATGCCGACTCTGCGGACGGCGCCCACCCCGGCCGGCGGCGGATCACCTTGTTGTGCCCAGCCGGCTTGCATGATCAGCGGTTTGGCCCATTGCGACCAGGTGCTGGCGTCCGTCTCGAGCCGGAACAACGCCGCAGCCGGCGCGCGGCTGCTCATATTCACCTCGAACGAAAATGGCCGACCCGGCATAGCGCCTCCCGCGGGGGAAATCAGCGTGACTTCGCGCACCCTACCGGATCCGAGGAGTGAAGCAGCACGGCGTCATTCGCCCATCGATGCGGCACTGGCTGCGATGATCAAGTTGACCGCCTCGTTGCGGGTCAACGACTGCAGCACTTGTGCGGCGGCGCGCATGGTGTCGCCGACGAAAAGCGTCGGGCCGCAGGTGAGATTCGCGAACGCTTCGGTGACTACGGTCTGCACACTGTCGGCGTCACCGGGCGATTCGTCGGGCGAGCTGAGCAAGCCGCGTTCGTACTCGAGCCGCCGCAGCGCCGGGGTGTCGGTCTTCCCGAGAACCAGGCCGAGCACGTCGACACCCTTGTCGTGCAGTTCTGCCCACAGCGCTTCGGCGAACACCATGTCGAATGCCTTGGTGGCGGCATAGACCGCCATGTTGGGGCCGCCGGCCAGCGCAGCGCCCGAGCTGAAGATCGCAATGCCGCCGCTGCCGCGCTTCACCATCGACGCCGCGAAGTGATGGCACAGTTGCATCAGAACCACACAGTTGCGTTGCACCATGGCTTCGGCCGTCGCTATCGAATTGGCCAGAAACGGCTGGAAGTTCGGATCTGCGCCGGCGCAGTAAGCCAAAAAGCCGATGTCGAGATCCTGGGTCGCGTCGATGACACGTTTCGCTGCATCAGAAGTAGCGAGATCGATTGCGAGTACCCGGGTTTGAGCGCCGGTGCGCTCGGTGATGCCCTCAGCCACCTCCTCCAACACGGTTTGACGGCGGGCCAGCAGCACGACGTTGACCCCGCGGTCGGCAAGTGCCTCCGCGAACGCGGCACCCACACCGTCGGAGGCACCCGCGACCAAAGCCCACGGTCCATATGTACCGGCGAATGTCACGGCTCTCCTAGCTCAGCGGGGCCATTCGGACGGCCGTGAATTGGCGCCGGGCAATGCGCCAGCCGCCATCGGTGCGCACGACCTCGTCCTCGTAGTAGCCGATCGCATTCACGCCAGAGTTGTTGTCGCCGACCAGGATCATGTCCACGTAGGTACGCGCCTGTGCGTGGTCCCCGTCGACGGTGATCGCCTGATTACTCATCCGGTGCAGCGTCTGGACCCCGGCATGCGCGGCCTCCATGAACGCCGTGACCGCTTCGACGCCGTCCCAGGTACCGATTTCGCCGTAGTCGAGCCGGCAGTCCGCAGTGAACACCGTGCGAAACAACGGCCAGTCTTGGCGGTCGATCCCGGTGGCGTAACGCACCAGCAGGTCCGAAATATCCTGTCGGTCTCCGTAATTCGTCATGCTGGAGCTCCGTTCGGGTGCACGACGATGCGGGGTGGACCGTCGGACTTGCGGGCCAGCTCGAGCGCGTCGGGAACCTCGTGCAATGTGATGACCTTGCCGACACTGGGCAGCGGGTCCAGCCGTCCCGACGTGATCGCGTCAAGCGTGCCGTCGGCGCCGCCGTTGACCAAGCGGATCGGTATGGACGTGACCCGCCTGCCGATCGGATGTTGATCTGTACAGCCGGGACCGTGTCCGATCACCTCGCCGACGAACTCGTGGCTCAACACGATGTCGCGGTCCCCTGCCTGCCCACCACTGCCCGCACCACGACTCCTCAGCGACGATCCGTTCCTGCCGACTTTACGACTTCGGCTTACACTGTCACGCTCTTTGGTGAGGATGTCAGGAGGTCACCCTGCAATGGACGTGGACGCTCTGCGGGAGATCGAGGCGATCAAGCAGTTGAAGGCCCGGTACTGCCGGTACCTGGACGCCAAGGACTGGGGCGCGTGGCGGGAATTATTCACCGACGACTTCGTCAGCGACACATCGCAAGCCGGGGGCAAGGTGATCGTCGGCGCCGACGAATTCGTCGCTTTTCTGCGCAGGACACTCGGCAAACGCTCACAGCCGACGGTGCATCAGGTGCATGCACCCGAGATCGAGCTGACATCCGCCGCCACCGCGCGGGGCGTGTGGGCGTTGCAGGACGTGGTGCGCCTTGCACCAGGCGTGAACCTGGCGGGCTATGGCCACTACCACGAGACCTACGAGAAGGCCGACGGGCGTTGGCGCATCAAGACATCAACGCTGACCCGGTTACGCGAAGACGTCTTCAATCCCTTTGTCTGCGTGCGGGTTTCAGACCGCATGCGTAGGGTCGCCGCCAGGTTCGCACCCAGGGTAGCGCGGTGAGCGGCGTGCCCGTCGACACGGTGCTGGTGACCGGTGCATTCGGACAGATAGGCAGGCGCTGCACGGAGATTCTGCTCCGCCGCGGCCGCACCGTCGTCGCGATGGATCTGCGCAACGACAAGACCGTCGCCGAGGCGGAGAAGCTGTCGCGTCAGTCCCATCCCGGCACTCTGGTGCCCGCTTACGTCGACCTGCTCGACGCCGACGCCCTGCACGAGGTGGTCAACCGACACCAGCCGAAAGCGATCGTCCATTTGGCGGCGGTGTTTTCGCCGGCGTCGTACCGCAACCCGCGATTCGCCAGAAAGGTGAACGTCCAAGGCACCAGCAATCTCGTGGAGGCGGCGAAGGCGCTGCCCGCGCCACCGTTGTTCCTCAAAGCATCCAGCGCTGCGGTTTACGGTTCCCGCAATCCGTACCGCTACCCCGAGCGAATCACGCCGGACACGCCGCCGAGCCCCATCGACCAGTACGGCGAAGACAAGCTGCTGGCGGAGGCCGTGGTTCGGGAAAGCGGTCTGCCGTGGGCGGCCCTGCGGCTGGCTGGTGTGATCTCGCCCGACGCCGGTTCGAGTCTGGACCGCGACTACTTCCTTCTGATCCGTGCCACGCCGGGCGACAATCGGCTCCATACCGTAGATGCGCGTGATGCCGGGCTGGCGTTTGCCAACGCTGTCGACCGGGCTGAGACGATCGACGGCAAGATCCTGCTGATCGGCGGCGACGACTCCCATCTGCACACTCAGCGTGACGTCGAGGACGACATGATGGAAGCGTTCGGTATCGGGCGGCTCGGCCCGTCCGCCAGCCTGCCCGGCGATCCCGGCGACGACCGCGGGTGGAGCTTCACCGGTTTCTTCGACACCACCGAATCCCAAGCGCTCCTGCAGTTCCAACAACACGACTGGTCTCAGACCAAGGCGTGGATCACCGCTGCACAAGGCCGCCGCCGCATCGTCCTACAGGCACTGGGACCCGTGCTGCGTCCCGCGTTGCGGCTGCTGTTCATGGTTCAGCGCTGGATCGAACGGCGCGGTCCCTATGCCGATCCGTGGAAGCTGATTGCCCAGAAGTACGGACCGGATGTCCTGGCACCGACAAACTTCTGACCTGGGTTCCACTGCGACATCCGTACGCTGATCAGCGTGGCCGCGCTCCATCCCGACATCGCCGTACTCGCTCCCCTGCTGGGCACCTGGACTGGTCGGGGTCGCGGGGAATACCCGACGATCGAGCCGTTCGGCTACGTCGAGGAAGTCACGTTCGACCACGCAGGCAAGCCGTTCCTGACATACGGTCAAAGGACCAAAGCCGACGACGACGGGCGTCCGTTGCATGCCGAGACCGGATACGTGCGGGTGCCCTCGGCGGGACGCGTCGAATGGGTGCTGGCGCACCCGACCGGCATCACCGAGATCGAAGAAGGCACACTGACGGTCACTGGGACCACCATCGAGATGGTGATGGCCTCCACGACCGTGGCATGCACCGAGTCGGCGAAAGAGGTGACGGCAGTGCGCCGTTCGATTCGCGTAGACGGCGCCGAGCTGAGCTACGCCCTGCAGATGGCGGCAGTCGGCCAGCCGCTGCAACACCATCTGTCCGCCACGTTGCGGAGGACGTCACGTGACCGGTGACGGCAGAATCCGAGTCCCGGCTGATCTCGACGCCGTCACTGCCGTGGGCCCCGAAGATCACTCAGAGATCGGGTCGGCGGCGGTCGAGCGGATCTGGCAAGCCGCGCGGCACTGGTACCAAGCCGGCATGCACCCCGCCATCCAGCTGTGCCTGCGGCACAACGGCAAGGTGGTGCTGAACCGGGCGATCGGCCACGGCTGGGGCAACGCCCCCACCGATCCGCCGGATGCCGAGAAGGTTCCTGTCACAACGCAAACGCCATTCTGTGTGTACTCGGCCGCGAAAGCCATCACCACGACCGTCGTACACATGCTCGTCGAGCGCGGACACTTCTCCCTCGACGACCGCGTGTGTGACTACCTACCCAACTACACCAGCCACGGCAAGGACCGGACCACGATCCGGCACGTGATCACCCATAGCGCGGGAGTGCCGTTCGCCACCGGTCCGCGCCCCGACCTCAAACGCATGGACGACAGCGACTACGCGCGCGCGATGCTGGGCGAGTTGAAGCCGCTGTACCGTCCGGGGTTGGTGCACATCTATCACGGTGTGACGTGGGGTCCACTGGTGCGCGAGATCGTCTCGGCGGCCACGGGCAAGAACATTCGCGATATCCTGGCAACTGAGATCCTTCAGCCGCTCGGATTCCGGTGGACGAATTACGGTGTGGCGCAACGCGATGTACCGTTGGTGGCGCCCAGCCACGTCACCGGCAAGCCGCTTCCGAAGCCGATCGCAGCGGCCTTCCGCATGGCGGTCGGTGGTACCACCCAGCAGATCATCCCGTTCTCCAACACGCCGCTGTTCCTGACTGGCGTGGTGCCGTCGTCGAACACGGTGTCGACAGCCGACGAACTGTCGCGCTTCGCCGAAATCCTCCGTTGCGGAGGAGAACTCGACGGTGTGCGCGTGATGCGACCGGACACCCTACGGGCGGCCACCGTCGAATGCCGCCGGCTGCGGCCGGATCTCGCCACCGGTCTGGCCCCGCTGCGGTGGGGCACCGGATACATGCTCGGGTCGAAACGGTTCGGGCCGTTCGGCCGCGATGCACCTGCGGCATTCGGCCACACCGGATTGACCAATATCGCCGTCTGGGCCGATCCCGAGCGGCAACTTGCCGCCGGGCTGGTCAGCAGCGGAAAACCGGGCAGGCACCGCGAGGCGAATCGCTACACCGCCCTGCTGGACCGCATCACTGCCGAGATCCCGCGCCACATCACGTGATACACGATCAGACTGTCAGCAGCACCTTGACGGCGCGCCGTTCGTCCATCGCCTTGTATCCCTCGGCCGCCTCCTCCAGCGGAAGGGTGAGATCGAAAACCTTGCCCGGATCGATCTTTCGGTCCCAGATCAATCGGACCAGCTCCGGCAGAAACCGCCGTACCGGCGCAGGGCCGCCGTGCAGATGCACTGCCGATATGAAGAGCTCGTCAGCGGGAAGCTCCACGCCGTGGGTAACGCCGACGAAGCCGACATGCCCGCCTGGCCGCGTCGAGCGGATGGCCTGCAGCATGGATTCCTGAGTGCCGACCGCCTCGATGACGCTGTGAGCACCGAGGCCCTTGGTGAGTTCTTTGATCTTCGCCACGCCGTCGTCACCCCGCTCTTCGACGATCTCGGTGGCACCGTAGAACCGCGCCAGCTCTTGCCGGTCGGGATGCCGTGACATCGCGATGATGTGTTCGGCGCCAAGCTGTTTGGCCGCAAGCACACCCATCAGACCAACTGCGCCGTCACCGACCACGGCGACGGTCTTGCCCGGCCCCGCCTCTGCGGCGACGGCGGCGAACCAACCGGTGCCCAGCACGTCGGACGCCGCGAGCAGCGACGGCACCAGCGCCGGGTCCGGCTGACCGGGCAGAACGACCAGGGTGCCGTCGGCCAGCGGAATACGGGCACGTTCAGCCTGGGTCCCGATCGCAGCACCCATCAAAACGGCTTGTACACAACGGCTTTGGTATCCCGCCTGGCAGATATCGCAGGTGTTGTCCGACGCGAAAAACGATCCGACGACATAGTCGCCGACTGTCACGTTCTTGACATCTGCGCCTATTTCCTCCACGACGCCGACGTACTCGTGGCCCATCACCTGGTGGTCTGCCGCCTCGACTCCGCGGTATGGCCAGAGGTCGGACCCGCAGATGCAGGTCGCGGTCAATCGGATAACGGCATCGGTGGGTTCGACGATCTGCGGGTCGTCTCGGTCTTCGACCCGCACGTCGCCCGGGGAATGCATCACAACACCACGCATGGCTCATCTCCTTCTCCGTCTCGAAGTTCTCGCTACTCAGCCGGCCAAGCGCGTCAACCGACGTCGGCTTTTCAATCGACGTATCGCTGACGGTGGCCCACCGCGGAATTGCCTGCAGAACGGCTGGATACGCCGCTTAAGATTACCGCAGTGGGAACCGACAGCACCGACGCCGGCAATGCGCCGGTGGTCCACCCAGCTCAGAGCTGCGCCACCGATTCGGAGCAGAACCCGCGCCGGCACAACAAACACTGGGCTTGGTTCGTCGGCATCTTCACGGTGCTCGGGATGCTGGGGTTTGGCCTCGCCATCGTGCTCATGTTGCCGTTGGCAATGGCCACTGACCACTGCCATGACGGCAGCGCCGACAAGGTTTGCCACCTGTCGGCGGCAGGCCAGAACGTGCTTGTTTTGATCCCATGGATGTGTCTGATTGCAGGCAGTGCCGGGGCTGTCGTGAGCGCGGTCGTGGCTGGGATCTTGCAACGGACACCGCTCGTCGGCATACCCATTGGTGTCGCCGCCTACTTTGCGATGGCTCCACTTGGCTACTTGCTCGCGTTCTACATCTAGAGCCAAGCACTATGTGGTGAAAGCGGGCATCCAACGCGCGAGCACTCAACCGGCAATGTAAGCACCGCAGATCCCGCACACTTCGTACTGCCTGCGATTCCACCGTGCGATCGGAATGAAGAACACGCTGAACTGTTTGAACTGCCGCATCCGGCTCCACTGCGTGGTGTTGTGGCAGCGAGGGCAGGTGCGGAGTTGTCCAGGACCTAGGTACTGCTGCTTGCTGCCGTAGCCGAAGAGGAAAAACAACACGACACCAGCGTAGGGGCGCCACTGCGCAGGGCGGCCGGTCGGCGGCTGCATCGCTACCGCGCCCGCGCGTTAGTGTCAGTTGGTTGGCCACACCGACAAGCCGACAGAACAGTTGAGCAGATTTATGACCGCAGCAGCAGAGGTGTCGCCGCTTGAGTCGCGGGTCGGCCACTACTACCAGATGGACGGCACGTACCTGGTCGGCCGCGAGAAGGTGCGCGAATACGCGCGTGCTGTGCAGGACTATCACCCCGCGCATTGGGACGTCGACGCCGCAGTGAAGCTGGGTTATTCGGACCTGGTCGCGCCGCTGACGTTCACCTCTGTGCCGGGCATGACCTGCAATCGCCGCATGTTCGAAGAGGTCGTGGTCGGCTACGACACGTATATGCAGACCGAAGAGGTCTTTGAGCAACACCGCCCGATAGTCGCCGGCGACGAACTGAAGATCGACGTCGAATTGACCTCGGTGCGCCGGATCGCCGGTAGAGATCTGATCACCGTCACCAATACCTTTACCGACACTGACGGCGAGCGGGTGCACACCCTGCACACCACCGTTGTCGGCGTGACCGCCGAGGACGTCGATCCGACCATCAAGGCTGCCGTAGCGAGCGCGATGATGCACGACGTCAACATTCTCGAAGTCGGTCAGTCCGATGCCGCCTACGAGAAGACAGTCCGCCCTGCGGGCGAGATCCGCATCTCCGAAACAGGCGCCACCCGTACCCCGGGGACTCCGCCTCTTGAGAAGGTGCACGTCGGCGACGAGCTGCCAGTGCACCACACGCGGCTGTCGCGCGGCGACCTGGTGAACTATGCCGGCGTGGCCGGCGATGCGAACCCGATTCACTGGGACGAGAGCATCGCCAAGCTCGCCGGGCTGCCCGACGTGATCGCCCACGGCATGCTCACTATGGGCCTGGGTGCCGGATATGTCTCCGCTTGGTCAGGCGATCCCGGAGCGGTCACCCGTTACGCAGTGCGGCTGTCCGCACCGGCGATCGTCTCCGCCGCCGAAGGTGCAGACATCGAGTTCAGCGGCCGGATCAAGTCGCTGGATCCCGCGACCCGCAGCGGTGTCGTCATCGTCGGAGCCAAGTCCGGTGGCCGGAAAATCTTCGGCCTGGCCACGGTGAACATCCGCTTCCGCTGATAGCCGGCCCGTCCGCTCCGCCGCGTTGCGGTTTCGCACGCGACACGCCGTGGCAGATGTCCGATTCCGCACACTCGCCGCGTCTTCGGGCGTGGGCACTGAGCAGGTAACGTTCTCTTGATGATGCACTGGAGTCGAGGAGCGACGAGTTGACTCTCGGTCTGTGGGGCGATCTGACGATTCTCGCCGCCGTGATGGAAATCGTCTTTGCCACTTGCGTTTTCCTGTACATCAGCCGGCTGGAGAGGCGGACGTCTCATCCGCTGGGTGAGAAAGTCGGCGCCCACAAAGCGGTGCTGTCCAAACTTCGCAAGCGGCAACGATTGTCGCAAGAGGAATTGGAGTATGCGACCGAACTGGTGACCGACGCTCGGTCACCCCTCGCCTACGCGATACCCGCGGCTTTGTTCACCATGGGCTTCTTCTATGTGGTCGGCTGTCTGTTCGTTCTCGATTTGGACGGCGGCCACCCCTCATTTCGGACGTTCATCGGCGGCATCCCGATGCTCACCTCCATGAATATGGCCGCTCAGCTGCACCGGGTCGCACGGTTGAAAGCAAACCTGCGCAACGTGTCAGTCGAGCCAGTCGCTGAAACCGACGCAGATGCAACCGATTTCAGCCCGCCTCACGAACGCCGCGGTGATTCCGCGATTGCATCGTCGTCGTCCCAGAGCAGCAGTTGACGAACCGCGGGCCGTGATCCGTAGGGCTGAAGCATCTGGCTGGCGGGCCGTGGACGCACCCTCAGCGGCCACCAGAACCAGCGGCCGAGTAGCGCGGCAACAGCCGGCGTCATGAATGACCGCACGATCAGCGTGTCGAACAGCAGACCCAGCGCGATCGTCGTCCCGATCTGACCGAGAATCCGCAAGTCGGCGAAGACAAACGAGGCCATCGTGGCTGCGAACACCAGCCCGGCCGCCGTCACCACCGCTCCCGAGCCGGCCATGGCGCGGATGATGCCGGTGTTCAAGCCGGCGTCGATCTCCTCCTTGAAACGAGAAATCAAAAGCAGGTTGTAGTCCGACCCTACTGCCAGCAGCAGAATGACGGCGAGCGCCAACACGATCCAGAACAGCTGGATACCCAAGAGGTCCTGCCATATCAGCACGGAGAGCCCGAACGAGGCTCCCAACGACAGCGCCACGGTACCCACGATGACGAATGCGGCCACGACGCTTCGGGTGATGAACATCATGACGAGCAGAATCAGGCTCAGCGCGGCGATGCCGGCGATCATGAGGTCGTATTTGGCGCCGTCCTGGATGTCCTTGTAGGTGGCGGCAGTGCCGGCGATGTAGATCTTCGACCCGGCCAGAGGGGTGCCCTTGACGGCCTCCCGCGCGGCATGCCTGATGCCGTCGATGTGCGAAATGCCTTCCGGCGTCGCGGGATCGCCGTCGTGGGTGATGATCATGCGGGCGGCTTTACCGTCCGGTGACAGGAACAGCTTGAGCCCGCGCAGGAACTCCGGGTTGGTGAACGCCTCCGGCGGTAAGTAGAACGAGTCGTCGGTTTTCGACGCGTCGTACGCCTGTCCCAGGGCAGTCGAGTTCTGCAGCGCCGCCGCGGTCTGGTCGTTGATGCCCGAGGTGGTGGCGTAATTGGTCAGCGTGAGATCACGGTTGGTCTGCTGATTGGCGATTTGCGGCGGGATCAACGCCAACAGTTTGGGTTGCAGCTCATCGAGTTTGGTGATGCTCCCCGAGACGTTGGCCAACTGGTCGGTCAACTCATCGATGCCGTCCAGCGCGTCGAAGAGCGAGCGCAGCGCCCAGCAGGCCGGGATGTCGAAACAGTGCGGCTCCCAATAGAAGTAGTTGCGCAGCGGCCGGAAGAAGTCGTCGAAATTGGCGATCTTGTCGCGCAACTCCTGCGCTGTGGCGACCGTCTGCTGGAATGCTTTGGCCTGCTCGTCGGTAATGGCACTGGATTGCTGCTGCAACGCATACTGTTGGCGCAGAACGTTTATCGAGTCGTTGATCACGTCGACCTGCCTGAGCAGATCCGCGCCGCGGGCCTGCTGAAAGGGCAGGTTGTTGATCTGAGAAGCGTTGCCGGCACTGATCTGAAACGGTATCGACGTGTGGTTCAGCGGTGTGCCGAGCGGCCGGGTGATCGACTGCACCTGTGCGATGCCGTCAGTGTGGAAGACCGCCTTCGCGACACGTTCCAGCAGGATCATGTCGGTGGGGTTCCGGAGATCGTGCTCGGCTTCGACCATCAACACTTCGGGATTCAGCCGCGCCTCGGAGAAGTGGCGTTCGGCGGCCGTGTAACCGACATTCGCGGGGGCATTGCCCGGCATGTAGTGGCGGTTGTCGTAGTTCGTCTTGTAGTTCGGCAGCGCGAGAAGGCCGATGAGCGCGATGGCGACCGTCGCCACCAGAACAGGCCCGGGCCAGCGGACGATGGCGGTGCCGATGCGTCGCCAACCTTGCGTACGCATGGGGCGCGCCGGTTCGAACAGGCCGAAATGGCGGCCGACAACCAGCAGGGCAGGCGCCAGCGACAGCGCCGCCACGACCGCGACGAGGACGCCGATCCCGGCGGGTACTCCGAGACTCTGAAAGTACGGGAGCCGGGTGAAGGTGAGGCAGAGCACCGCGCCTGCGATCGTCAGGCCCGAACCGAGGATGATGTGAGCGGTGCCGCGATACATCGTGCTGAACGCCGCAATACGGTCCTGGCCGGCGTAACGCGCCTCGTGGAAACGACCGAGAATGAAGATCGCATAGTCGGTTCCGGCGGCGATGACAAGCAGCGTCAGCAGATTCGTCGAATATGTCGAGAGGTCGATGATGCCTGCGTTCGCGAGGACGGCGACGACGCCGCGTGACGCGGTCAATTCGATCATCACGGTGAAGATCACCAGCAACACCGTGGTGAGGCGACGGTAGAGGAAGAACAACATCACCGCGATGACCCCAATGGTGATCAGCGTGGTCTTCAGCGTGCCGTGACGGCCCACCTCGAATTGATCGGTGATCAGGGGCGCAGGTCCGGTGACGTAGGCCTTGATGCCCGGCGGCGGTGGCGTGTGGTCGACGATGTCGCGTACCGAATCGACCGACTCGTTGGCCAACGATTCACCCTGATTGCCGGCGAGGTACACCTGAACCAATGCCGCCTTGCCGTCGGCGCTCTGAGAGCCCGCCGCGGTCAGCGGATCTCCCCAGAAATTCTGGATGTGCTCGACGTGCTTGGTGTCTCGGGAGAGTTTGTCGATCAAGCCGTCGTAGTAGTGGTGCGCCTCGGCGCCGAGCGGCTGATCACCCTCCAACACGATCATCGCCGAGCTGTCGGAGTCGAACTCGCCGAACTTCTTGCCGATCTCTTTACTGGCCTGCAGCGACGGTGCGTCGTGCGGGCTCAGCGACACGTTGTGCGATTCGGCGACGGTTTCGAGTTGCGGCACAAAGACATTGGTCACCACCGCCAGACCTAGCCAGAACAGCGCGATGAGCACCGAGTACCGCCGGATGAGGTCTGGAATCCGTTGCATGTTCATCCGGACTTGTCCAGGCAGTAAGTGAATGCGTTCAAGGTGTTCACCGATCGCTCGTCTTTGACCACGTCGTCGATCTTGATTCGGCAGCCGATCGAACTGCTGTTGCCCTGGGCCTGCACGTTGACAGCCACGGCCGGCTCAGTGGTGGTGGTGTCGTACGTCCAGGGCAGGGCTGCATCGTCGACGCGCTGCGGTTGGGCGTTCACGTCGAGGTAGGTGATGGTGGCGACCGTGCCGGGCGGCCCGAAGACCTCCATGACCACGTGTTTGGGATTGAACGGAATGATCTCGTTCTCAGACCCGCTGGATGTCGACGTGACGTCATGGGAGGCGAAGATGGCGTGCAGGCGATACACCGCGAATCCAGCCACCGCCACGACGACCACCGCAACGACGATCATCCAGCGGCGGCGGAGTCGCCGTCTGACCGAAACCCGTTGCATCCGTGACCCTTTCATGAGCGGCGACAGGCGCGGACGGTGAGGATTCCTGTAGAAGTGCTAATCAACTAGGTTGAGATTACGATACGGTCTTCGACTCCACAACACAGGGATGTGTCGATTCATGCCTTGCGACCGTCGTCTAGGACCTGCTTTCGCAGCGTGGCCGCCCGGAAAGTGAGGTGATTGCGTTCGGCGACGGACTGCGCCTTCGCGGCGGCCTCCACGTATCGTTCTGCGGCCGTGCCGATTTCACCAGCGCGTTCGTAGCAGTAGGCCATCGCAGCGGTGTAGCGAGGAACGGATGGGTCCACTTCCGCCAGTGCGGCAAGCCCCGCATGCGGTCCATCCGCCTCAGCGACCGCGACGGCGCGGTTGAGCCGAATCACGGGACTGTCCGCGAGTCGAACCAGCTCGTCGTACCACTCGACAATCTGGACCCAGTCGGTCTCGTCGGCTGATGGCGCATCGGCATGCAGCGCCGCGATCGCAGCTTGCGCCTGGTACTCCCCGAGCCGGTCACGCGCTAGTGCGGCTTGCACGATGGCGACGCCCTCGGCGATCAGATCGCGCCGCCAGAGGCTGCGGTCTTGTTCGGACAACGGCACCAGGCTGCCGTCGGCACGTGTGCGGGCCGGGCGTCGCGCGTGGTGCAGCAGGAACAGGGCGAGCAGTCCCTGCACCTCCGGATCGTCGGTCATCTTGACCAGCTGCCGCGCCAGCCGAATTGCCTCGGCGGCCAGATCGACGTCCCCGCTGTAGCCCTCGTTGAAAATCAGGTAGAGCACCTTCATAACGGTGCGCAGGTCACCGAAACTGCTCAGTCCTGCTTCGCTCACAGTCTTCTTGGCGCGGCTGATCCGTTGCGCCATCGTGGCCTCGGGGACCATGCAGGCCCGGGCGATCTGACGCGTGGTCAAACCACCGACCGCCCGCAGCGTCAAGGCGACGGCCGAGGACGGGCTGAGCGCCGGGTGGGCACACAGGAAGTAGAGGTGCAGCGTGTCATCGACTGGGCCACCCGCACCGGATCGCGGCTCGCTGGCGACCAAGGACTCGCGGCGGCGCCGAGCAGCGTCGGAGCGGGTGATGTCGAGGAAGCGTCGCCACGCGGTCGTGATCAGCCACGCTTTCGGGTCGTCCGGCGGCTGGTCCGGCCACGTCTCGATGCCCCGGATGAGGGCGTCTTGGACGGCGTCCTCGGCGGTCGCGAAGTCTGCCCCGCGGTGGACCAGCGCAGCCAACACGCCGGGAATCAGCTCCCGCAGCTGCGTCCCGTCCACCGCGTGGGCGGCCATCACTCGGTGTCGGGCGACGTGTGCGTCAAGAACGGCCGAACCTCGAGCCACTCATGGATCGGCGTGCCGCCCGCGCCAGGTGCGGCCGACAATTCACCAGCCAATTCGATTGCGCGGTCGTAGCTGTCGACGTCCACGACCATCCAGCCGGCAATCAGGTCTTTGGTCTCGGCGAACGGGCCGTCGGTCACGGGCGGCTTGCCCTCGCCGTCGTAGCGCACCCAAACACCTTCCGGTGCCAAGGCCTGAGAATCGACATACTCGCCGCTGTCCTGCAGCCGGGCCGCAAAATCGTTCATGTACTTGATGTGCGCCTCGATCTCGGCGGGCGTCCATTGGTCCATCGGCACGTTGTTGACCGCTGCCGGCGCGCCTCGGTAGTGCTTGAGCATCAGGTACTTCGCCATGACTTTCTCCCTTCGCAAGTGGTGACCCTAATTGGTCACTCATCTGTGGGACGGAGCCGTCACGAAGATTTCGACATCCACTACCCGATTTTCGTTTCAGAGCGCCGCTGTAAGGCGCCAAAGCGCTTCGCGATCCGCGGAATTCGTTCGGTCCAGCGGGCTGATCACCACATCGGTGGCTCCAGCATCGCGATAACGGCGCAGCTGGCGCAAGACCGACTCTTCGGATCCGACCGCCGCGAGATCAGCAATATCGGTGACACCTTCTCGGGCAATCACGTTGCGGTACGACGGAATTGACTCGTAGACGCGCAGCCGCTGCGCCGCGATCACGCGAGCGGAGCCGGCATCCTCCGACAGCAGCACGGGCACCGCGGCGATCACGCGCGGTAGGGGACGGCCGGCTTGCTGCGCTGCTCTGGTGATCTCGGGCACGATGAATTCGGCGAGGGTCCGAGGCCCGGCGAGATACGGCAACGTCCCGTCAGCCAGTTCGCCGGCAACCTGCAATGCCTTAGGCCCCATCGCTGCGACGTATATCGGGATCGGAGTACCGCCGGCCACCTGCACCGGCCAGCTGGGGCTAGCGCTGAGTTCGCTGCCGTGGAAATCGACGGTTCCCGCGTCGAACACGGAGCGCAGGATCGTCAGATGCTCACGCAGCCGTGTGATGGTGTTCGGCCAGGCGATGCCGAAGGCCTGGCGTTCGATCTCGCGTGCGCCCAGACCGAGCCCCAGGCTGAAGTTGCCATGGGCGGCCGCCTGCGCCGTTTGTGCCAGCGAAGCGATGATCAGCGGATGGCGAGGATTGACGGGCACCACCGAGGTGCCCACGCCTAACCCCGGCACGGCGGCTCCCACGAGCGCTGCGAGCGCGATGGCGTCATAGTTCATCTGTTGCGGCAGCCAGACTTGAGCGACGCCGAGCTCGTGGGCTCGTCGCGCCTGTGCGATCACGTCATCGACGAGATTGGGCGCATCTGGGCGAGCCATGACGACGATTCCGGTAGGCATGTTGGCAACCAACGCGCGCGATCGACTCGTGATTCCAGGCGCCTCGTGGGAGCGGCGGGTACCCCTGACGTCCTCGATGAGTCTTGCGGCCGGCGCGGGTCTACGTCCAGTGACGGCATGTGAGCGAATGGAGCGATATGGCCAGACCCCGGCACGACCATCTGTGGGCATTGGCGCACGCCGAGCGTGCGGCGTTGGCGGAGGACCTCGCAGCCCTGCGCGACGAGCAGTGGCGGCACGGCACCTTGTGCGGGAATTGGGATGTCGAAGACGTCGTCGCACACCTGACGGCGGCCGCGAGTCTGAACCGGTGGAAGTGGCTGCGCAGCATGCTGGGAGCGCGTATGCGCCCTGACGTGCACAACCAGCGGCGGCTGGCCGAGCACCGCGGTGACACCCCGGCCGCGACACTTGATCGGTTCCGCGCCGTCATAGCAAGCACCACCGCGCCCTCCGGCCACATCCCCGCTTATCTGGGTGAGGTCGTCGTGCACGCGCAAGATATCCGTCAGCCGTTAGGGCTGGAGCGGTCACCTAGCGTCGACGCGCTGACGCCAGTGGCCGAGTTCTTCGCCCGACGCAACTTCGCAGTTGCCAGTCATAGCCGGGTGGCTGGGCTTCAGTTGCGAGCAGACGACGGGCCGTTTGCGGCGGGCAGCGGTCCTCTGGTTACCGGATCAACCCTTGCCTTGGTCATGAGCATGGCCGGCCGCGTGCCCTACCTCGACGAGCTCGACGGCCCGGGGGTGCAGCTTCTTCGGTCACGAGTGCAAGCCACCGCAGCGTGAGCGGCCATATCGCGATTGCTTTGTAACCGAATCGCCCCAGAAGGCTACATCATTAACAACAGTCTCACTGTTAACATCCAGCCGTGGAGCACCCGCCGGAGTCGTTCAGTCTTCGGCGATCTTTTTCCCGGCGCGACGCACTGCGCTACGCGGCCACTGCGTCGGTGCTGGCCGGGATTGGAGTAGCAGGGGCCCGGATACCAACTGCTGCGGCCGCCGCTCCCCAACTGATCGACTTTGCCGCGCATCAAATTCCCGCCGAACACATTCGAGGTGCGGGCTACGCCGGGGTGATCAACTACGTGTCACTGTCGCGGCCTGGCTCGACCTTTGGCGCCAAGCCGATCACCCGGCCCTATGCCGAGTCGCTGACGAAAGCGGGCCTGGTGATCGTCAGCAATTACCAATACGGGAAGCCTGGCGGGACCGCACCATCGGACTTCACCCGCGGGTTCGCCGGGGGTGTCGCAGACGCCAAGACGGCCTGGCAGCTGCACACTGCTGCAGGTGGCGGCCAGAGCGCACCGATCTTCTTCTCCATCGACGACGACATAGACCGAACCACCTGGAATAACGTTGCGCTGCAATGGTTTCGGGGAATCAATTCGGTGCTCGGCGTGCAGCGCACGGGCGTCTATGGCGGCATTGACGTGTGCCAGTGGGCCATCGCCGATGGGGTGGTCGGGAATTCGCGCACGCCCGGGCGCCGGTGGGCATGGCAGACGCGGGCCTGGTCTGGCAACCAGGTCCACCCGGCCGCCGTTCTCTACCAACGCATCGTGAGTACCAAATCGAATCCCGGCCCGTTGGTCGGCGGATATGAAGTCGACGTCAACGACGTCTTGGCCCAAGATTGCGGCCAGTGGAATCTGCATCCGTGACGTCAGCGACTGCGACCGATCTTGCCTCAATCGTGGAAGGTAACCGTCTCTTCGAGGGGTGCCTTGTCGATCCGGTACGCCGCCGCGGGTGACGACATGTCCGGGTAGCCGAACGAGATTCCGAACAGCAGCTTCATCGACGCGTCGATGCCCAAGACGTCGCGAAGAGGTTCGGCGAAAAAGCCGAGTAACGTCTGCGGCACTCCGCTGATGCCATGCGCGGCAAGTGACAACAGGAACGTCTGCGCATACATCCCGATATCACCGGCGAGCGAACGCCGTCGTAGAGGTGGGGCATGAAGAGCAGGCAGGCATGTGGTGCGCCGAAGAATTCCAGGTTCCGGCGCATTGCCACGCGTCGTTCCTCGCGGGCCTCCCGAGGGATGCCGAGGGCTTGGTAGTAGGCGGCGGCTTGGGCAACCTGCCGCTCGCGGTAAACGCCGTAGAGTTCGTCGACCGCCCAAGGAAAGTCAGGGCTCATCTGCTGGGCCGCCTCTGCGGCGAGCATTGCGCTGCTGACTTTGTCGCGCGTCGACCCCGACACGATATGGACATCCCAGGGCTGGATATTCGAGTTCGATGGGGTGTGACGGGCGTCCTCCAACACCTCATTGATGAGGGCGCGAGGAACGGGTGTGGGAAGGAAGCTGCGGATCGAGCGACGGTCGCGGACGATGTCGTGAAACGGCCTGGCCTGAGGCATCTTGCGTGTCTCCAAATGGGGCGGGATCATGAGAGCGATCAGCGCGAGTCGCCGGATTATCTAGTGCACTAGATACTATCGCAACAGAGGTTATGAGCCGCAGCCGCCGCAAGAAAAGTCACCCCGTCAACGAGCAGCTGTCATTTGCGCTCTACGGCGCGGCCAATCGGCTCGTGCGGATGCACAAGCCGTTTCTCGAGCCGCTGGGCCTGACGTTCCCGCAGTACCTGGTGATACTCGAGCTGCTCGGTGATGCACCACGATCGGTCGGCGAGCTAGGTGCCAAGCTCGGCATGGACACCGGGACCATCACTCCGCTGCTGAAGCGCCTCGAGCAGTCCGGCATGGTCAGCCGCAAACGTGATGCCCAGGATGAACGACGGGTCCTTGTCGATCTGACGCCGGCGGCCGAAAAGCTGCGCGACCGAGTGTGGGCGGTCCCCGGTCAGATCAATACCGCGTGCAATCTGTCAGCAGAGAAAGCCGACGAGCTTCGCGAAGCACTCGATAGGGTCGGCCGTCAATAAGCGTGCCGCGCGCTGGCCGCCGTAGTCGAATTCCGGGGGCGGGCGAGGAACTTGCGAAGGCGGCGACGTCAGTGGTGTGACTCTAACGGCTTTGTGCTGTAACGGCTTTGAGCGCTTCGGCGCGGCGGTGGAACGGTGTTAGTGGCACCCATGTCGGTGAACTACTGTCTAGCCGTTAGGCGTGCGCCATGGCTTGGTAGCCCTCACTGACGCCGGGGTAACGTGGCCGCCACCCGGCAGCGCCTCGGAATCGGGCGTTGCTGACACGCAGTGAGCGAGTCAACGAGGTCAGGCGGTTACCCATGAATAGGCCGATTCGGCCAGGAACTGTGACCCACAACCTAACCCCGACTGCATCGGCGCACGCCTGCGCGTATTGGCGCTTGGTGACCGGCTTGTCGTCGACGACGTTGTAGGTTCCGTCGCGGCAGGTGAGGGCGGCTTCCACTGCGTCACCGGCGTCGGCGACGTGTATCGACGATATGTAGGAGTCTGGGCGCCTTGGGCCGCGAACGCCGTGGCAACTCTCGAGATCACCTCTTGTTCAATGACTCCGTTGGTAAAACATCCCAGCGCACGGAGGTCCACCAACAACGCTTCGATGATCTGACGCGCGTCCCGGGGGCTCCGGACAACGGCTTCGAGCACCTTTCGCACGCGGGATTCTTTGTTCGGTCCCCCGCCTTGCGAATGATGGTGTGGTGCAACGTCATCGACTCCGTACCTTCTGAAAACCGCTGAAAGTTGGGGATGCGTTGGCCTGTCGACGCCTCCCTTGTACAGCTGAGCGAACCGTGCCGCGATATCCGCGCTGACAGGCGGACGACTCATGACTTTTTGCGCTTCCTACTCTCGCCGCAATCGCGGGGGCTCCGCCTGCCTACATTCTCATCCAAAGGTCCAATTGGACATCAGGTGGAGATTTGACATAAGAATTGGACATCAACTTGAGAAGCCAGAACAGAATGCCTCTACCTCGCCATGTTGGTGAAGCGCGAGTAATGCAGCTGATGCGCCACGGTGACCGTCTTCGTTTGGCCGTTACGGTGTTTGGCCACAATGAGATCTGCTTCGCCGAGGCGTTCTTCGTTCTCGTGATCGAACAGGTCTGGCCGGTGCACCAGAATCACGATGTCCGCGTCCTGCTCCAGCGACCCCGACTCACGGAGGTCAGCCAGCATCGGCTTCTTGTCTGTGCGCTGTTCGGGGCCGCGGTTCAGCTGGCTGAGCGCAACTACCGGCACCTCGAGCTCTTTGGCCAGCAGCTTGAGGTTACGCGAGAATTCCGACACCTCTTGCTGTCTGGACTCGAACCGCTTGCCCGACGTCATCAACTGCAGGTAGTCGACGACGATCAGTTTCAAGTCTGCCTTCTGGCGCAACCGCCTGGCCTTCGCGCGGATTTCCATCAACGTCAGGTTCGGCGAGTCGTCGATATACAGTGGCGCCTCACTGATTTGGCTCATCCGCCGCGCAAGCCGCGCCCAGTCGTCGTCGCCCATGCGGCCCGAGCGCATGTCGGAAAGTTTGATCTTCGCCTCGGCCGAGAGCAGTCGCATCACGATCTCCGACTTGCTCATCTCGAGCGAGAACATGACGCTGGCCATCTGATTCTTGATCGAACACGACCGCAGAAAGTCCAGTCCCAGTGTGCTTTTACCGGAACCGGGCCGGCCGGCGACGATGACCATCTGGCCGGGGTGCAGTCCGTTGGTGAGCTCGTCGAGCTCGACGAACCCCGTCGGTACCCCGCTCGCCCGGCCACCGCTGGATGCGATCGCGTCGATCTCGTCCATGGTGGGCTGCAGCAATTGTTCAAGCGGCACAAAGTCTTCCGACAACCGCCGGTCGGTGACGTCGTAGATCTCGGCCTGCGCGCGGTCGACCACTTCGGCGACATCGGACCCGTCGGCACCGGCGTATCCGTACTGCACGACGCGCGTTCCGGCCTCGACCAGCCGGCGCAACAACGCCTTCTCCGCGACGATGCCGGCGTAGTAGCCGGCGTTCGCGGCAGTGGGCACCGTGGAGATCAACGTGTGCAGATACGGTGCGCCGCCTATCCGCCGCAACAGTCCGCGTCGGTCGAGTTCTGCTGCGACGGTCACCGGGTCGGCCGGCTCACCCCGCGTCGAGAGATCGAGGATGACGTCGTAAATGCTCTGGTGGGCAGGACGATAGAAGTCACCCGGCCGCAGCTTTTCCACGACGTCGGCGACAGCGTCCTTGGAAAGCAGCATGCCGCCCAATACCGACTGTTCGGCGACGATGTCTTGGGGCGGCTGACGGCCGAACTCCTCATTGGTCGGAGGAACGCCTAAGCCAGAGTGCCCGAGATCGTCGACCACGGCCATGACGGCGCCCCACCTCCTCCCGAACGTACGTTCGCACGGCTGTCTCGACGATAAGTCACGGTGCCGACAACTCACCGACTCAACGCGCCGGGTTACCCCGGGACGTTCCGACGTTAAAGGTTGCTGGCGGAGCTGAAAAGCGGTGCTGTTGATGAACCTGTGTATCGCGTGTGGATATCTGCTCTGCGTCATGTTGACGGCTTGTGGACAACTTGTGGATGACGCAAATAATTGCCCACATATTCGCTGCTGAAGCCGACTTCTCGCGGTGTGTGGCCTGTGGATCAGAATCGCTACGGCGTGTCTTGCCGGGTTGCCGCTTCGGGCGTGTTGTGTTGCCTTGAGTTGAGGTACAGGTTAACAAATGGTTAGATTCGCTGCGGCGTCGCAGCCGCGGCTAGTTTGCTGGCACCGTCCAGCGGCGAGGTGCGCGGCCCGGGCGTCCGCCAGAACCCGTGGTGAGGACGTCGTAGCCCAAGTATTTGCGATAGCCGACAATTAGCTCGCACGCTCCAGCGGCGGCACGTCGCGGCGCGCAGCCGGCAGTGAACCGAAAACCGATGCAGTCCAGTCGGATTCGCGGATAGCGCGCCGAGGCCGGCTACTGCTCGGCGACGACCTCGAGCGTCACCGTGGCCTGTACCTCGGGGTGCAGCCGCACCACGATCGGATGGCTGCCGATCGACTTGATGTGCGCCTGAGGCATCTGCACCGTCCGCTTGTCGATGCTGGGGCCACCGGCCTTTTTGATCGCCGACACGACATCAGCCGCAGTGACCGAGCCGAACAGCTTGCCCGAACCACCCGCGGTGCGCGCCGGAAGTGACACAGAGCCAATGCCTTCGAGGGCTTTCTTCAGCTCGTCGGCGTGCTCGCGGTCGCGCACCGTCTTGGCTTCACGTGCGCGCCGGATCTCGCTGGCCTGACGCTCCGCGCCACGGGTGGCCAGGATGGCCAGGCCACGCGGCAGCAGATAGTTGCGGCCATAACCGTCTTTGACTTCCACAAGGTCGCCGGCCGAACCGAGATGGTCGACTTCGGCGGTGAGTATGAGCTTCATCGTCGTTCCTGTTCGTGGATTGCTCAGCGGGCCGATGAGGTGAACGGCAGCAGGGCAACCTCGCGCGCGTTTTTGACCGCGATCGCGATATCACGCTGGTGCTGCACACAATTGCCGGTCACTCGGCGGGCCCGGATCTTGCCGCGCTCGCTGATGTAAGTGCGCAGCAGCGCGGTGTCCTTGTAGTCGATCACTTGAGCTTTGTTGGCGCAGAACACGCACTTGCGTGTCTTCACCGGCTTCTCGGGCGCGGGGCGCCGCTTGTTGGACTTCGCCATCGGTTTTCTTCCTCGACTCTTCGTAAATGTTCGTTGTAATTAAAAGGGCGGCTCGTCGTCGCTGCCGCCGAAGGACCCCGACGCCGGGGCGCTGCCCCACGGATCATCGTTGGTGGCCTGGTTGCCGGATTGCCGTGCGCCGCTGCCGAATCCACCGCTGCTGCTGCCCCGGCTGGCCTTGTTGACCTTCGCTGTGGCGTAGCGCAGCGACGGGCCGATCTCGTCGACTTCGACCTCGACGACGGTGCGCTTCTCGCCCTCGCGGGTTTCGAATGAGCGCTGCTTGAGCCGACCGGTGACGATCACCCGCGACCCACGGGTGAGGCTTTCAGCGACGTTCTCGGCCGCCTCCCGCCAGATGTTGCACCGCAGAAACAACGCCTCGCCGTCCTTCCACTCCCCGCTCTGCCTGTCGTAGATGCGCGGCGTGGACGCGACCGTGAAGTTGGCGACGGCAGCGCCGGAGGGGGTGAAACGCAGTTCAGGGTCGGCCGTCAGGTTTCCGACGACGGTGATCGTGGTGTCACCAGCCACGAGATCCTCCTCGACTCATGTCGCTCCTCGCGTGGACGGAGCAGTCAGGCACGGTGCTTGTCGTGCGCGAGCCTACGCAGAGCAACTGACGTGCGGTACGCATTCAGTGCTTGTCTGTGCGCATCACCTTGGTACGCAGCACCGACTCGTTCAGGCTGAGCTGACGGTCGAGCTCGGTCACCGTCTTGGGTTCTGCCGTCACGTCGATCACCGCGTAGATGCCCTCGGAGTGCTTGGCGATCTCGTAGGCCAGCCGGCGCCGACCCCAGATGTCGACCTTGTCGACCTTGCCGCCGTCGTTGCGGATGACGTTGAGGAACGCCTCCAGCGACGGAGCCACGGTGCGTTCGTCAAGGGTGGGGTCGAGGATGACCATGATTTCGTATGGACGCATGGGAACCTCATCACCTCCTCTGGTCGTGTGCGGCCACGGCGTATCCGTAGCAGGAGGGTCGCCTGCGTCGGCAACCGGATCAGGTTACAGGAATGGCGGCTGATCTGCGAAATCGCACTGGTTCGCTCCGGCCGAGCGTGCGCTGCGGTACGCCCTAGACCGGCGTGTCGGCGCGCAGACCCGCACGCTCGCGCACAAGGGGCGGTGGGCCGGCGGCGCGGGGGCGCAACCACGAGGGCAGCCACGCGGGCGGCGCGTCAGGCGTGTTCTCGAAGACGCCGCCGGACGGGTCGTCGATACGGCCGCCGAACCGGACGAGGTCGCGTTCGGGGTGATAGATCTGCCAGACCACCACCGCGCACAACGCCATCACCGCGATGTCACGCAGCAGCACGGTGGCGGTGAACGGCTGCTCCGGCAGTCCGCGCGTTTGATCGCCGTACAGGTAGTACATGCGCGGCACCCACACCAACGCGTCGATGGTCATCCACGCCAGCAGGACTCGCCGATGCGGCAGCGCCAGTACCGCCAGCGGCACCAGCCACAGGGAAAACTGCGGACTCCACACCTTGTTGGTCAACAAGAACGCCGCGACCACCAGGAACGCCAGCTGCGCGACGCGGGGTCGGCGCGGGGCCGTCAACGCCACGTAAGCGATTGCGGCACAAGCGATGACGAAAAGCGCAGCGACGACGCTGTTCAGCACCACCGGCGGCTCCCAGAACCCGAGGTTGCCGTCGAAGCCCGACCACCCGGTGAACGACTTGATCACGTTGTACAGCGAATCCATGTCGTCACCGCGACGGGCGTTGAGCCGGAAGAACTCCGACCACCCCCGCGGAAAGAGCAGCATGACGGGCAGATTCACCACGAGCCAGCTGGCCGCGGCGGCTGCGCCGGTCTGGGCCACCGCGCGCAACCGGCCCGTGCGCACCCCGAGAGCCAGCAGCGGCACCAACAGCAGCAATGGATACAGCTTGGCCGCGACGCCCAGGCCGATCAGCACGCCGGCCAAGACGGGTTTTCGACGGGCCCACGCCAGCAGCGCACCGATCGCGAAGGCCGTTGCGAGCGCGTCGAAATTGGTGAAAATCTGGAATATCAGCAGCGGCGAGGCGGCGACCAGCGCCGCATCCCAGATCCGCCGGCCCGCCAGCGCGGACGTCGCCCACACGGTGGCCAGCCACGCCAGCGCCAGCCCGAACGCGGAGATGTTGAAGAACATCACCACCTCGGCGATCACAGGTATCCCCACCACTTTGGTCAGCGCCGTGTACGTCTTGGCCAGCGCCATCGACGCGTACTGGTAGAGCCCGGTCAGCACCGGATATTCCATGTACCGCACCGCGGGGCGCCCGTCGTACTGGGTCTTGGGTTTTCCGGCGGAGTCGGTCTCGCGCCAGCTGGACTTGTACGGAAACTTGCCTTGGTTCAGCAGCTCTGCGGTGTACAGCGGAACCGTGTCGGAGTAACACAGCTCGTAGTACTGACGGTTGTTCTGCCAGTTGGCGACTCGGGTGTCGGCGCTGCCGGTGGACGTGCTTTGCAGGCAGGCGGCCTTGGTCGAGTAACCCAACGCCAGGAACACCAGCCCGATGAGGAACATGACCCGCAATGGCGTCAGAAACCGCTGCCGGCCGATCAAGGCATGCCGGCCCACCGGACCGCCGATGGTCTCGGCCAGCGCAGCGCCGATTGGGTCTGTGCGACTGGGAAAATCGCGGTCGTCAAGGCTGCGCCGGTCGGCCGCGAGCGGCTGCGGCGAAACCACCGCAGCCGCGTGCTGCTCTGCCGCCGCGTCGGTCACGGCGGCGGTGGCGGCCCGGGCAGCGGACCCTGTCCACCGTTGTCGCCGCCGGGCGGCGGCGCCGCGGGAACCGTGGTGGGCGGTCCCAACGGGATTGTGATGCCGGGGGCCACTTCGATGCTGGGCTGGATCACCTCACCAGGCGTGGGAGTGGGCGCCGAGGAGGGCGGCGGTGTCGATCGCGGCGGAGGTGGCGGGGCGGCAGGCACGCCGGCATACCCGCCGATCATCGTTGGCTTGGGGAACTTCTCGTTCGGTGTGCCGTCGAGCGCGTTGTCCATGGTCGCCTTCCAGATGTCGGACGGCAACGTCGACCCCCACACCGGTGATCCCCACTTGTTCTCCAGCGGCTTGTCGCCGCGCACAGTGCCGACCCACACGGCCGTCGACAGTGACGGCGTGAACCCGACCATCCAGGCGTCCTTGTTGGCGCCGGTGTCGCCCAGCTGGGTGGTGCCGGTCTTGGCGCCCGAGGGCCGGCCGCCGGCCAGGTTGTGGCCGTTGGAGTAGCCCGCGATCGGTTGCATCGCAGAGATGACGTTATTGGCGACTCCTTCGTCGATGCGACGGTCGCCGCCGCTTTCCTGCGTAGACGCGTCGAACAGCACCTCGCCCTGGGAGTTCACCACCTTCTGCACGAAATGCGGGGCCCGGTAGATGCCCGAGGCCGCGATGGTGGCGTACGCCGATGCCATGTCGATGGGCCGAGTCTGGTACTGGCCCAACACGATTCCGTTGTTCGGGGGACCGCCTTTGCCGTCCTCGGACAGCGTGTGCTCCACGCCGGGGAAGCTCTCGGCTACGCCGGCGCGATGTGCGGCGTCGGCGACGTCGGACGGGCCGTTCTTCAGTTTCAGCATCAACCGGTAGTAGCTGGTGTTCAGCGACCGCTTGAGCGCCTCGGCGATGTTGCAGGTGCCGCAACTTTCGCCTTCGACGTTGGTGATCTTGATCCCGTCGACCGTCAACGGCGAGCTGTCGATCTGCGTGCCCAGCCCGATGCCCTGCTCGAGCGCGGCCACCAGCGCGAACACCTTGAACGACGAGCCGGTCTGCAGGCCTGCCTGGGCGAAGTCGAAACCGTTGGCGTCGCTGCCGCCGTAGTAGGCCTTGACGCCTCCGGTCTTCGGATCGATGGACACCACCGCGGCGCGCATGTCGGGGTCCTGGCCCTCGAGGTAACGGTTCACCGCGTCCTCGGCGGCCGACTGCGCCTTGGGATCGATGGTGGTGGTGATCTGCAGGCCCTGAGTGTTGAGCGTGCGCTCGTCGATGTTGAACAGGTCGAGGAGCTCCTTGGTGACTTCGCGCTCGATCAAACCGTTGGGCCCGGTGGTCTGGCTTTCCATGCGAGATTGATCTGGCGCCACCGTCTCGGGAAACACCTGTGCTGCCCGCTCGTTCTGCGGCAGTGCTCCGATGGTCACCATGCCGTCGAGCACCCAGTTCCACCGCTTCTCGGCACCCTCGCGATCCACGGCCGGGTCAAGACTGGACGGCCGCTGGATGAGCGCTGCCAGCAACGCACCTTCCGCGACGGTGAGCTGCTCGACGGGTTTGTTGAAGTAGGCCTTGGATGCCGCCGCGATACCGTACGCACCGCGGCCGAAGTAGATGATGTTCAGATACGCCTGCAGCACTTGGTCTTTGGACCACTCGCTGGACATCTTGGTGGCGATCACCAATTCCTTGGCCTTGCGGACCAAACCGCCGACGCCGGCACGCTGCGAACCCACCAGCGCGTTCTTGACGTACTGCTGCGTGATCGTCGAGCCGCCCTGCGTGTCGCCGCCGAACACGTTGTTCTTCACCGCGCGTGCGAAACCGCTGAACGAGAACCCGGGATTGGAGTAGAAGTCGCGGTCTTCGGCGGCCATCACCGCGTCGCGCACGTGCTGAGGCACCTGGCTGATGCTGACGTCGATCCGATTGCCTTCTGGCGGAACGATTTTCGCGAGCTCAGTGGTGCCGTCGCTAGCGAAGATGGTGGACACCTGATTGGTGCGGATGTCGCCGGGCTGCGGCACGTCGACAATGAAGTAAGCCATCGAGAACGTAACCAGGGGCAGCACGATGAGCAGCGCAGCGGCGATGATGACACCGCGCCGCACCCACTTCCAGTTGATGTGACGCGCGGGACGTCTGGGCCCGAATGGGGGGCCGCCCCCGGGCGGACGGCCGTGCGGCGGCTTGGGAGGGGGTCCACCGTCGAGCGCGGCCTTGACGACGTCGACCTCGTCGCGCAGCGGCTCGGTGTGCTCACCGACCGGTGGGATGACGCTTGTAGGACCGCCGTCGACGGGAGTGGTGCGGCGCGACGGTCGCGGTGCCGGAGGTCGGGGCGCGCGAGCCGGACCGTAGGCCGGGCCGGGCCGCTGCGGAGGGCGGGCGGCGCGGTCAGCCGCCATTCCGGGACGGTTGTCGGTGGCTGACCGGTCGGGACGCTCTCCCCTATTCACTGGCCGTGCGCGCGCCGCTGCGCGCCGTCCGAGTGCCACGCGATCCTGTCGGAGGACGGACCGCTCCCAGCACATACGACTTGACCAGATGGTTCCAGCTGCAGGTCCGGCATACCTCCACCACGTGTACCGAGAATTCGTCGTATCGGGCCGCCAGCATCACCAGCTCTTCGGCTGTGCGGGCAGACCCGGATACTGGGCCAAGGTGATCGCCGAACACCCACGACACCAGAGTCAGTTGTTCCTTGCGGCAGATCGGGCACATCACCGAACTGGGCTTGCCGTGATACTTGGCTGCCCGCAACAAGTAGGGATTCGCGTCGCAGACCTCGGTGACACCTGTGCGCCCCGAATACACCTCGGCCAGCAGGGACCGGCGCCGAAGCGCGTAGTCCACCACTTGTTGCTGCAATCGCACGGTGACCAGAGTACGTGCCTCCCCCGACGGTGGAAGCACAGAAGGGGCAGCCGATCTGTCGCCGCTCGCTGCGCTGGGCAGTTGCCCGTCGAATCGGCGGGGGCGCTCTTACGATCATCGTCGTGGCGACGCGGCAATCAATGAGCACCCGGGCCAAAGACAGCGACCGAAACGACACTTGCCAGGTGCTCGACACCGCGCTCGCCGAAGGCCAGTTGTCAATGGAAGAACACCGTCAGCGGGTCAGTGCTGCGACCAACGCGATGACGCTGGGCGAATTGAACGCATTGGTGTCTGACCTCCAGACCAGCAATGCGCCGGTGCAGTTGCCTCGGCTCAAGTCGCCGCGCGCCAGCACTGGTGATGCGGGCTGGGGCATGCGGATCGCCGTGGCAGCGGTGCTGGTGCTGTTGGGCGTGGGCATCGGTTGGGGCCTCTTCGGCAGTAGTGCGTCACCGCTGAGCAACGACCCGGGTGCTGCGCCCGACGGCATCGCCGCCAACGTCCAGGCGCCGCCGCGGCTGCTGCACTCGGCGAACGGGCTGAACGGCTTGTTCACCCAAGCCCGCAAGAAGTGGGGAGACACGCTGGGATTCAGCCTGACCATCTACCCCGACTACGCGTCGATGGAGCGCGCCGACCCCGCCGACGAGCGGCGCACGCTGCGGTACACGTATCGGGGCGGTTGGGACGGCGATCCGTCGGTGAGCGCGATCAGCGACGGCGAGCGTCTGGTCGACCTTGCGAAGTTCGACGTGCCTGCGATCATCGGCCGGATGCGGGGTGCGCCGCAGATCTTGGGCATCGAGCAGAAGGACGTGAAGTCGACCTACATGAACATCGAGCCCAGTAAGGATCCGACGACTCCTGACGCGGTGGTGATCGCGATCTACGTTTCGACGACCTATGAGCGCAGCGGCTACCTGACCGTCGGTCCGCAGGGCGACATCCTCAGCCAATACCCGCCGTCCTGACGGGCACCTGGGCCTGGCCGCCTGGCGCGAGCGTGCGGTGTTGCACGCCCGGCTCCGGCGTGCCGGTGCGCAGACACGCACACTCGCGCAGGAGCGTGGCCCGGGCATGGCCCGAAGCTGGCCGGGGGCTGGCCGGGGGCTGGCCGCGAATATATCGGCGCGATACTATGGCCCGAGGTGTCGACGGGTCGTAACGGCCAAGCAAAGGAGGTGACTCGGTGCTGGAGCTCGCCATCCTGGGACTTCTGCTCGAGTCGCCGATGCACGGCTACGAGCTGCGGAAACGCCTTACCGGTTTACTGGGTGCTTTCCGCGCGTTCTCGTACGGTTCGCTTTATCCGGCGCTGCGCCGGATGCAGCTCGACGGGCTGATCGCGGAGGATGCGGCACCGGCCGGAGCTCCCGTGCGCCGTGCGCGCCGGGTGTACCGGCTCACTGAGGCTGGTCGGCAGCGGTTCGCCGAGCTCGTCGCCGACACCGGTCCTCAGAACTACACCGACGACGGCTTCGGCGTGCATCTCGCATTCTTCAACCGCACCCCCGCAGAGGCGAGGATGCGGATTCTGGAGGGCCGGCGCCGTCAGGTGGAGGAGCGGCGGGAAGGTCTGCGCGAAGCCGTCGCGCGGGCCAGTAGCTCGTTCGACCGCTACACCCGCCAACTGCATCAGCTGGGCCTGGAGTCCAGCGAGCGGGAAGTGAAATGGCTCAACGATCTGATCGCCGCGGAACGAGTAGCCCAAGGACTCGCCGAGTAACCACTCGCACCGCACAAAAACGTCAAGTGGCAGGAGTAAGGAGAACCGCTCATGAGTGGCAATAAGACCGGCGCCGGTTCGGAGGTGCGCGTCGCGATCGTCGGCGTCGGCAACTGCGCGTCCTCACTGGTGCAGGGCGTGCAGTACTACCAGCACGCTGACGACAGCTCGACGGTTCCCGGCCTGATGCACGTCCGGTTCGGCCCCTACCACGTGCGCGACGTCAAGTTCGTCGCCGCATTCGACGTCGACGCCAAGAAGGTCGGCTTCGACCTGTCCGAGGCGATCTTCGCGTCGGAGAACAACACCATCAAGATCGCCGATGTGCCGCCCACCGACGTGGTGGTACAGCGCGGACCCACCCTCGACGGAATCGGCAAGTACTACGCCGACACCATCGACGTGTCCGACGCCGAGCCGGTGGACGTGGTCAAGGCGCTGCGCGACGCCGAGGCCGACGTGCTGGTCTCCTACCTGCCGGTCGGCTCCGAAGAGGCCGACAAGTTCTACGCCCAGTGCGCGATCGACGCCGGTGTGGCGTTCGTGAACGCGCTGCCGGTGTTCATCGCCTCAGACCCGGTGTGGGCCAAGAGGTTCGCCGACGCCGGGGTGCCGATCGTCGGCGACGACATCAAGAGCCAGGTCGGTGCGACGATCACCCACCGGGTGCTGGCCAAGCTGTTCGAAGACCGCGGCGTGCAGCTGGACCGCACGATGCAGCTCAACGTCGGCGGCAACATGGACTTCCTGAACATGCTCGAGCGTGAGCGGCTGGAGAGCAAGAAGATCTCCAAGACCCAGGCCGTTACCAGCAACCTGCAGCGCGAGTTCAAGACCAAAGACGTCCACATCGGCCCGTCCGACCATGTGGGCTGGCTCGACGACCGCAAGTGGGCGTACGTGCGGCTGGAAGGCCGGGCCTTCGGCGACGTGCCGCTGAACCTGGAGTACAAGCTCGAGGTGTGGGATTCGCCGAACTCGGCAGGCGTGATCATCGACGCGGTGCGGGCGGCGAAGATCGCCAAGGACCGCGGACTGGGCGGCCCGATCATCCCGGCGTCGGCCTACCTGATGAAGAGCCCGCCGGAACAGATGCCTGATGACGTGGCCCGCGCCCAGCTCGAGGACTTCATCCGCGGCTAGTGTCGTCGCCGTGACGGAGATCTCCGACGACGACCTGTTGGGTCTCGACGAATTCGCGCTGCTGCCCGAAAACGCCGAGCAGGCCGGTGTCAGCGGTCCGCTGCCGGTCGTCGAACGGCTGGACTCCGGACCCGTCAGCGCGTTGCGGTTCGGGTCCGCGCCGCCACGGGTGGTGTTCCTGCACGGCGGCGGGCAGAACGCGCACACCTGGGACACCGTCATTCTGGGACTCGGTGAGCCGGCGCTGGCCGTCGACCTGCCCGGGCACGGCCGGTCCGCCTGGCGGGAGGACGGCGATTACGGGCCCCTCCAGAACGCGGCGACGCTGTTGCCTGTGTTGCGCGAATGGGCTCCGGCCGCAGACCTTTTCGTCGGCCATTCTCTGGGCGGGCTGACCGCGATCCGGCTGGCGACGCAGGCGCCCGACCTGGTGCGGCGGCTGGTGCTCGTCGACGTCACCCCCACCTCCCCGGCCCGTCACGCGGAGATGACCGACGAGCAGAAGGGCACGGTGGCGCTGATCCAGGGCGAGCGCACCTTCCCGACCTTTCAGTCCATGGTGGACGTGACCGTCGCCGCGGCACCGCACCGAGACCGAAAGTCGTTGCGCCGCGGGGTTTTTCACAACTCGAAGCGCCTCGACGACGGCACCTGGACGTGGCGTTACGACTCCTTCCGTCAGGACGCCGACTACTCCGGCTTCCAGCGGTTGTGGGACGACGTGCCCGCGCTGTCCGCACCCACCACCCTGGTGCGGGGCGCACGGTCCGCCTTCGTCAACGACGAGGACGCCGACGAATTCGCCCGCACCGCACCGGGATTCCAGCGCGTGCACGTGGTGGCCGACGCCGGGCATTCGGTGCACAGCGACCAGCCGCTGGTGCTCGTCGAGATCTTGCGCGAAGTGCTCGGCGCAACTCGGTCATAGAAGTACAACAGCAGGGTCGCATTCGTTCACATCATGACCGAGACCGACCAGCAACTCGACCGGATCGAGCGGACCGTCGACATCGACGCCAGCGCCGAGCAGGTGTGGTCCCTCGTGCAGCGGCCCGGCTGGGTGCCGCGCCGGCGTCGGCCTCCGCGCTGGCACGACAACTGCCGATCAGCCGCCAGGCCATCGTCAAACATCTCGAGGTGCGCCAAGCCGCCGGCCTGGTGACGACGGAGCGACAGGGCCGCGAACTGATTTATTACGCGCTGGGCGGCCGGCTCAGCGACGTGGATGCGGTCGCCTTGGCAGAATCGGCTGGTGCGATGGCGATGGCTGGCGGTGGTGGTGCTGGTCCTGGCCGCGTGCACGGCGGCGCCGCCCGATCGGAGCGCCGAGGTGGACAAGCTCAGCCAGCGCATCCGCACGCTGGCGGGTGTGACGCAGGTGCACACCACGTTCGACGACGACGCGGCGCGCGGACCGGCGTACGCCGAATTCGACGTCGACGTGGCCGGCGAGGTCACCGCCGATCAGGTGGCCGCAGTCACGTCGTCCTACATCGACGACATGGCCACCAACGACTACAAGGGCTACCGCACCGAGCTCGACATCCGCACCGGCGACAACCTGTTCCGCGTGGACAACGGCGGTCGCCCGGTAAGCAACCGCGAGCAAGTCGTTCAGCAGGCGCGTAGCTGGGTAGCGCTGCGCCGCCAATTCCCCGGTGGCACAGTCAGACTGCGCGCCGCCACTGCGACGGTTCCGAATTCCGGCACCATCCAACTGCCCGACGCTGCTGACTACCGTGCGGTCGCCGCGGCCGTCGGCACCCTGGCCAGTAACTTCGCCGACATGGCCGCCGGTGAATGGACCGTGAACGCCGGCAAGCAGCACCCTGCCGAGATTCACACCTCGCGGCGACTGCCGACCCCTGCCGAGATGGAGCTGTGGGACACGCTCAACGCCGACCAGTCGATCCCGCACGCCGACGTCTTCACGATCAACGGCGCGGTCACCGGACCGCTATGGGTGTCGGAGAAGATCGGCGCCGACGACACCGCGCTGGCGCTGCGGCTCGCCGAGCAGCACCTGCCGGTCGTCGCGCGGCTGCCCGCGCCGGTGCTGTACTCGGCCACCAACCAGTACCAAGGCCGGCTCGGCTTCTACGGGCAGGCGACCGGCCCGGTCACCGTGTCGATCGGCACGTGCATCAGGCGCGACTACCGGCCGTCGCCGCCCGAACAGGCTCTGATCGACAGGTACGAGAACTGCCGCCACTGAGCTGCGCGATACCGTGGCCGCATGGCCTTCCCTCTTCGCATCGGCGTCCAACTCCAGCCGCAGCACGCACCGAACTACGCGAACATCCGTGACGCCGTCCGCCGCGCCGAAGACATCGGCGTCGACGTGGCGTTCAACTGGGACCACTTCTTTCCGCTCTACGGCGATCCCGACGGACCACACTTCGAGTGCTGGACGATGTTGGGCGCGTGGGCCGAGCAGACCTCACGGATCGAGATCGGCGCGCTGGTGACCTGCAACTCGTACCGCAACCCGGAGCTGCTCGCCGACATGGCGCGCACGGTCGACCACATCTCCAACGGCCGGCTGATCCTGGGCATCGGCTCCGGCTGGAAGCAGAAGGACTACGACGAATACGGCTACCCCTTCGGCACCGCGGGCAGCCGGCTGCGAGACCTCGCCGAGGCACTGCCACGCATCGAGTCACGGTTCGCCAAGCTCAATCCGCAACCGACCCGGCACATTCCGGTGCTCATCGGCGGCCAGGGCGAGCAGAAGACGCTGCGGCTGGTGGCCGAGCACGCCGACATCTGGCACGGGTTCGTCGACCGCGAAAGCTACCCACGCAAAGCCGAGGTCTTGGCGCAGCACTGCGCCGCGGTGGGCCGCGACCCCGAGTCGATCGAGCGGTCCGCGGGCGTTCAGGGTCGCTCCGAGGACGCCCTGCTGGCCGAGGCCGATGCGATGGCTGATCTGGGCGTCACGTTTCTGACGGTCGGCGTCAACGGTCCCGACTACGACCTGAGCCAAGCCGAGGCGTTATGCCGGTGGAAGGCTCGCCGGGCTCAATAAGCCACGCAGACAAAACAACTCACGCTAGATTTCCCGGGTGGTCGTTCAGACGCCGCCCGCGCCGGTTCGGCGCTCTCGTTGGCGGAAATTCGCAGCAGTCGGCGGCATAGTCTTCATCCTCGCCGCACTCTACGTCGGATCGTTACTCGGGTATCACGCGCTGAGCGGCTCCGCGCGGCCGCTTCCGCCGGCCAACCTCGGCACCACCGACGACACGGTGGTGGTGGTGAACCTCATCGCGTTGCACACCACCGACAACCGCCTCGACGTGCAAGTGCTTGTGTATCCAGAGGATTCGCTGATGGATACCAACCTCGACGTGGTCAAGCAGGACATCGCTGTGCGGATGTACCCGGCCAACGAGCTGGGCGACCTCGAGTACAAGAAGGGCAAACCCACCACCGCGCAGTACAAGACGACGATCGACGCCAACGGCCACCCGGACCGCTGGCCGTTCGATTCCTACACCACCGACGAGATCAGTGCCGACGTGCTGGTGGGCGACGGTGACAACCGCGACTACGTGTCGGCACGCGTGGAAGTGACCGGATCGATAGAAGGCTGGGACATTTCGGCCAGGCGCAGCGGACCGGCGACCCAGTCGGCACCCGACGGGGACAATGTGACGCTCACCCTCCACCGGGCGCAGGGGCCGTTGTTCTTCGACCTCGGCATCTGCGTGGTGCTGCTGAGCCTGCCGATCATGGCGTTGTTCGTCGCGATCCAAATGCTGCGCGGCAAGAAGAAGTTCGTGCCGCCGTTCTCCACCTGGTACGCGGCCATGCTGTTTGCGATCGTGCCGCTGCGCAACATCCTGCCCGGTGCTCCACCACCGGGCGCGTGGATCGACCAGGCATTGGTGCTGTGGGTGCTGCTCGCGTTGGTGACGGCGATGGCGCTGTACATCTTCGCGTGGCACCGGCATTCGGAATGACGCCCGACGCACTGCTGGTGCGCACATAGCGCGAGCCCGCGCGCGAACAACCGTACGCTCGGCGTGTGATTCGCGCTTGGGCGTTGGCCGCCGTGCTGCTGATGACTGCGCTTGTCGGTGCGCCCGCAGCGGCGGCCGACCAATGCTCGCCACCCGGCGTGCAAGCCGCCAGCCCGCTGCCAACCAATCTCGCCAAGGCTGCCAAAGGCTCGGCCGAAGACAAGTACACGACCGCGACCGTCGAACCGCTGAGCGCCGTCGACGTCACCAAGCTGGGCCTCGGCACACCCGGCACGCTCGTCGTCGGCACCCTGTCGGACGCCCCGCCCAGCGTCTGCATCAACTCGGCCGGCCAGTTCAGCGGATTCGACAACGAACTGCTGCGGGCGGTCGCGGCCAAACTCGGGTTGCAAGTGCGGTTCGTCGGCACCGACTTCTCCGGCCTGCTCGCACAGGTGGCGTCGCGGCGGTTCGACGTCGGCTCGTCATCGATCACCACCACCGACGCGCGCCGGAAGACCGTCGGCTTCACCAACGGCTACGACTTCGGATACTTCTCACTGGTGGTGCCGCCCGGCTCGCCGATCACCGGATTCGACAAGCTCGCACCCGGCCAGCGGATCGGCGTGGTGCAAGGCACCGTGCAAGAGGCCTACGTGATCGACACCCTGCATCTGCAGCCGGTGAAGTTTCCCGACTACAACACGGTGTACGGCAGCCTCAAGACACGTCAAATCGACGCATGGGTGGCACCGTCGCAGCAGGCGGTAGGCACCGTGCGCCCCGGGGACCAGGCCGTGATCGTCGAAAACACTTTCAGTTTGGACAATTTCGTGGCGTGGGCGGTCGCCAAAGAGAACACGCCGCTTATCGACGCGCTGAACGCGGGTTTGGACGCGGTGATCGCGGACGGCACCTGGTCGCGGCTGTATTCCGAGTGGGTGCCTCGGGCGCTGCCGCCAGGCTGGAAGCCGGGCTCGAAGTCGGCGCCGCAGCCGGTCCTGCCTGACTTCGCGGCGATCGCGGCGAGCCACACTCCGCGCGCCAGCACCGCCCCCGCCCCGAAATCCACGCTGGCGCAACTGAAAGACGCGTTCTTCGATTGGGGTCTCTACAAGCAGGCGATCCCCGACCTGTTCAAGACCGGGCTGCCCAACACGCTGATCCTGACGATCAGCGCCAGCATCATCGGGGTGGTGCTGGGCATGGTGCTGGCCGTCGCGGGCATCTCGCGGGCCCGGTGGCTGCGCTGGCCGGCGCGGGTGTACACCGACGTGTTCCGCGGTCTGCCGGAGGTGGTGGTCATTCTGCTGATCGGTCTGGGCGTGGGGCCGGTGGTGGGCGGATTGACCGGCAACAACCCGTATCCGCTGGGCATCGCGGCGCTCGGGTTGATGGCGGCGGCCTACGTGGGTGAGATCTTCCGCTCCGGTATCCAAAGCGTCGAACCCGGACAGATGGAGGCGGCTCGCGCGCTCGGCTTCAGCTACCGGCGGGCGATGCGCCTTGTCGTTGTGCCGCAGGGCATTCGGCGGGTCCTGCCAGCACTGGTCAACCAGTTCATCTCGCTGCTGAAAGCCTCCGCGCTGGTGTATTTTCTCGGTCTGGTCGCGGGACAGCGTGAGCTGTTCCAAGTGGGCCGCGACCTCAACGCGCAGACCGGCAACCTGTCGCCGTTGGTGGCGGCCGGGCTGTTCTATCTGGCGCTGACCATTCCGCTGACGCATCTGGTGAACTACATCGACAACCGGCTACGGCAGGGCCGTGCGGTGGCCGAACCGGAAGACCCCCTCGCCGAGGCTCAGGAGATGGTGTAAGTGGTGGCCGAGGTGGCACGTCCGCAGCCGGTTTCGTTGTCCGGCAGAGAGATTCATTTGTCGTTCGGTAAAAACGCCGTGTTGCGCGGCGTCGACATCGACGTGGCGGCAGGAAGCACCGTCGCCGTCATCGGGCCGTCCGGGTCCGGCAAGTCGACGCTGCTGCGCACCCTCAATCGCCTCTACGAACCGGACCGCGGTGACATCCTGCTCGACGGCCGGTCGGTGCTCGAGGACAACCCCGACCAGTTGCGACAGCGGATCGGGATGGTGTTCCAGAACTTCAACCTGTTTCCGCACCGCACTGTGATCGACAACGTGATGCTGGCGCCGCGCAAGCTCAAACGGCTCTCGGCAGAGGCCGCCCGTGAACTTGCGTTGGCACAGCTGGACCGAGTTGGCTTGCGGCACAAGGCCGACGTCCGGCCCGCGACGTTATCGGGTGGCCAACAGCAGCGGGTGGCGATTGCGCGGGCGTTGGCGATGGCGCCGCAGGTGATGTTCTTCGACGAAGCGACCTCGGCGCTCGATCCGGAACTCGTGAAGGGCATCTTGGCGTTGATCGCCGACCTGGGCTCCGAGGGTATGACGATGATCGTGGTCACCCACGAGATGGGCTTCGCCCGCTCCGCGTCGGAGGCCGTAGTCTTCATGGACCATGGCCGGGTGGTGGAATTCGGTCCGCCAGAGCGCATTTTCGACGCACCCGAGACTGAGCGTCTACAACGGTTTTTGTCGCAGCTGTTATGACTTTCGGAGATATTGCCGGATAGGGTCCTGGCAGCCACCGACAGGTTAGACTGGCGAATTATGGTCGAGACCGAGCAGCAGGTCACCGAGCTGGCCGAAGGGCTGCACCGGGTGCTCTCCAAGCTGTTCTCGGTACTGCGCCGGGGCGACACCACCCGAGTGGCGACCGGTGACCTGACGCTGGCTCAGCTGTCGATATTGGTGACGCTCATCGACCGCGGACCGATCCGCATGACGGAGTTGGCCGCCCACGAGCGGGTGCGGACCCCGACCACCACCGTGGCTATCCGCCGGCTCGAGAAGCTCGGCTTGGTGAAGCGGTCGAAGGACCCGTCCGACCTGCGCGCCGTGCTAGTCGACATCACCGAGAAAGGTCTAGCCGTGCATCGGGAGTCGCTGGCGAACCGGCGCGCCGCGCTGGCCGAGATGCTCGCCGCGCTGTCGGCCGAAGACCGTGAACTGCTGGCGCGTGCCCTCGCACCGCTGGAGCGGCTGGGCGGCCAGTCTGCCACCTAGCTCTACCCGAGCCAGTCCAACACCGCTGCGGCGGTCCAGGACTGCTGCATGCTGCCCAGCGGCTCACCGGTGAAGGGCTCGTAGTATTCCGCGAACGTGCCGTCGCTGGCTTGGCGCAATCCCTCTCTGCTCAACGTGCGCGAGCGTTCAGCCCAGCCTCGCCTCGCAAACGCCCACGAGAACAACCACGTCATCACGGGCCAGACCGGCCCGCGCCAGTACTCCCGCGGCCGGAAGTCGCGGGAAACCGGCGACGTCGACGGGATCAACGCGTACTTCAGGTCGGGATGACCGCAGAACCTCGGACCTTCCAACAACCGCAGCAGCGCGCGCTCCCGGTCGTGCGGCAAGCCGCCGCACAACAGCGGGGCGAATTGGGCCACGGTCTCCGTGACGATCCACTTGTTCGCGCGAACATCGAAATCCCTTGCCGCTCCGGTTCTTTCATCTGCGGTTTCGACCACTCCGGCGCGGAAGCGTTCAGCCCAGCTGTACAGGTCTTTGATGTCGGCGTTCGGCCGGTGGTAGTCCTCGCCGATGTTGGCCAGCACCTCACAAGCCAGCGAGAAGATCGCGGAGACGAACACGTCCTCGACGACGAAGCTCATCACCGTCGGCAACTGTTCGTCGTCGTAGCGGACGGATTTCATCTCCTCGAGCAACCACAGGTAGCGGTCGTATTCGCCGTCGGTGGGCCGCTGCGACGGGTCGAGCACGATCATGTTGTCTTTGCGTCGATATGCCGGGACCGCACCGGGTGACACGTTGGCGTAGGCGGCATCCCATCGCGGTGAGTTGTCCATTCCGGACTCCCAGCCGTGATACAGAGTGATGCGGCCGCGGCCGCGCTGATCGCGCGCCTCGGCGAGCCATCGGTGCCAGCGGACCAAGTCGTCCCAGCGGCGGTCCAGAAATGCCTCGGCGACCTGTCGCGTGGAGCGGCCGCGCCGGCGGGCGTGGTCGAGGATGCGCTCGACCGCGATCGCGTGCACCGGCGGCTGCGTGATGCCCGACGTCTGGTGATGTGCCGGGGCATGTTCGGCCAACTCGGAGCAGGCCCATCGGGCCGGACCCGGGAAATAGCCGTCGACGTCGTTGGCAAACACGATGTGCGGGATCATCCCGTTCGCCCACTGCGCCGACAGAAGCGTGTCCAGCTCGACGACCGCGCGCTCGACGCTCAGCGGCGCCAAACCCACCGCGACGAACGCCGCGTCCCAGCTCCACATGTGCGGATACAGCAACGGCGCGGCCGTCGTCATCACACCCAGGTCGTTGCCGCGTAGCAGGTAGGCCGCTCGGGCGGCGAGCTGCGTCGGCGAGAAGCTGGGATCGGGGGCCATCAGTTCTATGATGCGGCCGGTCACGCCCGCTCGCTTGCCAAGCGAGCCGATAAGGTGGCCGGCATGCCGACCGCGCTGATCACCGGGGCCGGCGGCGGCCTCGGGTCCGCCATCGCCGATGCCCTCGCTCCCACGCATACGCTGCTGCTCGCGGGGCGGCCGTCCCAGCGGTTGGACGCCGTCGCGGGGCGAGTAGGCGCTTCTGTGGTGCCGTTGGATCTGACCGACGCCGACGCGCTCGATCTCGACGTCGGTGAGGAGCTCGACGTCCTGGTACACAACGCCGGGGTGGCGTTTCCGGACCGGCTCGCCGAGTCACGCATCGCCGACTGGCGAACGACGTTCGAAATCAACGTGATCGGCGCGGTGGCGCTGACCCATGCGCTGCTGCCTGCGCTTCGTCGTGCGAAAGGGCAAGTGCTGTTTGTCAATTCAGGCGCAGGGCTGCATGTGTTGCCCGGAATGGCGTCCTACTCGGCGAGCAAGTTCGCGCTGCGTGCGTACGCGGATTCGCTGCGGGCGGAGGAGCCGTCGTTGCGGGTGACGTCGGTTCACCCGGGGCGTATTGCTACCGACATGCAGCGTCAGCTCCGCGAATTCGAAGGCGGCGACTACGATCCCGCGAATTACCTACGGCCTGAGACGGTTGCCCGGGCGATCGCCGACATCGTCGCCACCCCGCCGGACGGACACGTGCACGAGGTCGTGATCCGTCACCGCGGCTGAACCTCGGGTTTCCCGGTGAGCGCCTAGACGACGAGGTTGACCAGCCGGCCGGGGACCACGATCACTTTCTTCGGCGTCGCACCGGCCAAGAACGTCGCCACCTTCTCGTCGGCCAGAGCAGCAGCCTCCAGCGCGTCCTTGTCCGCGTCCGCAGGCACTGAAATGTGGCCGCGCACCTTGCCGTTCACTTGAACGGGGTATTCGACGGTGTCCTCGGTCAGATAGCGCTCGTCGGCCTGCGGGAACGGGCCGTGCGCCAGCGACCCGTCGTGGCCGAGCCGCCGCCACATCTCCTCAGCCAAGTGCGGCGCCACGGGGGCCAGCATGCGCACCAGCGGCTCGACCGCAGCGCGTGCCGTGATTCCTTGCTTGGTCAGGTGATTGGTGTACTCGATCAGCTTGGCGATCGCTGTGTTGTTACGCAGGCCCGCATAGTCGTCGGCGACACCGGCGGCAGTGCGGTGCAGCGCCCGCAGCGTCTGCTCGTCGACGGATTCCTCGGACACCCTGGTTTCGCCGGTCTGCTCGTCGACCACCAACCGCCACACCCGCTGCAGGAACCGGTGCGCACCCACCACATCCTTTGTGGCCCAAGGCCTTGACGCCTCCAGCGGTCCCATCGCCATCTCGTACACTCGCAGGGTGTCTGCGCCGTACTCGTCGCAGATCTCGTCGGGCGACACCGAGTTCTTCAAACTCTTACCGATCTTGCCGAACTCCTGGAATACCTCGATCTCGCCGTCCGGGCCGGTGTAGTAGAACCTGCCGTCGCGTTCGACGACCTCGGCGGCGGGCACGTAGGCGCCGCGGGAGTCGGTGTAGGCGAACGCCTGGATGTAGCCCTGGTTGACCAGTCGCCGGTAGGGTTCACATGAGCTCACATGCCCCAGGTCGAACAGCACCTTGTGCCAGAACCGGCAATACAGCAGGTGCAGCACCGCGTGCTCGACGCCGCCGACGTAAAGGTCGACGCCGCCTGGGTCATTCGGGCCGTGCTCGGCGGGCCGGGGACCCATCCAATACGCCTCGTTCTCTTTGGCGCAGAACCGTTCTGAGTTGTGCGGGTCGGTGTAACGCAGCTCGTACCAGCAGCTGCCAGCCCACTGCGGCATCACGTTGGTGTCGCGGGTGTAGGTCTTGACTCCGTCGCCGAGATCGAGTTCGACGTGCACCCAGTCAGTGGCCTTGTTCAGCGGCGGCGACGGCTCGCTGTCGGCATCCTCGGGGTCGAACAGCACTGGTGAGTAGTCGGAGATGTCGGGTAGCACCACGGGCAGTTCCGACTCGGGCAGCGGATGGGGGTGGCCGTCCTCGTCGTAGACGATCGGAAACGGCTCGCCCCAGTACCGTTGGCGAGCGAACAGCCAGTCGCGCAGCTTGTATTCGATCCGGGCCCGGCCTCTGCCATCGGATTCCAGGCGCCGTGTGATCGCCTCCTTGGCGGCGGGCACGTCGAGACCGTTGAGGTAGGCGGAGTTGACGAGGAGTCCCTCCCCGGTGTAGGCCTCGCGCGAAACATCGCCTCCGGCAATGACTTCCACAATAGGTAGCCCGAACTCGGTAGCGAACTCCCAGTCGCGTTGGTCGTGGCCGGGGACCGCCATGATGGCGCCGGTGCCGTAGCCCACCAGCACATAGTCGGCGATGAAGACGGGCACCCGCTCACCATTGGCCGGGTTGGTGGCGTAGGTGCCAAGGAAGACACCGGTTTTCGCCTTGTTCTCTTGACGCTCGAGGTCCGACTTCGCGGCGATCGAACGCCGGTAGGCTGCGACGGCCGCCCTCGGGTTCTGGGCACCGAAGGTCCAGCGGGGATCGACACCTTCCGGCCAGTGGTCGGTTACCAGCCGGTCGACGAGGTCGTGTTCAGGCGCCAGCACCATGTAGGTGGCGCCGAAGAGCGTGTCCGGCCGCGTGGTGAACACCTCGATGTCCACCGGTGCACCATCGTTCGCAGTGGCGGCGAACAAGGCCGCTGCGCCGGTGGAGCGGCCGATCCAGTTGCGCTGCATGGTCTTGACCTTCTCCGGCCAGTCCAGCAGGTCGAGGTCGTCGAGCAGCCGGTCGGAATAGGCGGTGATGCGCATCATCCACTGCCGCAATCGTTTTCGAAAGACCGGGAAGTTGCCGCGCTCACTGCGGCCCTCGGCGGTGACCTCTTCGTTGGCCAGCACGGTGCCCAGGCCGGGGCACCAGTTGACCAGCGAGTCGGCGCGGTAGACCAGCCGGAAAGAGTCTACGACGTCGGCGCGCTCTCCCTTCGAGAGCTCCGCCCAGCTGCGGCCGTCCGCCAATGTGCGCGCGCCCGACTCGAATTCGGCGATCAGCTCGGCGATGGGCCGGGCCCTATTCGCGTCGTCGTCGTACCAGGCGTTGTAGATCTGCAGGAAGATCCACTGCGTCCACTTGTAGAACTCGACATCGGTGGTGGAAAAGCTGCGCCGCGAATCGTGACCGAATCCCAGCCGCCCCAGTTGACGGCGGAAGTTGACGATGTTGGCTTCGGTGCGCGTGCGCGGATGCGTGCCGGTCTGGATCGCGTACTGCTCGGCGGGCAGGCCGAAGGCGTCGAAACCCAACGCGTGCAACACGTTGCGGCCCGTCATCCGGCAGTATCGCGCGTAGACGTCGGTGGCGATGTAGCCCAGCGGGTGCCCGACGTGCAGGCCTTCGCCTGACGGGTAGGGAAACATGTCCTGGACGAACATCTTGTCGTCGGGCACGGCGCTGCCGTCCGCAGGTGCCAGCGACCCGACCGGATTGGGCACGTTGAACGTGCCGGTCTCGGCCCAGTATTGCTGCCATGACCGCTCGATCTTGCCGGCGAGCTCCGCGGTGTAGCGGAACTCGGGCACGTCGGCGTCGGCGCGTGGGCCGGTAGGGGACGGGGAGTCGGTCACCCCCACAGGTTAGTCAGCGGCCTCTGATGGCGCGCCCGCAGACGGTGCCGCGCAAGCCCCGGTGCTGGCGATCCCAGTGTGAGCAGTTCCTGTCTCAGTCGTCGCGCACGCTGTCGTAGCGTTGATTTGGGCGGCTCGATCCGCCGGCTTCAAACCCGGCAGCGGTCACAAGGCATGCCAGTCGCAGGGATCAGGTAGCAGGGATAAGGAGGTTCTATGAACGGGCGGATTGCCGTTGATTCCGATCGGTTGCTGGACTTCGCTGCCATGTGCCGGCGTCGCGCTGCCGAGGTAGCTGCTACCGGCTCGACGCCCCCGCGCCTCAGGTCTTCTCCGCAGTGGTGACCGCGTCGTTCGATGTGACATCCACAACTATGCCGTTAACAGCGCCGCGGGCGGCGCACTCATCGAGCAATCGCTCGTTATCGGCACCGACACGTCGTCGGCGCTGGAATCTGAAGTCAACAAACTGACCGAAAATCTTCACCAGTCGCTACTGGCAAGCATCGCCAGTGCACCCAATCCGGGGCAGGTGGAGTCACCGTGATCAAATCTATGGGACTAGCCTCGCCGGCGCTGCGAGACAAATCGCCCCGTCAGCACAATCGGCTGCGATTGGTAGAAATTTGATGAGTGTTATTCGTGTGAATTATCTGCCCGAGTTCGAATACGGGCATGACGCGGTGCTGTTGACCATGGATGGCGCGGGCGTTGACACATTTCGAGCCGCGCTAAGCGACGCCTTGCATCAAGGGACATCACTTCTCGAGCACGCCGGCGTGACGCACGAATTTCGCATCCAGTCAGGCGCGGCCAATATCGACCTCGACAAGACCCATGTGGTATGGCGACTCGATATCGCTAAGGCCCGTGAAATCGTCTTGGAGTTGGATAATTTGAGCAGGAAAGGCTGCGCGGGTCACAACTACGTCGACATGTTGACGCCTGCGCCCACCCTGGTTGTGTCCCGTGATGAATACGTCGACGTCGTCTATCCATGGGTCTCACCTGCATCGGTAAATCACGGTCGTCCGCATTAGCGTCCGGGCTGCATGGCCAGGTCTCGGTTGCGTTGCGGACCGATCAGAGGTCGGTTCCAGCTCTAGTGGTACCAGAGTGACGGTTGTTACCGTCGGCTCTCGCCGCGCGCGGGGAAGGAGGAGGGAGCGTAATGGTCAACTGCGAAGAGCGGCTTGCGCGACGAGACGGTGGCATCGCGAAGGGCCGAATGTGGTTAGCGGCGGCGGGAGCGTGCGCCGCAGGCGCTGCCGGTGTCGTCTGCCTGTCCATCCCCAGCGCCGGCGCCGAACCACTGCCCCCGCCCGTGCCGACGCCCGTCACGGTCACCCAAACCGTGACCGTCGCGCCCGGCCTGGTGGCACCGCACGCGGTCCCCCAGGTCGCTGCCGCGCCCGTGCAGCGCGCGCCGGTCGGCTTCGCTCCCGCGCCCAGCGCGCCCGTCGCCGGGGCGCCCTCCGCGCCGATGGTGCCGCAGTCCGGGGTCACCGCCGCGACACCCGCCGTGCCCGCGCCCACGTTGGTGCCAGCGACGTCGGGCACCATCACCGACTTCCTGAAGAGCAAGAACGTCAAGCTGGAACCCCAACGCGCACAAGGCTTCCAGGCTTTCAACATCACGTTGCCGATGCCGCCTGGCTGGACGCAGGTGCCCGACCCGAACGTCCCGGACGCGTTCGCGGTGATCGCCAACCGAACCAGCCCCGACCTCTACACGCCTAATGCGCAGGTGGTCGTCTACAAGCTGGTCGGCGACTTCGACCCGAAGGAAGCGATCACCCACGGGTTCGTCGACAGCCAGTCGCTGCCGGCCTGGCGCACCACCGACGCGTCGTTTGCGGACTTCTACGGGTTCCCGTCGTCGATCATCGAGGGCACCTACCGCCAAAACGACATGACGCTGAACACGTCGCGGCGGCATGTGATTGCGACGGCCGGCGCCGACCGGTACCTGGTGTCCTTGTCGGTGACGTCGCTGGCCAACATTCAGGGCGCGCCGTCCGCCGCCGACGCCACGGACGCAATCGTCAATGGCTTCCGGGTCGCACCGGCGACAGCAGCACCGCCCGCGCCGGCAGCCCAGCCCGGCCCTGCACCCACCCGGTAGGCGCCCTCTGCGGGGCTTTCGGCGCTCTCGTATTGTGACCGCATGCTCGTTGCCGGTGTGTTGTGCCTGTGCGCCGCCGGAGTTTTGGCAGTACTGGGTGCCCGGGCGCTGGCGCGGCCGGCTCCGGCCGGTGGTGCACAACAGGTGCTGCGTGCGGTCGCACCCACCCAGTTGGCAGCCGCGATGATGCTGGCCGCCGGTGGTGTCGTCGCTCTGTCGAGCCGGCCCTCGGTCGGGCTGCTGGCGCTGTGCATCACCGGAGCGGTCGGCACGGTCGCCGTCGGGGTGTGGCAGGGCGCCCGCTATGCGCAGGTCGCCTTGCAGCGCGGTGGTTCCTGTCAGCGTGACCTACCCTGCGCTTCCTGCACACAGTCGTGCCGATAGCGCGGATCCCGCGGCTGCCCGTCGACTCGTTCGTTCTGGCCCTGCTCGCGACCGTCGGGCTGGCCGCGCTGGCCCCGGCAACGGGTGTCGGCGCCGACGTCGTGTCAGTGACCACCAAAGTCGCAATCGCTCTGCTGTTCTTGCTGTACGGCGTGCGGCTGTCGCCGGTGCAGGCCCTGCACGGGCTGCGGCACTGGCGCCTGCACCTGATGGTGCTCGCGGTCACGTTCATCGTGTTTCCACTGCTCGGCCTCGCGGCGCGAGTCTTCGAACCGAGCCTGCTCGACGCCGAGCTCTACACCGGGTTGTTGTTCCTGTGCCTGGTGCCGTCGACCGTGCAATCGTCGATCGCGTTCACATCGATCGCTCGCGGCAACGTCGCGGCGGCGATCGTCAGCGCCACGATCTCCAACATCCTGGGTGTGATCCTGACCCCGCTGTTGGTGGTCGCGTTGATGCGAACCAGCGGCGGTGCGCGGTTCGACGGAACCGCCGTGGTGGACATCGTCCTGCAACTGCTGGCGCCGTTCGTCGTCGGGCAACTGCTGCGGCCGTGGGTCGCGGACTGGGTGTACCGGCACACGACGCTGACCAAAGTGGTGGACCGCGGCTCGATCCTGCTGGTGGTCTACGCCGCGTTCTCGGCCGGTATCACCGAACGCGTCTTCAGCGCGGTGACGCCGTGGCGGCTGGCCGCACTCGTGGCGGTCTGTGGCGCCTTGCTGGCGGTGGTGCTAGCGGTGACCTCGATGCTGGCCCGGCTAGCGCGGCTCAACCGGGGCGACGCGATTGTCGTGCTGTTCTGCGGATCGAAGAAGAGCCTGGCGTCAGGTCTGCCGATGGCCCTGGTTCTCTTCGGCTCGGCCAGTGTGGGTCTGATCATGTTGCCGCTCATGGTGTTTCACATGATTCAGCTGCTGGTGTGCGCGGTGATCGCTGGTCGGCTGTCCCGGCAAGGCGTGCCGGAAACTGCCCCCGGCTAGTTGCGGCTGACGTCGATGGGATGGGTTGCCAGCAGCGACAGCGGCAACGGCTGACGCCGCAGCACCCGCGCCCAAAGGTCCACTCGCGGCTCGACGAGCACGTCAGAAGGCAACGCGGACAACACGATCCAGTCATCCCGCTCGATCTCGCCTTCGAGCTGACCGATGGTCCACCCCGAGTAGCCCGCGAAAATACGCACCCCTTCGACCAACGGGGCGATCGAGTCGGGCTCGGCGTCGAGGTCCACCATCACCACGCGGCCCTGCACGTGACGTAGCCCCGGCACACCGTCACAGGTGACACCCACCCGCAGCGTCGCCAAGCACAGCGCCGCGTCGCGCTTGACCGGACCCCCGATGAACATGGTCTTGGGCTTGGCCGCCAACTTTGCCCACTGCGGCAACACGTTGTACACCGCAGTCTCGCTCGGCCGGTTGAGCACCACACCTAGTGTGCCGCCGTCGTTGTGCTCGACGACGTAGATCACGCTGCGCCGAAACGTCGGCTCGAGCAGGTCGGTGTTGGCCAACAGCAGAGTGCCGGAGCGCACCCGATTGGTAGTGGGAGCGTAATCCTCCGGATCCTCTGAGTAAGCCACGTCACCATCATGTCACCAGCACAGCGCAATTGGGGCGATCGGCGGATGCTGGGCTCGATATTTGTACTGTAGGTTCGGCTCGCTCTGTGGCGGCGGCTGGCAGGAAGTGACTTGAGTGGTTGACGTGCACGCACCGGCCGCGGTGTGGCGGTCGGTCCGGGCCATGCCCGAGTTCGGGCGGCTGCTCGCTCTGCGCGTCGCCAGCCAGTTCGGCGACGGGCTGTTCAACGCGGGGCTTGCCGGGGCATTGCTGTTCAACCCTGATCGGGCCGCGACGCCGGGCGACGTCGCGTGGTCGTTCGCGGTGCTGTTTCTGCCGTATTCGCTTCTCGGGCCCTTCGCCGGTGCGCTGCTGGACCGGTGGGACCGCCGCTTCGTGCTGGTCGGTGCCAACGCCGCGCGGCTGATCCTCGTCATCGGTGTGGGCGCGCTGCTGGCCATCGGCTCCGGCGGCCATGTGATCCTCGCCGGGGCCCTGCTGGTCAACGGCGTCAACCGGTTCGTCACCTCCGGGTTGTCAGCGGCGCTGCCTCATGTGGTGCCGCGCGATCAAGTGGTGCGAATGAACGCGCTCGCCACTGCGGTGGGGGCCGTCGCCAGCTTCGTCGGCGCCAACTTCATGCTGGTGACCCGCTGGCTCTTCGGCGCCAACGACACCGCTTCTGCCGCAGTCATTTTCGTCGTCGCCGCCCCGGTTCTTGTGGCGCTGCTGCTGGCGTTGCGGTTCCCGCCGCACAGCCTCGGCCCAGACGAGACCGCGCGATCGATTCACGGTTCGGCCGTCTACGCCGTGGCCACCGGCTGGCTGCACGGATTGCGGACCGTCGTCGCGACACCCAGTGTCGCGGCGACTCTGTCGGGACTTGCTGCACATCGCATCGCGTTCGGCGTCAACACGCTGCTGCTGCTGGTGATCGCGCGGCACACCGGTGCGCAAGGCGTCGCGGGCCTTGGCGTGGCCGCGGTGTTCCTTGCCGCCGCGGCCACCGGCGCGTTCGCCGCAACCCTGCTCACGCCGGCGCTCGTGCGACGCGTGGGCCGGATCGCCGCTGCCAACATTGCGCTCGCAGCGGCGACCGCGGTCCAGCTCGTCGGCGCCGCACTGGTCTTGCCGGTGATGCTGGTGTGCGCGCTCTTCCTGGGCGCAGCCGGGCAGGTGGTCAAGTTGTGCGCGGACACCGCGATGCAGATCGACGTGGACGACCCCCGCCGCGGCCATGTGTTCGCCGTGCAGGACTCGCTTTTCTGGCTGACGTTCGTGGCGGCGGCCGCGGCGGCCGCGGCGCTGGTACCGGCCGACGGCCACTCCCCCGCACTCGCCTTGGCGGCGGCCGGTGCCTACCTGGCCGGCATGGTGGTGCACGCCACGGTCGGCCGGCGGCACGTGGGCTCTGCCGAGGGTTAATGTTTGCGGCATGGCGGATGCGGCTCCTATCGTCGACGACCTGCGCGCAGAGAGTGACGAACTCGACGCCCTGGTTGCCTCGCTGCCTGAAAGCCGTTGGCGGACAGCCACACCCGCGCCCGGTTGGACGATTGCGCACCAGATCGGTCACTTGTTGTGGACCGACCGGGTGGCGCTGACGTCGGTCACCGACGAACCCGCGTTCGGCGAGCTGCTGGCGGCCGCGGCCGCCGATCCCACCGGGTTCGTGGACGCCGCGGCCGAAGAGGAGTCGAGGCGGTCGCCTGCCGAGCTGCTCGACGACTGGCGCATCACGCGTCGGCGGCTACACGACGAGCTGCTCGCGGTACCGCCGACCCGCAAGCTGATGTGGTTCGGGCCGCCGATGAGCGCCTCGTCGATGGCCACTGCGCGGTTGATGGAGACGTGGGCGCATGGCCTCGACGTGGCTGACGCGCTGCAGGTGCAGCGGGAGCCCACCGCGCGGCTGCGTTCGATCGCACACCTCGGGGTGCGCACCCGTGACTATGCGTATGCGGTGCACGGCCTGCCTGTGCCGGCCGAGCCGTTTCGGGTGGAGCTGGCCGCTCCCGACGGTTCCACATGGACGTGGGGCCCCGAGGATGCTCGTCAGCGGATCACCGGTTCAGCGTTGGACTTCTGCTACTTGGTGACGCAACGGCGGCCGCTGTCGGCACTCGACGTCAAGGCAGAGGGCGACGACGCTGCGCATTGGCTGACGATCGCGCAGGCGTTCGCCGGCCCGCCCGGACCCGGCCGCTGAGCCTGCCGACGCAAAGCGTCGCTCTCGGCATCAGAGCAATTCCGCTGCGGAGTATGCACTCGCTAATCGCGCGTCTGTGGTCAGCAGCGGAAGGCCGAGTCGCTCAGCAAGCTCGACGTAGAGCGCGTCAACTAGGCGAAAGCTGTTCCGTCGGCGCCAGGCACCGACGACAAGGCTGTCGGACGGGTGGCGTGTGAACGGCGCGCGTTGGAGAGCCTCAACACAGGCGGTGGCGTCTTCGACATCGACCAGGTCCGCCCGCCATAGCCGGCCGACCGCGGAGAGCACCTCGGCGTCGAAATGTGCCGGCACGTGAACCTGGGCAATCTCCAGCCGATCGCGGGCTCCGATGCGACCCAGCAACAGGTCAACCATGGCCGATGCGTCAAGGACGATACTCGCCTCGCTCACCTGCCGAACTCGTCGCGCGCCTGGTCGAGCGCGGCGATCGCCGTCTCATGCTCAACGGGTCGGCTGACGACGGGCAGGTCACCAAGCCAGCTCGCCATCGCCGTTCGCGTGAGTTCGGCGGCAATTGCGGCCTGGGTCAGCGCTGACACATTCAACCCTCGAGCACGGGCGCGCTCGGCCAACTCGTCGGGAACGTAGACATTCAGCCGGGCCATACACATAAATGTACACACCAGGCGGATCGCTACAGCTGTTTGGACATGTCGGCGGCACCGTCGCCGTCGGTGTCGGCGAGCTCGAGGTCCCAGCGCCCGTCGCCGTCGGTGTCCACGTAGCCGACTGCGCCGTCGTCGCACAGCACCCGGTCGGCCAGTCCGTTGCCATCGCTGTCGACCAGCCGGTCGTCGTCCTGCCCGTCGCCGTCGAAGTCGACGCTCGGGCCGCCGGTGTGTTCGATGCCGTCGAGGCTGAACCAGCGCAGTTGACCGGCGCGCTGCGCCGCTACCGCCCACGTGCCCGACCCGTCGTCGGTGAACCAGCTTTCGGCGGTGCCGTCGTCGTCGACATCCAGTGCGACGTGGTCGGCGAGCCCGTCGCCGTCGAGGTCGGCGATCGCGTCGTCGAGGCGACCGTCGCCGTCGAAATCCAGCCGCAATGCGTCCAGCTCACCGTCGCCGTCGAGGTCGGTGTCCGGTGTGCCCACCCACATCGACGCGGAGCCGTCACCGGCACCGAAGCAGTACTCCATGCCGGTTGGACGCCGCCCTACCTTCGCGCGTTCCACCACTTCAGCAGCTCGGCGGTGGCCTCCTCTTTCGACAGCGGGCCGCGCTCCAGCCGCAACTCCTTCAGGTACCGCCACGCCTCTCCGACTTGGGGGCCGGCCGGGATGCCCAGCAGCTGCATGATCTCGTTGCCGTCGAGGTCGGGCCGCACCCGCTGCAGATCCTCCTGGGCGGCGAGCTCGGCGATGCGTCGCTCGAGATCGTCGTAGTTGGCCTGCAGCCGCGCGGCGCGGCGCTTGTTGCGGGTGGTGCAGTCAGCGCGGACCAGCTTGTGCAGCTTGGGCAGCAGGGGGCCGGCGTCGGTGACGTAGCGCCGCACCGCCGAGTCGCTCCACTTGCCGTCCCCATAACCGTGAAAACGCAGATGCAGATACACCAGCTGCGAGACGTCGTCGATCATCTGCTTGGAGTACTTCAGGGCGCGCATCCGCTTGCGCACCATCTTCGCGCCGACCACCTCGTGATGGTGGAAGCTGACCCCGCCGTCGGGCTCGAGCTTGCGGGTCACCGGCTTGCCGATGTCGTGCAGCAGCGCCGCCCAGCGCAACACCAGATCCGGGCCGTCGTTCTCGAGCTCGATCGCCTGCCGCAGGACGGTCAGAGAGTGCCGGTAGACGTCCTTGTGCTGATGGTGTTCGTCGATCGCCAGCCGCATCGCGCCGACCTCCGGCAGCACCACGTCGCCCATGCCGGTGTCGACCATCAGCTCGATGCCGGCCACCGGGTCCTGACCCAGCAGCAACTTGTCGAGTTCGGCGGCCACCCGTTCGGCGGTGATCCGGCTCAGCTGCGGCGCCATCTGCTCGATGGCGGCACGCACCCGCGGCGCGACGGAGAAGCCGAGCTGCGAGACGAACCGCGCCGCCCGCAGCATCCGCAGCGGGTCGTCGCCGAACGACACCTCCGGCGCGGACGGCGTATCGAGGAGCCGATCACGGATCGCCGCCAGCCCGTTGAGCGGATCGATGAAGTCCGCCGGGCCGTCCGCAGTGATCCGCACGGCCATCGCGTTCGCCGTGAAATCGCGGCGGACCAGGTCCTCGTCGATGCTGGTGCCGAACCGCACGTCCGGATTGCGCGACACCTGATCGTAGGTGTCGGAGCGGAAGGTAGTGATCTCGAACCGGTGCTCGCCTTTGGTAGCCCCGATGGTGCCGAACTCAATGCCGATGTCCCACAAGCCATCCGCCCAGGGACGCAGGATCTGCTGCACCTCTTCGGGAGGTGCGTCGGTGGCGAAGTCGAAGTCGGCGCCCAACCGGCCCAGGACCGCGTCTCGCACACTGCCGCCCACCAGATACAGTTCGCGGTTCGCCCGGACGAACACCGAGCCCAGGGAGCGCAGCGTGTCCGCGTGCTGATTCAGTGCAACCGCGGCGCCGGCGAGCAGTTCGGCGTCGGAGGCGGTTTCAGGCACGTTCGACTACCCTAATGCGCACTCCCCAGCCATACGGTGCGCCCCGTCCACCGGCGCGTGGGCCAGGAGTGAAATGTCATGACAGCTACTATCGCTTGGGTGTCGGACGGCGAACAGGCAAGGCCGCGACGGCGCCGAGGTCGGCGCCGAGGCAAGCGTGCCGCCGCCCCCACTGACACCGCAGCCCCGCAGTCCACGAAGCAAACCCCCACCCCAAGCAGTGACACGAAACCGGCAAAACGCGGCCGTCGATCGCCGGACCGCTTGCGTACCGTGCACGAAACCTCTGCGGGTGGATTGGTGGTCGACGGACTCGACGATCCGCACGGCAGCCAGATGGCGGCACTGATCGGCCGCATCGACCGGCGCGGCCGGATGCTGTGGTCGCTGCCGAAGGGCCACATCGAACTCGGCGAGACCGCCGAGCAGACCGCGATCCGGGAAGTTGCCGAGGAAACCGGCATCCAGGGCGACGTGCTCGCCTCGCTCGGCAGCATCGACTACTGGTTCGTCACCGAAGGCCGGCGCGTCCACAAGACCGTGCACCACTACCTCCTGCGGTTCCTCGGCGGCGAGCTGTCCGACCGCGACCTCGAAGTCAGCGAGGTGGCCTGGGTGCCGCTGGACGAGCTGCCGTCGCGGCTGGCCTACGCCGACGAACGCCGGCTCGCGGAGGTAGCCGGTGAGCTGATCCAGACCCTGCACACCAAGGGGCCCGGCGCGCTGCCGCCGCTGCCGCACAGCACACCGTGGCGGCGGCGCCAGACACACAGCCGGACCCGACGGCGGCGCGACGAGCAGACGCCAGAGGGCGAGCGACTGCGCGAAGCTCGCGAGCCGCTTGCGCAAGAAGCAGATAGTGGCGAGTCCGACCGGACGAACGGTCACAGGCGCCGGCAGTGACACCTTCGCGGCGCCGCGCACTCCTGCGGGCACCCGCAGCGGCTTTGCGGCTCGTCGTCGCGGCAATGCTGGTCGCCATGCCCGCGGTGATGGCCCTGGGGCCGCGCGCCGCGGCAGGCGAACCCGGCGACGTCCGCTTCGTGGAAGTCAGCATCGACCGCGTCACCCCGGGGATCGTCACAACCACGGGAGACGCCACTGTCACGGTCAACGGCACCGTCCGCAACGTCGGCGACCGCTCGGTGCGCGACATCGTCGTCCGCCTCGAGCACGCCGGGCCGGTCACGTCACCGCAGGGGCTGCGGACCAACCTCGACGGCAGTACTGACCAATACCGCCCGGTCGGCGACTTCGTCACCGTGGCTCCCGAGTTGCAGCGCGGCCAGTCCAGCGGCTTCACACTCGCGTATCCGCTGCGCTCGTCGTCGGCGCCGTCGCTGGGCATCGACCAGCCCGGCGTGTACCCGCTGCTCGTCAACGTCAACGGCACCCCCGATTACGGCGAGCCGGCCCGACTCGACGACGGCCGCTTCCTGTTGCCGGTGCTCGGTGTGCCCGCGGACCCGTCGGTGGAGTCGGCCGATGCGCTGACGTCGGTGGTGCCGCCCGACACGTCTAAACCCGTCGCCGTGACGATGCTGTGGCCACTGGCCGACCGGCCGCGGCTCGCCCCCGGCGCGCCGGGCGGTGTGACGCCGGTCCGGCTCGTCGACGACGAGTTGGCGACGTCGCTGGCCCCGGGCGGGCGGCTGGACATCTTGCTGTCAGCCGCAGACTTCGCCACTTCACCGACCGTGGACCCCGGCGGTCGCGTCGGCGGGGCGCTGTGCCTGGCGGTGGACCCCGACCTGCTCGTGACCGTCAACGCGATGACGGCCGGCTACGTCGTCACCGACAAGCCCGACGACCGCAACTCCCCCACCCATCCGGGCGCCGGTCAGGCCGCGGCGACGAGCTGGTTGGACCGGCTGCGCGCGCTGGCTCGGCGGATGTGTGTGGCGCCGACGCCGTACGCCCAAGCCGACCTCGACGCGCTGCAGCGGGTCGGCGACCCCGGTTTGGCGGCTATTGCGACGGAAAACGCCGCCGACGTCGTCGACCAGATCCTCGGGGTGAACTCCACGCGCGGTGTCACGCTGATGGGTGACGGCACGCTGACCTCGGCAGCAGCCCAGCTGCTGACCGCGCACGGCCCCACTGTCGCGATCTCCGCCGCCGACTGCACCGCGCAAGACGAAATCGACGGCAAGCCGCAGCCGGCGAACGTGAACCCGCACCGGCTGTCCGACCGGCTGGTCGCGGCACCGTTCGATCCGACGGTCGGCGCCGCGCTCGCCGCGGCCGGCCGCAGCCCGGTGTCACCGTCGTATCTGGACCACTCGCTGGTCGTGCCTAACAGTCATGACTCGGAGGCGGCGCGCCGCCAGGACGCAATCGGCGCGATGTTATGGCTTGGGCTCAACCCCGACACCGCGCCGCGCAGCCAGATCTTGATGCCACCGCTGGCGTGGGATCTACAGGCGCCTGACGCGCAGGCGATCATGACCGCTTTGGCGACGGCCGTGCACGCCGGCCTGGCCGCGCCCCGCCCGCTCCAAGCGCTGATCGGCGAGGCCGCCGCGACAGCGACGTCGAGTTCGCAGACGATGGCCAGCCCCGGCCGCAATCGCATCGACGACGCGGTGACCGCCGACATGACTCGTCAGGTCGGCCGGCTGTGGGGGCTGACGTCGGCGTTGACCACCGACCCGCGCACCGGGCTGAGCGGCACCCAGTACACCGCGCCGCTGCGCGAAGACATGCTGCGCGCGCTGAGCCAGGCGATCGCGCCCGACGCCCGTAACGACGAAGCGCGGCAACGGATGTCGGCCGTCGACGTCGCGGTCGACGACATGTTCGGGGCGGTGACGATCGTGAACCCCGGCGGGTCCTACACCCTGGCCACCGAGCACAGTCCGCTGCCGCTGGCGCTGCGCAACGACCTGCCGGTGCCCATCAAGGTGCGGCTGCAGGTGGACACTCCGCCCGGCATGACAGCCACCGATATCGGCGTGCAAGAACTCCCGCCGGGATACCTGCCGCTGCGGGTGCCCATCGAGGTCAACTTCACTCAACGCGTCGCCGTCGACGTCACCCTGCGCACACCCGACGGTCTGCAACTGGGTGAGCCGGTGCGGTTGTCGGTGCATTCCAACGCCTACGGCAAGGTGTTGTTCGCGATCACGATGGCGGCGGCGGCGGTGCTGGTGGCGCTGGCCGGGCGGCGGTTGTGGCACCGGTTCCGCGGCCAGCCCGATCCCGCCGACCTCGACCGGCCGGAACCGCAGTGACCGCCGGCAGCCGGCCCGCCGCGGCCCGGCCCGACGCTGCGGGCTCAAGCGCCGCATCACCCACTGCCGCTCGGGCCGAGTTGACCGACGCGGCGGTGGTGTCGCGGTCCTGGGGCATGGCGTTCGCGACCCTTGTCAGCCGCATCACCGGCTTCACCCGGATCGTGCTGCTGGCCGCGATCCTCGGCGCCGCGCTGTCGAGTGCGTTCTCGGTGGCCAATCAGCTGCCCAACATGGTCGCCGCGCTGGTGCTGGAAGCCACCTTCACCGCGATCTTCGTGCCGGTGCTGGCCCGTGCCGAACGCGACGATCCCGACGGCGGCGCCGCATTCGTGCGCAGGCTGGTCACGCTGGCCACGACACTGCTGATCGTCACCACCGCGCTGTCCGTCGCGGGGGCGCCGCTGCTGGTCCGGCTGATGCTGGGCAGCGACCCCCAGGTGGACAAGCCGCTCACCATCGCGTTCGCATATCTGCTCCTGCCTCAAGTACTTTTCTACGGGCTGTCGTCGGTGTTCATGGCAATCCTGAACAACCGCAACATTTTTGGGCCGCCTGCCTGGGCACCGGTGGTCAACAACCTCGTCGCGATCGCGACGCTGGGCGTGTATGTCTTTGTCCCCGGCGAACTTTCGGTGGAGCCGGGCAACACCAAACTTCTGGTGCTGGGCATCGGCACCACGCTGGGGGTGGCCGCACAGACCGTGGTGCTGTTGGTGGCGATCACCCGCGAGCGCATCAGCCTGCGTCCGCTGTGGGGCCTCGACGATCGGCTCAAACAGTTCGGCGCGATGGCCGCCGCGATGGTGCTGTACGTGTTGATCAGCCAGTTCGGTCTGGTGGTCGGCAACCAAATCGCAAGCTGGGCCGCGGCTTCCGGCCCAGCGATCTACAACTACACCTGGCTGGTGCTGATGCTGCCGTTCGGCATGATCGGTGTGACGGTGCTGACTGTGGTGATGCCGCGACTGTCCCGCAACGCCGCCGCCGACGACATTCCGGCCGTGCTCGACGACCTCGCGCTGGCCACCCGACTCACGATGGTGACGCTGATTCCGACGGTCGCGGTCATGACCGTGGGCGGATCGGCAATCGGCTCGGCACTTTTCGCCTACGGCAAGTTCGGCTCCGTCGACGCCGGCTACCTGGGCAGCGCGATCGCGTTGTCAGCCTTCACGCTCATCCCGTACGCACTGGTGCTGCTGCAGCTGCGGGTGTTCTACGCGCGCCAGCGGCCGTGGACGCCGATCGCGATCATCGTCGTGATCACCACCGTGAAGATCGCCGCATCCCTTGCGGTGCAACAGCTCACGGCACATCACGTGATCGACAATCCCGAGATGGTCGCCGGGTACCTTGGCCTTGCCAACGGGCTCGGCTTCCTCGCCGGTGCGATCGCCGGTTACCTGCTGCTGCGCCCCGCCCTGAACCTGACGCACGGCCACCTCTACACCGCCGAGGTGGTACGCACCGTGCTGGTCACCACCGCCGCATCGCTGCTGGCAGCGCTCGCCGCCTACGTTGCCGACCGGCTGCTGGGGTTCCACCGCCTGACAGAGCACGGCGGCGGCGCCGGATCGCTGGTGCGGTTGGTGCTGCTGGGCCTGATCATGGCGCCGATCATCGCCGCGGTGATGCTCAGCGCCCAGGTGCCCGAGGCTCACGCGGCGGTTTCCGCGGTGCGCCGGCGCCTGCACCGCTTTGCGCAGAACACAGCTCGCGAGGCAATTCCGGTTTCGGACCGGCCTCGCCCGGATACCACCCTCACGTACTCTGAACAGAGGTTTTCGTTGGCGCGAAGCCCCCTGATGCGGCCCCAGCCCGGCCCGCGCGGGGCCGGCGGTGTGCGCGCCGACGCGCGGGAGAGGATGGCGGTGACCGACGAGGACGCGGGCAGGACCGCCTCGGATGCGACCACCCGGCTGCAGCGGCCGGCGGCGGACGATTTCCAGCCTGACGTGCCCGCCGAGCCGACCGAACATCTCGAGACGACGGGGCTTGGCCGTCCAGATCGCTCACCGGGCGATTTCGCCGGCGACCCGACGCGGGAGTCGATGGGCATCGCCGCGCCGCGCGACACGGCCGACTCGTCACGTTCAGAAGCCGACGTCCCTCTCATCCCGGGCGCGATCATCGCCGACGGCCGCTACCGGCTGCTGGTGTTCCACGGCGGACCGGAGAGCCTGCAGTTCTGGCAGGCCCTGGACACCGCGTTGGACCGTCAGGTGGCGCTGACGTTCGTCGACCCCGATGGACAGCTGCCCGCGGATGTCGTCCAGGACATCCTCGCCCGCACGCTGCGGCTGAGCCGGATCGACTTGCCCGGCATCGCCCGCGTGCTCGACGTCGCACGCACCCGCCACGGGGGGCTGGTGGTGTCGGAGTGGATCCGCGGCGGCTCCCTGAAGGAGGTGGCCGACACTTCGCCGTCGCCGATCGGTGGCGCCCGGGCGATGCAGTCACTGGCTGCAGCCGCCGAAGCGGCTCACCGCGCCGGTGTCGCATTGTCGATCGACCACCCCAGCCGCGTGCGCGTCAGTATCGAAGGCAATGTGGCGCTGGCCTTTCCGGCGACCATGCCCGACGCGACGCCGGAAAGCGACCTGCGCGGCATCGGTGCTGCGTTGTACGCACTGCTGGTGGATCGCTGGCCATTACCCGAAAGTGGGGTGCCCAGCGGGTTGGCGCCGGCCGACCTCGATCCGGCGGGCAATCCGATCGAGCCGAAAGTCGTCGACAACACGATTCCGTTCCAGATTTCCGCGGCCGCCGCGCGATCTGTCCAGAAGGCGGGCGGAATCTCAAGCGCTGCAACGCTTTTGAATGTCTTACAGCAGGCCACTGCGGATGCCGACCGCACCGAGTTGATCACCCCGGTCGAGGCGCCGGCACCGTCGTCGCGCTTCCGCAGCTACGGCTTTCGTAACTCGAGTGCGTTGGACGACGACGAGCGCGCTCGGCGCCGGAAAAGCCTGCTGATCGGACTCGGTGTGGTAGGCGCGATCCTGGTGGTGGCCACGTTGTTGGCCGCAGCGCTGTTCAACGGCTTCGACGACGGCTACTCGAGCACCCAGGATCAGCTGGGCCTCAATCCCACCAGCAGTCTGCCGTCGGCGCCGGGCACCAGCGGCAACACCATCAAACCTGTTCGCGCAGAAGTCTTTTCACCGGGCGGTGGCCCGGACAACCCCGGCGACGCCGGATCGGCCATCGACGGCAACACGTCGACCGCGTGGAAGACCGACGTCTACACCGACAGCGTCCCGTTTCCGAACTTCAAGAACGGTGTCGGGCTGATGTTGCAACTTGCCCAGCCCACCAAGCTCACCGCGGTCAACATCAACCTGTCGAGCACCGGCACGCAGATTCAAATCCGTGCCGCCAACAGTGCCTCGCCCGGCAGCCTCGACGACACCGCGGCGCTGACCGCTCCCACCCCGGTGCAGCCCGGCCCGAACCGGATCCCGGTCAACACGTCGACCGCGACATCGCATGTGCTGGTGTGGATTTCGACGTTGGGCAGCACAGACGGCCAAAGCGTCTCCAACATCTACGAGGTCTCGCTCGAAGGCACCACGTAGCCGTCGTCCAGTGAATGCCATCGATGGAGTTTGCGCGCGACCCAGACGGCATCGGCTAACCGCACCACGTGGACCGATCTGCGATGCGCGGAACGCGGGCTAACCGTACATAGCCGACGACTGATTGCGATCGTCAGCAATCTCCCAGTTAGCGTTCAGGGGTGCCCCTGCGTCGGCTTAGGGTTCGGCTGTGGGGTGCTTCGGGGGATCACAGCAACGTTCCGACGCAGAATTGCTCGCCGCACACGTCGCAGGCGACCGCTACGCATTCGAGGAGCTGTTCCTACGCCATCAACGTCAGCTCTACCGGCTGGCCCGGCTCACCAGCCGCACCGGGGAAGACGCCGCAGACGCTTTGCAGGACGCCATGCTGTCGGCGCATCGCAGCGCGGCTTCGTTCCGCAACGACGCCGCCGTCAGCAGCTGGCTGCACCGCATCGTGGTCAACGCCTGCCTTGATCGATTGCGGCGCAACAAGACTCACGTCACCGTCCAGATCGAAGACGATGTCTACCCGGTCAGCGACCCCAGCTCGCGCACCGACACCGCAGTGGAAGTGCAGCGGGCGTTGATGCGGCTGCCGGTCGAGCAGCGCGCTGCCGTCGTCGCGGTCGACATGCAGGGGTACTCGGTGGCCGACGCCGCCAGGCTGCTGGGCGTACCGCAGGGCACGGTCAAAAGCCGATGCGCCCGCGGGCGCGCCCGGCTGGCGTTGATGCTGCGCTACTTTCACCCCGACGCTGCCAGCAGCGCCGCCGGATAACACAAGTCCGTCGCCCGGCCGCGGTACAACAGGTGCATGGACAGCGGCAGACCGGCGGTGCCTGCGGTCGACAGAATCCGCGCCGACCTCGCCCGCCTCGGCGCCGACGCCGACTCGGCGCCGGAGATCCCGACGTCGGTCACCGCGCGCGTGGTCTGCGCCTTGCGCGCCACGTCGCCGCCTCGGCGGACCACGGCCGCCCGGATCAGCGCCGCGGTGGGCGTCGCCGCCGCGGTTGCGGCGGCCGGCCTGGGCACGGCCATGCTCCTGCGAAACAGCGGCCCAGGGACCGCGTTCTCGCCTCAGCAGCTGACCTCCGCACCGTCCGCCCCGACCGTGCCGCTTGCCGACCACGAAATTATCGCGATGCTCAACCAGCCACCCGACTTCGGCGGACTCGCGGACCCTCGCCGCCGCTCGTCGTGCTTGAGCGGGCTGGGATACCCGGCGGCCGGCCCCGTGCTGGGTGCCCGGCAAGTCCAGATCAGCGGTGCGCCCGCCGTCGTACTGGTGCTGCCCGGTGACAACCCGGACACCGTCGCGGCGCTGGCGGTACGGCCGAGCTGCAGTTCGGCGGACACCGGCTTGGTCGCCGACACCCGGATCCGCCGTCCATGACACGGGCGCCATGACAAGGGCCGGGAACACCGCCACATACCCTGGTGTTTGAACCATCGCCCCCGGAGTCCGACACGATGGCGAGCAGACCACGGGCAGAAAGGCTGACATGGCGTCGTCCCCCACCGTCCACGACCTGATCATCATCGGCTCAGGACCGGCCGGCTACACCGCGGCGATCTACGCCGCCCGCGCCCAGCTGTCCCCCGTGGTGTTCGAAGGCTCGCAATTCGGTGGCGCGCTGATGACAACCACCGAAGTCGAGAACTTTCCGGGATTTCGCGCCGGTATCACCGGCCCCGAGTTGATGGACGAAATGCGCGAGCAGGCACTGCGGTTCGGCGCCGACCTGCGCATGGAAGACGTCGACGCGGTGTCGCTGACCGGGCCGGTGAAGACCGTCACCGTCGGCGACGAAACCCACCATGCCCGCGCGGTGATCCTGGCGATGGGAGCTGCCCCGCGCTACCTCGGCGTACCGGGCGAGCAGGAGTTGCTGGGCCGCGGGGTCAGCTCGTGTGCCACCTGCGACGGGTTCTTCTTTCGCGAGCAGGACATCGCGGTGATCGGCGGCGGCGACTCGGCAATGGAAGAGGCGACGTTTCTGACCCGCTTCGCCCGAAGCGTCACGATCGTGCACCGCCGCGACGAGTTCCGTGCGTCGAAAATCATGCTGGCCCGCGCCGAAGACAACGACAAGATCCGCTTCCTCACTAACACCGTGGTTTCTGAAGTGCGCGGCGACAGCAGCGTCACCGGGCTTCGCGTGCACAACACCAAGACCGGCGAGGACAGCACGCTCGACGTCACCGGCGTGTTCGTCGCGATCGGCCACGATCCCCGTTCTGATCTGGTCCGCGACCAGATCGACGTCGACGGCGACGGCTACGTACTGGTGCGCGGCCGCAGTACCCACACCTCAGCGGAGGGGGTCTTCGCCGCCGGCGACCTGGTGGACCGCACCTACCGGCAAGCGGTGACGGCGGCCGGCACCGGCTGTTCCGCGGCTATCGACGCCGAACGCTGGCTCGCCGAGACCGCCCACACCGACACCGCCGACAACTTGATTGGAGCACCGCTGTGACCGAATCCACTGCGACCATCGCCGTCACCGACGACTCCTTCGCCCAGGACGTCCTCGCCAACGAGCGGCCCGTCCTGGTCGACTTCTGGGCGACGTGGTGCTCGCCGTGCCGGATGGTGGCCCCGGTGCTCGAGGAGATCGCCGCAGAGAAGTCCGGCGCGCTGACCGTCGCCAAGATCGACATCGACGCCAATCCGGGGACCGCCCGCGACTTCCAGGTGATCTCGATCCCGACGCTGATCCTGTTCAAGGGTGGCCAGCCGGTCAAACGGATCGTCGGCGCCAAGAGCAAGGCGGCCCTGTTGCGGGAGCTCGCCGACGAGATCTAGCCGACAAGGCGGCCCGCCGGGTCGCCTGGCGTTTTCTCGATTCGGAGAACCGTCTGCGACAATATGTGTAGTTCGGCGATGAGCCGGTTGCGCGAGAAGCATTGAGAACACGACAACCGCGCGACGTGACGTCTGGCTCGACGACCGTGACCGAAAGGCCTTCTATGTCGACTCTGCGCCGCGGCGACCGCAGCAGCGCGGTTGCCGAAATCCGCAGCGCGCTCGCGTCGCTCGGTTGGCTGGAGGATCCCGACGCGGACCTGACCACCGGAAAGCATTCGGTCCCCGAGCTGTTCGACGCCGAACTCGACCAAGCCGTGCGGGCGTTCCAGCAGCATCGCGGCCTGCTCGTCGACGGGGTCGTCGGTGAAGCCACGTACCGGGCGTTGAAAGAGGCGTCATACCGGCTCGGCGCACGAGTCCTGCATCACCAGTTCGGCGCGCCGATGTACGGCGACGACGTGGCCTCGCTGCAGGCCCGACTGCAAGATCTGGGCTTTTACACCGGGCTGGTGGACGGCCACTTCGGTTTGCATACCCACAACGCACTGATGTCCTACCAGCGCGAGTACGGGCTCACTCCGGACGGTATCTGCGGCCCAGAAACGTTGCGCTCCTTGTACTTTCTCGGTTCCCGCGTGACCGGCGGTTCCCCGCATGCGATTCGGGAAGAAGAGCTGGTGCGCAGCTCCGGCCCACGGCTGTCCGGCAAGCGAATCATCATCGACCCGGGCCGCGGCGGTGACGATCACGGCGCGATCGTGCAAGGGCCCGCAGGGCCGATCAGCGAGTCAGACATCTTGTGGGACTTGGCTTCACGGCTTGAGGGCCGGATGACCGCGATCGGGATGGAAACGTTTCTGTCCCGCCCGGCCAACCGCAGCCCGTCGGATGCCGAGCGGGCCGCAACGGCGAACACCGTCGGCGCCGATCTGATGATCAGCTTGCGCTGCGCCACCCAGCCCAGTCCGCTGCCCAACGGTGTTGCGTCGTTTCACTTCGGCAACTCGCACGGCTCGGTGTCGACGATCGGGCGCAACCTCGCCGACTTCATTCAGCGTGAAGTGGTGGCGCGCACGGGATTACTGGACTGCCGCGCGCACGGCCGCACCTGGGATCTGCTGCGGTTGACGCGGATGCCGACGGTTCAGGTGGACATCGGCTACATCACGAATCCACGCGACCGCGCGATGTTGGTAACCGCACAGACCCGCGACTCGATCGCCGAAGGAATTCTGGCCGCGGTCAAGCGCCTCTATCTGCTCGGCAAAAACGACCGCCCCACAGGCACTTTCACGTTCGCCGAGCTGCTGGCGCACGAACTGTCGGTGGAACAGACCAGCCGGCTCAGTCGGTAGCGTCCACCCTGCAGGCACCGGCGCCCACCGGCTCCATCTGCGCGCTCTGCAGCAGCCGCTCCAGCGCCGCCTCCACTTCGGCCTTCCACCCCAAGCCTTGGTCGAGTTCCAGCCGCAGCCGCGGGAAGTACGGATGGGGGGCGACGACCGTGAAGCCGACGTCGAGCAAGAAGTCCGCGGTGATCATGCACTGGTCGAACGAGCAGTCACCGAACGGCTCGACCACCGGCTTGACGTCTGCCGGCGCGGCGCGATGGTCGACGAGTTCGTCGGCTTCGGCGGTGCGACCGAACGCCTCCAGCGCTCGCACGCCGCGGCGCTGCAGATCAGCGACCGCCTGCGCGATCAGGCGCCGCGACAGCGTATCGGCATGTTCGGGCTCGACCCCCAACGTCGTCAGCAACACCGCATCCGGGCTCACCGGAGCGGTGGGGAAACATCTCGCGCGCTGCACCGCGCCCGGCGGCGCGTACAGCGCGTAGCCGATACACGGCGCGTCGAGGGCGGTGTCTTCGCCGCCGTCTTCGGCATCGGTGCGTTCGTCCCGAGCCGGGACCGCGATCTGGCCGCACGCACCCCACTCGAGCATGACCATCGACAGCCAGGCCTCTTTCTCGAACTCGGGATCGGCGAAGTGGTCGTCGCTGCCCAGCGCAGTCGGGTCGACCTCCCAGTACACGCAGCGCCGGGCATGCTTAGGAAGCTGCTCGAAATACTCGAGCCGCAGTGGCGTGATTCGGGCAGACACTACGCTCTGAGGCCTCCATGGGATGCTGCTGCCCAAGGCAGCGCTTCCAGAATAAAAGAGGGTGGGCGGTATGGGCCAGTTTCGGCGGTTCTGCATTGGTCGACTCCCCCGCAGCGTGAAAATTCCTGAGCCACACAATCTTTCGCGCGGAGGTCACTTGCACGTCGCGATCCGGTCTTGATGCCGTCACAGTGACGTATCGGCCCGGTGTCAGCGCACGGGCGAAATCAGCGGTTCGCGTTGTCCATCAGCGCCACGATCCGCTGCAAATCGTCGACGGATCCGAACTCGACGACGATCTTGCCCTTGCGCTTGCCCAGGCTCACGGTGACCCGCGTGTCGAACGCGCCCGACAGTCGCTCGGCGATGTCTTGCAAGCCCGGCATCTGGATCGGTTTGCGGCGCGGTCCGGTACTGGGTGTGGCGTCGCCGCGGTTGGCCAGCGTGACAGCCTCCTCGGTGGCGCGCACGGAAAGCCCCTCGGCGACAATCCGGGCCGCCATCTCCTCCTGTGCGTCCGGACCCCCCTCCAGTGCCAGCAGCGCGCGGGCATGGCCCGCCGAGAGCACGCCCGCAGCGACGCGGCGCTGCACCGGGATCGGCAACCGCAGCAGCCGGATCATGTTCGTGATCAACGGCCGCGACCGGCCGATCCGCGCGGCAAGTTCGTCGTGGGTGACGTTGAACTCGTCGAGCAGCTGCTGGTAGGCCGCCGCCTCCTCGAGTGGGTTGAGCTGCACCCGGTGGATGTTCTCCAGCAAAGCGTCGCGCAGCATGTTGTCGTCGGAGGTCTCGCGCACGATAGCGGGGATCGCGGTGAGGCCGGCCTGCTGGGCGGCTCGCCAGCGCCGCTCCCCCATGACCAACTGATAGCGGCCGGCCGAATCGGGAGCGCGCACGACGATCGGCTGCATCAACCCGAACTCGCGGATGGAGTGCACGAGTTCGGCGAGGGCTTCGTCGTCGAACACCTGTCGCGGCTGACGCGGGTTCGGCACGATCATCGCCGGGTCGATCTCTCGGTACACCGCACCGACGGACGCGGCGTCGACCGCGGGCGGACCACCCAGCACGACGTCCGCGGCGGCGTCACCCATGCGCGGTCCGAGGCCCGCCGCACCGGTCTCGGTGGGGCCGGTCGGGATCAGCGATGCCAGCCCGCGGCCGAGGCCGCCCTTGCGGCGTGACGCTTGGGTCATCAGTGCCTCCTCTTCGTTGGTCTGTCAGCGACTCGGTGGCCCAGTGGGGCCGTCGCGGTGCGCGAGTTCGCGACTGGCGTCGAGGTAACTCATCGCTCCGCGTGAGCCCGGGTCGTAGTCGATGATCGTCATGCTGTAGCCCGGCGCCTCGGAGACTTTGACGCTGCGCGGGATGACGGTACGCAGCACCTTGTCACCGAAGTACCGGCGGACCTCTTCAGCCACCTGGTCGGCCAGCTTGGTCCGGCCGTCGTACATGGTCAGCACCACCGTCGACACAGTCAGCGCCGGGTTCAGATGCGCTCGGACCATCTCGATGTTGTTCATCAACTGCGACACCCCCTCGAGCGCGTAGTACTCGCACTGGATGGGGATGAGGACCTCGGGTGCGGCAACGAGCGCGTTGATGGTCAGCAGGCCAAGCGACGGCGGGCAGTCGATGAAGACGTAGTCGAAGTCGGTGGTGTCCAGGGCGGCGAGCGCGGTGCGCAACCGGTTCTCCCGCGCCACCATGCTGACCAATTCGATCTCCGCGCCGGCGAGGTCGATGGTCGCCGGGACGCAGAACAGGCGCTCGCTGTGCGGGCTCTTGCGGATCGCGTCGGCCAGCGGTAGTTCGCCGAGCAACATCTCGTATGACGACGGCGTGCCGGCGTGCCGGTGCTCGATGCCCAGGGCGGTGCTCGCATTGCCCTGCGGATCGAGGTCGATGACCAAGGTCTTGAGGCCTTGCAGCGCGAGAGCCGCCGCGAGGTTCACCGCGGTGGTGGTCTTGCCGACGCCGCCCTTCTGATTCGCGACCGTGAAGATCCGCCGGCGCGACGGTCGAGGGAGGCGGGGGTGCGTGGTGTGCAGAATCTGCGTGGCCCGGTGCGCGGCGGCGCCGATCGGGGTGTCGGCCGGGTCGGCGCGCCACGGGGAGTCGGTGTCGGCGGCGGGGTTGCTCGGCGTTACGTCGGTGACGCTCCCCGGCCCCGCTATCGAGGTTTCACGTGAAACATTCGCGTCCGCGGTGGCCGCTTCTCTGGACGTGTCGCCCGTCGTCACGGTCGCCTCCCGCTTTGCGCTCGCCTTCGCGTCTGCCGTGGGGTCGCGTCGGTCCGCTCCCCGACCACTGCGGTCGTCGGCGGATCTAAGTCGTCCCCGCCACATCTCACCACCCTGACAGTCTCTATACCTAACGACGCCATCACACGCCGATACCGTTCCACTTCTTCCTCGGCTCGCTCGCCTTTGATCGCAATGAGCAATCCCCCGCGCACCAACAGCGGCGCCGACCACTTCGCCAACTTATCGAGCGACGCGACCGCCCGGCACACCACGGCGTCTGCCGGGCCGACCTGAGCGCGAACGTCCGGTTCCTCCGCTCTGCCGCGGACGACCGCGACACCGAGCCCGAGCGCGTCGACCGCCTCCAGCAAGAAGGTGGCCCGGCGCAGCATCGGCTCCACCAACGACATCCGTAGGTCCGGCCTCGCGAGGACGAGGGGTATGCCGGGAAGGCCAGCCCCGCTGCCGATGTCCGCTACTCGCGCACCCGGCGGCAGCAGCTCAGCAATAGCCGCGCTGTTCAGAATGTGGCGGTCCCAGATGCGGTCGACCTCCCGTGGGCCGATCAGTCCCCGCTCGACGCCGGCAGTGACGAGGAGCTCGGCGTACCGCATCGCCAAGCCGAGGCGATCTCCGAGTAGACGACCCGCAGCGGGCGGGGGATCAGGCGGCACGCCATGTTTCACGTGAAACATCCCTCCGCGGCGGCCGGGACAATCGCGGCCATCGAACTACATCGATGTAAGTCGGGCCTACTGATCCAGCAGGACGACGACGCGCCGCGCGGGCTCCTGACCTTCGCTCTCGCTGCGAACACCGGGGATCGCCGCCACCGCGTCGTGCACGATCTTGCGCTCGAATGGCGTCATCGGGGCGAGCTGCTCGCGGGTTCCCGTCTCCAACACTCGCTGGGCCACCTTTTGTCCGAGGGCGGCCAGCTCCTCGCGGCGGCGGCGGCGCCAGTTCGCGATGTCGAGCATCAACCGACTGCGCTCGCCTGTCTTCTGATGCACGGCCAGCCGGGTGAGCTCTTGCAGCGCGTCGAGCACCTCACCGCGGCGGCCGACCAGCTTCACCAAGTCCTGGCCGCCGTCGATGCTGACGACGGCTCGGTTGCCCTCGACGTCGAGGTCGATATCACCGTCGAAGTCCAACAAATCGAGTAGCTCCTCGAGATAGTCCCCGGCGATCTCGCCTTCGGCCACCAAGCGCTCCTCGAGGTCGTCGACCTTGGTACTGCCGGCCGCCTCGTCGCTCACATCGCCCGTCGAGTCGTCGTTCACGTTGTCGTCGACGTTGTCTTCGCGCTCGGCGGTCTCTGCGTCGCTCATCCGTGTCCCTCTCCCCTATGTGCCCGCCGCTGTCGCGGCATCCGGCTTCAACGTTTGCGCTTCTTCGGACGCGCGCCCGGTCGCGGCGTGCGGCCGACGCCACCTCCGCCGTCCGAGGCTGCACCGTTTGGAGGTGTGCTGTCGCTCTTTCCCGAGCGGCCATCCGCCGCCTCGGCGTCGGGCTTCACCGCGCCGTCACCGGCTCCGTCCCCCGCTGCCTTCTTGGGCCGGGTCGGTTTCGCGCCGGGTGCGGGTGCATTGGCCGCCCGTCGGGCGAGCGCTTCCTGCTTCTTCGCCTCTTCCTCTTTGGCGATCTTGCCGAACACGTAGTGCTGCTGCCCGAACGTCCAGATGTTGTTGGCGAACCAGTAGATGATGATGGCCAGCGGCAGGAACGGACCACCCACGACCACGCCGAGCGGAAAGATGTACAGCGCAAGGCGATTCATGATCGCGGTCTGCGGGTTGGCCGCCGCCTCGGGGCTCTGCCGCGTGATCGACGCCCGGCTGTTCATGTGCGTCGCGAAGCCCGCCAGCAGCATCAGCGGCACCCCGATCAAAATCACCGACAGCCGGTTGAATTCGTGGAACGCTGCGATGCTTCCCGTCGACTGGGTCATCGACGCCCCGATTGGCGCACCGAACAAGTTGGCGTCGAGGAAGTGGTTCACGTCGGCGACGCTGAACACATAGTTGCCGATCTGGCGGTTCTGATCGGGGCTCAGCCCCAGCCGACCGATGCCGTGTTGGGTCCGGTTGAACGACATCAGCACGTGGTAGAGCCCGAGGAACACCGGGATCTGCGCGAGCATCGGCAGGCACCCGAGGATCGGGTTCACGCCGTGCTCGCGCTGCAGCTTCTGCATCTCCAGCGCCAGGCGCTGCCGGTCCTTGCCGTACTTCTTCTGCAGCGCTTTGATCTGCGGCTGCATCTCCTGCATCTGGCGGGTGGTGCGGATCTGCCGAACGAACGGCTTGTACAGAATCGCGCGCAACGTGAACACCAGGAACATCACCGACAGCGCCCATGTGAAGAAGCTCGACGGGCCGAGGAACGGCACTGCGGCGAAGGCCTTGTACCAAAGCCACATGATCGCCGACACCGGGTAGTAGATGATGTCGAGGCTGAACAGATCAAACACGGGACGTGCTCTCCCCTCGCTGCGCTGGGGTCTCCCAGCCGTCGGCTGCGCATTCTGGGCTTCGGGCAAGCGCTTCCACGTCGCCGCACCGATGATTGCTGTTGTGTTCCTCCGGAACTGGGTCCCATCCGCCGCGATGCCACGGTCCGCATTTCGCCAGCCGCACCGCGGTCAGCCAGCCGCCTTTGACCAAGCCGTACTCGGTCAGCGCCTCGACCGCGTACTGGCTACAGGTCGGCATGAACCGGCATGTCGGCAAGCGCAGCGGTGACACGTAGGTGCGGTACAGCTCGATCGCGAAGATTGCACAGCGCACGGGCCAGCGGCGCGCCGCCGCGAGGTCCGCTCTCACCGTTGGCTCCTCGGCAGCACCCGGGCACGCGTCAGACCCGACCGCAGTTCCTGTTCCAGCCGCGCCGAGATCGCGTAGCGGCTGCCGGGCAGCGCCCTGATCACGATCCGGTCCGCCGGGTCGAGTTCGGTGAGCAGATTGCGCGCGACGTGACGCAGCCGTCGCGCCACCCGGTGCCGATCCACGGCGGAGCCGACGGACTTACCGACAACCAGGCCGATCCGCGGGCCGGCGTCGTCGGGGCGGTCACAGCGATGCGCGTGCACCACGAGATCCCGTTCGACGGCCCGCACCCCGTTTTTGACAGTGGCGCCGAACTCCGTCGACCGCGTCATCCGGTTGTGCGCCGGAAGCACCGTCGTCGCTATCCGCGCCGACTCAAGCAGTCAGCGTCCGCCGGCCCTTGCGCCGGCGGTTGGATACGATCGCGCGCCCCGCGCGGGTCCTCATCCGAAGGCGAAAACCGTGCACGCGTGCGCGCCGGCGATTGTTCGGCTGGAAGGTGCGCTTGCCCTTGGCCACGGCATTTTCTCCTCATGCGTCTGGCACCTCGTCGACTCGCGCATCGTCTAACCCACCATGCCGAAGCTGACGCGGATGCCGCTCGTAAGCTCGTCTCGCTCGCTAACCGGCGCGGACCCCGGTGGACACTCCCCCGGTTCGCTGCCGTATCGCCGACTTTCGGGCGACCGTTTGAGGGTACTGACACCGATACCGCCGGTCAAACGGCGTCCGGCCACCACAGCGGCGATCACTGTTGTCACAACCGTCACCATCGTCAAGCGACACGCCGACTTGTCGTCGGCAATGTTGCCGAACGGTTGGCCAGCCTTCGCCAAACCTGTTAGCTTCTGGCAGTGCCGTTTCCATGCGGAGCGGCCGAAGACTCACGCCGAGCGACATCGAAGCGAGCCGCTGTCCTGTCCACACCTGTGGATAACTATGTGGACAGTTGACCTCGTTACTTTTGTCGACCCTCGACCGACGCCAAAGGGGGTTCTCGTCGTTGACCGCTGAACCCGACGCGCCGTTCGCCGAGGTATGGAACACCGTCGTCTCCGAACTCAACGGCGACATCCCGAACGGCTCGTCAGCCAGCAACGGCGACCGCACCGGTCCACCGCTGACTCCACAGCAGCGGGCATGGCTCACCTTGGTCAAACCGCTGACCATCGCCGAAGGGTTCGCGCTGCTGTCGGTGCCCAGCAGTTTCGTCCAGAACGAGATCGAACGCCACCTGCGCAACCAGATCATCGACGCGCTGAGCCGCCGGCTCGGCCAACGTGTGGAGCTCGGCGTGCGGATTGCGCCGCCGGAGCCCGGGGACGCCGACGAACCCCCGCCCGCCGAGCCACAGCTCGACGACCCGCATCTCGACAGCGACGACGAGGTCGACGACGACACCGAAGCGTTGGCCAGCGCGCACGAGTCGTGGCCGTCGTACTTCTTGAACAAACCCGCCCACAATCCCGCCGGCCAGTCACAGGGCGTCAGCCTCAACAAGCGCTACACCTTCGACACGTTCGTCATCGGTGCGTCGAACCGCTTCGCACATGCCGCCGCCCTCGCCATCGCCGAGGCGCCGGCCCGCGCGTACAACCCGTTGTTCATCTGGGGCGAGTCCGGGCTGGGCAAGACCCACCTGCTGCACGCGGCCGGCAACTACGCCCAGCGCCTCTTCCCCGGCATGCGGGTCAAGTACGTCTCCACCGAAGAGTTCACCAACGACTTCATCAACTCCCTGCGCGACGACCGCAAGGTCGCGTTCAAACGCAGCTACCGCGACATCGACGTGCTTCTGGTCGACGACATCCAGTTCATCGAAGGCAAGGAAGGCATCCAGGAGGAGTTCTTCCACACCTTCAACACGCTGCACAACGCGAACAAGCAGATCGTGATCTCGTCGGACCGGCCGCCCAAGCAGCTGGCCACGTTGGAGGACCGGCTGCGCACGCGGTTCGAATGGGGTCTGATCACCGACGTCCAGCCGCCGGAACTGGAGACACGCATCGCGATTCTGCGCAAGAAGGCGCAGATGGACCGGCTCGACGTGCCCGACGACGTCCTGGAGCTGATCGCCAGCAGCATCGAACGCAACATCCGCGAACTCGAGGGTGCGCTGATCCGGGTGACTGCATTCGCGTCGCTGAACCAGACGCCGATCGACCGCGCACTCGCCGAAATAGTGCTGCGCGATCTGATCTCCGACGCGGAAAGCATGCAGATCAGCACCGCGATGATCATGGCGGCCACCGCCGAGTACTTCGAAACCACCATCGAGGAACTGCGCGGGCCCGGCAAGACCCGCTCGCTGGCACAGGCTCGCCAGGTTGCGATGTATCTGTGCCGCGAGCTCACCGACCTGTCGCTGCCCAAGATCGGCCAGGCGTTCGGCCGCGACCACACCACGGTGATGTACGCGGAGCGCAAGATCCGCGGCGAGATGGCTCAGCGTCGCGAGGTTTTCGATCAGGTGAAAGAACTCACCACCCGCATCCGCCAGCGCTCCAAGCGCTGATCTCATCCCACATTCGACCGTGCCGGCGCCAAGAACCTCGGCCGCGTGCACCCCTTTTTTCGCCACCCCGCGTGTGCATAACCTTGTGCACAACTCCGCGACAACGCCGCCGACTGTGCACCGGGACGTGGACAGCCGCCCGCCATGCACATCGCCAGAGTCCTAGGGGCACAGTCGTGCACCGGCCGTACACAACGCGGTGCGGCACCCTTTCAGCACAAACGCGAGGTATCCACAGATTCCACAGGCCCTACTACTGTTGCTTATCTATCTCTCTATATTTCGGTCAGAAGAAGGCGCTGGGGACAACGGTTCTGCACACCCGTGGCGGGGCTCGCGGACAGTGCTTGTCGGGCTGATCGATTAGCTTTTATCGAGCGGGCGAAAGCTCTACGGTGGTGCCTCGACAGCCATTACGGTCGTCGTAGGTACACGACGGTCACCTGGTTGTGAGGCCCGGGAACCGCGGACGAAGTGTGTGACGAACAGTGATCCAAGAAAAGGCTGTGTGAGGTGGCGACGACGACGGTCGGCTTGACCGACTTGAAATTCCGGCTGGTCCGCGAGGACTTCGCCGATGCGGTGGCGTGGGTAGCGCGTAACGTGCCGACCCGGCCGACGGTGCCGGTGCTCGCCGGTGTGCTCCTGGAAGGCACCGACACCGGATTGACCATCTGCTCGTTCGACTACGAAGTGTCGGCCGAGGTTCAGGTACCCGCTGAAATCGCCACTCCCGGAAAGGTTTTGGTGTCCGGACGGCTACTGTCGGACATCACCCGTGCGCTACCGGCCAAACCGGTCGACGTCAGCGTCGACGGCACCCGCGTGGCGCTGACGTGCGGCAGCGCCCGGTTCTCACTGCCCACCATGGCGGTCGAGGACTATCCGGCGCTGCCCGCGCTGCCGGAGGAAACCGGGGTGATCTCCGCTGAATTGTTCTCCGAGGCCATCGCGCAGGTCGCCGTGGCGGCCGGGCGCGACGACACGTTGCCCATGCTGACAGGCATCCGCGTGGAAATCTCCGGCGAGACAGTTGTTTTGGCTGCCACCGACCGGTTCCGGCTGGCGGTTCGCGAACTGACGTGGTCGACGTCATCGGCGGACATCGAGGCCGCGGTGCTGGTGCCGGCCAAGACACTGGCCGAGGTCGCCCGAGCCGGAATCACCGGCGCCGAGGTCGGGCTCGCGTTGGGTGCGGGCGCAAATGTCGGCAAGGAGGGGCTGCTCGGCATCCGAAGTGAAGGCAAACGCAGCACCACGCGACTGCTCGACGCCGAATTCCCGAAGTTCCGCCAGCTGCTGCCCAGCGAACACACCGCCGTCGCCACCGTGGACGTCGCGGAACTCGTGGAAGCCATCAAACGTGTGGCGCTGGTCGCCGACCGCGGCGCGCAAGTCCGCATGGAGTTCAGCGAAGGCAGTTTGCGGCTGGCCGCCGGCGCCGACGACGTCGGCCGCGCGGAAGAGGATCTGCCGGTGGAGTTTTCGGGAGACCCGCTCACCATCGCGTTCAACCCGACGTACCTGACCGACGGCCTGACTTCGCTGCACAGCGAGAAGGTGTCGTTTGGATTCACCACCCCCAGCCGGCCCGCCGTGCTGCGCCCGGCCGCCGGGGACGACACGTCGCGTCCCGCCGCTGGGCCGTTCCCGGCCGTGCCGTCGGACTACGTCTACCTGCTGATGCCCGTTCGGCTACCCGGCTGACGCGCCGATCCTGTCCGCGCGATTCCACAAGAGGGAGGCATACATGCAGCTGGGCCTGGTGGGTCTGGGCAAGATGGGTTTCAACATGCGCGAACGATTACGCGACGGCGGCCACGACGTCGTCGGGTACGACCCGCGGCCCGAAGTCACCGATGTGCCGTCACTGGCTGCGCTCGCCGAAGCGCTGACGCCCCCGCGGGTGGTGTGGGTGATGGTGCCCTCGGGGCCGATCACCCACGGAACCATCGCGTCGCTGGCCGAGGAGCTCGATGAGGGCGACTTGGTGATCGACGGCGGCAACTCGCGGTACACCGAGGACGGTCCCCATGCAAAGCTCTTGGCGCAGAAGGGGATTGCGTTCATCGATGCCGGCGTTTCGGGCGGTATCTGGGGATTGAAGGCCGGTTATGGGTTGATGGTGGGCGGCAGCGACGCCGACGTCGCGCGGGCCATGCCGATCTTCGACGCGCTGCGGCCGCCGGGCCCGCGCGAAGACGGCTTCGTGCACGCCGGGCCGGTGGGTGCCGGCCACTTCGCGAAGATGGTGCACAACGGTGTCGAGTACGCGCTCATGTCGGCCTATGCCGAGGGCTACGAACTGCTGAACGCCGAGGACCTGATTCAAGACCCGCAAGCCGTCTACCAAGCGTGGACCAACGGCACGGTGGTGCGGTCTTGGCTGCAGCAACTGCTGGCCAAAGCGCTCAAGGAGGACCCCGGGCTGACACAGATCACCGGCTACACCGAGGATTCCGGCGAGGGCCGCTGGACCGTCGAAGAGGCCATTCGGCTGCGGGTACCGGTTCCGGGGATCGCTGCATCGCTGTTCGCGCGGTTCTTGTCTCGCCAGGAGGACTCCCCCACCATGAAAGCTGTTGCCGCTCTGCGTAATCAATTCGGTGGTCACGCCGTTCACCGGGTGAGCCAATCGGGATAGTTCGCAGCCCATGTATGTGCGGCACTTGGGATTGCGCGACTTCCGGTCCTGGTCGGAAGTGGACCTGGAGTTGGTGCCCGGGCGGACTGTGTTCGTCGGGCCGAACGGCTACGGAAAGACGAATCTTGTTGAGGCCCTGTGGTATTCGTCGACCCTCGGCTCGCACCGGGTGGCCACCGACGCACCGTTGATTCGCGCGGGCCGACCGCGCGCGGTGGTCTCGACGATCGTGGTCAACGATGGCCGTGAGCTGTCCGTCGACCTGGAGATCACGGCCGGTAAGGCGAACAAGGCTCGGTTGAACCGCTCCCCCGTTCGCAGCCCACGTGAAGTGCTCGGCGTGCTGCGCGCCGTCCTCTTCGCTCCCGAGGACCTGGCCCTGGTGCGCGGCGATCCGAGCGAGCGCAGAAGGTACCTGGACGACCTCGCGACACTTCGGCGCCCGGCGCTGGCCGGTGTCCGCGCCGACTATGACCGGGTGCTGCGCCAACGCACAGCTCTGCTGAAAACCGCTGCCGGACACCGCACCCGCGACGACGGGCTGCTGCACACCCTCGATGTCTGGGATCGCCACCTGGCCGAGCACGGAGCACAGCTACTGGCTGCGCGCATCGCATTGGCCAACGAGCTGAGACCCGAAGTCGAGAAGGCCTACCAGCTGCTGGCACCCGGGTCGCGCAGCGCAGACGTCCGCTACCGGTCGAGCATCGACGCGGAGTTAGGCCCCGGCGACACAGCGGATCTGGAAGCGGCGCTGCTGGCCGCACTGGCGGCGCGCCGCTCCGCGGAACTGGACCGCGGTGTCTGCCTGGTCGGCCCCCACCGTGACGACCTCGATCTCATCCTCGGTGCGCAGCCCGCGAAAGGCTTTGCCTCTCATGGTGAATCGTGGTCCATGGCTTTGGCATTGCGGCTGGCGGCATACCAGCTGTTGCGGTCCGACGGCACCGAGCCCGTGTTATTACTTGACGACGTGTTCGCCGAACTCGACACCACGCGCAGACGGGCGCTGGCTGCGGTTGCCGCCGAAGCCGAGCAGGTGCTGGTGACGGCGGCAGTGGTCGAGGACATTCCGGCACAGCTCGAGGCCCGGCGCATCATGATCGGGCTGTGCGAGGACGACGCCGGCCGCATGTCGGTGGTGACGTCATGAGCGACGACGCGATGGATCTGGTGCGCCGCACGCTGGAAGAGGCCCGCAGCGCCGCCCGCGCGCAGGGCAAGAACGTCGGGCAGGGCCGCCGCGGCACCGGCACGCCACGCGTGGCCGGGCGGCAAGGCAACCGGCGCTCATGGTCCGGCCCCGGTCCCGACGTCCGAGATCCCCAACCACTTGGCGCGGCCGCGCGCGATGTCGCGGCGACGCGCGGATGGTCGGGCCGGGTGGCCGAAGGAGCGGTCTTCGGGCGCTGGCGGTCGGTGGTCGGCGAACAGATCGCCGAGCACGCCACACCTACGGCCCTGCACGACGGGGTGCTCAGCGTGACGGCCGAAAGCACAGCCTGGGCCACACAGCTGCGCATGATGCAGGCCCAATTGCTCGCGAAGATCGCCGCCGCGGTCGGCGACGGCGTCGTGACGTCGCTGAAGATCACCGGACCGGTGGCACCGTCGTGGCGAAAAGGACCGCTGCGGGTGGCGGGGCGTGGACCGCGCGACACCTACGGATAAGCATCGCTGAGAGCCGCTTGAACCGCGAAAAGAAAAGCCGCAAGCGTCAGGACGCGCCGCTGGTCGCGAAATCTCGTACACGGCGTTTTTAGCTGTGTAGAAACACCGCTTCAGAATCGGTGCTGGCGGCAGTTACCGGTAGACTGGGCGAAGACCCCGCTCGCGGTGACCGAACCGCTCGCATGCGAACCCCAAGGAGACCTGTCCGACCGTGGCTGCCCAGAAGAAGAAAGCACAAACGGAGTACGGCGCCTCATCCATCACCATCCTCGAGGGGCTGGAGGCGGTTCGCAAGCGGCCCGGCATGTATATCGGCTCCACCGGTGAGCGCGGTTTGCATCACCTGATCTGGGAGGTGGTCGACAACGCGGTCGACGAGGCGATGGCCGGCTACGCCAGCCGCGTCGACGTGCGGCTGCTTGCCGACGGCGGCGTCGAAGTCACCGACGACGGTCGCGGTATCCCGGTCGAGATGCACGCCAGTGGCGCGCCGACCGTGGACGTGGTGATGACCCAGCTGCACGCCGGCGGCAAGTTCGGCGGTGAAGACGGCGCCTACGCGGTGTCCGGCGGGCTGCACGGCGTCGGCGTCTCCGTGGTGAACGCGCTGTCCACCCGGCTCGAAGTCGACATCTCACGGGACGGCTATGAGTGGTTCCAGTCCTACGACCACTCGGTGCCCGGCACCCTCAAGCAGGGCGAGAAGACCAAGAAGACCGGCACCACGGTGCGGTTCTGGGCCGACCCGGACATCTTCGAAACCACCGAATACGACTTCGAGACCGTCGCGCGGCGGCTGCAGGAGATGGCGTTCCTCAACAAGGGGCTGACCATCACCCTCACCGACGAGCGGGTGTCGGAAGTGGAAGTGGTCGACGAGGTCGTCAGCGACACCGCCGAGGCGCCGAAGACCGCCGAGGAACAAGCAGCCGAAGCCACCGCCCACAAGGTCAAGCGGCGGGAGTTCCACTACCCCGGCGGCCTGGTCGACTTCGTCAAGCACATCAACCGCACCAAACAGCCGATTCACAACAGCGTCGTCGACTTCTCCGGCAAGGGTCCGGGTCACGAGGTCGAGGTCGCGATGCAGTGGAACGCCGGCTATTCCGAGTCGGTGCACACCTTCGCCAACACCATCAACACCCACGAGGGCGGCACTCACGAGGAAGGGTTCCGGGCCGCGTTGACGTCGGTGGTCAACAAGTACGCCAAAGACCGGAAGTTGTTGAAAGACAAGGACCCCAACCTCACCGGCGACGACATCCGCGAAGGCCTGGCCGCGGTGATCTCGGTCAAGGTCGCCGAGCCGCAGTTCGAAGGCCAGACCAAAACCAAGCTCGGCAACACCGAGGTGAAGTCGTTCGTCCAGCGCGTCTGCAACGAGCAACTCACCCACTGGTTCGAGGCGAATCCTGCCGACGCGAAAGTCGTTGTGAACAAGGCGGTTTCGTCAGCCCAGGCGCGCATCGCAGCACGCAAGGCCCGCGAACTGGTGCGGCGCAAGAGCGCCACCGACATCGGTGGGCTGCCCGGCAAGCTCGCCGATTGCCGCTCCACTGATCCGCGCAAGTCGGAACTGTATGTGGTGGAGGGCGATTCGGCGGGTGGTTCGGCCAAGAGCGGACGCGACTCGATGTTCCAGGCGATCCTGCCGCTGCGGGGCAAGATCATCAACGTCGAGAAGGCGCGCATCGACCGCGTGCTGAAAAACACCGAGGTGCAGGCGATCATCACTGCGCTGGGCACCGGCATCCACGACGAGTTCGACATCTCCAAGCTGCGCTACCACAAGATCGTGCTGATGGCCGACGCCGACGTCGACGGCCAGCACATCTCGACACTGCTGCTGACGCTGTTGTTCCGGTTCATGCGGCCGCTGATCGAAAACGGGCACGTGTTCTTGGCCCAGCCGCCGCTGTACAAGCTCAAGTGGCAGCGCGCCGAGCCGGAGTTCGCGTACTCCGATCGGGAACGCGACGGGTTGCTCGAAGCCGGTCTGAAGGCCGGCAAGAAGATCAACAAGGACGACGGCATCCAACGCTACAAGGGTCTCGGCGAGATGGACGCCAAGGAATTGTGGGAGACCACGATGGACCCGTCGGTGCGGGTGCTGCGACAGGTCACTTTGGACGACGCGGCCGCGGCCGACGAGCTGTTCTCGATTCTGATGGGCGAGGACGTCGAAGCGCGGCGCTCATTCATCACCCGCAATGCCAAAGACGTTCGCTTCCTCGACGTTTAGTCCACAAAGGAACTCATGACTGACACCACGCTGCCGCCAGACGAGTCCGCCGACCGGGTCGAACCGGTCGACATCCAGCAGGAGATGCAGCGCAGCTACATCGACTACGCGATGAGCGTAATCGTCGGGCGTGCCCTGCCGGAAGTGCGCGACGGCCTCAAGCCGGTGCACCGCCGGGTCCTCTACGCGATGTTCGACTCCGGGTTCCGTCCGGATCGCTCGCACGCGAAATCCGCACGCTCCGTTGCCGAAACGATGGGTAACTACCACCCTCACGGTGACGCGTCGATCTACGACACCTTGGTACGCATGGCGCAGCCGTGGTCGCTGCGTTACCCGCTTGTCGACGGTCAGGGCAACTTCGGTTCGCCGGGCAACGACCCACCGGCGGCGATGAGGTATTGCGTCACCGGTGATGCGTTGGTGGCTTTGCCGGATGGTGATTCCGTTCGCATTCGCGACGTGGTGCCCGGGGCGAGGCCGAACTCGGACAACATCATCGAGCTGAAAGTCGTTGGCCGCCACGGCGAACCGGTGCTCGCCGACCGGCTGTTTCACTCCGGCGATCACCAGACCTACACCGTGCGTACGGTCGAAGGCTTCGAAGTCACCGGCACGCCCAACCACCCGCTGTTGTGCGTGGTCGGGGGCAAGCACGAATGGAAGCTCATCGAGAAAATCCGGGCCGGCGACGTGGTGGTGATGCTGGCCGAGAACACAGTTGTTGGCAAAAAATCCCCGACATCGCAGCAACAAGTGTGTTTTCCGCACGTGGGCTCGCCGTACTACTACGCGCGCGTCGCTTCGGTGACCGACGCCGGCGTACAACCGGTCTACAGCCTGCGCATCGATACAGACGACCACGCGTTCGTCACCAACGGGTTCGTCAGCCACAACACCGAAGCGCGGCTCACTCCCCTGGCGATGGAGATGCTGCGTGAAATCGACGAGGAGACAGTCGATTTCATCCCGAACTACGACGGTCGCGTGCAGGAGCCGACCGTCCTGCCGAGCCGGTTCCCCAACCTGCTCGCCAACGGCTCCGGCGGCATCGCGGTCGGCATGGCCACCAACATCCCGCCGCACAATCTGCGCGAGCTGGCCGACGCGGTGTTCTGGTGCCTGGACAACTACGACGCCGACGAGGAGACCACCCTCAAGGCGGTGATGAAGTACGTCAAGGGACCTGACTTCCCCACAGCGGGCTTGATCGTCGGCACACAAGGGATCACCGACGCATACACCACCGGGCGCGGGTCCATCCGCATGCGCGGTGTTGCCGAGATCGAAGAGGACTCGCGCGGCCGCACCTCGCTGGTGATCACCGAGCTGCCCTATCAGGTCAACCACGACAACTTCATCACGTCCATCGCCGAGCAGGTTCGCGACGGAAAGCTCTCCGGCATAGCGAATATCGAAGACCAGGGCAGTGATCGGGTCGGCATCCGCATCGTCGTCGAGCTCAAGCGCGACGCGGTGGCCAAGGTCGTGCTGAACAACCTGTACAAGCACACCCAACTACAGACCAGCTTCGGCGCGAACATGCTCGCCATCGTCGACGGCGTGCCGCGCACCCTGCGGCTCGACCAGATGATCCGGCTGTATGTGGACCATCAGCTCGACGTCATCATCCGCCGCACCCGCTACCGGCTGCGAAAAGCCAACGAACGCGCGCACATCCTGCGCGGCCTGGTCAAGGCGCTCGACGCGCTCGACGAGGTGATCGCGTTGATCCGGGGATCGCAAACCGTCGACGAGGCCCGCCAAGGCCTGATCGAGCTCCTCGACATCGACGAGATCCAGGCCCAGGCGATTCTCGACATGCAGCTGCGCCGGCTGGCCGCCCTGGAGCGTCAGCGCATCGTCGACGACTTGGCCAAGATCGAGGCCGAGATCGCCGACCTGGAAGACATTCTCGCCAAGCCGGAACGCCAGCGCGGGATCGTCAAAGACGAACTCAAAGAGATCGCCGACAAGCACGGCGATGACCGGCGCACCCGGATCATCGCCGCCGACGGCGACGTGTCCGACGAAGACCTGATCGCGCGCGAGGACGTCGTCGTCACGATCACCGAAACCGGCTACGCCAAACGCACCAAGACCGACCTGTACCGCAGTCAGAAGCGCGGCGGCAAGGGCGTGCAGGGCGCCGGGCTCAAGCAAGACGACATTGTCAACCACTTCTTCGTCTGCTCCACTCACGACTGGATCCTGTTCTTCACCACCCAAGGCCGGGTCTATCGCGCAAAGGCCTACGACCTGCCCGAGGCCTCCCGCACCGCGCGTGGCCAGCACGTCGCCAACCTGCTGGCGTTCCAGCCCGACGAACGCATCGCGCAGGTGATCCAGATCAAGTCGTACGACGACGCTCCGTATTTGGTGCTGGCCACCCGCAACGGGCTGGTGAAGAAGTCGCGCCTCAGCGATTTCGACTCGAACCGATCCGGCGGCATCGTCGCGATCAACCTGCGTGACGGCGACGAGCTCGTCGGCGCGGTGTTGTGTTCCGGCGACGACGACCTATTGCTGGTGTCCGCGAAGGGCCAGTCGATCCGGTTCACCGCCAGCGACGAGGCGCTGCGCCCCATGGGCCGCGCCACCTCGGGCGTGCAGGGCATGCGGTTCAACACCGACGACGCGCTGTTGTCGCTGAACGTCGTGCGCGAGGGCACCTATCTGCTGGTCGCCACGTCCGGCGGCTACGCGAAGCGCACGGCCATCGACGAGTACCCCGTCCAGGGCCGCGGCGGTAAAGGGGTGCTGACCATCCAATACGACAAACGGCGTGGCACGCTGGTGGGCGCATTGGTGGTCGACGACGACACCGAGTTGTACGCGATCACTTCGGGCGGCGGCGTGATCCGCACCGCCGCACGGCAGGTCCGCAAGGCCGGCCGGCAGACCAAGGGGGTTCGATTGATGAACCTGGGCGAGGGCGACACACTGGTAGCCATCGCACGCAACGCCGAGGAAACTGACAGTGCCCAGGCCGACGAGCGCTTGCGCGACGAGCAATAGGCCCGACCGGACTCGACCACGTAAGGAGCGGTAGGTGAGCTCACCGAACGAGCCGGGCAACGGCGACGGCCCGCGCCCCTGGCAGCGCTCTGCGGCCACGGCCCGCCCGCCGCAGCAGCCGCCGCGGCGTCCCGAGGCGTCCGGCCCCCACGAACCGGCCGGCATCGAGGAGCGGATCAACCGCTTCATCTCGGGATCGCCGGCCGGTGCGCCGCCCGCGGAAGCGGAGGTCCCCGCACCTGCCCGCACAGAGGTGCCGACGCGCGCGGAGAACGTGCGCAGCGAGCTCCCGGATCTCTCCGGCCCGGTCCCGCCGCGTCCGCCGCGGCCGGCGCCCGCAACCGAGAGGCAGGGCGAGCCCGCAGCTCCGCCGCGTCCCCGTGTGCAGGTGGGCACCCGTACCAGCGGTCCGGTACGGGCCAGCATGCAGATCCGCCGCGTCGACCCGTGGAGCGTGCTGAAGGTGTCGCTGGTGCTGTCGGTGGCGCTGTTCTTCGCGTGGATGATCGCCGTCGCGTTCCTGTACCTGGTGCTCGGCGGCATGGGCGTGTGGGCCAAGCTCAACAGCAACGTCGGCGACCTGCTGAACAACACTTCCAACAGCGAGCTGGTGTCCAGCGGCACCATCTTCGGCAGCGCGGCGCTGATCGGCCTGGTCAACATCGTCCTGTTGACGGCGCTGGCCACCGTCGGCGCGTTCATCTACAACCTCACCACCGATCTGGTCGGCGGAGTCGAGGTGACGCTCGCCGATCGCGATTAACAGAGGCAGGCGCCGTTGCGGTAATCTCGGCGGTCGTTCGGGGCTATAGCTCAGGCGGTTAGAGCGCTTCGCTGATAACGAAGAGGTCGGAGGTTCGAGTCCTCCTAGCCCCACGAAAATGAGATGGGTTGTGGTGCTCGCCGCGCTGGCGGCGCTGGTGATCTGGGCGCGATCGCGGCGGGCCGCCGAGGTCTGGCACACCCTGCCGACCCACCCCGAGGGGCCTTAGCTCAGTTGGTAGAGCGCTGCCTTTGCAAGGCAGAAGTCAGGGGTTCGAATCCCCTAGGCTCCACTTTCTCGACACCTAAGTGTCCTTACTCTAACCCTGCGAAGTCGGCGAATCGCTTACCCTCTCAAGGATTCAGCTGGTGCCGCTCGCATGACGCGATCCAACATGTGATGACCTACTCGATGCGAACGAGTCAGCCGACATCAACCTGGGCAGCCCAGGCAGCAGACCGCTCGTCAACTTCCCTGCTCAGGACGGGTGCGGCTGGGTCAAAGTCCAGCGTGAAGCAAGGGCGTTGCAGATGGCGCGTTGCTCGTTTTCGTTCTGGTCGTGCATGAGGAGTCCTTCGATGGTGAAGATTCCGATCATCACTTCGGCTTCCACAGTCGAAGTTGAGACTCCGGCAGTCTCCAATTCGTAACGGGCCAGGGCGCCGGTGATCAGATGGAAGTTGTGATGCCACTCGGCTATGGCGGCGGAATGTTCGACGCGGGCGTGCACCGTCGTCACTAGGTGGCTCATCTGGTGTAACTGGCGAACCACCCACAGCAGTCGGACGGGGATCGGTTCGGTCGCAACTTGTTCATACTGCGGCCAGACGTCGGCCATGACGCTCTCGAGCACAGCGATCAGAACGTCGTCCTTATCCCCGAAGTACCAGTAGATGGTGTTGGGTGCCACCCCGGCTTCCTTGGCCAGGCGGCTCATCGGGGTGGCGTCATAGCCGGCATCTATGAACAGCCGCCTCGCTGCTGCGACGATTTCTGCACGCTTCTCGTCGGCGGCTTGCGGGCGCTTGTTCCGCGCCATCACGTCCTCCTGATTGCCGTCTACGTCACATTCTGTTGAATGGCGTTCAAGAAGATATTACGTTTTGTTGAACAGCATTCAAGATAGCCGATGGAGGCCAGCACCATGAACCAGCCGCTTAGCTACGTCCGACACGACGTCACGTTTGCGTCCGAGGGCGCCTCCTGCGCGGCGTGGCTCTATCAGCCCGAGGGCGTCGAGAATCCGCCCATCGTGGTGCTGGCGCACGGGTTTGCCGCGTTCCGCGAGCTGCGCCTGGACGCCTACGCCGTACGATTCGCCCAAGCCGGCTACGCCGCCCTGGTGTTCGACTACCGGCACTGGGGTGCCAGCGAGGGACAACCCCGCCGCATCCTTGACATCGCCAAACAGCAGGCTGACTGGCGGGCCGCCATCGCCTTCGCCCGCAGCCTGGACAACGTCGACACCACCCGGGTGGTGGCTTGGGGTTCCTCCTTCGGCGGTGGCCACGTTCTCAACTTGGCCGCCCGCGACCACGATCTCGCGGCCGCCATCGTCCAGGTGCCCCACGTCACCGGACCCGCATCAGCGTTCTCTCAATCCCCCAAATTGGTCGCACGCCTCATCGCCGCAGGACTGCGCGATCAGGTCGGCGCATGGCTCGGGCGGGCACCCTACCGAGTGAAGTCCATCGGCAGGCCCGGCGAGGTCGCCATGATGACCTCACCCGGCGCCTATGAACTCGTCGAGGAGATGGCCGGGGGCGAAGCGGCCGAGCACAAGCGCGAGCAACTTCTCGCCGAAAACGACGTCGCCGCCCGCATCGCCCTGCGCGTGCCGCTGTATTCACCCGGACGACATGCCGCCAAGATCATCGCGCCGACGTTGGTTCAACTCGCCACGAAGGACGACGTCACTCCCTACGCCAAGGCCCAGAAGACTGTGGCGCGTATCCCACACGGTGAAGTCCGCTCCTATGACTGCACGCATTTCGAGCCGTACCTGGATCCGCACTTCGACCGGATCGTCACCGACCAGATCGACTTCATAAATCGCCACGTCCCAGTGGTGGTGTGAGCCAACGCCAGGCGGCCTCCCACCCCACAGACACCCCACCCCCGCAGCGCACTACACGCGCACCCCCGATCCGTCGGCCATGGTGGCCGACGCCTACCAGTGAGGAACACCCACCCATGAACACGACCCGACGCGCTGCCCTGATCACAGGAGCATCTGCCGGCATCGGAGCGGCCTTCGCTCGCCACCTCGCCAGCGAGGGCTACGACATCTTCACACCACGCTTGCGCAGCTGGCGCCATACCGTGCCGTGGTCGACACCGAGGTGCTTTCGGATCCACGCCAATGACTTGCCGTCCACGTATAGCTTGATGGCCTCCTCGACCTGCTCCTGAGTGAGCCCTTGCTTGCGGATTGCCACGCCGGCATTGCGAACAAGCCGAATGACGCTGCCCTTGCTGATGTTGAAGCTGGTGGCGATGGAGGTCGAGGGTTCTCCTGCTTGGTAGCAGGCAATGATTTGGTCTATGACGTCCGGCTTGAGCCGTTGGGTGAGTTTGAACGGCTCGGGCGGATCAACCTCAACACGAGTGGAACTCGGTGCCTGGACATGCCCGTCAGGGGTTAGCGCACCGGATTCACGCAGCATATGAACGATTTTTGCCATACTGTCAAGGTTCGAGTAACGCCGCATCAGCTCCACATGTGTGATGAGTCGGGTCATGGTTTACACATGAGTCGCGTGATCGGTTACGGGTCCTGGCCAGCGGCCGGGGCTTTTTTGTTGGTTGCGCCAGTAGTTGTGGTCGGGGTCGATGTGGTGGCTGGCGATGAGTCGGTGGGGCGGTGGCCACGACGCTGACGGTGGTGGCTGTGACGATGATGAGGACTTTGGTGCCGGCGTGGGTGCGGCCGATGCCGAGGTGGTGTAGGCGACTGGCGTGGCGCAGGGTGAGTTTGCCGATCTTCGCGACACGGGAGATAACGAATCCCCTAGGCCTGCACAAGTTTGCTACCGGGGTGGTACGCGGGCATGCCATAGGCTGAAATCGGTCAGGACGCCGTCCGGCTGCGCCTACTCGCCCAGATGGCCTGAGGAACTGCTATGTCAAACATTGTTAATCCCCCTCCAGGGTGGTATCCCGATCCAGGAGGCACTGAGGGAACACGATATTGGGACGGCG